>JAXMMJ010000079.1:0-28122 GCA_034366585.1 Hylemonella sp.
TCCTTGACGCGCCAGCTCGCGATATTGCGCAGCGTGCTCGGGCCGTCGGCATACAGCGCCATCACGGCCAGGGTCATGGCGGCATCGGGAATGTGGTTGCAGTCCAGGTCGATCGCCTTCAGCGGCCAGCTGCCCCGGGAGATTTCGAGCCAGTTGGGACCACCTGTCACGCGCGCACCCATCTGGCGGGCGGCGTCGACGAACTTGATGTCGCCCTGGATGGAGCTTTCCCCCACGCCCTCGACGCGCACCGGGGTGGCCGCGTCGGCGGCGATGGCGCCCAGGGCGATGAAATAACTGGCCGAGGAGGCGTCGGCCTCCACATGCAGCACGCCGGGCGACTGGTAGCGGCTGCCGGCAGGGATGGTGAAGCGGGCCCAGCCTTCGCGCCGGACGGTGATGCCGTAGCGCGCCAGCAGGTTGAGCGTGATCTCGATATAGGGCTTGGAGATGAGTTCGCCGACCACCTCGATCACGATGTCCTTGCGCGCGACCAGCGGCAGGGCCATCAGCAGGGCGGTCAGGAACTGGCTGGAAACGTCGCCGCGCACCTTGATCGGGGCGTCGAGCTGCAGGTTCGGGCGGCCGATGCGCAGCGGCGGGTAGCCGTCGTTGCCCAGGTAATCGATGGTGCAGCCCAGCGGGCGCAGCGCATCGACCAGGTCGCCGATGGGGCGCTCGTGCATGCGCGGTACACCCGAGAGTTCGAAGTCACCACCCAGCACGGCCAGCGCTGCGGTCAGCGGGCGCATGGCGGTGCCGGCATTGCCCATGAAGAACTTCAGGGCGGTGGCGGGCAACTGGCCGTCCAGGCCGTCGATGACGACCGTGCTGCCGTCCTGCTGTACACCGCAACCCAGCTTGCGCAGGGCGGCCAGCATGACGCGGGTGTCGTCGGAGTCGAGCAGGTCGTGCAGGGTGGTGCGGCCGCGGCACAGGGCCGAAAGCAGCAGCACGCGGTTGGAAATGCTCTTGGAGCCGGGCAACAGCACCCGGCCGTGCGCGCCGGTCAGCGGCGGCAGGTCGAGAAAGGCGGTGGAATACATCGGCGCGGAGGAGGACGTCTCAGCGGCGGTTCTTGTTCATGCTCCAGTTGGCGCGTGCCTGGCTGGCCTGGCTGATCAGCTCTTCGAGCGCGTCGGCGTTGCCATTGGAGATCATGAGTTCGAGTGCCTGCAGATTGCGCTGGAAGAGCTTGGACTGGGTCAGCAATTCTTCGCGGTTGGAGATCATGATGTCGCGCCACATGTGCGGGTCGCTGGCAGCGATGCGCGTGAAGTCGCGAAAGCCCGGGCCGGCCAGGGACAGGAAGTCCTTGCCCTGGTTCTGGCCGGTGATGGAGTTCATCAGCGCGAAGGCGATCAGGTGGGGCAGGTGGCTCACCGAGGCAAAGGCCGCATCGTGCGACTCGGGCGTCATCTTGAGCACATTGCAGCCCAGGGCGGACCAGATGTCGATGGCCTGCTGCACCTGTGGGGCGTGGGTGCGCTCGATGGGGGTCAGGATGATCTGCTTGCCGGAGTACAGGTCGGGGTCGGCATGCTCGACGCCCGAAACTTCCTTGCCGGCGATGGGATGGGCCGGCACGAAAGAGCCGATCTGCTCACGCAGCGCGCGGCGTGCGGCATCGACCACGTCGCGTTTTGTCGAGCCGACGTCCATGATGAGCATCTGCGGCGTGACCAGGTGCTTGATGGCCTTGAAGGTGGCCTCCGTGGCCGAGACCGGCACGGCGATCAGCACGATATCGGCGCCCGAGACGGCCAGCAGGGCCGATGGAGCCTCGACGTCGATCACGCCCATGGCGCGGGCGCGCTCGGTGGTGGAGGGCGACTTGCTGTAGCCGACCACGCGCTTGACCAGACCGGCGCGTTTGAGCGCCAGGGCAAAAGAACCGCCCATGAGGCCGCAACCGATCAGACCCAACTGTTCAAACATTATTCAGATACCGGGTAGGTGCCGAGGACTTTGTAGAAAGCGCAGAGGGCCTGCAGTTCCTGCAAAGCGGCGACGACATGGGGCTGCGAGGTGTGGCCCTGGATGTCGATGTAGAAATAGTATTCCCATTGGCCGGAGCGCGCCGGACGCGACTCGAAGCGCGTCATGGACACCCCGTGTTTTTTCAGGGGAACCAGCAGGTCGTGTACCGCACCCGGGCGGTTGGGGACCGAGACGATGAGGCTCACGCAGTCCTTGCCCGAGGCTTCCGGCGTGGGCAGGGTCTGCGGCAGGCAGACCACGGCAAAACGGGTGCGGTTGTAGGCGTCGTCCTGGATGGCGTGGGCCACCACGTGCAGGCCGAACTCACTGCCTGCGCGCTCGCTGGCGATGCCGGCCCAGGCCGGGTTGGTGGAGGCCAGGCGCGCGCCTTCGGCATTGCTGGCCGCGGCGTGGCGCTCGGCGTGCGGCAGGTGGGCGTTGAGCCAGTGCTGGCACTGGGCCAGGGCCTGCGGATGGGCGTAGACGGCGGTGATGCCTTCGAGGGAGTCGGACAGGCGCAGCAGGTTGTGGCGCACCAGCAGGCTGGTCTCGCCGATCACGTGCAGGGGCGAGGCGAGGAAGAGGTCGAGCGAACGCGAGACCATGCCCTCGGTGGAGTTCTCCATGGGGACCACGCCGAACTGCGCAGCCCCCGCCGCGGTGGCGCGGAAGACCTCGTCGATGCTGCCACAGGGCATGCGTTCGATGCTGGAGCCGAAGAACTGCTCGGCGGCCTGTTCGCTGAAGGTGCCGGCCGGGCCGAGGTAGGCCACGCGCTGCGGTGCTTCCAGGGCGCGGCAGGCCGACATGATCTCGCGCCAGATGGTGGCTACGCTGTCACGCTTGAGCGGCCCGGGGTTGCCGGCCTGCAGGTTGGTGATGACCTGGGTTTCGCGTTCGGGGCGAAAGACGGGCGAGCCTTCGACCTTCTTGATCTCGCCCACTTCATGGGCCAGGGCGGCGCGCCGGTTCAGCAGGGCGAGCAGCTCCTGGTCCAGGGCGTCGATCTGGATGCGCAGTTCGGGCAGGGTCTTGGCCATCGCGGATCAGCTATGTGTACGTTCGAATTCTCGCATGTACTCGACCAGGGTCTGCACCCCCTCGAGCGGCATGGCGTTGTAGATGCTGGCGCGCATGCCGCCGACCGACTTGTGACCCTTGAGCTGCAGCAGGCCGGCGGCCCTGGCGCCGGCGAGAAAGGCGTCGTTGCGCGACTCGTCGCGCAGGAAGAAGGGCACGTTCATGCGCGAGCGGCAGTCTTTCGCCACCCGGTTCACGTAGAACTGCGAGCGGTCGATCGCCTCGTACAGCAGCCGGGCCTTGGCGATGTTGTGCGCCTCCATGGCCGGCACGCCACCCAGCTTTTTCAGCCACTGGAAGATCAGGCCGGCCATGTAGATGGCGTAGGTCGGCGGGGTGTTGAACATGGACTCGTTGTCGGCCACGGTCTTGTAGTCGAAGGCGCTGGGGCAGGCGGCCTGGGCGTGGCCCATCAGGTCTTCACGCACGATGACCAGGGTCAGGCCGGCCGGGCCGATGTTCTTCTGCGCGCCGCCAAAGGCCAGGCCCACGCGCGACCAGTCCACCGGGCGCGAGGCGACCTGGGAGGAGAAGTCGATCACCAGCGGCGCCTTCGAGCCCAGCGCCTTCAGGTCGGGCAGCTCGTGGAATTCGACGCCGTGGATGGTCTCGTTGGAGCAGAGGTGCACGTAGCTGGCATCCCGGCTCAACTGCCAGCTGGACGGGGCGGGCAGGTGGGTGAACCCGTTGGCCTCGTCGGTGGCCGCCACGTTCACCTTGCAGTATTTGCGCGCTTCCTTGATGGACTTCTGGCTCCAGGTGCCGGTCAGCACGAAATCGACCGTGCCGCCGCGCGAGAGGTTGAGCGGCACGATGGCGTTTTCCGCCAGGCCGCCGCCCTGCATGAAGAGGATGTGGAAGTTCTTCGGGACGGCCAGCAGCTCGCGCAGGTCGGCCTGGGCCTGCTCATAGATGCTGATGAACTCCTTGCCGCGGTGGCTCATCTCCATCACGCCCATGCCGCTGCCGTGCCAGTCCAGCATTTCGCTGGCGGCCTGCTGCAGCACCTCGGGCGCGATGGTGGCCGGGCCGGCCGAGAAGTTGTAGGGGCGCTGCATCAGCTGGCGTCTTCCGCGTCGCCGGTCTCGCCCTCGGCACCTTCGGCGCCATTTGCGTCGTTTTCCACGATGCGTTGCAGGCCGCTGAGTTTGGCGCCTTCGTCCATGCCGATCAGGGTCACGCCCTGGGTGGCGCGGCCGAGTTCGCGGATTTCGGAAACGCGGGTGCGTACCAGCACACCCTTGTCGGTGATCAGCATGATCTCGTCATCGGCATGCACCAGGGTGGCGGCGACGACCTTGCCGTTGCGCTCGCTCTGCTGGATGGCGATCATGCCCTTGGTGCCGCGGCCGTGGCGCGTGTACTCGGTGATGCTGGTGCGCTTGCCGTAGCCGTTTTCGGTGGCGGTCAGCACGCTTTGCTGTTCGTCCTCGGCCACCAGCATGGCGATCACGCCCTGGCCGTCGTCCAGCATCATGCCGCGCACGCCGCGGGCGTTGCGGCCCATGGGGCGCACGTCGTTCTCGTCGAAGCGCACGGCCTTGCCGCCATCGCTGAAGAGCATCACGTCGTGCTGGCCGTCGGTGAGCGCCGCGCCGATCAGGAAGTCGCCCGGGTCCAGGTCGACGGCAATGATGCCGGCCTTGCGCGGATTGGAGAATTCGTCCAGCGAGGTCTTCTTGACCGTGCCCATGGACGTGGCCATGAAGACATAGTGATCGGCCGGGAAGCTGCGGTTGTCACCGGTCAGCGGCAGCACCACGTTGATCTTCTCGCCCTCTTGCAGCGGGAACATGTTGACGATGGGGCGCCCGCGCGAGCCGCGCGAACCGGCGGGCACTTCCCAGACCTTGAGCCAGTACAGGCGGCCGCGGTTGGAGAAGCACAGGATGTAGTCGTGCGTGTTGGCGATGAAGAGCTGGTCGATCCAGTCGTCTTCCTTGGTCGCGGTGGCCTGCTTGCCGCGGCCGCCGCGCTTCTGGGCGCGGTACTCGGACAGGGGCTGGCTCTTGATGTAGCCGGCGTGGCTGAGTGTCACCACCATGTCGGTGGGCGTGATCAGGTCTTCGGTGGCCAGGTCCTGGGCGTTGTGCTCGACCTGGCTGCGACGTGCGCCCGCCTTGTTCTGGCCGAACTCCTGCTTGATGGCGCCCAGTTCCTCGCCGATGATGATGGCCACGCGCTCGGGCTTGGCCAGGATGTCGAGGAAGTCCTCGATCTCGGCCATGACGTCCTTGTACTCGGCAACGATTTTGTCCTGCTCCAGGCCGGTCAGGCGCTGCAGGCGCATCTGCAAGATTTCCTGCGCTTGCGTGTCGGACAGGCGGTACAGGCCATCGTTGCCCATGCCGTAGTTCTTTTCCAGGCCTTCGGGGCGGTAGTCGTCGGCATTGACCACGCCGCCGTCGGCGCGGGTTCGGGTGAGCATCTCGCGCACCAGCTTGCTGTCCCAGGGCCTGGCCATCAGTTCGGCCTTGGCCACCGGCGGGGTGGGGGCGTTGCGGATGATGGCGATGAAGTCGTCGATGTTGGCCAGCGCCACGGCCAGGCCTTCGAGCACATGGCCGCGCTCGCGCGCCTTGCGCAGGTTGAAGACCGTACGGCGGCTGACCACTTCGCGGCGGTGGTCCAGGAAGACCTCGATCAGGTCCTTCAGGTTGCACAGCTTGGGCTGGCCGTTGATCAGGGCCACCATGTTCATGCCGAAGGTGTCCTGCAACTGGGTCTGCTTGTACAGGTTGTTGAGCACCACTTCGGGCACTTCGCCGCGTTTGAGCTCGATCACCACGCGCATGCCGGACTTGTCGGACTCGTCCTGGATGTGGCTGATGCCCTCGATCTTCTTCTCGTGCACCAGCTCGGCGATGCGCTCGAGCAGGGTCTTCTTGTTGACCTGGTAGGGCAGCTCGTCGACGATGATGGACTGGCGCTGGCCCTTGTCGATGTCCTCAAAGTGGCATTTGGCGCGCATCACCACGCGGCCACGGCCGGTGCGGTAGCCGTCCTTGACGCCCTGCATGCCGTAGATGATGCCGGCGGTGGGGAAGTCGGGCGCCGGCACGATCTCCATCAGCTCGTCGATGGAGGCCTGCGGGTTGCGTAGCAGGTGCAGGCAGGCATCGACCACCTCGTTGAGGTTGTGCGGCGGGATGTTGGTGGCCATGCCCACGGCAATGCCGCCCGAACCGTTGACCAGCAGGTTGGGCAGCTTGCTGGGCAGGACCAGCGGCTCTTTCTCGGAGCCGTCGTAGTTGGGGCCGAAGTCCACCGTCTCCTTGTCCAGGTCGGCGATCATCTCGTGGGCGATCTTGGCCAGGCGGATTTCGGTGTACCGCATGGCGGCGGCGCTGTCGCCGTCCACCGAGCCGAAGTTGCCCTGACCGTCCACCAGCATGTGGCGCATGGAGAAATCCTGCGCCATGCGCACGATGGTGTCGTAGACCGACTGGTCACCGTGCGGGTGGTATTTGCCGATGACGTCGCCGACGATACGCGCCGATTTCTTGTAGGCGCGGTTCCAGTCGTTGTTGAGTTCGTGCATCGCGTAGAGCACGCGCCGGTGCACCGGCTTGAGACCATCGCGGGCATCAGGCAGGGCCCGTCCGACGATCACGCTCATGGCGTAATCCAGGTAGCTGCGACGCATCTCCTCTTCGAGGCTGACGGGCAGGGTTTCCTTGGCGAATTGGGTCATGGGAGAGATGAGCTCGGGCGTGGGCAATCCACGATTCTAAAGTGCCGGCCATGTGGCATGTCTGCAACAGACCGTCGGCAAGCCCAGCAGGCATGCGCCCGCGTCGCGTCACTCCGGTTGACCACCGGGTTTGATATGGCACAATGCATCAGACCGTCGGGTGGCGCTCATAACAAGTGAATGCCTTCCATTTAACCGCCGTGCCGCTCTGGCCCCAATCCGTTAGAGGAGAACCATGAAAAAACTGAATTCCGTGGCAGCCCTGTTTGCTGCAGTCGCACTGGTGATGGCCGGTTGTGCTTCCACCCCCGAACCCGAGCCGGCACCGAAGGCTGCCCCGGCTGCTCCGGCACCCGCTCCGGCCCCGGCACCCGCTCCGGCACCTGCCCCGGCAGCCGCTCCGGTTGCTCCGCCGCCCGCCGCTGCCGTCAAGGTGACCTACGCCGCCGATACCTTCTTCGACTTCGACAAGTCGGTGATCAAGGCTGACGCCAAGGCCAAGCTGGATGACCTGGCCGAGAAGGTCAAGGGCATCAACCTGGAAGTCATCATCGCCGTGGGTCACGCCGACTCCATCGGTACCGATGAGTACAACCAGAAGCTGTCCGTGCGTCGCGCCGAAGCCGTGAAGGCCTACCTGACCTCCAAGGGCATCGACAAGAACCGCGTCTACACCGAAGGCAAGGGCGAGAAGCAGCCCGTGGCTGACAACCGCACGACCGAAGGCCGCGCCAAGAACCGTCGCGTGGAAATTGAAGTCGTCGGCACCCGCGCCAACAAGTAATCTTCTGATCGCTTGAAACAAACCCCGCTTCGGCGGGGTTTGTCGTTTCTGGAGCCTGGATCTTTCTGAGCTGTCGGATAATCAAGGCATGACGACCACCGTGAATGCAGATCCGGCCGAACTGGCCAAGTTTTCCGAGTTGGCCCACCGCTGGTGGGACCCTGAAAGCGAATTCCGTCCCCTGCACCAGATCAATCCCCTGCGCCTGGACTGGATCAACGGCCTGGTGCCGCTGGCCGGCCAGCAGGTGCTCGATATCGGCTGTGGCGGCGGCATCCTGTCTGACTCGATGGCGCGCAAGGGCGCCCAGGTCACCGGCATCGACCTGTCGACCAAGGCGCTCAAGGTGGCCCAGCTGCATGCGCTGGAGGCCGGCACGCCCAATGTGAACTACCGCGAGATCAGTGCCGAGGCTCTGGCGAGCGAAAAGCCGGCCAGTTTCGATGTGGTGACCTGCATGGAGATGCTGGAGCACGTGCCGGACCCGGCGTCCGTGGTTCAGGCCTGCGCCACGCTGGTCAAGCCCGGTGGCTGGGTGTTCTTCTCCACCATCAACCGCAACCCCAAGTCCTTCCTGTTTGCCATCGTCGGGGCCGAGTACATCCTCAAGCTGCTGCCGCGTGGGACGCATGAGTACGCCAAGATGATCCGCCCCAGCGAACTGGCGCGTTACTGCCGCCAGGCCAGCCTGGAACTGGGGCCCACGCGCGGCATGGAATACAACCCGCTGACCCGGCGCTACTGGCTCAGCGCCGACACCAGCGTCAACTACCTGCTGGCCACGCGCAAGTCTGGGGTGTGACGATGCAGTTCAGCCGGATCGAGGCCGTCCTGTTCGACCTGGACGGAACCCTGATCGATAGCGCACCCGACCTGGGTGCCGCTGCCGACCAGATGCGCACCACCCGCGGCCTGCCGCCCCTGCCCCTGGAGCAGTACCGACCCATGGCGGGCGCCGGCGCGCGCGGCATGATCGGCGTGGCCTTCGGCCTGACGCCGGACGCTCCGGGCTACAACGAGCTGCGCGAGGAGTTCATGGCCAACTATGAGCGCTGCATGACGGTGCGCACCTACGCCTTTGCCGGCGTGCCCGAGCTGATCGAGGCGCTGTTGCAAAGAGAACTGGTTTGGGGCGTGGTGACCAACAAGATCGAGCGCTTTGCCCTGCCGCTGACTGGCGCCATGCCCCTGTTTGCCAGTGCGCGGGCCATCATTGGCGGTGACACCACGCCACATCCCAAGCCGCACCCGGAGCCCCTGTTCGAGGCCGCGCGCCGCCTGGACCTGGACCCGCAGCGTTGCCTGTACGTGGGGGACGACGAGCGCGACATCGTGGCGGGCCTGGCGGCCGGCATGGGCACGGTGGCAGCCACCTACGGCTACCTGGGCCAGAAGTCTGACGTGGCCAGCTGGGGCGCCCACGCCTTGATTAATTCTCCGACCGAGCTCTTGCAATTGCTGGGACAGGCCTAAAATGGAGGTCTTGGGGCTGCATTGGTTTCGACGTGGGTTCGGACGCGATGTGGTGCATGTCGAGCTGAATGTGCTCGTAAAACTGATTCAAAAAACCTAACTGCAAACGACGAACGTTTCGCACTCGCTGCTTAATTGCCAGTGAGCTTTACAACAGCAGGCCGATGGGCTGGGCAAGGGGGCGCAAGCCTCCCGGCTGTAAAGATAATTTCATCGGCTGGTCCGGGGCTGGGTACCTTAGCTACGGACGAGAAAATAGGGTGCTGGCGGCTGGCATAGCGTGCGACTGCGCGATGCCAGTGGCGAGATCCAAATCAGACCGCTAAACATGTAGATCTGCTCGAACAAGGCTTGCGGACGGGGGTTCAAATCCCCCCAGCTCCACCAAACACAAAACCCCGACCGGTGACGGTCGGGGTTTTTTTCATGTCCGGCCTGGCGGCCGGTCGTTCAACGGCCTTCGGTGAGTTCGCCGGACCGGCTGTCCAGCGGGGCGACGAAGGAGTCGTGCTTCCAGGTGGTGGAGAGCTGGCTGTCGTAGGCGTCGTGGCTGTGCGGGTCGGCTGACATCAGGGCTTCCAGCCGCGCGAAGTCGCTGGTCGTCGGCTGGTTGTTGCGCTGCCGGATCAGCGCTGCCTTGAGGTTGGCGCGCGTCTGGTTGAACTCGGTCTCGGTGCGTACGCGCTCCAGTTCCTCTTTCATCACGGCCTGCTCGCCGAGGAAGGCGGCGCGGATCGTGCTGACGCTGGGCAGGTGCTCGGGATCGACCACCCAGTAGCGCACGTTGCATTGGGAGAGCAGGGTGTGCTTGAGGGTCTGGTTGCTCAGCGACAGGCCCTGCGGACCCGGTACATCGACACAGCCGACCACCTGGCCGTCGCTATTGCATACGGTGAAGGTGCAATAGACGCCACCGAGGATCTGGAACCAGTGCTGGCCTTCCTCGCGGACCTGTGGCATGGTGAAGCGCGTGACCGGCAGCTTGACCATGACGTGATGGTCCTGGAAGGCGCGCAGCATCCAGCGCCAGACGAGCCGCTCCCGGCTGTTCACCATGGCGCGCACGACCAGGGGCCATTTGCGCGGGATGCGCCGCTTGGCCTGCTCCTGCTTTTTCAGGCGCGTGGCATAGGCGTACGCACCCAGTGCGCCGCTCGCAGCCATCAGTCCTGCGACTATCATCCACCCTGTGTACCCGTTCATATGCGTAGGTATCGTTGTTTGAGAAAAGTGTAAGGTCTACGGTCGCTATCCTGAACCGGATACGCGAAGTTGGAGCAGGTTGGAGGGGCTTTGGGCTGCACTTTTGCACGGAATCCGGCCCTGATTACATAGTCAGCATGCTGATTCGCTACAGTTTTTGTACTCCACGGCCTTGCCAGTCGTGCCCTTGAGACCTTTTCATGCAGTTGCAGGACATTCTTTACGCCCAGGGTTTTGGCACGCGCCGGGTTTGCGCCGGCCTGATCCAGCAGGGGCACGTGAGCGTTGATGAGACCGTGTGCCTCGATGCCACGGCCGAGTTCGATGATGAAGGCCTGCGCCTGCGCGTTCAGGGGCTGGCGTGGGTCTGCCACCGGCGGGCCTGCATCATGCTGAACAAGCCGGCCGGCATCGAGTGCTCGCAAAAGCCTTCGGCCTGGCCCAGCGTCTATACCCTGCTGCCCGCGCCGCTGCGCCAGCGTCCCAACAAGAGCGCCGTGCAGGGCGTGCAGGCCATCGGCCGGCTGGACCAGGACACCACGGGTCTGCTGCTGCTGACCGATGATGGCCAGCTCATCCACCGCCTGGCCTCGCCGCGCCATGCGGTGCCCAAGGTCTACGAGGTCACGCTCAAGCACCCGGCCGGCGAGCGTGAACTGCAACAGTTGCTGGCGGGCGTGGTGCTGGACGACGATCCCCGGCCGGTGCGCGCAGCGGCCTGCGAACTCACGGACCCGCAGCATCTGCGGCTGACGCTGACGGGCGGCAAGTACCACCAGGTCAAGCGCATGGTGGCGGCCGTGGGCAACCGGGTCGAGGCCTTGCACCGTTCGCAGATCGGCGGCCTCACCTTGCCGGCGGACCTGGCGCCGGGCCAGTGGCGCTGGCTGGAAACGGCGGATCTGGCGCTGATCCAGCCCTGAGGCGGGCCCTGCGCGGGGACTTGATGTGCCTCAAACCCTGGCCACTGGCGGGCGGATTGTGGCCGCTACACTTGCTGCTCCATAGCCGCGAGTGTTCCATGCCGAAGTTTTTCCCCCGTGTCCTCGTCCTCTGGCTGGCCCTGACGGCCGGCTGGGCCTTGGCGCAGCCGCAGCCGGCACCCATTTTTGTGCTCAACTCCAAGGACGCCGATGTCAGCGTGATCGACCCGGTAAGCTGGAAGGTCATCAAGCGCTTTGCGACTGGCAAGGAACCGCACCACCTCTATCTGACGCCCGACGAGAAGTCCCTGATCATCGCCAATGCTTTCAGCGACTCGCTGACCTTTGTTGATCCGCGGACGGCCGAGGTGCAGCGCACCGTGCGCGGCATCCTCGACCCCTACCAGCTGCGTTTCTCCCCCGACATGCAATGGTTCGTGACGGCGGCCAACCGGCTCAATCACGTCGACATCTACCGCTGGGATGGTCGCGACCTGTCGCTGGCCAAACGCATCCCCACGGGCAAGACGCCCAGCCACATCTGGATCGACAGCAAGAGCACCACGGCTTACGTGACCATGCAGGACAGCGATGAACTGGTGGCCATCGACCTGCCGCAACAGGTGCTCAAGTGGCGCATCAAGACCGGCCCCTTGCCGGCTGACGTGTTCGGTACGCCGGATGACCGCTTCCTGCTCGTCGGCCTGACGGGGGGCGAGGGCGTGGAGGTCTACGACCTGGCCATGCCGGTGCCCGCGGCCGTGCAGTTGATCCCGACCGGCAAGGGAGCGCATGCCTTCCGTGCCGTGGGCGACCGGCGCCACGTGCTGGTGAGCAACCGCGTGGCCAACACCCTCAGCAAGATCGACTACAAGACCATGACCGTGGTGGATGAATACCCCGGTCCGAGCGGCCCCGATTGCATGGACCTGACGGCCGATGGCAAGTACATCCTGCTGGCTTCGCGCTGGGCCGGCAAGCTCAGCGTGATCGACACCGGTACGCGCCAGGTGGTGCGCCAGATCCGGGTCGGCAAGTCGCCCCACGGGGTCTGGACGCTGGACCATGCGCCGCGCCAGTAGCCGCATCGTTTTCCTTGCGCTGGCACTGCTGGCGCTGACGGCCTCGGCCCAGGGCCCGGCGACCGACAGTTGCAGCAAACCGGTCTACCTGACCTTCGACACCGGCCACATGGGCGTGGCCGACCGGATCGCCGAGGTATTGCAACGCCAGCAGGTGCGTGTCACCTTCTTCGCCGCCGATGAGCGCACCCAGGCGGGCGATGGCAGTCTGGGCACGCACTGGGCGGCCTGGTGGCGCGCCCGCGCGGGCGAAGGGCATGAATTCGCATCCCACACGCTGGACCATGTCTACTGGCGCGCCGATGTGCCCACAGCGGGCGGGGCGCCGCGCTTTCGTGTGCGGCCTTCGGCCGGGGCGCAGCAGGGGCGTGACATGGTCTGGGGTGCGTCGTCCTACTGTGCGCAGCTTGATGCGGCCTCGGCCCGCCTGCAGCAGCACACGGGCCAGGCGCCGTTGCCCCTGTTCCGCGCCCCCGGCGGCAAGACCTCGCCGGCGCTGCTGGCCGCGGCACGCCAGTGCGGCTACCGACACGTGGGCTGGGCGCCCGCCGGATTCCTGGGGGATGAGCTGCCCAGCGACACATACCCCAACGACATGTTGCTCAAGAAGGCGCTGCGAGACATCCGCCCCGGCGACGTGCTGGTGGCGCACCTGGGCATCTGGTCACGCCAGGACCCTTGGGCCCCGGCGGTGCTGGAGCCGCTGATCACCGGGCTCAAGCAGCAGGGGTATTGTTTCCGTACCCTGCGCGAGCATCCGGACTATCGGGGCTGGATCGCACAGCGCGAAGCCCGTGGGAAGTGAGCGAGTCATGGAGCATCTGGTGAACGCCTTTGACGCCTTGCAGCAGTGGCTGTTCGAGTTGCTGGTGCAACCCGTGGCGTTTGCCATCGGCCTGGGCAACCGGCTGGAGGACGCCTACAGCGGTACGGGCTGGCTGCTCGTCGGTCTGCTGCAGCTGGTGGTCATGCTGGCGGTCATGGCGCCGCTGCAGCGCTGGCGCCCGGTCGAGCCGGTGGCCGATCGCGCGGCCATCCGCACCGACGTGCTCTATACCCTGATCCATCGCCTGGGCCTGTTCCGGCTGGTGCTCTTCTTCACGCTCACGCCGCTGATGGACGACTTCTTCGGCATGCTGCGCGCTGCCGGCCTGCCGACCTTCCACCTGGACGATCTGTGGCCCGGCGTGACCGATCTGCCCCTGGTCAGCCTGCTGATCTACCTGGTCGTGATGGATTTCTTCGATTACTGGTTGCATCGCGGTCAGCACCACTTCGAATGGTGGTGGCGCCTGCATGCGCTGCACCATTCGCAGCGCCAGATGACGATGTGGAGCGACAACCGCAACCACCTGCTCGACGACCTGCTCCGCGACGTGCTGCTGGTCACGTTGGCACAGCTCATCGGCGTGGCGCCGGGGCAGTTCGTGGCCATCGTCGCCTTCACCCAGCTCAGCGAAAGTTTCCAGCACGCCAACCTGCGCCTGTCCTTCGGACGCTGGGGCGAGCGCCTGTGGATCAGCCCGCGCTTTCACCGGGTGCACCACAGCATTGGCATCGGTCACGAATCGCCGGGCAAGGTCCTCGGCGGGCATAACTTTGGCGTCTTGCTGCCTTGGTGGGACATGCTGTTCGGCACGGCCAACTTCGAACTGCGCTACGACCCGACCGGCATCCGCGACCAGGTGGAGCAGGGGCGTGATTACGGGCACGGTTTCTGGTCCCAGCAATGGCTGGGCCTCAAGCGACTGGTGGGGCGAGCCTGAAACAGGTTTGAAACATGCGCCAAGGTATGCTTGGAACATGACACTTTTCCTGGACTCCTTCTGGCGCGCGCTGGCCTATTGCCTGCAGCCGCGCGTGATTGCCTTGTCCTTCCTGCCCCTGGTGCTGCTTGCTGCCTTGAGCGTGGGACTGTTCTGGCTGTTCTGGGACCCGGCCGTGCTGGGCCTGCAGACCTGGCTGGCCGACTGGGCGCTGATGGAAAGCCTGTTCCGCTGGCTCGACAGCATGGCCATGGGGCATCTGCGCATGGTGCTTCCACCCCTGCTGCTCATCTCGCTGGTCCTGCCGCTGATGATCGTGCTGTCCTTGCTGGCGGTGGCCTGGCTGGCGACGCCGGCCCTTGTCAAGCTGGTGGCCGAGCGCCGTTTCAACGCGCTGGCACAACGGCGCGGGGGCAGCTTTGCGGGCAGCCTGCTGCAGGGTCTGGGCTCGGCGCTGCTGGCTTTGCTGGCGCTGGTCCTGACCCTGCCGCTGTGGCTGATCCCCCCGTTGGTGATCGTCGTGCCGCCCCTGATCTGGGGCTGGCTGACCTCGCGCGTGATGGCCTACGACGTGCTGGCCCTGCACGCCAGCGAGCCTGAGCGCGAAGAGTTGATGCGCCGTCACCGCTACTGGCTGCTGGCCATCGGCGTGATCAGCGGCTATATGGGCGCAGCGCCTGGCTTGATCTGGGCGGTCGGCGCCATGGCCGTCGTCCTGGCGCCGCTGCTGGTGCCCTTGGCGATCTGGATCTATACCTTCGTGTTCATCTTTGCGGCGCTCTGGTTCAGCCACTACAGCCTGGCGGCACTCGCCGCGCTGCGCGCCGCCCCTTTGCCGGACGCCGGCGCCACGGACCCTTCCCATGCCTGACACCACCGTATCCTTCGGCCTGATCATCATCGGCGATGAAATCCTGTCGGGCAAACGTGCCGACAAGCATCTGCCCAAGGTCATCGAGCTGCTGCAGGCGCGCGGCCTGCCGCTCGCACATGCCGACTACGTGGGCGACGACCCGCAGCGCATCACGGCTACGCTGGCACGTGCCTTTGCCTCAGGAGAGGTGGTGTTTTCCTGTGGCGGTATCGGTGCCACACCGGATGACCACACGCGACTCTGTGCGGCGCGCGCCCTGGGTGTGGAGCTGGCGCTGCATCCCCAGGCCGAGCTGCTGATCCGCGAGCGCATGCAGGACGTGGCGCGCGAACAGGGTGTGCCCTATGTGCCGGACCGTGCGGACAACGTGCACCGGCTCAATATGGGGGTCTTTCCTGTTGGGTCGCAGATCATTCCCAACCCCTACAACAAGATTCCAGGCTTCAGCTGTGCGTCCCCTGGCGGCCGGGGTGCCGTGCATTTCGTGCCAGGCTTTCCTGTGATGGCCTGGCCGATGATCGAATGGGTGCTGGACACGTTTTACGCGGGGCAGTTCCGCCGCGATGCCTGGTGCGAGCAGTCCGTCATCGTCTACGGTGCCATGGAGGCCACGTTGACGCCGCTGATGGAGGCCATCGAGGCGCAGCACGCCGGCGTCAAGGTCTTCAGCCTGCCCAGCGTCGATCATCCGCAGCATGGCCGGCACATTGAACTGGGGGTCAAGGGCGGTCCTGATCTGATCCCGCCTGCTTATGCGGCGCTGCTCCAGGGCCTGAGCCAGCTGGGCGCCAAGCTTGGCCCTGAATTGGTGCGTAAAAATTGATTTACCAATTTGGTGCATTTTTGTTGCACCAAATTGGATCAATTTGGCGAAAAGTTTCTGCCTTGGTGTGCATCTGATCGCTGGAAGGCACCCAAACTCAAGGCAGAATACCGACTTTGACGCAAGCCGGCGCAAGCTGGATTGGCACAGAACCTGCATTCATGTGTCTGCGTAACTTTTAACAACCCTTCCTACCAGGAGTACCAGATGGCCAAGACCGTCGCAGACGTGATGAAGATGGTGAAGGAAAACGAGGTCAAGTTCGTTGACTTCCGCTTCACCGACACCCGTGGCAAGGAACAGCACGTGACCGTGCCGGTTTCCCACTTCGATGAAGACAAGTTCAGCTCGGGCCACGCCTTCGACGGTTCGTCCATCGCCGGCTGGAAGGGCATCGAGGCTTCGGACATGCAGCTCATGCCCGACCCGAACACCGCCAACATCGACCCCTTCTTCGAAGAAACCACCCTGTTCCTGCAGTGTGACGTGGTCGAGCCCAGCGACGGCAAGTCCTATGACCGTGACCCGCGCTCCATCGCCAAGCGCGCCGAGGCCTACCTGAAGGCTTCCGGCATCGGCGACACCGCCTACTTCGGTCCCGAGCCCGAATTCTTCATCTTCGACGGCGTGCGCTGGTCCAACGAACCCGGCAACGTGATGTTCGCCATCGACGAGTACGAAGCCCCCTGGAACAGCGGCAAGCAGCTCGAAGGCGGCAACCGCGGCCACCGTCCCACCACCAAGGGCGGTTATTTCCCGGTGCCCCCGGTCGACAGCACGCAGGACATGCGCGCCGAGATGTCCCTGATCCTCGAATCCCTGGGCATCCCGGTCGAAGTGTTCCACCACGAAGTGGCCGGCGCCGGCCAGAACGAGATCGGCACCAAGTTCAGCACGCTGGTGCAGCGCGCCGACTGGACCCAGGTCCTGAAGTACGTGGTCTGGAACGTGGCCAACGCCTACGGCAAGACCGCCACCTTCATGCCCAAGCCCTACGCAGGCGACAACGGCTCCGGCATGCACGTGCACCAGTCCATCTGGAAGGACGGCAAGAACCTGTTCGCCGGTGACGGCTACGCCGGCCTGAGCGATTTCGCCCTGTACTACATCGGCGGCATCATCAAGCACGCCCGTGCCCTGAACGCCATCACCAACCCCGGCACCAACAGCTACAAGCGCCTGGTGCCTGGCTTCGAAGCCCCGGTGAAGCTGGCCTACAGCTCGCGCAACCGTTCCGCTTCCATCCGTATCCCCTTCGTGGCCAACCCCAAGGGTCGCCGCATCGAGGCGCGTTTCCCCGATCCGTCTGCCAACCCCTATCTGTGCTTCTCGGCCCTGATGATGGCTGGTCTGGACGGCGTGGAAAACAAGATCCATCCGGGCGAAGCCGCCACCAAGGACCTGTACCACCTGCCCCCGGAAGAGGACAAGCTGGTGCCGACCGTCTGCCACAGCCTGGACCAGGCCCTGGACTACCTGGACAAGGACCGCTCCTTCCTGACCAAGGGTGGCGTGTTCACCGACTCCATGCTGGATGCCTACATCGAGCTGAAGATGGGCGAAGTCACGCGCTTCCGCATGGCGCCGCACCCGGTCGAGTACGATATGTACTACTCCCTGTAAAGGGGCGACCGCAGGCTGTGATTCGTTACAGCTTGTCGCAAAAAAAGGACGGCTTCGGCCGTCCTTTTTGTTTTCCGTGAACTTTCGGGGTTTGATTTTTGGTGCGAATAGTTGATACTCTCAGACCGCCCCTGCATTTTTGATGCGCGGAGAACCCTATGAAGAAGCCTTTACTGATGTCGTTAGCAGCTACGCTTTTCGTAGCAGGCCTGACCGTGGCCGATCTGGCCCAGGCCCAGGGCCGCATCTACCGTTGCGGCAATGAGTACACCAATACCGTGCAACCCGGCCAGAAGGGCTGCAAGTTGCTCGAAGGCGGCAACGTGACCGTGGTGCAGCGCCCGCGCGCGACGGAGTCGGTTCGCCTGGCCTCAGCCAGCCAGGAGGGCAATGGAACGCGCGTCGATGGTGTGCTGCAGCGCCAGCGCGACGCAGACGCCCGTCAGATCCTGGAGGCCGAGTTGCGCAAGGCCGAGGCTCGCCAGGCCGAACTGCTCCAGGAATACAACAACGGCGAGCCCGAAAAAGCAGGCCCCGAATTCCGCAACCACCAGAAGTACCTGGACCGCGTGAGCGAGCTCAAGGCCAGCATCGAACGCAATGAAAGCGACCAGGCCGGCCTTCGCCGCGAACTCGACCGCCTTCCTGAGTCAAAATAGGCGGCTTGAAACCGACCGCCATCCCCTCCGTCAGCCGCTTCCAGCCTTTTGACCTTCTGGCCACGCTCGTCGCCGTCGTGCACGGGGACGCAGCGGTGGTCTATGCCAATGCCGCTCTCGAGGACGCGCTGGGCATGTCCCGGCGCAGCATCGAAGGTTCGGATCTGGCCGAACACTACACCGAGCCCGCGACCCTGGCGGCCGCCCTTGGCGGTTTGCGTGACAACGAGTTTGCGGCCCTGCGCTACGACGCCTGGCTGAAACGTCCCGGGCGTGACCCCCTGCCGGTCCACGTGATCCTGACCCAGACCGACCAGCCGGGCGACATCCTGATCGAGATGCTGCCGCTGGAGCAGCAGGCCCGCCAGGAACGCGAAGAGCGCCTGATTGACCAGGCCCAGGCCAACAAGGAACTGATCCGCAACCTCGCGCACGAGATCAAGAACCCGCTGGGGGGCATCCGTGGCGCGGCCCAGCTGCTGGAGATGGAGATCGACAGCCAGTTGACCGAGTACACCCGTGTGATCATCCACGAGGCCGACCGCCTGCAGACCCTGGTGGACCGCCTGCTGGCGCCGCACCGCCGCCCGCACGTGGTGGGCGACGTCAACATGCACGAGGTCTGTGAGCGGGTGCGCTCGCTGATCCTGGCCGAGTTCCCCAAGGGCTTGCGCGTGGTGCGCGATTACGACACCTCCATCCCCGAGTTTCGCGGCGACCGCGAGCAGCTGATCCAGGCCGTTCTGAATATTGCGCACAACGCCTGCCAGGCCCTGGCCGAGCGCATCGCCGCGGGTGATGCGCGCCTGACCTTCCGTACCCGGATCGCCCGCCAGATCACTTTCGGCAAACAACGCTACAAGCTGGCATTGGAATTGCATGTCATCGACAACGGGCCCGGTGTGCCGGACTCGATCAAGGACCGTATCTTTTTCCCGCTGGTGTCGGGACGGGAAGGCGGCTCCGGCCTGGGGCTGACGTTGGCGCAAACCTTCGTGCAGCAGCACCATGGCCTGATCGAGTGCGACAGCGAGCCCGGCCGGACTGATTTCAAAATATTGATACCGCTGCCCTGAGAATGGCAGCATGACCTAAGGGTGTAGCCGCACATGAAGCCGATTTGGATCGCCGATGATGACCAGTCCATACGCTTCGTGCTGGAGAAGGCGCTGCAACGCGAGCAGATGCCCACACGCAGCTTCACCAACCCGCGCGAGGTGCTGGCTGCCCTGGACGAGGAGGGCGAGGGTCCGCAGGTGCTGGTGAGCGACATCCGCATGCCGGGCGGCTCCGGCCTGGAACTCCTGGAGAAGGTCAAGGCGCGCCATCCCGGCCTGCCGGTCATCATCATGACAGCCTTCTCCGACCTGGACAGCGCGGTCTCCGCCTTCCAGGGCGGGGCCTTCGAGTACCTGCCCAAACCCTTTGACCTGCCCAAGGCGGTGGAGCTGATCCGTCGCGCCGTCGAGGAAAGCCAGCGCGAAGAAGTGGCGCAGGAGTCCATCGACGAAGCTCCCGAGATGCTGGGCCAGGCCCCGGCCATGCAGGACGTGTTCCGTGCCATCGGCCGGCTCTCTCAGAGCAATGTCACCGTGCTGATCACCGGTGAATCGGGTTCGGGTAAGGAGCTGGTGGCGCGTGCCCTGCACAAGCATTCTCCGCGTGCCAACGGGCCTTTCGTGGCGATCAACACCGCTGCGATTCCGAAAGATCTGCTGGAGAGCGAACTGTTCGGCCACGAGCGCGGCGCCTTCACCGGCGCGCAGACCATGCGCCGTGGCCGTTTCGAGCAGGCCGATGGCGGCACGCTCTTCCTCGACGAGATCGGCGACATGCCCTTCGACCTGCAGACACGGCTACTGCGTGTGCTGTCCGACGGCCACTTCTACCGTGTGGGCGGGCACAGTGCGGTCAAGGCCAATGTGCGCGTGATCGCCGCCACGCACCAGGACCTGGAGCAACGCGTCAAGGAAGGCGTGTTCCGCGAAGACCTGTTTCACCGCCTCAACGTCATCCGCCTGCGCCTGCCGGCCCTGCGCGAGCGGCGCGAAGACGTGCCCATGCTCACGCGTCATTTCCTGCAGCAGAGCGCGCGCCAGCTGGGCGTGGAGCCCAAGCGCATCTCGGACGCTGCGCTGGAGCGGCTGGGGCGCTTCGGCTTCCCTGGCAACGTGCGCCAGCTCGAGAACATTTGCCACTGGCTGACCGTCATGGCACCGGCCCAGGTGATTGAAGCCAAGGACCTGCCCCCCGAGATTGGCCTGGCACCTGGTGAGGCCGTTGCTGCCGCCACCCCATCTGCTGCTGCGGCAACAGGGGCGCCGGAGGCCGTGGCCCTGGCTTCGCCTGTGGCGGGCGTGCCGCCGTCTTCCGGTGACTGGGAGAGCGGCCTGCAGGCCGAGGCCATGGCCCTGCTGCTCAGCGGTCGCCTGGATGTCTGGGATGAACTGACGAAGCGGTTCGAGCGCAAGCTCATCCTGACGGCGCTGGACAGCACGCGCGGCCGGCGCATCGAGGCGGCCCACAAGCTGGGCATCGGCCGCAACACCATCACGCGCAAGATCCAGGAACTGGGGCTGGAGGAATAGGGACCAACCCCCTGAGCGGCTGCGCCGCTTCCCCCTGCTGCTGCGCGAAGGGGGACGACGCCAGTGGCCGGGCGAAGCCCGATCCACGGCGTCCCCGCATGAATACCGGGTGCTTGGCCGTTTGGCGGGTGCTGGTCTCAGTCGAAGAGCCCAGGGCCGCCGAAGCGCGCGCCCTCGATCTCCAGCATCTTCAGCTTGGTCTGCAGCCCGCCATGGGCCGAGAAACCACCGGTGCCCGTCTGGGCGCCCAGCACGCGGTGGCAGGGCACCACGGGGGCAAAGGGGTTGGCGCCCAGGGCCTGGCCCACGGCGCGGGCCGCGCCCGGTTCGCCCAGGCGCTGCGCCACTTCACCATAGGTCAGGGTTTCGCCCGGAGGGATGCGTCGTGCCAGTTCGTAGACGCGCTGGTGAAAGGGCGGCACGCCGGCCATGTCCAGCGGCAGGTGAGTGAGGTCACGCGGTTCGCCGGGGTGGCCTTCGAGCAGGGCTGTGATGGCAGCGATGGCGTCCAACACAAAGGGCGGGGGCTCGCTGCGATGGCACTGCGGGAAACGCCGTGCCAGACGCCCGAGCGTGGCCGCTTCATCGGTTTCCGGCAGTTGCACGCAGGTCAGCGCCCGGTTGTTCCAGGCAATGCCGCAGAAGCCCAGGGGCGTCGGAAAGAGGGTGTAGCCCAGCGTGTCCATGACCGGTGGGCCAGGGCGCTCAGAGCCCTTGCAACTCCAGCACCACCGGGGCGTGGTCGCTGGGACGCTCGTTCTTGCGTGGCGTGGGGTCCACGGCGCAGGCCGTGGCCAGGGGCTTGAGCGCATCGCTGATCAGGATGTGATCGATGCGCAGGCCCTGCTTGCGGCGGAAGGCCATGTTGCGGTAGTCCCACCACGAATAGTTCTTTTCGGGCTGCGGGAACAGGCGCACCGAATCCGTCAGGCCCAGATCGATCAGCGCGCGCAGATGGGTGCGTTCCTCGACGGTGCAATGGATGGTGTCCTTCAGGCCCACCGGGTCCCAGACATCGGCGTCGTCGAAGGTGATGTTGTAGTCACCCATGAGCACCAGCTTCGGGTGCTGCTGCAGCTCCCCGCGCAGCCACTGGCGCAGGGCGTCGAGCCAGCGCATCTTGTAGGCGAACTTGTCCGAGCCTGGTTCCTGCCCGTTGGGGAAATAGGCGCCGATGACACGCACGCCGTTCACGGTGGCACTGATCACGCGCGCCATCTCGTCCTCGAACCCCGGGATGTTGCGCACCACGGCTTCGAGCGGTGCGCGTGAGAGCAGGGCCACGCCGTTGTAGGTCTTCTGCCCGAAACTCTGGGCCTGGTAACCCGCCGCGGTAAAGGCGTCGAAGGGGAACTTGTCGTCGGTGAGCTTGAGTTCCTGGAGCGCCAGCACGTCCACGGGCTGGGCGGCCAGCCAGTCCAGCACCTGGGGCAGGCGTACGTTGAGCGAGTTGACGTTCCAGGTGGCGAGTTTCATCGACGGCTTGCGATCAGATGTGTAGAACGGCCAAGCCGCCCACGACCAGGCCCAGAGCGCCAGCGGCAAACATGGCGTACTCCAGCCACTTCTTGCGCGTCAGCAGGGCGATGGCGGCCAGGGCGATACAGACCTGCAGCACGGTGGTGGCCTGGGCCCAGCGGTGGTGCAGGTGCATCTGCTCGTCGCTCTTCTTGTCCCAGTCGGTGGCATCGGCTTCCAGCTTCTCGGCGACCACCTTGATCTCGTTCTTTTCCTTCTCGTAGCGGTCGATCTTGGCCTGGTACTTTTCCTTCTCGGCTTCCCTGGGCGTCAGGTCGCGCGAGACTTCGGCCAGGGACTGCTTGGTGCTCTTGGACTGGAAGTAGTTCCACTGGTTGGACGCTTCGGTCTTCTTGATGGCCGCATTGTTCTTGTACAGGCCGGCATTGGCCTGGGTGGCGCCGCCCATGTAGGCGAAGATGGCGCCCACCGTGGCGATGATGGCCGTGAACATGGCGATCTGGTTGGTCATGCCGCCGCCGTGGTCACCATGGCCGCCGCCCTGTTGCGCGTGTTCGAGTTCGTGGTCGTGCGGGCCGTGCACGTGAAAACCGCCTCCGGACATATCAGACTCCTTCTGTGTTTCTGTAAGTGACAAAACTGAATTTCAGACCCGTGGAGGACACATGGTGCTCACGCGCCACCTCCTGCCAGTTCGCTCCGAATTGTGGCGCAAAAGCGTCCCCTTCGAACGTGGCCTCGATCTCTGTTACCACGGCGGTACTGGCCAGCGGCAGGGCCTGTGCATAGATGTCGGCGCCGCCGATGATCCAGACGTCGGGCACCTCGCCGCAAAGGGCCAGGGCCTCGGGCAGCGAGTGCGCTACACACGCGCCCTCCGCGTGCCAGCCCGGCTGGCGCGTCACCACCACATTGGTGCGGCCGGGCAGGGGGCGAAAGCGCGCCGGGATCGATTCCCAGGTCTTGCGACCCATGATGACGGGGCAGCCCAGGGTGGTGCGCTTGAAGTGGGCCAGGTCCTCGGGCAGGTGCCACGGCATCACGCCGTCCTTGCCGATGGTGCCATTGGCCGCGCGGGCGAAGATGAGGTGCAGTTTCATGCGGGTATTCTCCGGGAACGCGGCGGCAGCAGCACGGCGGCAATGGCCAGCATCACGAAGACGATGGCCACGTAATCCTGCCAGTGTGGCCATTCGCCAACGATGAAGGTGGCGCTGAGCGTGCCCACCAGGGGGATGGCCATCACGCTCATGGCGCTGGTAGACGCTGGCAGGTGCCGCGCCAGGCTGGCCCACAGGGTCTGGGCAAAACCGTAGTTGATGAAGGCACCGTAGGCCAGGCTGAGCCACATGGTGCCGCTGAACTGCCAGCTGGGCCAGGGCTCGCTGGCCAGGGCGATGAGCCAGAGGCAGGCGCTGGCCAGAATCATGGTCCAGATGGTGAGGGTCTCCACCGGCAGGGTGAGGGTGGCGCGTCGCATCATCAGCGTGCCGATGGCCCAGCAGATCGCGGCAATCTCCATCCACATCACGCCCAGCGGGCGGCCGCTGAGGTTGGTGAACTCGCTGGAAGTCAGCAGCGCGATGGCGATGGCCACGGCCACCGCGGCCACGCTCACCCGGCGCGTGAGCCGCTCGCCCAAAAAAAGCACGCCGATCAGCACGGTCCAGATCGGCATGGTGAAACCCAGGATGGCGGCTCGGCCCGAGGCCAGCTCCCCTACGCCGAGGATGGCAAAGGTGTGCCAGCCCAGCATATTGGGCGCACCGATGGCCAGGACCGTGCGCCATTCGCGGCCCTGCGGCCACATGCGCAGGCCCTGGGCCCGGTACCAGCTGTAGAGGAAAAGCGCGCCCGCCGTCATCGTCAGCGCGCGGAAATACAGGGGCGAGAGCTCCCGCAGCGAGAACTTCATCATCGGCCAGTTGATGCCCCACATCAGCGTGAGGGCGATCAGGGTGATGAGCTGTTTGCGGCTGATCACACGGCCACCGGAGCCTTGATGGCCGGGTGGCACTGGTAGTCCAGCACCTCGAAGTCCTCGTACTGGTAATCGAAGATCGAGTCCGGCCGGCGCTTGATGTGCAGCGTGGGATAGGGGTAGGGCGCGCGGCCCAGTTGCAGCTCCACCTGTTCGTGGTGGTTGCTGTAGATGTGTTTCCGGAACCAAAATGAAAGTACCATCAAGTGAATCATAACAGTGGTTTCTGGTGCTGAAATCCTGGTGGCCCTATCTTGTGGGTATGCCGCCGGAAGTTCCAGTCGGCCCTCTCGGATGTCTTTCAGTGCAAGCTCACAATTCAACTGCGCGTCTCATACAGATCTTCCCTCCCAAGGAGCCTATCACCGTTCATTCAATGAACGAATCCTTGGAGTTGCGAGCTACGGCCAACAACAACCTTGAGAAGATCTACTCGGTCGTCGATTCGTACGGCGTGATTGTGCGGAGCATGCACGAATGGCTAAGCAAGTTGAACTTGCAGACAAACATTTCAATCTCCCGCGGTACCGTCGAGCAGTACGGAAAGGCGCTGACATATTTGTGCCGGTGGATCGAGGCTCGGCCTCCATACTCCAAGCTCGACATCGAGCAGAACATCGCTAATCTCACTCGGGATGACTTGCTCAGTTGGATTCGTTATATGAAGACCGCCGGGGCAAAGAGCAGGAAAACGCTCCGACAGCGGGAGACCGCTGTGAAAGAGTTCCTTCTCTGGTTGACCACTAAAGAAGGCGCGCAGAGGCGTAGCCAGATGGACTCTCCGTACGGCCGCGACGGCATGCTCAAAGGAATCGTTAAGGGGTCTACTCCTAAGAGCCCAAAATTCATTCCTACAAATCTAATTGTCGACGTCTTGAACGGGTTGAAGAATGAGTGCGAGCGGTGCCTTTTCCACTGTCAGTACGACACTGGTCTGCGCATCTCGGAACTTATTAACTTGAGGGCGTCTGATATACCAGAGCTCTCAAGTTTCTCTGAGACCCATGAATTCATTCCTATGTATGTCAGGGGTGTTAAGGGGAGCGCTGGTGACGTCAAGGAACGGATAACACTTATCTCGCGCGCAGTATTGAAGAGGATAAAGCGATATCACGCAAGCAAAGAGTATCGGCTGGCTCAGGGGTGGGATATCGATGACGTCAACAAGCCGGCATTTCTAACTGTCAACGCCTTCCAATGGTCGCTCCGCAATGCATCCAAGCAGTTCAAAAATGCAACTAGAAGAATTGGTGCAGATGAGTCATTTAGCACCCATTGGATGCGACATGGCACTGCCTTCTCTGTACTCCGGTCCGAAATGGGGAAAGATTATCAGGACAAAATTTTAATAATAATGAGTATGCTTGGACACAACGATATCAAGACGAGCCAGATCTACACGCAGATATCACCTGCGATGCTGACTGAATTAACCAAGGCTGGTGCTGCACTCAACCGCCTTGACGAGGCTGAAGAGATCAGAGCGCGAACCTACTTAGCTCCCCTCAAGCATCTGGAGAAGCGGGGTCATCGTGCGCATCACTGACAACGTAGTTCGCATTCATCGACCGCCTCAAGCTACGCTAAGCGCCCCTCATGCTCAATTGCATTGGATTTTTGGACAGGTGGAGGCGGAGCACGACAATTCTAGAACTTCTGCAACGCATGTATATGCGAAAAGGAAATACTTCGATTTCCTTTTGGAGACATCGGCTTACTACGACGATCTGACGCCTGGTTCGCGATTTGAACTATCGAAATATTGGGAGGCGGATGCGCTTGTTCGATTCAACCGGTGGTTGAATTCCCAGAAACTGGCAAGTAAAACAAAATACTCGATCTACAAGATTGTTCGCAGTGTGATGGACTATGCATATGCACTACGCATTTTGGATGTCCCCGTCTATCACGCCCCAATGTTCAAGGGGGTTATCGAAACAGAACAAAGAACAGCCTACTCGCCTGAGCAGCAGGAATTGATAAATTCGGTCCTTGCCCGGTGGATATCGTTGGCAATTTCGATTGTTGAGGGCTATGTGCCGACAGGAAGGGGGATACCCTACCGCGCATCAGATAGGAGGGCTGTTGGAGGTCGTCGGAAGAAGCCAATTTCGAGTGCAATCGAAGGTGTCGAACTAGATACGAAAAGGAAGATCAGCCCGACAGGCCAAGCGATGTCTGTGGTCGTGGAAGGCATCACATACGCAAGCATTAGCAAGGCCGCCGCTGCGTATGGTCTGGATCATGGCACCGTAGCAATGCGGTTGAGGAGCGGGCGGACTCCAGAGCAGGCTGTTGGATTAGTACCCATCACTGTTCCAATGAAGGACGAAAGGGCTTTGCTGTGGATGTTTGAGAACGAGTACGGTTGCGATCCGTTGCGGATGCTCCTCGATTTCAAGTCCCGCGGAATGAACTCAGTTGCGACTGCAACCGACCTTCGCAGGTGCTTTCTACGCTGGGGGGTGTGGCCGTACGTAGATGACCGATTGGTGATGCCATTGGCGACCGAACTCGCTGTACTTACTGGCCTAAATGTGGAATCGTTGAAGTCGCTTACGCTAGATTCCTATCAACCTTCGCACCCACTCACTCATCAGGCAGCGCTTCAATTTACTAAGGCACGTGCAGGAAGTACGACCAGATCAAGTGGGCTCGAATTGCATCTATCGACACTTGAAAACCATGAAGTCTATATCGATGGTGAGAACGTCGAGAAAGTACACCGACTTTTCCTGCTAGTCGTCGCTGTCACAGCCAAAATTCGTCCCTTTGCAAAACCTGAGATACAGGACAAACTGATCATTTTTGAGGATGTGAGCGCGAGCCGGCGGGAAGGTCGAAAGGTGATCGTCGACTATGGCGCGAGTAACAAGGCGGCACTCTGGTATCGTCGCTTCAAGAATGAATCAGGGTTCGCCGAGATCTTTGGCAAGACAGCCAACTTTAATGTCGCCAAGTGCCGTCCTACGTTAGTGACTAATATGGTTCTTGATGGGGCGAGCATGACCCGTGTCCAGGCTGTCCTAACGCATGCTGATATTGGGTCCACTGTCACATATCTCTCCGAACGCCAGCTTCGACCCCAATTCAATAAAACGATGAGCGAAGCGCTTACCGAAATATCGCGCCGTTCGAAGGCAGCCGTTCAGAGGAGGGCTGAAGGGAACATTAATGCGAATGCTGCCAACATCAAGCCAATCAATTTCCACGAAACCTTGTCTGGGGCTGGCTGCAGCGATCCTTTCAACCCAAGTGATAACGTGAGAAAAGCATCGAACTACGTGCCAGGTTCAGTCTGCAAGTTCTGGAACATGTGTCTGTTGTGCGACTCATCCTTGGTGACAGAGAACTCGCTTCCGAAGCTGATTATTTACAGCCGACGCGTCAAGGCCGCGATTGATTTCGACTCTCCCGCCATTCAACCAAAGCTGATCTTGCTCAAACAAGTCGACGAGCTGCTAGACGGAATTTTGGAGCCTGATTCCATTTTTCCGAAAGAGGTGTTGGATGCCGCAGAAATCAGGGCCGCATCGTTAGATGACGTCATGGCTGACATGCTAATTTACCAAGGAATCTGAGATGGCTGTTCAAGCAGATACAGATGTCGCCATCAATCAGCTCATGGCCGGCAGTCATTCTTTCAAGCCCAGTACGCCGCTTTGGGACAGTCGATTCGGAGATGATTGTTGGCACGAGAAGTCTACAGGTGTGTATCTAATTTGGATGGACTTTATATTTGGTCGCGGTACTGGAAAAAGCCACCCCAATGCCGTTAAGAACAGTAGATACACGTACTGCCTGACGCCATCAATGGTCGCGGACTTGAAGGTTGCCGCTGCAATTCACGCCTTGTACCCCTCAATGTTGGCCAATGCCAGGTCCAATAAGCGCTCCACGGCGTTGTCTACTGTTGCTGGGCGTATTGAAGAAGTCGCGAAGTTGTTCTCGATCATCATCGTCAAGAGAAAATTGACTGGTGGAATGCTACTTGAGAATCTGTCGGACTTCACGATCGATGATCTGAAGTATGGGATTCACGCGTTTACTGGAAGGCCTGAAGCACTAAAAAGAGGCCTGAAGTTGATATCTCATCAGAACGTACAGAAG
>JAXMMJ010000080.1:0-10814 GCA_034366585.1 Hylemonella sp.
TTGCGGGCCAAGCACGGCCGGTCGGCCGTGCCGACCCATGGTGTGCAAGGCGAACGCATCCGCAAAGCGGATGCATGACGCGGCGTTGCAAAACCAGGCAAGCCGTTCAGGCTTGCCTTGGGTTTTGCGCCTTGCGGCTCCTCCCGCAAAACCACGCCGCGCGCGGCGTGAGTGATGCGGAGCTTCCCTTGGGCTGACCGGTAGAATGGCGGGTTGTCCCGCAAGCACCTCACGTGGCGCTGCCTCTCATCTGTCCGCCTGTCAAACGCCCTCATGAGCACCACTCAAACCCAGACCGAATTCGAACAAGAGATCGCCCGGTTCATCGTCACCGCCCTGAACCTGGAAGTCGCCCCCGAGCAGATCCCGCCGCTGGACCCGCTGTACGGCGACGGCCTGGGCCTGGACTCGATCGACGTGCTGGAGATCGCCCTGGCCGTTTCCAAGCAATACGGCTTCCAGATGCGCTCGGACGACCCGGACAACGCCAACATCTTCAGCTCCCTGCGCAGCCTGGCCGCGCACATCGCCAGCCACCGCGTCTGAGCCGCTGCGGCCTCGTACCTGTCCATGAAAACGGGACTGTGGTTCAAGACCGCTCTGGCCCTGCTGCTCCTGCTGGGCTACCCGGCCGCCATGCACTGGCTGCTGACCGCCTCCAGCTGGTCACACGCCACGCTGGCCTGGATCAACCTGGCGCAGACCGTGGGCATGCAGTCGCTGCTGGCCTGGTTCTTCGGCCACACGCTGCGCCCGGGCCGTGAGCCGCTGATCGCCCAGTTCGCCCGGCGCATCCATGGCGCGGACTACAGCCCGCGCATCGCCCGCTACGCGCGCCAGGCCACCTGGGCCTGGACCTGGTTTTTCATCGCGATGGCCGTGATCCCGCTGGTCATGTTCTTTACCGCCTCGCTGTCCACCTGGTCCTTCTTCGTCAACGTGCTCTCGATCCCCCTGCTGGGCGGGATGTTCGTGGCTGAATACGCAGCGCGGCGCTGGTGCCTGCGCGGCATCCCGCACGTCTCCATCCTCCAGAGCTTCACGATGTACCGCGACAAGCGGCGCGCCGCGGGCGACGGTACCTGAACCACCGACCATGCCGGCCCTGATCTCGCATCGCACACCCCAGGCCCTGATGGCCTGGTCCAAGGGTCGTGGCATCACGGCGCTGGACTACCTGGGAGCCGTGCGCCACATGGCGGCGCGCCTGCCGCAAGACACCGCCGTGCTCAACCTGTGCAGCAAACGCCACCACTTTGCCGTGGTGCTGGGCGCCGCCCTGCTGCGCGGTGTGCCGCTGCTGCTGCCTTCGACCCGCACACCCGAGATGCTGCAGCGCCTGGGCCAGCGTTACCCCGGCCTGCACGCCGTGGTGGACGCCCCGGGCGACAGCGGCGGCCTGCCGCAGATCGTCTATGAACGCGGCCCCATTCCCGCGGCCGACGCCCCCTTCGACGTGCCCGAGATCGATAGCGATCAGATCGCCGCCTACGTCTTCACCTCGGGCTCCACCGGCGAGCCCATGCCGCACGCCAAACACTGGGGGCCGCTGGTGCAGAACGCCCAGGGCGCCGGCCGCCGCGTGCGCGAATGGCTGGGCACGGATCAGCCCTTCACGGTCACCGGCACCGTGCCGCCCCAGCACATGTACGGCTTCGAATCCACGGTGTTGCTGCCTTTGCTCAACGAGAGCGTGATCGACGCCAGCCATCCCTTCTACCCGGCCGATATCGCAGCCGCTCTGCAGGACACGCCGGGCCCGCGCGTGCTGGTCAGCACGCCCTTTCACCTGCGCACCCTGGTCGAAGCGCAGCTCGCCGTGCCACCGCTGTCCCTGCAGCTGAGTGCCACCGCACCGCTGGCGCCACAGCTGGCGCGCCAGGCAGAAGAAGCGCTGGGTGCACCGCTGCTTGAAATCTACGGCAGCACCGAAACCGGCCAGATCGCTGCGCGCCGTTGCGCGGCCGGCGATCTGTGGCAGACCTTCGACGGCATCGAAGTACGGGCCGAGCCGGTCGTGGACGGTGAACCCCGTTTCAGCGCCCACGGCGGCCACGTGGAAGGCGTGGTGCCGCTGAGCGACGTGCTGGAGCTGCAGTCTCCCACCCGCTTCGCCCTGCTGGGCCGCCACGCCGACATGGTCAACATCGCCGGCAAGCGCACCTCGCTGGCCTACCTGAACCACCAGCTCAACAGCATCCCCGGGGTTGTGGATGCGGCCCTGTACTGGCCGCAGGACGCCGTCCAGGACGCGCAGGGCCGCATCCAGCGCCCGGTGGCCTTCGTGGTGGCGCCCGCGCTGAACGAGGCCGAGCTGCAGCACGCCATGCGCGAGCGCATCGACCCGGCCTTCCTGCCGCGCCCCATCCATTTCCTGGCGTCCCTGCCGCGCAACGCCACGGGCAAGCTGCCGCAGCAGGCCTTGGCCCAACTCGCCTTGCAGGTCGCACAGGATCGCGGCACGACCCGGGCCGCACCCGCCACCCGCTGGAAGCCGACGCCTTTCGTCCAGGTCTCCCTGAGCGTGCACGCCCTGGCCGGCGTCGGCCTGCTCACACCCGCCTGGCCTCTGAGCCTGGGCGCGCTGGCAGCGAACCATGCGCTGATCGCGGCCACCGGCCTGTGGCCACGCAGCCATTGGCTGGGCCCCAACCTGACCCACCTGCCACGCCAGCGCCCCGAAGTCGCCCTCACCATCGACGACGGCCCCAACCCGCAGGTCACCCCCGCCGTGCTGGACCTGCTCGATACGCTGCAGGCCAAGGCCACCTTCTTCTGCATCGGCGAACACGTGCGGCAGCATCCGGAACTGGCGCGCGAGATCGTGCGGCGTGGCCATGCCCTGGGCAACCACAGCCAGCGGCATCGGCACCATTTTTCCGTCATGGGGCCGGGCCAGTTGCGTCGGGAAATCAGCGCAGCACAAGCCACCCTGGAAGACGTGACCGGTCAACGCCCGCAGTTTTTCCGTGCACCGGCCGGCCTGCGCAACATCTTCCTCGACCCCGTGCTGCATGAGCTGGGCCTGCAACTGGCCAGCTGGACACGGCGCGGTTTTGACACCCGCACGGGGGATGTGGCCCTGGTGCTGCGACGCCTCACCCGCAACCTGGGTGCCGGCGACATCCTGCTGCTGCACGACCACCATGCCGCCCTCAGTCCTGCCGGCCGCCCCGTGATCCTGGAAGTGCTGCCGCCGCTGCTGGCGGCCCTGCGCGCACAGGGCCTGCAAGCCGTGCGACTGCAAGCCTGAACCCCAGCCCCGCCCCGACCATGCGCACCGCCCCCCTGCCAGCCGAGCTGCTTGAACAAGCCACGACCCCCTATCGCCCCCTGGGCAACTTCACCTGGCGCTTCGCCCGCGGCAAGCTCAGCGCCGACCCGGCCTTTGCCGGCCTGCTGCAGCGCGGCCTGCTGCCGCCCCGTGCCCGTATCCTGGACATCGGTTGCGGCCAGGGCCTGCTGGCTGCCCTGCTGGGCAGCCTGGACGGCCAGTCCGTCGCGGAGCGGCAATGGCCGGCCGGCTGGGCGCCGCCGCCGTCGCACTGCCGGGTCCATGGCATCGAACTGATGCCGCGCGACGTGACTCGGGCCCAGCAAGCCCTTGGGCACCTGGGCGAGCGCGCCGGCTTCACCCTGGGTGACATGTGCCACACCGATTTCGGCCAGGCCGATGCCGTTGTCATCCTGGACGTGCTGCATTACGTCAGTTATGCAGCGCAGGAAGACGTGCTGCGCCGCGTCAAGTCCGCCTTGACGCCCGGCGGCACCCTGCTGCTGCGGGTGGGCGACGCCTCGGCCGGCCTGCCGTTCAGGATCAGCAACTGGGTGGATGCCGCGGTCACCTTCGTGCGCGGGCACCGGCTCGCGCGCCTGTATTGCCGCACGCTGGACGATTGGCAGGCCTTGCTGCGCGCGCTGGGTTTCGCGGTGGAGGCCATCCCCATGCACCAGGGCACACCCTTCGCCAACATCCTGCTGGTCGCCCGGCTGACGCCGCCTGAGGGCAGCGGAAATGGACGCTGAATGACCAGCCTGCCCTTGCCCGTGGCCATCGACCACCCTGCTTATGCGGGCCACTTCCCCGGCCGGCCCATCCTGCCGGGCGTGGTCCTGCTCGACCGGGCCCAGCGCGCCGTGGAGCAGGCTTGCGGCATCGCCATCAGCGGCATCGCCATGGCGAAGTTCCTCAGCCCCTGCCAACCGGGCGATGCGCTGGTGCTGGAGTTTGAAGCGAGCGATGTAGCTGTGCGCTTCGAGATCCGCTGCGGCGAACGGCGCATCGCCAGCGGCCGCTTCACGGTGGCCACGGCCAGCCAGGCATGACACATCAGCCGCCCCCCAGCCCCGGACACGGCACCGATACGCCGGCCTGGCTGCAACGCAAGGAGCGCGGCAGCCTGATGCTGCTGCGCTTCATGACCTGGCTGTCGCTGGCGCTGGGGCGCCGCCTGACCCGACCCATCGTCTACGGCATCGCGCTTTATTTCCTGCTGGCCGTGCCCGCCGCGCGCACGGCCTCGCGCGGCTATCTGCAGCGTGTGCTGGGCCGTCCCGCCAGCTGGCGCGACATGTACCGCCACATCCTGGCCTTTGCCAGCACCATCCATGACCGCGTCTACCTGCTCAACGACCGGCATGAGCTCTTCGACATCCGCGTCTACGGCGAAGAACTGCTGCCGGCGGCCGAGGACGTCTCGGGCGGCTTGCTGATCTTCGGCGCCCACCTGGGCAGCTTCGAGGTGCTGCGCGCACTGGCGCGCAAGAACGCCAGGCACAAGGTCTGCGCCGCGATGTACCCGGAAAACGCCCGCCTGCTCAACAGCATGCTGGCCCGGGTCAACGCCCAGGTCGTGCTGGACATCATTCCCCTGGGCCGGCTCGACGCCATCTTCACGCTCAATGAGCGGGTCCAGGCCGGCGCCTGGGTCGCCCTGCTGGCCGACCGCGCCGTGGGACCGGACGCGCACCTGCAGGTGCCCCTGTTCGGCGAGCCGGCCCCCTTCCCGCTGGGGCCGTTCCGCCTCGCGGCCATCGTGCGCCGCCCGGTGTATTTCATGACCGGCCTGTACCGCGGCGGCAACCGTTACGACATCCATTTCGAACGCCTGGCCGATTTCAGCCAGCTATCCTCGGCCGACCGGGAGGCTGCATTACGCAAGGCCATCGAGCGTTATGCCCAGCTGATCGAGTTGCACTGCCGCCAGGCACCGTATAACTGGTTCAATTTTTATGACTTCTGGAAAGAGACTTCCCGTGCGTCCCGCTGACATCGGCCTGCGGCGCGGCCTGCTGGCGCTGCTCGGTGCCGTGCTGCTGGCCGGCACCTCCGTCGGCCAGGCGGCGGAATGGCAGCTGGGCGAACTGATGCAGCTGCTGGCCCAGACGAAAAGCGGGCAGGCCCGTTTCGTCGAGCGCAAGTACATCGCCATGCTGGACAAACCGGTCGAATCCTCGGGCGAGCTGTCCTTCTCGGCGCCGGACCGCATGGAGATGCGCACGCTCAAGCCGAAAAAGCAGTCGATGCTGCTGGACGGCAACCGCCTCACCCTGGAGCAAGACGGCCGCCAGAAGACCGTGAGCCTGCAGTCCTACCCCGAGGTGGCGGCCTTCGTCGAAGGCATACGCGGCACCCTGGCCGGCGACCGCCAGGCCCTGGAAAAAGTCTACAAGGTGCACCTGATCGGCACCCCGACCCGCTGGCAGCTCATGCTGGTACCGCGCGAGCCCTCGATGAGCCGCATCATCAGCGGCATCCGCATCGGTGGCAGCCAGGGCGAGGTATCGAGCGTGGCCTATGACCACGCCGATGGTGACCGCTCCGAAATGCAGATCACCCCGGTGGCCCGGCCATGAAGCACCTGCGCGCCCACCTGCCCATCGTGCTCTGGCTGGCCGCGCTGCTGGCCTGCGTGGCCGTCATCGCCCGCACGACCTTCGTGGCCGATCTCTCGGCCTTCATGCCGCGTGCACCCAGCGAACGCCAGCAGATGCTGATGGACCAGTTCAAGGACGGCATCATCGCCCGCCTGATCGTGGTCGGCATCGAGGGCGGCGACGCCGCCGAACGGGCCCGGCTCTCGAAGGCGCTCTCCGCGGCGCTGCGCCAGCAGGCCGAGTTCATCGGCGTGCAAAACGGCAGTGCCGCTGACCTGGCGCTGGACCGCGCCTACGTGTTCGACAACCGCTACCTGCTCAGCCCCGCCGTGGACGCGCAACGCTACACGGAAGACGGCCTGCGCCGCGCCATCGGCAGCACGGTGGAAGACCTGTCCGGCAGTGCCGGCATGCTGCTCAAGCAGCTGCTGCCGCGTGACCCGACCGGTGAGACCCGTGAACTGCTGGGCCAGTTCGAAGGCAGCTCGCAGCCGCCCAGCACCGAGGGCGTCTGGTCCACGCGCGACGGCGCGCGCGCCCTGCTGCTGCTGCAGACCCGGGCCGAGGGCTCGGACATCGATGCGCAGGCCCGCACCCTGGAAACGGTGCGCAGCGCCTTTGCCGCCATCCCCGATCGCCAGGCCGACACGCGCCTGCTGATGACGGGCACCAGCGTTTTCTCGGTCTCGTCGCGGGCCCTGATCGAAGGCGAAGTCCATCGGCTTGCCGCCGCCAGCCTGGTGCTGGTCGTCGCCCTGCTGCTGCTGGTCTACCGCTCGGCGCTGCTGCTGGGCCTGAGCCTGCTGCCCATGCTCACCGGCACGCTGGCCGGCATCACGGCCGTGAGCCTGGGATTCGGGCAGGTGCACGGCATCACGCTGGGCTTTGGCACCACGATGATCGGTGAGGCCGTGGACTACGCCATCTACCTCTTCGTCCAGCGCCCGGCCACGCCACAGCAGGCGCGCCTGTTCTGGCGCACGCTCTGGCTGGGCCTGCTGACCTCGGTGGCGGGTTTCCTGGCGCTGCTGGGTTCGGGTTTCCCGGGCCTGGCGCAACTGGGGCTCTACTCCACGGTCGGCCTGGTGGCCGCCGTGCTGGTCACACGCTACGTCCTGCCCCGACTCATGCCACGGCATCTGCCGGCGCCCGACCTGCCGCGCACCGGAGAGCTGCTGCTGAGGCTGATGCGACAGGCGCCGCGGCTGCGCTGGCTGCTTCTGGTGATCATGCTGGGCATGCTGTTGGTGGTCGGCCTGCATGCGGACCGCATCTGGAACCGCAGTATCTCCGCCCTCAATCCCGTGTCCCAGGCCGACCAGCAGTTGCACGAAGAGCTGCGCCGTGACCTGGGGGCCTCGGATCTGCGCTACCTGGCCGTGCTGACGGCAGCAGACCCCGAACAGGCCCTGCAGCAGGCCGAGCGCGCCGGCCGTGTGCTGCAGGTCCTGAGCCGTGCCGGCACGCTGGCAGGCTACAGCTCCCCGAGCCAGGTGCTGCCCAGCCTGGCCAGCCAGCAGGCCCGCCAGGCCGCGCTGCCGGAACCGGCGCCCTTGCGTCAACGGCTGGACGCGGCACTGGCCGGCCTGCCCCTGCGCGCCGAGCGCCTGCAAGGTTTCCTGGCGGATGTGGAAAGCAGCCGCACCCGCGCCCTGCTCACGCGCCGCGACCTGGACGGCACGGCCTCGGCGCTGCTGTACGACTCCCTGCTCATCCCGCGGGAGCGCGACGTGCTGGTGCTGATGCCCCTGCGCCCGCCCATCGTCGACGGGGCGGAGCAGGACATCGACATCGAACGCGTCGACGCCGCGCTCAAGGCCGACGGCATCCCGAACATCACCGTGATCGATCTGCTGGCCGAAACCAGCGCCCTGTTCGACAGCTACCTGCACGAAGCGCTGCTGTTCTCGGGCCTGGGCTGCCTGGCCATCCTGGCCCTGCTGCTGCTGACGCTGCGCTCCATCACACGCGCGCTGCGTGTGGCCCTGCCCCTGGCCTGTGCCGTGGTCTGCGTGACCGGCACCCTGCTGCTGGGCGGCACCTCGCTGACCATCCTGCACCTGGTGGGCCTGCTGCTGGTGGTCGCCATCGGCTCGAACTACGCCCTCTTCTTCGATAACACGAACACCGGCAGCAGTGCCCAGGCGCAGCGCCAGACCAGCATTTCCCTGGTCACGGCCAACCTGACCATCGTCGGCAGCTTCGGCATGCTGGCGCTGTCCAGCGTGCCGGTGCTGGCCATCCTGGGCATCACCGTTGGCCTGGGCACGGTGCTGGCCCTGGTGTTTTCGGCGGTGCTCGCCCGCTCGCAGCCCGGCCTGGAACAGGCCCACCCGGTAAAATTGCCCGCCTGATCCCGGTCCCCCGTCTCTCCCCTGTCCCCATGCCGTCGCCGCTCCAACTTTCCGCCTACACCATGACCAGCGCCCTGGGCGCCGGACTCGCACCGACTCTTGACGCCCTGCGCCAGCAGCGCAGCGGGGTGCGGCACATGCGCTGGGAAACCGTCGAGCTGGACACCTGCCTGGGCGAGGTAGCAGGACTGGACGACTTCAGGCTGCGCGAGGACCTCGCCGCCTTCGACTGCCGCAACAACCGGCTGGCCCAGCTGGGCCTGGAACAGGACGGCTTCGTAGTGGCCGTGCGCGAGGCCATGCGTCGCCATGGGGCCGACCGCATCGGTGTCTTCCTGGGCACCAGCACCTCGGGCATCCTCAGTTCCGAACTCGCCTACCGCCAGCGTGATGCGGATACCGGCGCCTTCACCGTGCCACTGGACTACCAGCACACGCACAACGGCTATTCGGTGGCCGATTTCGTGCGCTCCTATTTCGGCCTCACGGGACCGGCTTTTGTCGTCTCGACCGCCTGCTCGTCGAGTGCCAAGGTCTTCGGCAACGCGCAGCGCATGATGGACTGCGGCCTGATCGATGCCGCCATCGTCGGCGGGATCGACTCGCTCTGCCTGACCACCCTCTACGGCTTCAACTCCCTGCAACTGGTGTCGGCCCGGCCCTGCCGCCCCTTCGATGCCACGCGCGACGGCATTTCCATCGGCGAGGCCGCCGCCTATGCCCTGGTCGAGCGTGCCGACCAGGCCGCGCCAGGCGCCATCGTGATGAGCGGCATCGGCGAGTCCAGCGATGCGCACCACATGTCGTCCCCCCACCCCGAGGGCCTGGGCGCGCGCGCGGCCATGCAGCAGGCCCTGGCCATGGCCGGCTTGCAGGCAGCGCAGATCGACTACATCAACCTGCACGGCACCGCCACACCCAGCAACGACGCCGCCGAGGACAAGGCGGTGAGCGCCCTGTTCGGCACGGCGACCCCCAGCAGCTCCACCAAGGGCCACACCGGGCACACGCTCGGGGCGGCCGGCGGCATTGAAGCCGTCATCTGCGCGCTGGCCCTGCAGCACGGCCTGGCACCGGGCGGCTGCGGCACGGAAACGCTGGACCCGAAGCTGCAGTCCCGCTACCTGCTGAGCAATCTGGAACAGCCCCTGCGGCATGTGCTGAGCAACTCCTTCGGCTTCGGCGGCAGCAACTGCAGCATGGTGCTGTCGAGGGTCGAAGCATGAGCGTCACACGGCCGCCAGCAGACGCTCGCACCGCAGTCCGCCAGGACGAAGGTATTCCAATGCGTCAGCTACAGGTTCACGTTCAGGGCGTCGGGGTCTATGGGCCTGGCCTGACCGGCTGGGCGCAGACCACCGAGGTGCTGGCGGGTCGCCAGCCTTTTGGCCTGGCCGCCATCAGCCTGCCGCCGGCCGAGGCCCTGCCACCGGCCGAGCGCCGGCGTGCCGGCGTGTCCATCAAGCTGGCCTTCGCCGCGGGCTTCGACGCCATCCGCCAGGCCGGGGCCGATCCGGCTCGCCTGCGCTCGGTGTTCACCTCGACCGGTGGTGATTGCGACAACTGCCACGCCATCCTCGAAACCCTGGCCTCGGCCGACCGCGCGGTGTCACCCACGCGTTTTCACAACTCGGTGCACAACGCCCCCTCGGGCTACTGGGGCATCGCCACGGCCTGCCGGGCCACGTCGACCAGCCTGTGCGCCTACGACGGCTCCTTTGCAGCGGGCCTGCTGGAGGCGGCCACCCAGGTCGTGAGTTCGGGAGAGCCCTGCCTGCTGCTGGCCTACGACAGTCCCTATCCCGAGCCGCTGGGCCGGGTGCGCGGCATCCCCTACCCCTTTGGCGTGGGCCTGGTGCTGAGCCCCAAGCCGGTGGCCGCCAACGCACCCTCGCTGCGCCTGGGCCTGAGCCGGCAGGCCCCCACCCGCCTGCCCGATCCGGCGCTGGAAGCCATGCGGTGCAGTGTTCCTGCCGCTCGCAGCCTGCCCTTGCTGCAGCACCTGGCGCAAGGCCACGACGGCCGGGTGAGCCTGGACTACCTCGACGGAATGGCCCTTGATGTCGACATCGAGCACGCTGCCTGACCAGGCCTGGATCGCGGCGCGTATCCCGCATCGGGGCAGCATGTGCCTGCTCGACAGCGTCCTGCGTTGGGACGACAACAGCATCGTCTGCCAGGCCAGTAGCCATCAAGACGCCGACAACCCGCTGCGTTCGGATGGGCAGCTGGGCATGGCCAACGGCATCGAGTACGCAGCCCAGGCCATGGCCGTGCACGGCGCGCTGCTCGCGGGCAGCGAAACGGCACCGGCCGCCGGTTTCCTGGCCAGCGTGCGCGACGTGAAATGGCAGGCCCCGCGGCTCGACACAAAAGCCGCCGAGCTGCAGATCCACGCCCAGCGCCTCTCGGGTGACGGCAACACCATCCTCTACAGCTTCCACCTCGAAGCAGGAGGCAGCACCCTGCTGAGCGGTCGCGCCAGCGTCATGCTCGACGCGGGCGCATCATGAACTTCCTGCTCACGGACCCCGCATGAAATACGCACTCGTCACCGGTGGCAGCGGCGCCATCGGCGCGGGG
>JAXMMJ010000081.1:0-19515 GCA_034366585.1 Hylemonella sp.
GCTTGCGGGCGGTATTGTCGGTGCCGATCAATAAATAGCCGAGGATGTTTTCTTGCGCATCGCGCAACGCCGTGACCGACACGACCGCCGGAAAGCGGCTGCCATCCTTGCGGATGTAGGTCAGCTCGTAGATGTCCTCGATGCCGCGTGAGGCCTTGAAGGACAGGGCCTCGAACCCCGCGGCGATGGGGGTGCCGAGCTCGGCGCTCAGGGCCTCGGCCCTGGCGCGCACCTCCAGCGGATCGTGCATGTCGCTGGGGCTCACGCGGTTGACCACTTCCAGAGCCTGGTAGCCCAGCATGCGCTCGGCCCCCACGTTGAACAGCTGGATGATGCCCTTGTCGTCGGTCGCGATGAGCGAGAAATTGGCGCTGTTGAAGATGGCGTTTTGAAGCGCACCGGCGGCAAGCAGGGCGCTGGAGCCGCTCGCTGATCTGAAAGGCGCCTGCAAGTCTTCAACAGCTCGGTTCAGCGCCTCAATCTGCTTCTCTGACATCGCGGGCCTTTGTTCTATCCAGGCACGGTGCGACTGGCTGAAATCAAAATAGCGGCTTGAGCACGGACTGTATGTGCGGTATCGCACATAAGAGGGAAGGCGGCGCCATTCCAGTGGGGTCGCCCCACGATGGGGCGCCTGGCTTCCCCGGTGATGCCATGTCATTTGCCTGGTGCACAGCCAGAAAGGCCCAGCCGCTGTACATTGGGCTCACACGGCCCGTGCTGCGCGGGCTGACACAAGAGCAAGCCATGGACCCCCATTTCTCCGATGCCACAGCGTCGAGCGCCAGAATCGCCGGTGCTGCCGTGCTGCGGCTCGAACTGCAGCAGGAGGCCGAGGAAGACCGCCTGGCTGCCGCGGAAGTTCGGCCACGGCGTTGGCCCCTGGTCGTGGCCATCCTGGCGCTGGTGGCCATGCTGCTGGTTTTCTACCAGGTCGTGCGCGGCTCCCTGCAGAAAAGCGAGTTGCGGCAGGAGGTGCAGGCTGAACACGCCGAAGCCCTCTGGCGCTGCAACAGCCTGCAGGGGCGGGAAGTGAGCGACAGTTGCCATCTGCGGGCCAATGCCAAGGCGCGCGGGGTCGTCCTCGTGCGGTCCCCGGATGCGCCTTGAGAGGGCGGGGCGCAGGGTTGCTTCCAGGCGTAATACCTGCGTGACGGCGCCGTGACAGGCGATAGGCAATTCGTCTCAGTACTTACATCTCGATGAGAAGTTTTTGGGCTTTGCACATACGCTTGTAAAACTCCCATGGGAAGCTATCTTTTTCGAGCGTGAACCCATCCATGAGAGGCTGCCATGAACACCTTGTCCTACAAGATCGAAAGCTCCTCCCCCATCGTGGCATCGCTGCCCCGCACGAATGTGCGCAACGGCTCCTTGTTGGCGAGTCGTGAACTGGCCGTGTCCCTGGCCGCCAAGAGCATCACGGACCCGCCGGGCGGTGTGGTGCGTGTCATCCATGTCCCGACCGGCGAGGTGCTGTTCAGCAAGGTCAGCGGGTGGGGTGACTTGAGCGAATGAGACGGCACAGTCTCTACGCTTTTTGCCGGAGTATTGAAGAACTTGAGCCCCCACTGGTTTGAGCCCATCCCGAACAGAGATCCCCACTCGCTCAACACCAAGGCCGTGCGTCAGGCGTGCCCTTTCCGTTAAAGTTCGAATTCGTCTGGATTGAGGTGGTGCCATGCGTGCCGCGTCTTGATCCCTGACTCGAATATTCAACCGAGACACGAGAGCCATGAGCACCCTGATCTACACCCACGAAGCCTGCTTCAACCACAAGCCCGGCCCGCACCATCCCGAATCCCCCGAGCGCCTGGAAGCCGTGCTCGCCGCTCTGAAGACTCCGGCCTTCGCCGACGCCGTCTGGCGCGATGCGCCCCTGGGCACCTTCGAGCAGGTGCTGCACATCCACACGCCCGACTACGTGGAGGCTGTGAAAGAGATGGCGCCCGAGCAGGGCTACCGCGCGCTAGACGCGGGTGACACCATCATGTCGCCGGGCACGCTGGAGGCGGTGATGCGTTGTGTGGGCGCGGCCTGCGCGGGTGTGGACGATGTAGTGAAGCAGGAGGCGAAGAACGTCTTCTGCGCCACGCGCCCCTGCGGCCACCATGCCGAGGCGGGTGAGGCCATGGGCTTCTGTGTGTTCAACCAGGCGGCCATTGCGGCGCTGCATGCGCGCGAGCAGCATGGCCTGCAGCGCGTGGCGGTGGTGGACTTCGATGTGCACCACGGCAACGGCACGCAGAATTCTTTTTATGACGACCCGGACCTGTTCTACGGCTCCTGCCATCAGGGGCAGTTCTACCCGGGCACGGGTGCGAAGCATGAGACGGGTGTGGCGGGCAACATCGTCAACGTGCCGTTCCCGCGCGGCACGGGCTCGGCCGCCTTTCGCGCGGCCATGACGGACGTGCTGTTGCCCGCACTGCGCGAGTTCGCGCCCGAGCTGCTCATCATCTCGGCCGGTTTCGACGCCCACCACCTGGACCCGCTGGGCGGTCTGAAGTTCACCGACGAGGACTACCACTGGATCACGCGTGAGCTGATGAAGGTGGCCGACGAGACGGCCCAGGGCCGCGTGGTCTCCGTGCTCGAAGGCGGCTACAGCCTGGAAGGCCTGGCCAGCGGCACCGCCGCGCACGTGCAGGCGTTGATGGGCCGTTGATCCGGCGGCGGGCGCCGGCTGCACTGGGGCAGCCGGGCGCTGCAACATAAGCACTACAAGAGGAGGAGCCCCATGCGTACAAGCAACATCAAGAAGATCGGCCTGGCCGCAGCATTGCTGCTGGGCGCCACCGTGCTTTATCTCGCGGCCTGGCCGGTGCCCATCCGGCCCGTGGCCTGGGAGGCGCCGGCAGAGCCGGGGTACGCCGGGCCGCATGCGGTCAACACCCGGCTGGCCAAGCTGCAGATGATCGACCTCAAGGGCGAGGTGGGGCCCGAGCACATCGTGTTCGGCAAGGACGGCAAGCTCTACACCACGGTGGCCAGCGGCAACATCCTGCGCATGGACGCCGACGGCAGCCAGCAGCAGGTGTTTGCCAACACCGGCGGGCGTGTGCTGGGTTTTGATTTCGACGCGCAGGGTAATCTCATCGCCGCCGACGCCATGAAAGGCCTGCTGTCCATCGCGCCCGATGGCAAGGTCACCCTGCTGGCCGACCAGGCCGGTGGCACAACGATTCTTTATGCCAACTCGGTGGTGGTGGCCAAGAGCGGCAAGATCTACCTGAGTGATGCCTCCGGGCGTTTTGCGCCCAGGGACTGGGGCGGCACTTTCGAGGCCAGCGTGCTCGACATCCTGGAGCAGGCCGGCACGGGCCGCGTGCTCGAATACGACCCCGCTACCAAAAACACCCGCGTCGTGGCCCGGGGCCTGAGCTTTGCCAACGGCGTGGCGCTGAGCCAGGACGAGCGCACGCTGTTCGTGAACGAAACGGGCCGCTACCGCATCTGGAAAGTGGCTCTGGCCGCACAGAATCTGGACCTGGCGGCCTTGCCGAAAGCCGGCAGCGCCGAGGCCGCTGTGCTGTTCGACAACCTGCCCGGTTACCCCGACAACCTGATGCGCGGTCTGGACGGTCGCATCTGGGTGGGCCTGGTCAAGCCGCGCAACCCCAAGGTGGATCAGCTGGCGCAAAAGCCCTGGCTGCGCAGCCTGACGCTGCGCCTGCCGCGTGCCTTGTGGCCCATCCCCAAGACCTATGGCCATGTGTTCGCCTTCAACGAGGCGGGCCAGGTGGTGATGGACCTGCAAGACCCCAGCGGGGCCTACCCCGAGGTCACGAGCGTCACGGAAACCCGGGACCGCCTGTACGTGCAAAGCCTGCACGCGCATGGGCTGGGCTGGCTGGCGCGCTGATCCGGGGCTAGTTCTCGGCGGCGATCAGGTCCAGCTCGACCGCCGCGTTCTTGGGCAGCTGCGCCACGCCGACCGAGGTGCGGGTGTGCACGCCGGCCTCGCCGAGCACGCGAAACAGCACTTCGGAGGCGCCGTCGGCCACTTCGCTGAGCTGCGAGAAACCGTCGGCCGCCTGAACGTACACCGTCACACGCAGCACACGGCCCACCGCGTCGAGCGAGCCCAGGGACTGGCGCAGCAGGGCCAGTGCGCGCATCACACACACCTTGGCGGCCAGTTGGGCGCGCTCCAGCGTCACCTCGGTGCCCACACGCCCCGTCACCACGATCTCGCTGCCCACGCGGGGCACCTGGCCACTCACAAAGACCTGGCCGCCGTGGCGCACGAACGGGGTGTAGTTGCCACCTTTCTGGAGTTCGCCATTGAAGTCGTAGCCCAGCTCGCGGGCCACGGCCTGGAATTCGCTCTCGCGTGACATGGGGGCCGCTCAGTCGCGCTTGGGGATGTTCAGGCCGCGCTGCACCGCCGGCCGCGCCACGAAGGCCGCCAGCACGCGCGTGACTTCGGGGAAGTCCTTGGCGCCCACCAGATCGCCCGCCTCGTAGAAACCGAGCAGGTTGCGCACCCAGGGGAAGGTGGCGATGTCGGCAATGGTGTATTGCCGGCCCATGATCCAGTCGCGGCCCTTGAGGTGCTGGTTCAGCACATTGAGCAGGCGGCGCGACTCGGCCACGTAACGCTCGCGCGGGCGCTTGTCTTCGTAGTCCTTGCCGGCGAACTTGTGGAAGAAACCGAGCTGACCGAACATGGGTCCGATGCCGCCCATCTGGAACATCAGCCACTGCAGCGTCTCGTATTTGCCCGCGTCGTCGGCCGGCATGAGTTGGCCGGTCTTGGCCGCCAGGTAGACCAGGATGGCGCCGGATTCGAACAGCGCCAGCGGCTGGCCGCCCGGGCCGTTCGGGTCGATGATGGCCGGGATCTTGTTGTTGGGGTTCAGGCTCATGAACTCCGGCGAGAGCTGGTCGTTCGAGCCGAAGTTCACCAGATGCACCTCGTAGGGCAGGCCGGTTTCTTCCAGCATGATGGACACCTTCACGCCATTGGGCGTGGGCAGCGAGTAGAGCTGCAGGCGCTCCGGGTGCTGGGCAGGCCACTTGCGGGTGATGGGGAAGTCGGCGAGTTTTTTCATGGCGGATGGGGGGAGTGGGGAGCGACGCCCACTTTAGCCCAAGCCGCCTGCGCGTGCAGGCCCTGCCTCCGGCTCAGCCGTGTTGCGCGCGGCTGCGCCAGGCGAAGAAGCCGCGGTACAGCGCCACGCTGAGCACCATGCCCCAGGTCATGCCCACGAACATGCCGCCCAGCATGCCGCTGAGCGTGCTGGTGCTGCTGCCCAGCTGCCAGCGCGCCAGCCAGACGGCGCCAGCTGTCATGCCGATCAGCATCCAGCCCGAACACATGAGGTTCTGCGCGAACAGAGAACACAGGTAACGGCCGCAGTGCGGGCGCAGCACGCGCAGGCTGGGGATGGCCAGCAGGCCGCCGGCCAGCATGCCGGCGTGCATGCCGGGCAGGAATTCGATGTGCAGCAGCAGGCTGTCGACAAAACCCAGTGCGCCCGACTGGCTGCACAGGCTTTCCAGTCGGGCGGGGCCGGACTGCAGCACGTCCCACAGCAGGCCCAGCAACATGCCGCCGAAACCCAGGGAGAGCATGACGTGTGGCGGCGAGAGGCCGGCGCGCTGCGGGCGTACCCAGGCCAGCGCGGCACAGCCGGCGGCTACGGCCAGCAAGGTCAGTGCGATCAGCCATGTCTGTGCGCTACCCAACATAGCGGTGTCGCGGCCCAGTGCCCACAGCGTGAAGCCCACCAGAACCACCAGCAGGGCGGGCGTGAGCGTGGCCGAGCCGATGCTGCGGGCCAGCCAGTGGGGGTGCGGGGACAGGTTCATCGGAATTTGGCTACCGGACTCTTAGTTGTTATCTATCAAGCACGCGGGTTAACACCATGTTCACTGCGCGCACGCTGGAAGACACTCGGCCGCAACTCGGCGTGTTTACTCTAGTGCCTCCTGATGTAAAGCGCCGGCTCCGTGAATGAAACGCAGCTGCGTTGCATGAGCGGCCCGCCCGTCGACACGAGCGCAGCGGCCGCAGCAGGCCCGCTGCAGCGCAGCAAGAGGAACGTCGCATCCATGAAAAGCTGTCCCATGTCGGCTGCTCCCGCGGCCAACCCGAATTCCTGGCTCTACCTCCTGGAGCGCTTCGACGTGGGCGTGATCCACCTGGACAAGGCGCTGCACGTGGTGGGCATGAACGACTTCGCGCGGCGCAGCCTGCCGGTGCAGGACAAACTGCCCTTCGACAAGTACGTGCTGGACTTCCACCCCGACGCCGCCAAGAACAAGGTGAAGTTCCTGCTGGACCAGGCCGAGTGCCCGGTGAACAACGCGCCGCCCATGGCGATGATGATCAACATCCCCGACCGCATGCTGCTGATCAAGGTGTCCAAGATCGGTGATGCGCAGGGCGCTACCGTGGGCTACACCCTGGTGTTCTACGACATCACCGACGTGGTGAGCCCCGAGGCCGAGGGGGCCGCGCGCGGGCGCGACAGCAACGAGCCGGCAGAGAAGCGCATGCTGCGCAAGATCCCCACCATCAAGCAGAACCGCGTGCTGCTGGTGGACGTGCCCTCGGTGTCCTTCATCCGTTCCGAAGGCCACTACACCTGGGTGCACACGGGGCAGGGCAGCCAGTTCTGCAACCTGAACATCGGCGACCTGGAGGGGCGGCTGGACCCGCAGCTTTTCCTGCGCGTGCACCGCAGCTACATCGTCAACCTCTCGCACGTGGACGAGATCGTGCGCGACGACGGCCGCATGACGCTGCGCATGATGGGCCCCACGCCGGTGGAGATCCCCGTCTCACGCTCCAGTGCACCGCGCCTTCTGGAGCAGTTGGGCTTGAGCGACACCGTCGTCACGCGCAGCTGATTGCTGCGCTGCAGCGCGAACCAGCGTCGAAGGATGCCCGCGCGGGCCGTTTCGTCGTTCGTGCGGCTGTGCTGCCATTCGTGCACCCTGAGTGACCGTTGATTGCATGGGCGCCAAAAGCGCACGGGCGGCCGCTAGATTCCACCTTCTAGAGGTTTTCAAACCCATGAAGGAGACAACGTGATCACCGTCCCATTCGATTACCACAGCCCCCGCTCCGTGCCGGAAGCGCTCAAGCTGCTGACCACCTTCGGCGATGACGCCAAGCTGCTGGCCGGCGGCCACAGCCTGCTGCCCATGATGAAGCTGCGTTTTGCGCAGCCCGCCCACCTGATCGACCTAGGCAAGATCACGGACCTGCGCGGCATCGCGCAGGTGGGCAACGAGATCCGCATCGGCGCCATGACCACCGAATACGACCTGCTCAACTCGAAGCTGCTGGCCGAGAAGGTGCCGCTGCTGGTCGAGGGCGCCGGGCTGATCGCCGACCCGCAGGTGCGCTACAAGGGCACGATCGGCGGCGACATCTCGCACGGCGACCCGGGAAACGACCACCCGGCCCTGATGCTGGCGCTGGACGCCTCCTTTGTGCTGCAGGGCCCGAAGGGTGAGCGCGTGGTCAAGGCCGACGGCTATTTCCTCGGCATGTATGCCACGTTGCTGGAGCCGGGCGAGATCCTGACCCAGGTCCGGGTGCCGGTGCCGGCTGCCGGTTGCGGCTACGCCTACCAGAAGCTCAAGCGCAAGACCGGCGACTTCGCCACCGCGGCCACGGCCGTGATGCTGCAGATGAAGGGCAACACCGTGGCCAAAGTCAGCATCGCGCTGACCAATGTCGGCGCCACGCCGCTCAAGGCCACTGCCGCCGAGGCTGCCCTGGTGGGCAAGCAGATCAACGAGACCAGCCTGAACGAGGCGACCCGCCTGGCCATGAGCATCTGCGACCCGGCGCCCGACCAGCGCGGCGACGCGGACTACAAACGCGCCATGTGCGGCGAGATGACCCGGCGCGCGCTGCAGAAGGCGCACGAACGCGCGGCCAAAGCCTGACTTACAGGAACACAGGAGACAGAACATGGCGAAAACCCAAACAGTGTCCTTCCAGCTCAACGGCAAGAAGGTCGAGACGGCGGTGGAGCCGCGCGAACTGCTGATCCATACCCTGCGCGAGCGGCTGCTGCACACCGGCCCGCACATCGGCTGCGAGACTTCGCACTGCGGCGCCTGCACGGTGGACGTGGACGGCATGTCGCTCAAGTCCTGCACCGTGCTCTCGGTGCAGTGCGAGGGCGCCGACATGCTGACGGTCGAGGGCCTGGAGCAGGGCGGCGTGCTGCATGCCATCCAGCAGGCCTTCCACGAGGAGCACGGCCTGCAATGCGGCTTCTGCACGCCCGGCATGATGACGCGCGCCTACCGGCTGCTCAAGGAGAACCCCAACCCGAGCGAGCAGGACATCCGCTACGGCATCGCCGGCAACCTGTGCCGCTGCACGGGCTATCAGAACATCGTCAAGGCCGTGCAGTCCGCCGCCAAGAAGCTGGCTGCCACCGCAACGGCCTGACGCGCATCCCCGCTGTCACACACCAAACGAACGCACCGAACACACCGGAGATACACATGGGCAATATGTCTGATCTGAAGGAACGCGAAGACAAGCTGCAGGGCATGGGCACCTCGCTGCTGCGCAAGGAAGACGCCAAGTTCATCCGCGGCCAGGGCACCTACGTCGACGACATCAAGCTGCCGGGCATGCTGTTCGGCGCCATCGTGCGCAGCCCCTATGCGCACGCCCGCATCAAGGGCATCGACAAGAGCAAGGCGCTGGCCTGCCCGGGCGTGGTGGCGGTGCTGACGGCCGACGAGTTGAAGCCGGTCAACCTGCACTGGATGCCCACCATCGGCGGCGACGTGCAGGCCGTGCTGGCCGACAAGAAGGTCTGTTTCCAGATGCAGGAAGTGGCCATGGTGCTGGCCACCGACCGCTACGCCGCTGCCGACGGCGCCGACCTGGTGGAGGTGGACTACGAGGAACTGCCGGCCATCGTGGACCCCAGGAAGTCCATGGACAAGGACGCGCCCATCATCCGCGAGGACATCGTCGACAAGAAGGACCTGAGCCACGGCCCGCGCACCCACCCCAACCACATCTTCACCTGGGAGGCCGGCGACAAGGCGGCGGCCGACACGGCCTTCAAGAACGCCGAGATCGTGGTGCGCGAGGAGATCCTCAACCCGCGCGTGCACCCCTGCCCGCTGGAGACCTGCGGCTGCGTGGCCTCCTTCAACAAGGCCACCGGCTACCTGACGGTCTACATGACCACGCAGGCCCCGCATCTGGTGCGCACCGTGCTGGCCATGCTCTCGGGCGTGGCGGAAAGCAAGATCCGCGTGGTCGGGGGCGACATCGGCGGGGGCTTCGGCAACAAGGTGCCCATCTACCCGGGTTACGTGGTCGCCATCGTGGCGTCTATCGTGACGGGCGTGCCGATCAAGTGGATCGAGTCGCGCATCGACAACATCTCCACCACCGGTTTTGCGCGTGACTACCACGGCGTGGGTGAACTGGCGGCCGACAAGAACGGCCGCATCAAGGGCCTGCGTTTCACGGCCCTGGCCGACCACGGTGCCTTCAACTCGCACGTCTCGGCCACCAAGCTGCCGGCGGGCCTGTTCTCGATCTGCACCGGCTCCTACGACATCCCCAACGCCTACTGCCGCGTCGATGCGGTCTTCACCAACAAGGCGCCCGGCGGCGTGGCCTACCGCTGCTCGCTGCGCGTGACCGAGGCGGTCTACCTGATCGAACGCATGATCGACGTGCTGGCGCAGAAGCTGGGCATCGACAAGGCCGAGATCCGCCGCCGCAATTTCGTCAAGTCCGAGCAGTTCCCCTACACCACCTCGCTGGGCTGGACGCTGGACAGCGGCGCCTACCACCCGGCGCTGGAGAAAGTGCTGGACGCGGTGGACTACAAGGGCCTGCGCGCCGAGCAGGCCAAGAAACGCGCCGACCCCAACAGCCCGACCCTGATGGGCATCGGCCTGGCCACCTTCACCGAAATCGTCGGTGCCGGACCGACCAAGGTCTGTGACATCCTGGGCATCGGCCTGTTCGACAGCTGCGAGATCCGCGTGCACCCCACCGGCGGCGTGATCGCCCGCCTGGGCACCATGACGCAGGGCCAGGGCCACGCGACCACCTACGCGCAGATCATCGCCACCGAGCTGGGCCTGCCCGCCAGCGACATCGTGGTGGAGGAGGGCGACACCGACAAGTCGCCCTACGGCGCGGGCACCTGGGGTTCGCGCTCCACGCCGGTGTCGGGCGCGGCCACCGCGCAGGCGGCACGTAAGATCAAGGACAAGGCCAAGAAGATCGCGGCCCACCTGCTCGAAGTGGCCGAGGGCGACCTGGAATGGGAGATCGACCGCTTCACGGTCAAGGGCAATCCCGGCCAGCACAAGACCATGAAGGAGATCTGCCTGGTCTCGCACACCGGCAACCTGCCGGCCGGCATGGAGCAGGGCCTGAACGCCGTGTCCTACTACGACCCGCCGAACCTGACCTACCCCTTCGGTACCTACCTGTGCGTGGTGGACGTCGACAAGTACACCGGCGAATCCAAGGTGCGGCGTTTCTACGCGCTGGACGACTGCGGCACCCGCATCAACCCCATGATCATCGAAGGCCAGATCCACGGCGGGCTGACCGAAGCCTTCGCGGTGGCCTTCGGGCAGCAGATCCCGTTTGACGACAACGGCAACCACCTGGGCAACAGCCTGATGGACTACTTCCTGCCCACCGCCATGGAGACGCCGCACTGGGAGACCGACCACACGGTGACACCCTGCCCGCACCACCCCATCGGTGCCAAGGGCGTGGCCGAATCGCCACACGTGGGAGGCATCCCCTGCTTCAGCAATGCGGTGATCGACGCCTTTGCGCACCTGGGGGTGACCCACATGGACATGCCGCACAGCGCCTACCGCGTCTGGCAGCAGTGCAACGCGCTGGGCATCAACAAACGATAAGTACATGAACGTCACACTGGAAAAAACCTTCCCCATGCCCGGCTCGGCGCAGACGGCCTGGACGCTGCTGCAGGACATCGAGGGCGTGGCCAGCTGCATGCCCGGCGCGCGCATCACCGAGCGCACCGATGCACAGCACTACAAGGGCACGGTGGCGGTCAAGTTCGGGCCGGCCAGCATGTCGTTTCGTGGCGAGGTGGAGGTCAAGGCCATCGATGCAGCCAGCCGCACCCTGCGCCTGATCGGCAAGGGCACCGATTCCACCGGCAGCTCGGGTGCGTCCATGGACCTGACGGCGCGCATCGAGGTGGTAAACGACAGCAGCTGCAACCTTGTCGGCAACAGCGAGGTGTCGATGAGCGGCAAGGCCGCCGCCTTTGGCGGGCGCATGATGAACTCGGTGGCCGACCAGGTGCTCAAGCAGTTTGCCGACAACTTCGCGGCCAAGGTGCAGGCCCTGCAGGCGAACAGGCCCTGCGGGCCGTCCGCATCGGCGGGCGGGGGAGGTGCCCCGGCAGAGGCTCCCGAGCCGTCGCAGCTGAACGCGTTGGCCCTGGCCTGGGCCGTGATCAAGGACTGGTTCAAGTCGCTGTTCTCGGCGAAAAGAGCATGAGCGTTTCGCGTGCGCAGGAACTGGCTGCCTGGCAGCAGGACCTGGCACGCGCCGGCTACATCGCCGAACCGGGCCTGGTGGCGGCGCTGATGCTGATGCAGGACCTGGAGCGGCCCCTGCTGCTCGAAGGCGACGCCGGCGTCGGCAAGACCGAGGTGGCCAAGGTGCTGGCCACCCTGCGCCACACGCGCCTGATCCGCCTGCAGTGCTACGAGGGCCTGGACGCCCACGCGGCCATGTACGAGTGGAACTACCAGCGCCAGCTGCTGGCCATCAAGCTGCTGGAGCACGACGACCGCGGCATGGCCCAGAAAGAGCATGACATCTTCTCCGAACGCTACCTGCTCAAGCGCCCGCTGCTGGAGGCCATCACCTGCGAGCAAGCCCCCGTGCTGCTGATCGACGAGGTGGACCGCGCCGACGAGGCTTTCGAAGCCTATCTGCTGGAGCTGCTCTCGGACTTCCAGCTCTCCATCCCCGAACTCGGCACGGTGCGCGCCATCAGCCGGCCTCTGGTGGTGATCACCTCCAACGGTACACGCGAGCTGTCGGACGCGCTGCGCCGGCGCTGCCTCTACCAGTACATCGACTACCCGGACTACGACAAGGAACTCGCCATCGTGCACGCGAAAGCGCCGGGCGTGCCGGCCGCGCTCGCCGCACAGGTGGTGGCCTTCGTGCAGAGCGTGCGCCGTTTGGAGCTGCAGAAGAAACCGGGCATCGCCGAGACGCTGGACTGGGCCGCGGCCCTGCTGCGGCTGGACATCACGGTGATCGACAAGGACGGTGCCGAGCACATTCTGCAGACCCTGGGCGCCCTGATCAAGACCCGCGACGACCGCGTGGCCTTCACGCGCGAGGTCGTCGCCCGGCTGGCGGCCGCATGCTGAGCACCGATGTGTCGCCGCTGGACGCGCTGGCCAGCACGCGCCTGGCGGGTTTCCCCGGCTTTCTGCGCGCCAATGGTTTTGCGGTGGGGGGGGGTGACGGCGTGGAAGTGCTGCGCACGGCCGAGCGCGTGGGCCTGCTCGATCCGCAAATGCTGCGCTGGAGCCTGCGGGCCCTGCTGTGCGGCCGCGCCGAAGAGTGGCGGCGTTTCGACACACTGTTCGATGCCTGGTTCCTGCCCGCCAACAAGTGGCAACGCCCGGAGCGGCGCGACAGCGGTTTCCTCAGCGGCCACCAGCCGCAGGGCCCGGCCAGTGACCGCGCGCCCACCGAGGACAGCGAGGACATCCGGCCGCGCCAGACCGCCAGCCGGCAGGAGGTGCTGAGTTCGACCGATTTCCGTGAACTGACCGAGCGCGAGCACGCGCTGGACATCGAGGCGCTGATGCGGCAGTTCGCCCGCCAGTTGAAGCACATCCGGCTACGCCGCGAGGCCCGCGCGCGCCACGGCCGCCGCCTGGACCTGCCCGCCACCATCAGGCGCAGCGTGGCCAGCGGTGGCACGCCTTTTCACCTGCAGTGGAAGGACCGCAAGCGCGTGCGCCCGCGCCTGGTGCTGCTGATCGATGTCAGCCGCTCCATGGTGCTCTACAGCTTTTTCTACCTGCGGCTGGCCCGCGCGCTCAGCGCTGAATTGAGTGACGTGCACAGCTTCATCTTCCACACGCGCGTCACCGGGGTGTCGCAGGCCCTGCACGACCCCGACCCCTGGCGTGCGCAGGAGCGGCTGCACCTGCTGGCGCAGGGCTGGGCCGGCGGCACGCGCATCGGCGAGAGCCTGGCGCAGTTCAACCGCGAACATGCCGCGCGCACCGTGAATTCCCGCACGGCCGTCATCATCCTCAGCGACGGCTACGATACGGGGGAACCGGCGGCGTTGTCGGGCGCCCTGGCGCAACTGCGGCGGCGCGCGCGGCGGGTGGTCTGGCTCAACCCCCTGGTCAATCAGCCGGGGTATGCGCCCATCAGCCAGGGCATGTCGGCCGCCTTGCCGCACCTGGATCTTCTGGCGCCCGCCGGTGACCTGGCCAGCCTCAAGGCGGTGTTGCCCCGGCTGATCGAGGCATTGGGATGAGCGGCAGCGTGATGGCGCCACATTGAAGGAGTTCGGGTATGGGATGCATGTTCAAAGCCAACGGCCTCTACAGCCGCATGACCGTGGGGGCCGTCTTGTTGGCCGCGGGTGCCGGCTCGCGCCTGGGGGGCAAGCCGAAGTCGCTGCTCGAACTCGGCGGCGTGCCGCTGATCATGCGGCAGCTGGTGGCCCTGTCGGGCGCCGGTGTCGATGAGGTCGTGGTCGTGCTGGGCCACCACGCCGAGGCCATCGAAGCCGCGATCCGGCACCTGCCCATCACCCTGGTGCACAACCTCGCGCCCGACGAGGGCCAGGCGTCGTCAGTGCGCATCGGGCTGCAGGCCCTGTCGCCCCGGATCGACGCGGTGATGGTGGCGCTGGCCGACCAGCCCCTGATCACGGCGCAGGACATCACCGCCCTGATCAGCGCCTACCGCAAGCGCGGTGACAAATCCATGGTGGTGCCGCGCGTGAGCGCAGCTGACGGCAGCAAGGCACCCGGCAACCCGGTGATGTTCGATGCCGCGCTGCGCGAGCAGTGGCTGGCCGGCAGCGCCGACCTGACCTGCCGCAACTGGCGCGAAAAGCATCCGGAAAGTGTGCAGTGGTTCGAGACCGACAACCGGCATTACCGCATCGACATCGACACACCCGAAGACCTGGAGCGCTTCGCCGCCAGCACCGGCCACACGCTGAGCTGGCCGCAGGCCTATGCCAGCACCAAGGACGTGACTGCCTGAGCTTAGGGCCTGGATGGCAACTGCTCGGCCACCAGCTCGACCAGGCTGGCGATGCGCGTGGGCCATTGGTCGATCTCGGCGGCTTCCATGAAGTTCAGGCGACAGCTGGCGCAAGAGAGCACCACGGTGTCGGCCCCGGTGGCTTCGATCTGCTCGCGCTTGATTTCCCAGGCCTTGTGCCGCAAGGGCGCGGCGCGGTTGATCAGGAAGGCGCCGGCACCGCCGCCGCAGCACCAGTTGAGCTCGGCCGTGGGCGTGCTTTCGCGGAAATCGGCACCGAGCGCTTGGAGTGCCGCCCGCGGTTCGTCGATCACACCGCCGTGGCGCGCCAGCTTGCAGGCATCGTGGTAGGTCAGCTTGGCACTGCCATCGCCGGGCTGCAGCTGCAGGCGCCCGGCCTGGATTTCGCGGCCGACGAACTCGGAGGCGGCCAGCACCTCGAAGGGCAGGGGGCTGCCGTCGGCCAGCCGCCCTTCCCAGCGCAGGGCGGGGTAGGCGTGGCCGCATTCGGGCAGGACGAGGGTGCGCGCACCGATGGCCAGTGCCTCGTCCACCAGGCGCTGGCTGGCGGCCTTTTGCAGCGCTTCGTTGCCCGAGAGCAGGCCGAAGTTGGCGGCCTCGAAACCGGCGCTGCGCAGTGTCCATTTCAGACCCAGGTGGTTGAGGATGCGGGCCGTGGCGGCCAGCGCGTCCTGGAACAGCAGCACGTCGATCACCGTGGTGACCAGCATCACGTCGGCCTGCGCCTCGTCCAGCGGGATCGTGAGGCCCTGGGCGCGCAGCGCCTGCACGCAGCCTGCCAGCTCTTTCGGGCCGACGCCGAACACCGTGCCGCGACCGGCCTGTTCCTGCGCCACGGCCATCAGTTCCAGCGGCACCAGGCCGGCCTGCGACAGCGCTTCGCGCATGACGTTGACACCGCGCGCGATGTTGATGCCCATGGGGCAGGCCATGCTGCAGCGTCCGCATTCGGTGCAGCTGTCGTAGACCAGCTCCTGCCATTCGCGCAGCTCGTCGACCGTGATGTCTTTCGTGTAGAGGCGCCGTAGCGGGGCGAAGGCCGAGGTCTCGCGCATATGAACGCGCCGCAGCAGGTCGAGCTTGCGCGTGGGGGTGTATTTCGGGTCCTGCGTGCTCTGGTAGAAGTGGCAGGCCTCGGAGCAGTAGCCGCAGTTGACGCAGGACTCCAGATCGAGGGCCAGCGCGCGGTCGGTCTTGTCGTGCATCACGGCCTTGGCGCGGGCCAGCCGCTCTTCGTCGCCCAGCGCCTCGGGTTGTGCCATCTCGCCCAGGTGGCGGATCGCTTCCTGGAACTGCTTGAAAACGGCCATGTCGATCATGTGCGTACTCCACGGCGGCCCAGGAAGCGGGCCAGCTGCATGCGGTTGGGCAGGACGAGAAAGGCGTGCATCAACTTGCCGAAGGGGAACCAGACCAGCAGCAGCTCCAGGCTCAGCAGGTGGATGGCCAGCGGATCGCGGTAGACCGGGCTGGCGTGCGCCAGCAGGGCGCTGGACGGCTCGCCCACCACGCCCATGCCGGTGATCAGCGGCAGCAGCGTCAGCGCCCAGGTGATGTGGTCATCGGCGCGCGAAATCTTGCGCAGCACCGGGTCGGAGAGGCGGAACACGATGGCCAGCAGCAGCGAGACGATGGTGGCCGCCGCGGCCAGGTACATCACCATGTCCGGCAGGGCGGGCCAGCCCAGGCCGGTCAGGCGCTGGATGAAGGCGATGTGCGGCGCGTAACCAAAGAACACCAGCGCCAACCCGATGTGGAACACATAGGGGTTGATGGTGACCAGTGTGGCGCTGGGGTGGAAACCGCGGTGCGGCAGCATGCGGCCCAGACTGGCGGAGAGCGCATCGGCCGTGCCGAAGGGCTGGCGGGCGGGGGCTTGCGGCTGCGTACTGGCCGGCAGACGCCAGAGCACCCACAAGCGCCACGCGACACCGAGCACGAACACCAGCAGCGCAACGGCGAGCAGCGGGCCGCGGACCCAATCGAGAAAATCCATAGTCCCTCCTTTTGACAACCCGGTAGGGTATCAATTGGCCCATGGTAACGCTGATGCGCGAGCACTTCAATGCTGGCGGATTTTTCCGCTCCGTCTGCTATTAAAAATATAGCTATCGAGTGTTGCCGGAAAATATCAAGCCGAGGTTCTGCGGTCCGGATCGTGGCAGTGTTGCAGCATCGGTGCCGTCACGGTCTGCAGCGTGGTGTGGGCGATGCCGAAGCGCTGGTGCAGGCCTTCGCTCACCTCGCGCAGGAAATCATCGCCCGGGTGGCCCTGCGGCATCACCAGGTGGGCGGTCAGGGCGACCCGCGTGGTGCTCATGGCCCAGACGTGCAGGTCGTCCACGCGCGCCACGCGGGGTTGTGCCTCCAGCCAGGCCTGCACGGCGGGCAGGTCCACGTGCTCGGGCACGCCATCGAACAGCAGATGCAGGGACTGGCGCAGCAGGCCCCAGGTGCCGACGACGATGACGGCGGCGATCCCCAGGCTCATGACCGGGTCCAGCCAACCCCAGCCCTGCCAGAGGTAGAGCGCACCGCCGATCACCACGCCCAGCGAGACCAGGGCGTCAGCCGCCATGTGCAGGAAGGCGCCGCGGACGTTGAGGTCGTGCTCGCCGCCGCGCAGGAAGAGCAGGGCGGTGGCGGTGTTGACCACGATGCCGATGGCCGCCACGGTGATGATGGTCCAGCCCTGGGTGGGCTCGGGCGAGCCCAGGCGCTGCAAGGCTTCCCAGCCCAGCGACCCCATGGCCACCAGCAGCAGCACGGCATTGGTGAACGCCGCCAGGATGGAGGCACGCTGCCAGCCGTAGGTGTGGCGCGCATCGGGCTGCAGGCGCGCGGCCAGGGCGGCCATCCAGGCCAGCAGCAGGCCGGCCACGTCGCTCAGGTTGTGGCCGGCGTCGGCCAGCAGAGCCAGGGAGTTGACTTGCCAGCCGTACCAGGCTTCCACCGCCACGAAGCCGGTGTTGAGCGCGATGCCGATGGCAAAGGCGCGGTTGAAGTTGGCCGGGGCGGGGTGATGATGACCGGCGTGTCCGTGAGCGGCAGCGTGGTCGTGCGCGTCGTGGGAATGATCGTGCGGGTGCTCGTGGGCCATGCCCCCAGTATGCCCGCGCCGGCACGCGCCGCCCGCGGGCGGGGACGTTTCAGAACGTGGAAATCAGCGACTGGCGTGTGCTCAGCAGGGGGGAGTTGGGGTCCATCGCGTGCAGCAACAGCGAAGGCAGCTTGGGCCACTGGATGGGTCGCTGCAGGTGGGTGGCGCCGTGGGGGGCGCTCTGGCCATCGACCTGGATCACGGTCTTGCCCACCAGCATGCTGGCCTTGGCGGCCCAGGCCATGACCTTGGCGTCCGCCCCGTCGAGCAGGATGACGTCGGCGGTGTCGGCGTCATCGGAGCGGGTCAGCTCCAGCCGCAGCGGGCGGCGCTGCGACAGCGACACGATGCCCTGGATCAGCTCCCGTTCGGAGGGCGTAAAGCCGTAGACCAGGACCCGCAGCGTGCTTTGGAGCGGAGCGGGCCGCGAGGCCGGGGCCGCAGTGCGCTCAGGTTCCGATTCCGGGCCGATGGGCAGGATGATCATGGTGGGGCTCCCCTAGCGTTTCTGATGCGGCAAAGATGTGCTGTTTGAATGGATTCTTGTCGCTGCCTGGTCATCTGGCGAGGGACAAGTTCACGGAAGTGGCGGGTGCCTGCTGCGATGCAGCAGTTCGCTGCGCATCGCGTGCAATAGTTCACGCTGCGCCACCCGAGAAGCTTGCCAGGCAGCGCGTTGGGGCCTGCATTACCATCGTGTCATGAGCACTGCGAGCCTCGCTTCCACACCTGTTTCCCTGCGCGAGGACGCCAGCCTGATCGGGCTGATCGGCCTGGCCCACCTCATGAGCCACTTCAGCCAGCTGCTGTTGCCGCCGCTCTTCCCCTGGCTGAAAGACGCCTTCAACGCCAGCTATGCCGAGCTGGGTTTCCTGATGACGATCTTCTTTGTCGTCTCCTGCACAGTGCAGGCGCTGTCGGGTTTCTGGGTGGACCGCTACGGTCCTCGCCCCGTGCTCTACACCGGCCTTATCCTGTTGTCGCTGGCGGCCTTCGGGTTTGCATTGAGCACCAGCTACGTGATGCTGATGGGGTTCTCCGTGGTGGCCGGCATGGGCAATGGTGTGTTCCACCCGGTGAACTACACCCTGATCAACCGCAAGGTCAGCGCGCCGCGCCTGGGCCACGCCTACAGCGTGCACGGCATCAGCGGCACCCTGGGCTGGGCCGTGGCGTCGGCCCTGCTGGCGCCCTTGGCCCTGTTGTATTCCTGGCGCGTGTCCCTGGCCGTGGCCGGGTCCCTGGTGCTGGCCGTGCTGCTGCTGTGCTGGTGGCAGGGGCGCCGCCTTGCCCTGGCGCCCAGCGCGTCGGCGCGCGCTGCTGCCGACGCGCCCGCCCGGGACAGCCTGGACTTCCTGCGCATCCCCGCGGTGTGGATGTGTTTTGCCTTCTTCTTCATCTTCGCCGTAGCGCTGAGCGTGGTGCAGGCTTTCGCCCCCGAGGCGGCGCGCCAGCTGCATGGCGTGCCCCTGACCCTGGTGGCGGTGTGCCTGACGGCTTATATGCTGGCCAGCGCCAGCGGCATGCTGGTGGGCGGGTTCCTGGTCACCGACCCCGCGCGCAGCGAGCGTGTGGTGGGCGGCGGGTTTGCCGTGGCGGCCGCCGTCTCCCTGCTGCTGGGCCTGGGCAGCCTGCCGCCCCCGGCGGTGCCCGTGCTGTTCGCGCTCATGGGGTTTGCGGCCGGTTTTGCCGGCCCCTCGCGCGACCTGCTGATCAAGCGTTCCACCCCCGAGAACGCCAGCGGGCGTGTCTATGGCGTGGTGTATTCGGGCCTGGACATCGGCCAGGCGATCTCGCCGCTGATCTTCGGCCTGCTGATGGACCAGCAGGCCTGGCGTGCGCTCTTCGTGGGCCTGGCCCTGGTGCAGCTCACGCTGGTGGTCACGGCCTTCCGTGTGCGGCGCACGCGCCGTACGGTGGCGGTCTAGACCACGCTGCGGTGGCGCCCGATGCAGGTGTCGAGCACCTCGTCGCCGCTGCGCTTCCACCAGTCGAGCTCGGAGAAGATCTCGACTTCGCTGTAGCCCGCGTAGCCGGCCTGCTCGACCCAGCCGCGCAGCTTGCGCAGCTCGATCACGCCGTCGCCCATCATGCCGCGGTCGCTCAGCAGGTCGCGTGTCGG
>JAXMMJ010000082.1:0-85999 GCA_034366585.1 Hylemonella sp.
GAGCGCAGCGGACATGGCGAACCTTCAAAGCGCGATGAGATCGGCCGTGCCCGAGAGCAGCGGGCGGCAGAGGATCTTGTAGCCGTCGGCATCGAAGCCGATGGCGCTCTGGTCCAGCCCGCGCGCCTGGGCCAGGCTGTCCGCGCTGCCGAGGTAGCACCAGTTGCGGATGACGTGGATCTGCTCCAGACCCTCTTCGTCACGTTCGCGCAGGCCGATGGCACCCGCGTGCGGCCAGCAGGCCACGCGCAGGCTCTCCAGCGCTTCCATAAGGCGCGCCTGGTGCGCGGCCGGGGTTTCGTCACCCCGGCAGACACCGGCGCACTGGTGCAGCGCGGCGCGAAAGCAGGCGCGGCCCGGGGCCAGGCGCTCCAGCCCCAGCGCGCCGTAGCAGAGCTTGTGCAGGTCGGCCAGGTTGCGCAGGCCGTCGAGCGCGGCGTGGCGGCTGCCGTAGAGGCCAAAGAGATCGGGTGTGGTGGCGAAGTTGTGGCTGCGTGCGTCCACCACCTCGGGACGGCCCGCATCATCGAGCCGCAGGGCGCAGAGCTGGCGGCTACGGCGCAGCTTCTGGTTGTAGAGCGGTTGCTGCTGCTTGATGAGGCTGGCCTCGAGCAGCAGCGCGCCCACCTCACCCGCGGTGCGACGGTGCGTGATGAGGCGGGTCTGGCGCAGCAGGCGCGCTTCGTCCGGGTTGCGCAGGTGCGAGAGCACGCGTGCGCGCAGGTTCACGCTCTTGCCGATGTACAGAGGCAGCGCATCTCCTGGCTCGCCGTGGAAGGTGTAGACGCCGGGCAGATGCGGCAAGGCCTCCACACACTCGCGCAGGTGCTCGGGGTAGGCATACATGCGGGCCTCGTCGAACTCGAGGCGGCGGCGGGCGGGAATGTGCATGGGGGGGGGCGCTACACGTTTGGGAATCGGTTTCGGTCGGGTCTGATGGGCGGCCAGGGCGCGCTGCAGGTGCATCTTGCCACAATACTGTTTTTAAAACCAGTACCATGCCGCAAGCCTTGCTGCGTCTGGTTTTCAATCCCGCTCGGCAGGCCCGGGGGCTTGAAAGCCACGCGCTTTGCATGACAATGCAGGTGTCTGCCACCATACCGAACAGGAAGGCCCATGAAAGGCGATCCCCAAGCCATCTCCCACCTGCAGGCCCAGCTCAAGAACGAGTTGACGGCCATCAACCAGTACTTCGTGCACTACCGCATGCTCAAGCACTGGGGCCTGGACAAGCTGGCCAAGAAGGAATACGAGGAGTCGATCGGCGAGATGAAACACGCCGACAAGCTCATGGAACGCATTTTCATGCTGGACGGCTTGCCCAATCTGCAGGACCTGGGCAAGCTCAACATCGGCGAGGACGTGCCCGAGATCCTGCGCAGCGACCTGGCGCTGGAGACGGGGGCGCAGGCCACCATCAAGGACGGCATCGCCCACTGCGAGAAGGTGCGCGACTACGTCTCGCGCGACCTGCTGCAGGAGATCCTGGACGACACCGAGGAACACATCGATTTCCTGGAAACCCAGATCGAACTGCTGGAGAAGGTGGGCCAGCAGAACTACCTGCAGAGCCAGATGGGCGAGCTCTCCTGAGCTGGTCCCTGCAACAACAAAAAGGGCTACGCACTGCGTAGCCCTTTTTCATGGGAGTGACAGCAAAGATTCAGGCGGCCACGAGCTGGATGGAGCGCCCCAGGCCGAGCTCCTGGCCCAGGTGCGCCATCTTGTGGCTGGGCCGGCATTCGGACCAGAGGGCGCGGGCGCAGCCTTCGCACTTGCCGCACTGGGTGGCCACGCCAAGTTCGAGCTGGATTTCGTCGAAGTCGGCGCCGGCACGGGCGGCACGCTCGATGGTCTTGTCGGAAACGCGGTGGCAGACGCAAACAATCATGGCGGGCGGGGGTAGGTCGGCTATTTATGCGAATGATAATGGTTCTCAATACAATTGCCAAACGTTTTTGGCCACCTCTGCCCGTGACGCGGATATCCCCACAGAACTGTGTAAAACCCCAGGAACTTTGGGTTTAGCACTCAATCACAGAGAGTGCTAATATAGAAACATGACCTCGAAAGGAGTTCTGCCATGACCGCTGTCACTGGAGTTTCCGCTTCTGCGCTGACCGTCGCGAATCCTTGGGCGCTCGTGCCCCCGCTGGGTAATCTCGACGCCTATATTTCGGCCGCCAACCGCCTGCCCATGCTCACACTGGAGCAGGAGCAGGAGTTCGCGCGCAAATTCCGCGACTCGAACGATCTTGAGGCCGCCGGTAAGTTGGTGCTCTCTCACCTTCGCCTGGTCGTCTCGGTTTCCCGCCAGTACCTGGGCTACGGCCTGCCCCACGGCGACCTGATCCAGGAAGGCAATGTGGGCCTGATGAAGGCCGTCAAGCGCTTCGACCCGGACCAGGGCGTGCGCCTGGTGAGCTATGCGCTGCACTGGATCAAGGCCGAGATCCATGAGTACATTCTGAAGAACTGGCGCATGGTCAAGGTCGCCACGACCAAGGCCCAGCGCAAGCTGTTCTTCAACCTGCGTTCCAAGAAGCAGGGTTACAAGGCCGACGCCGCCGCTGCGGACGCCGCCACCCACCGCGAGACGCTGAGCGAGCAGGAAATCGACCTGATGGCCAAGGAGCTCAACGTCAAGCGCGAAGAGGTCATCGAGATGGAAACCCGCCTGTCGGGCGGTGACGTCATGCTGGACCCGGGCCCGGGCGACGATGTCGAAGACAGCTTCGGCCCCATCGCCTACCTGGCCGACGCCAACCATGAGCCCACCGCCATGATCGAGGCGCACCAGCGCGACGTGCTGGCCAGCGACGGCATCGCCGCGGCGCTGGACGTGCTGGACCCGCGCAGCCGCCGTATCGTGGAAGAACGCTGGCTCAAAGTCAACGACGACAGCTCGGGCGGCATGACGCTGCACGAACTGGCCGCCGAGTACGGCGTGAGCGCCGAGCGCATCCGCCAGATCGAAGTGGCCGCCATGAAAAAGATGAAGGCCGCACTGGCAGAATACGCCTGACTTTCATCGCAAGCCATCAGGCCCCGGATTCGAGAGAGTCCGGGGCTTTTTCACTGGAGACAAGAATGCAACTGACCCCTTCCCCCTTGCGTCGCGCCTTGCTGGCGCTGGGCCTGCTCACGCTGGCCACCGGCGCCCACGCGCAGCAGCAGGCCGCCTGGCCGAGCAAGCCGGTGAAGATCATGGTCGGTTTTCCGGCCGGCACCTCGCCCGACCTGGTGGCACGCACGCTGGCCGAACCGCTGAGCAAGGCCCTGGGCCAGCCGGTCATCGTGGAGAACAAGCCGGGCGCCGGCGGCAATATCGCGGCCGACATGGTGGCCAAGGCCACCGATGGCCACACCATCGGCGTGATGATCAACGGCAACCTGACCATCGCCAAGCTGCTGAACGCAAAGACACCGTATGACCCGGCCAAGGACCTGGCCCCCATCAGCCTGATCGGCACCGCGCCGCTGGTGCTGGCTGCACCGGTCGACGCCCCCGGCAAGACCACCGCCGAATTCCTGGCCGCGGCGCGCAGCAGCGGCGACAAGTGGAGCTATGGCTCGCCCGGCGTGGGCACCGTGGGCCATATCGGCATGGAGCTGCTCAAGGCGCGCGTGGACATGAACCCCGTGCACGTGCCCTACCCCGGTTACCCGCAGGTGGTGACGGCCATGCTGGGCGGACAGATCCAGCTCTCCATGCTGCCGCCAGGCCTGGCGCTGGCGCAGGCCCGCGCCGGCAAGGTCCGCGTGCTGGGCGTCACATCGGCCGGCCGCAGCACACTGACACCGGAAATTCCCAGCCTGGCCGAAGCCGGCGTGAAGAACTTCCAGCTTGAGATCTGGAACGCGGTGGCCGGCCCGGCCTCCATGCCCAAGCCCGTCGTCGCCCGACTCTCGGCACTCTTCAGCGAGATCGCACGCAGCCCTGAAGTGCGGCAGCGCCTGTTCCAGCAGGGCTGGCAGGTGGCGGGCGGCTCCTCGGAAGCGCTGGCCCTGCGCATCAAGTCCGACACGGCCACGCTGGGCAAGATCATTGCTGAGCGCGGCATCAAGGCCGAATAAGCAGCTGTGCCGTAACGGGTGCCGGTGCGCCGGTGCCCGCTGCGCGGCGTAACTCTAGCCGGCAAGCGCCGGTCGGCCGGCCTGCATGGCCCGGGGCAGAAGGCCGGCGAACATGGCCGAGACCTGGTCGATGCAGCGCCTGGCGCTCGCCTCTCCGTGCAGGACAGCAATCTCACGCAGCAGCTCGGGCCGCAGGTACCACAGCGACTCGGCGTCGCAGGCGAACAGGATGCGGCGCGTCACCTGGGCGCACGGCATGCCGGTACCCGCCAGGCTGTCGAGCATGGCCTGCCGGATGGCCTCGAGGCGGTCGTCGGCATCGCTGCTGACGGGGTCGGAGGAAAAAGCGCCCTGGAGCGTGGAGAGGAGACTGGTCGCAAAGGAAAGCATGCGGCGAGTGTGCTCGCCGCGTGTTTCGGCTTCATGACGCCCGGGCGCAAGGCACCAGCCTAGAAATCCATCACCACCGACAGCTTGGCGTAGCGGCCCGGCTGGGTGTAGGCGTCCATCTGCGTGGTGGCGCTGGTGGTGGTGAGGCCCTGCAGATCGGACCACAGCCAGTACTTGCGATCGGTCAGGTTGTAGATGCCGGCATTGAGCCGCAGGTCCTTGCGGATGCGCCACTGGCCGGAAAGATCGAACGTGGCAACCGCGGGCACGTCGCTGACCTGGACGCCGCCGACCCGGACCCCCGACGTGGGATCGATGTCGTCGGCCGTCTTGGCCGAGCGGTATTGCATGTCCAGCCGCAGGGTCCAGGGGGCGGTGTCGTAGTGCATGCCCGCGGTGAGCATGGCGGGGTCGATGGAGTTCAGCGGACGTCCGGTGCCGGTGTCCTGCCCGCGGGCATGGGCCAGCGCAAAGGGCGTCGTCACGCGACCCGGCCCCACGCGCCCCCAGTCCATGCGCCCGCGGAACTCGAAGCCCCAGATGATGGCGTTGTCGATGTTCACCGTCTGGTAGACATAGGGATCGGGTGCGGTGCCGCTGCCTGAGAGCAGCTTCTTGTCCACGATGAGCTGGTTGTAGTTGCCGGTGAAGACGGCGAACTCCGTGGCCAGGCGCGCGGAACTCGTGCGCAGGCCCAGCTCGTAGTGCTGGCTGGTCTCGGGCTTGAGGTTGGGGTTGGGCAGCAGCCGCGCATTGATACCGGGCTGCGGATCGAAATAACCGTTGAGCTGCCAGGCGTTGGGCGCCTTGAAGCCGGTGGCGTAGTTGCCGAAGACCGACCACTGGCTGTCGACGCGGTACAGGGCGCCGAGCTTGGGCGAGGTGTGCGTGCCCGAGAGGGAGATGCCCGGTGCACTGGCCGGCGGGGCATAACCGGCCTGGCTGATCACGTCCAGCGCAAAACTTTCAAAGCGCACACCGGGCGTGACGCGCCAGCGCTCGCTGGCCAGTTCACTCTGCGCATACACACCGACGCTGGTGTCGCGTGTGTCGGGGAAATATCTCTTCGGCACGTAGGCGGTCAGGGGCGCCGGGTCATAACCGCCGAACCAGCTGGTGACGTCGCTGCTGACGTAGTCCACGCCATAGGTGAGCCGCTGCGTCCAATCGGACGACACGGGCGTGGTCTTGCCGGCCTGCACCCCCAGCTGCCAGGTGCGCTCGCTGTAGCGCGTGTCACGCCGGCGCACACCGCCGTCGTTGCGCACGGTGCGCCCGTTGTCCTGCGCATCGGCATTCTGGAAGCTCAGCACCGTCTGCAGCAGATCGGCCCAGGCCTCGCTCAGGTTGTAGCGTGCGTCCCAGGTGAAGCGGTCACGGGCGAAGTTCTGGCGCGCATTCTCGCCCACGACCGACGACGCCACCAGCGGCGGCTTGGCCCGGCTGGACAACAGCTCCACGTCCGACTGCTTGCCCACGTGCTCGGCCGTGAGGACGTGCTTCTGGCGCCCGTCAGGCCGGGCCACCAGTTTCATCAACACGGAGTCCCCGCTGGTGTTCTGCGGGTTGGGGCGCGTGCGATCGGTGTTGGCCGCATCATTGCTGCCCATATTGTTCAAGCCCTTGCCCGTGTAGCTGGTGCCGGTGAACATCCATTGCAGGGTGTCGCTGGCCCGGCCGGCCAGGGTGGCCGTGGCCTTGTAGGTGTCGTCGTCGCCACTCCAGCCCAGCGCCACGCGCCCCCCCAGGTTCCTGGGTTCTCCATTCGCGCTGGTCAGGAAATCCGAGGGCTCGTAGGTGATGAAGTTGACCAGGCCGGCCAGGCCGTCCGATCCGTACAGCACCGAGCTCGGTCCCCGCACCAGCTCCACCTGCTTGATCAGGTCCAGCGCCAGCGCGTCGCGACCGAAGGCATTGCTGCCATTGACATAACTGCGGGGCAGGCGAATACCGTCGACCAGCATGAGCACCCGGTTGCCGCCCAGGCCGCGGATGGTGAAACCCACGTTGCCGTCACGCCCGACCGGATTGCCCGCACCGGTCACCGAGAAGCGGGCCGGCGCATGCCGGACCGAGACATTGGGCATGTCGGCCGCAAGGTCCTTGATGTCGTTGATCTGCCGGGCTTCCAGGGCCGCCGCATCCACCACGTCGGTGACCAGCGCCAGCTCCTCTCGCGCCTGCTCACCACGCGAGCCGCTCACCACGACTTCCTTCAGGGTGGCCGTTCCGCCATCCTGTTGTGCCTGTGCGGGCAGCAAGGCCAGCAGCCCCATGGCCGCGAGCACCCCCTTGCAGATGAATCCACCGGGATCAGGATTGAAGACAGCAGGCATGGCGGCTCTTTTCATGGGACATCGGTTTGAGTCGGAAGGGATGGCACGACAAGACTTCAGGCAGATCCCTCAAGGCATGCAGGGCAGTCTAGGAGGGGCCTTGCGGCCCGGGTTTGACCAATATCAAGACTTCAGACCCGCTGCGTCATGAAGATGACTTTTCTGTCCATCTTTGTCTTAAGTCAAACTCGCGCCCCCGGGCTTGGCGCACGATGCCCCTGTCTACCCGTTGCATGAGCAGTTCTGTGGCATGTGGCGGGCGGGGGCCGTGAGCCAGGCACCCGGACCATCGAAGCCGCAGAAGACCAGGAGTAAATCCATGAAAATCAAGAAGTACACGCAGGTGGCGGCGCTGGCCTTGGCCGCGCTGGCGGTTTCTGCGTTCGCACAAGACAAGAAGGGCGTCACCACGCCCGAGATGAACTACCAGGCGGGCACCTCGCCACTGGTGAACGAACCCATGGTGCAAAGCACCAATCCCAAGGCGCCGCCGATGACGCAGGCGGAGTTCGACGTGGCGCGCAAGGTCTACTTCGAGCGCTGCGCGGGCTGCCACGGCGTCTTGCGCAAGGGCGCCACGGGCAAGCCCCTGACCCCTGACGTGACCGTTTCCAAGGGCACGGACTACCTCAAGATCTTCATCGCCTACGGCTCCCCCGCAGGCATGCCCAACTGGCAGACCTCCGGCGAGATGACTGAAAAAGAAGTGGACATGATGGCCCGCTACATTCAGCACGAGCCGCCGCAGCCTCCGGAATGGGGCATGGAGCAGATGAAGCAGAGCTGGAAAGTCATCATCCCGCCGGCCCAGCGCCCGACGAAGAAGATGAACAAGTACAACATCGACAACATCTTCTCCACCACCCTGCGTGATACCGGCGAAGTGGCGCTGATCGACGGCGACACCAAGCAGATCATCAACGTCATCAAGACCGGTTATGCGGTGCACATCTCGCGCCTGTCGGCTTCGGGACGTTATCTGTTCGTGATCGGACGTGACGCCAAGATCAACATGATCGACCTGTGGATGGAGAAACCCGACAACGTCGCCGAAATCCGCGTCGGCCTTGAGGCCCGTTCGGTGGACACGTCCAAGTACAAGGGCTACGAGGACAAGCTGGCGATCGCCGGCTCCTACTGGCCGCCCCAGTTCACCATCATGAAGGGCGACACGCTGGAGCCGCTGAAGATCGTGAGCACCCGCGGCATGACCGTGGACAAGCAGGAGTACCACCCCGAGCCGCGCGTGGCCGCCATCGTGGCCTCGCACTTCAAGCCCGAGTTCGTGGTGAACGTCAAGGAGACCGGCAAGATCCTGCTGGTGGACTACCGCAACATCGAGGCGCTCAAGATCACCGAGATCGGCGCAGCACGTTTCCTGCACGACGGTGGCTTTGATGCTTCCAAGCGCTACTTCATGGTGGCCGCCAACCAGAGCAACAAGATTGCCGCGGTGGACATGAAAGAGGGCAAGCTGCAGGCCTTGATCGACGTGGGCAAGATTCCCCACCCCGGTCGTGGCGCGAACTTCGTGCACCCGAAATTCGGCCCCGTCTGGGCGACCGGTCACCTGGGTGACGAGACGATCTCGCTGATCGGCACCGATCCGGTGAAACACAAGCAGTACGCCTTCAAGGAAGTGGCCAAGCTGGCCGGCCCTGGCGGCGGTGCGCTCTTCATCAAGAGCCACCCGAAGTCCAAGAACCTCTGGTCGGATGCGCCGTTGAACCCGGACCCCAAGGTCTCGCAATCGATCGTCGTGTACGACATCAACAACCTCGACAAGGGCTACAAGGTGCTGCCCATCGCCGAGTGGGCCGACCTGAAGGATGACGGTGCCAAGCGCGTCGTGCAGCCCGAGTACAACAAGGCGGGTGATGAAGTCTGGTTCGCGGTCTGGTCGGCCAAGAACAAGCAGAGCGCCCTGGTCGTGGTGGACGACAAGACGCTCAAGCTCAAGGCCGTGATCAAGGACCCGCGCCTGATCACGCCCACGGGCCACTTCAACGTGTTCAACACCCAGCACGACATCTATTGACGATATCGGCAGATGCCGCCCACACCGGGCGGTGTCTGCACGCGTCGAAGACCACTGTTTCAGGAGTCACGCACATGAAATTCCTTTTTATCCTGCCGGCGCTCGCGCTTGCTTTCAGCGCGCAGGCGGCCACCCCCGAAGAAGCCATGAACAAGGCGGGCTGCATGGCCTGCCATGCCAAGGACAAGAAAATGATCGGCCCGTCCTTCAAGGACATCGCCGCCAAGTACAAGGGCCAGGACGTCACGGCCAAGTTGATGGAGAAGGTCCGCAAGGGCGGCTCCGGAAACTTTGGCCCCATCCCCATGGCACCGAATGGTCCCGACAAGATCAACGACGCTGACCTGACGGCAGCGATCGCGTTCATCCTGAAGTCGTGACCGATCTGGCGGACCGCCGCCACCTTCGAGGAAGACGATGGAGCCCCCTGCGGTGGGCTCCATTTTTGTTTTCCGTCCTGCTGTGGTCGCCCGGGGTCGCCAGCGCCCAGGACGCAGGGCGCGACACCGATCGCCAGCACCCCCGCCTGGAGACACCGGCTTGCACAGCCAGCGACCCCAGCGCAACCGAGCTGGCGTCGAGCCACCTGGTCCTGGCCATGCGAGATGCTGGACGCGAGCTGCTGCTGCTCAACGGCAGCACACTGGCCGTGCTGGGGCGCTGCCAGCTGCCATACGCGCTGGAAGGCACGCCCCTGCGCTCGCCCGAAGGCCGTTACGTCTATGCCGCCGCTGCCGGCGGCTGGGTGTTGCGGCTGGACCTGCAACATTTCGGCCCGGTGCTCGGCACACGCACGGGCCTCGCCCTGAGCGGCCTGGTCCTGTCGGCCGATGGGCGCTGGCTGCTGGCCGGCCACGCACAGCCTCACAGCCTGGTGCTGCTGGACGCGAGCTTGAACGTGGTGCGCAGTTATCGGACTTCGGCCCTCAGGGGCGGCGCCGAGTCCGCGGTCTCGGGCGTCTGGCTGGCGCAGGCGCGCAAGAGCTTCGTGGTGGCTTTCGACACCTTGCCCGAACTGTGGGAGCTGTCCTACGACCCGGCGGCCGAGCCGATCCATGACGGGCTGGTGCATGACTACCGCATGGGCGAGGCCATCGCCACGGCGGGTTTCCTGGGGGTGCGGCGCACGCCGCTGCCGCATCCTTTGCGCGTGGTGCTGGCCGATGCCCTCCTGCGCCATCTGCTGGCCATCGCGCCACCGGATTCGCCAGGGCCGGATGCACGCTCCGGCACGACGCTGGAAATCATCAACCTGGACATCCGTCGGCGCATCACCACCCGTGCGCTGGCGGGATCTCCGGTGACCTGGGGCGGCGTAGCCTTCACCTCGGGCACGCAGCCCTGGCTGGCCTTGCCCACCGGGCCCGAAGGCCGGGTCGTGCTGATCGAGACCAGGGGCTGGACGCTGCACCTCGAAAGCCTGGCGGCGCTGCGCGGGGTTGACGCCGTGCGCAGCCACCCGGCCACCCCACAGCTCTGGCTGCACGCCACCGAGGCCGCGCCGTCGGACACACTGGTGCTGGTGGACAAGGACGACTGGCGGGTCATCACAACGCTGCGCGAGGCCGGCCGACGCTGGCTGCCGGTCAGTTTCGCGGCAGGCGGGCGGCAGGCGGTGCTGGCCACGCAGGGGGCACAAGGCGAGATCCGCCTGCTGGACACCCGCACGCTGCGTGAACTGCAGCGCGTGGCGCTGGCGCACATCGAAGCCGTGTTTGCACTGGACGGGCTCGCGCCGGAGACGCCGCAGAAGTAGGCGGGACGGGATTCAGCGCGCGGGCAGGAAGGCGTCTGAGAAACAGGCGTCGTCGCTCAGCCCCTGGGCGAGGAAGGCCGGGATTGCCGACTCCACCATCCGGGCCGAGCCACAGACATAGACCTCATGGCCGGCCAGATCGGGGAAGTCCTGCAGGATGGCCTCGTGCACCAGGCCGCGCCGGCCGGACCAGCCGTCCCCCGGTGAGGCCTCGGACAGCACCGGCACGAAATGGAAGTCCGGGTGCGCCCGCTGCCAGGACTCGGCCAGCTCCTTCATGTACAGATCCGCCGGCTCGCGCACGCCCCAGTACAGCCACATCGGGCGCTCGATGCCGCGCCGGAACGCATCCTCGACGATGCTCTTGATCGGCGCAAAGCCGGTGGCCCCCGCCACCAAGATGATGGGCGCGGTACCGGGCTGCAGCACGAAGTGGCCGTGCGGCCCTTCAAAACGCAGGCTGTCGCCGACCTTGAGCGCATTGAATACATGGGTCGTGAAACGGCCACCGGGGATGAGCCGCACATGCAGCTCGATCGGCCCGTCCGTCTGCGGCGGATTGGCAAACGAGAACGCACGGCGCTGGCCGTCGTCCAGCACGAAGTTGATGTACTGGCCCGCCGTGAAGGCAATGGACTCGCCCGCGGGCAAGGACAGGCGCAGCCGGATCACCTGCGGACTGAGCCGTTCGATCGTCTCCACGCGTCCCACATGCTCGCGCGCGTCGCTCGCCGGACGGGCTGCGATCTGCTCCACCTCAATGTCCAGATCGGACAGGGGCGTGGCGCAGCACATCAGGGTCTTGCCCTGGCGGCGCATCTCGTCGCTCAGCGCCGCGCGCTGGTACAGGCCGTGGTCGACGCTGCCCTGCACCACCGTGCACAGGCAGACGCCGCAGCCGCCGTTGCGGCATTCATAAGGCAGTGACAGGCCGTCGCGCAGGCCCGCGTCCAGCAGGGTTTCACCGGCGCGCACGGTGACGACCCTGGGCTCACCAGCGATCGTCAGGTGGAATTCGCCCGCCGTCTTGCGCTCGCGCCGTGAGGGCAGCCAGGGCAACACCGTGATCAAGCCTGTCAAGCCCAGCACGCCGCCCCAGATCCAGCCCAGGTTCTGCTCGTTCAGCAGCGGAAACAGCGGCAGATAGAACCAGTCCAGCTTCACCGTCGTCACAGCCACTCCCAGGTCGGTCGCGCCACCCTGACTGAGCACGGGCGCGGCCAGCGACATCACCCCCAGGGTCAGCAGGATGCCAATGACCATGGGTCGCGGCGGCGTCGTCGCCGCCTTGGGCACGCGCTGCACGTGGATCCACATCAGCAGCAGCACCAGCAGCGGTATGCCGATGTGCATGAAGGCCAGCAGCGAGAAGAAGCGGTCGTTGACGCTGCTGGGGTAGATGAAGTTGCGCATCAAGGTGCCACCGAAGCTGGGCAGCCAGTCCAGCCACTCGAAGGTGGCCACGATGACGAACTGCGCCAGCTTGTCCCAAGGCAGCATGTAGCCGTTGATGCCCGAGACATAAACCAGCCAGATCAGCGCCACCCCGGTCACCCAGGAGAACCAGCGAAAGCTGCGGTAACGGTTGAACGCGAAGTACCGCACCATATGCAACAGCATGGTCACCACGAAGGCGTCGGACGCGTAGCGGTGCGTGCTGCGCAGGATGCCGCCCAGGTACCACTGGCCATGCGTGATGGACTCGACCGAGGCGTAGGCACCGGCCACGCCGGTCTCGAAGAAGGCGTAGAGGTAGAGGCCGGTGGCTGCGATGACCCAGAACAGGAAGAAGCTGATGGCCCCGAGGTGGTAGAGCGGATTGAGCGCCACGCCGAAGGCCGCATTGAACAGCGCCTCCAGCCGCAGGAACAGCCATTGCAGCGAGGTTTGGAGCAGACGGATCATGAGGTCACAACCCCCGCGGCCGGCTGCCGCATGGCCCGGATGACGACGAGCACGAACAGCAGGCCGCCGATGATGGCCACCAGCCCGCCCAGCCCCATGAGCCCCATGCCGAAGACCTCGGCCGTGCTGCGCAGCACCTGCTCGCTGCCGGCCACCTTGCGCTGCACGCCATACCCGCCGGACCAGACCAAGCCGATGATGTGCAGCAGTTGCCCGGCGCCGTAGAGATAGGGCTGCAGCGTCGCCATCCGGCCGCGCACCGCGCCGTAGCCCAGCCGCGGCAGCAGGTGGTAGACCAGGCCCATGAAGGCCAGGGTCACGCCGACGATGCAGCCGTGGTAGTGCGCCGGGATCTTGACGTTGCTGCCGTTGATCATGGCGCCGATCAGGCCGCCGGCGGCGAACAGCGCCATCGAGCTGACGAGCGCAGCCCGCAGCGGCCGGGTGCCGGCATGGCCCCCGCGGGCGGACCACAGGCCCGTGACGACGGCCAGCGCGATCGGCGCGATGGCGATGCCGCCGCCCAGGCGCATGGCCCAGGTGTGCAGGTTGCGATGCTCGACAGTGGCCACGTCGTAGGCCAGGTAGGCATAGGGCGTGACGAAGACGCTGGCCAGCGCCAGCACGAACATCAGTACCGTGAGCCGGGGCGAGATGGGCAGGCGGGCGCCGCAGATGCTGGCGAGCCAGAGCCAGCCGACCAGCATCAGCAGGGTCCAGGTGAACTGCAGGGCGTGGCCGCCGCCCCAGAACAGGATTTCGTAATACGCCTTGCCCACCAGGTCCTGCGGCAGCACCACGTAGGACCAGACGAAGGCCATCAGGGCCACGGCGGTGGCGACGGCGGCGGCATTGATGCCGAAGTGCAAGGCACCGGCGCCATCGATCTGCAACCCGACCTGGGGGGCGCCCAGCATGGCACGCAGCACCAGCAGCAGCACGCCCGAGCCCAGCACCAGCGTGCCGGTGATGAACAGCGGGCTGTCGAGCATGGGGATGTAGTTGGCCATGATGGCTTCACCCGGCGTGATGAAGGCCGCCAGGCTCATCAGGGTGGTGCCGGCACCGGCCAGCACCAGGGCGCCCCAGCCCCAGCGCAGGCCCGCACGCGCGCCATTGATGCTCCACAGCAGGCCGGCCACCGCCACGAACCAGACCAGCACCGAGAGGTCGACGTGCACGACCAGGGCGATGCGGAAGAAGTCCACGCCCGGCAGCAGGCGGTTGACGCCGGGGGTGCGCGCCAGGACCAGCAGGATGGAGAACACCCCCGAGCCGATCAGGGCCAGCAGACTCAGCCACAGCCAGCCCCGGGCCAGGCGCTGGCGTTCATCGGCGGGAACCGGCAGGACGTAATCGAAACCCCTGAGCGTCGCGTGCTCTGCAACGGCCGGTGTGCGATGCACGGTGTCTTGTGTTGTCGTGTTCATTTGAAGGTGACTCCTCCGGCCTCGGGATCGAAATCGATGACCAGTACCTGCGCCGGCCTGAGTGCGACGGAACCGGTACGCGTGTGGGTGTAGCCCGTCTGGCGCGCGTCGTCGTTCATGCGCACGGCGATCTCGTGCGGGCCGGCAGCCAGTTCGAGGCGCTGGTACACCGACGAGGCACCGTCCTTGGACAGGCCCGAAGGTCTGGCCACGTGCTGGTACACCGTCTGTCCGTCCACATCGACCTCCACCCTGACGGGTGAACGTTCGCGCGGGCACTGCACTGGCGCCCGCATATTGGGCGGCAGCCTGGCCAGCTCGGCCACGCTGACCTGCCGGCACTCGGACACCGGTTTGCCATGGTGGGTGAAGCTCACCTTGACGACGGCGCGCCCGGGCGCGAGGACCTGGTAGACGGGCCAGTGGGAAAAGACCCCGATCACCAGGCCGAACAGCCCGAAGAAGAGGGCTTGTGCCAGCAGCCGGCCGAGGTTCAGCGTGGTCTTGTCGGTGTCCATGTGGATCGTCTCAGCGTTAGGGTGCGGACTCATCGGGCCGGGCGGCTGGTTGTCGCAGTGTGTCCAAGGCCTGCGCCAGCAGGACTTCTTCGCCCCGGTCGGCCCAGCTGGTGGCGATGCACTCCCGCGGCACGGAGGCGCGCAGATGCGGTTCGCGTAAACCCTGGAGTCGCTCTGCGGTCCATAACTGCCCCAGTCTGAATTCGCAGCTGCCGGCGCGGCAACCCGTCACCAGCACCCCCGTGGCGCCATCGCGCAGCGCGTACTCCACGAAGGAAGGCGGCAGCACCCCGGTGCAGACCATGCTGAAGACCAGCACGTCGGGGGCCCGCAGCGCCTGGACATCGGCCCCGTGGTCGCAGCCGAACACCACGAGTTTGTGCGGCGTCTGCAGCGCCGCCAGGCCGCTGTGGAGCTGTCGGCGCAGCTCGCTGATGGGCGACTGGGGCAGGTCGATGCCGGCTGTCAATTCGGCGATGCTGCGAAACGGGGTGGAGGAAGGGCAGGAGCCGACGCAGATGCCGCAGGCGGCGCAGAGGTCGGCGTCGACCACGGCGATCTCACGCCCGGCCTGGTGGCGCAGGGGGTGCGGCGCCATGGTGATGGCGGCATAGGGGCAGTCGGCCAGGCAGCGGCGGCAGCCGTTGCAGTCATCCGGTGCGACAACGGCGACAGGTGCACGCGTCTGACGCGACAGCCAGGGCAACAGCGTGAGCAACAGCAGGAGCGCGGCGACCAGACCCCAGACGAAGCCGGCCGAGGTGAGGTACATCAGCGGATGCACGAAGAGCACGATCCAGTCCAGCGCGAGCTGCGTCGGCGCCAGCGCAAGGTCGGCCGGCGCATGGCTGAGCACCGGCTTGAGCAGCGACAGCAGCAGCAGGGTGGTCACCGTACCCCAGGCCAGCGCACGCGGCGGGAACACTTCGGCCAGGCTGATGCGCTGGATGTGGAACCAAAGCGCGAACAGCAGCAGCAGCGGCAGGCCCAGGTGGATGAAGACGAACAGCGAGAACAGGCGGTCGCCTACCGTGGCGGCGCTGAGGAAGTTGCGCGTCAGCGGCGAGGCAAAGACCGGCAGGCCGTCCAGCCATTCGGCCGTGGCCTGGGCCGAGAACTGCCCCAGCGCGTCCCAGTTCAGCCAGAAGCCGCCGAAGGCGCAGGCAAAGACAAAGGGAAGCAGTGGCACCCCCGTCAGCCAGGAGTAGCGCCGAAAGCCGCCGTAGCGACCGAACAGCCACTCGCGCAGCAGATGCGCCACCATCACGAGGATGAAGCCGTCGCAGGCATAGCGATGCAGGCTGCGCAGCACCCCGCCCAGGTACCACTGCTCGCGCGAGAGCTGGTCGATGGAGGGGTAGGCCCCGGTGGCCGAGGTGTCCAGCACGGCATAGAGGTAGATGCCGCTGGCGGCGATCAGCCAGAAGAACAGAAAGCCCAGCGAGCCCAGGTGACGCAAGGGATTGAGTTCGGCGCCCAGGGGGCGGTCGAACCAGTGCTCCAGGCGCTGGAACGTGCGGCGCCCGTAGCCGACGGGGACGGTGGCGGCGCTCATGGTCGCCTGCTGCGCCGCTGCTGCAGCCATTCACGCCCCAGGTAGCCGAACATGAAAAGGAAGAACATCGTTCCGCCGGCCAGTTCCATGAACAGTCCGTAGTCGTAGCGGTACTGGCCGGTCTTGGGGTCGTAGACGGTGCACAGGATCTTGACCCGCTCGATCAGGTCGTCCAGGTTCAGCGTGGGCGGCAGGGGTGCGCCGCGCATGAGTTCGCGCATGGGTTCGCCCAGCTGGTTGGGCGTCAGGCTGTCGCCGTAGATCTGGCTGTAGATCCGCCCTTCCCCATCGAGCAGCGTGACCGAGAGCACATGGTCGAAGCCGGCCGCGTTGGCCACGTAGCTGAAGCCGAAGTCACGCGTCAGCGGCTCGACGATGGAACGGTGCGGGCTGAGGAACTCCCAGTTCGAGGTGCTGATCCCGTTCTGCGCCGCAAAGGCGCGCATGGCCTCGGGTGCGTCGAAGGGCTGGTTGAAGCCGATGCTCACGACATTGAACTTGTCGAAGCCGACCAGCCGGCCCAGGTCCTGGACCGCCTCGTGCAGCATGCGGGTCGTGGTGGGACAGACCTGGAAACAGCCGGTGTAGATGAAGCTCACCAGCAAGGGCTTGCCCCGGTAGTCGCTCAGACGCACCGGCTGGCCGCGCCGGTCCAGCAAGGTGTAGTTGGCCGGCTGCTGGCCGATGACGGCCTGGCTGATGCGGATGGCCTCGGCACGGTCCAGCACGCTTTCGGCCGGCGCCGCCGCCGCGGACATCCCCAGCGTGCCGACGATGAACGCCAGCAGCACGGACGCGATACCCGCGCGCACGTTCGACAGCAGCCGCATGCTCGCCCCCTACCTGATCAGACCATCGATCCCCGCTGCCAGGAGCAGCAAACCCAGCTGGACCAGCGAACCGAAGAAGGAGCCCATGGCCGTGGCGCGGCTCGGATGGCTGGCCAGACGCCAGGCCTTGACGATGAAAAAGGCGCCGCCGACCACGGCCCCGGCCAGATAGACCGGGCCCGCGCCAAACCAGGCCGGCAACAGCGAAGCGACCACCAGGAGCACCGTGCTGGCAAATACCACACGGGCCGCGCGCTCGGGCCCGACCACAACCGGCAACATCGGCACGCCGGCTTCGGCATAGTCCTTCTGGTTGGCGATAGCCAGGCTCCAGAAGTGCGGCGGCGTCCACAGGAAGAGCACCAGCGCCAGCAGCAGGCCCAGCGGCCCGATGGACGGGTCCACCGCGGCGGCCCCCGCCAGCACGGCAAAGCTGCCGGCCAGACCACCGATCACGATGTTGAGCCAGCTGCGCCGCTTCAGCCAGACCGTGTAGACCACCGCATAGAAGAAGGCGCCCAGGAACACGAACAGCGCCGAGACGCCGTTGACCACGGTCCACGTCGCCACGACCGAGCCGGCCAGCAAGGCGCCGATCACCCCCAGCCAGGCCGGCGTGGGCCGCAAGGCCCCAGTGGCGAAGGCGCGGTTGCGCGTGCGTGCCATGCGCCGGTCGCTTTCGTACTCGTAGTACTGGTTGAAGGCGCCGGCGCTGGCCGAGGACAGCAGCACGGACAAGGCCAGCACCAGCCACTGGGCGGCGCTGAGCGACGGACCCGGCGTGACCGCCAGGCCCGCCAGCGCGGTGATCATGATCATCACGCCGATACGCAGCTTGAAGACACCCAGCACCAGCCGCACGCGGCTGGAAGCTGAGGAATGAATCGTTGCAGCAGCGGTGCCCATGGCAAGCTCCTCAGCTCAAACCCCAGACCTGCGAGAGGTACTTCCAGTTGATGAAGTAGTACAGCACGAAGGCCACCAGGAACACCATGGCCAGCACGAAGGTGCCGGGGGCGGCGAAGCCGGCCGAGCCGTAGGTCTGCACCACCTTGCCCACCGGCGTGGGAGGCACGGGCGTGGTCTGGGCGCTTTGACGCCCCTGGTCCAGGCGCTTGCCCCACAGCAGGGAACCCACCGTGATGTAAATGTAGAGGGCCCCGCCGACGATGGCGGCCACACCGGCGATGCCGACCAGGCCCATCATCAGGTAGGCGGCCCCCGGCCACTCATAGGCCAGTGCGGCGCCCTGGAAGGCCATGTCCCAGTGACGGCGCGACACGCCCAGGGTACCCGCGCCCATCATCACCAGGCAGAAGAAGTACATGGACAGGCCGAACAGATAGGGCTGCAGTCTGGCCAGGCCCGGGTTGATCATCTCGCGCTTGAACAGCACGGGGATCAGGAAGTAGGTCAGGGCCATGAAGGACAGCGTCGTGCCCACCACCACCGTGGCATGGAAGTGCCCGGGAACGTAGATGGTGTTGTGGATGATCATGTTGAGCTGCTCGGTGCCCATCATCACGCCCGAGATGCCCCCCAGGAAGCCGAAACCGATGAGCGAAATGAAGACACCGGAGAACACCGGGTTGCCCCAGGGCGCCTTGCGCAGCCACTCGAACAGGCCCTTGTTGTAGCCCTTCTCGCGCTGTGCCACCTCGATCGCGCCGGGAATCGTCAGCCCGTGGATCATGGAGGCCAGCACCGCAAAGTACATGAAGTAGCTGGTGTTGACTACTTTCCAGACCGTGCTGACGCCGGGGTCGGCCAGCAGGTGGTGCGCACTGGCCAGCTGCAGGAAGAGGATGTAGAGCAGGAAGGCGCCGCGGCTGACGCGCTCCGACATGGGCTTGGCGCCGAAGGCAATGGCGGCCACCGCATACCAGATGGAGATGTGGGCCGCCACGTTGATCTGCTGCGACGAATGCCCGAAGGCCCACCAGATGGTGCGGTACACCAGCGGATCCACGTTGCTGATCAGCCCCACCGACATCAGGAAGGTCGGGATCAGGATGATGGCACCGGAGGTGATGGTGAACACGGCGATGATGCAGGCCGTGATGGCGCCGAAGGTGACCAGGGGCACCGAACCCTGGTAGGTCTTCTCGCGCTTGGCGATCACCAGCGTGCCCAGGAACACGAAGCAGGCGATCAGGGCGCCCACCGCGAACAGGATCAGGCCCAGGTAGAAGGACGGCGCTGCCATCATGGGCACATAGGACGTCATCATGACGCTGGAGCCGCCCTGGAACACCGCCACGTTGTTCATGATCGCACCCACCAGCATGAGCACGAACGCCGCCCAGGCCCATCGGGGTGTGGCGATCCGACAGCGCAGGAGCGTGGAGGAGCAGAAGTACAGGACGGCGACCTCGAAGAAGATGATCCAGAAGATCAGCATGTCGATGCCGTGGGCGGTGAGAACCTGGTAGAAGGTGTCGGCCTCCAGCCAGTGCACGGCCGGCCAGCGGGTGAGCACCACGCCGATGGCCAGGATGCCGCCGATCAGCAGGAAGACGACGGCGATAAAGGCATTGGCAATCATCAGCTTTTCGGCTTGTGCCTCGAACTGCAGACCGGATCTCGGGCACGTACGATAAGTCGTTGCGGTAGTCATGTTGTGGCTCCTCTTATTTCACGTACATGCGCCCGACCATCTGGTGGTGGCCTATGCCGCAGTACTCATTGCAGACGACGGAGTAGGTCCCGGACTGGTTGGGCGTCACGGTCACGACGTGCTCATAACCGGGCACCACCTGGATGTTGATGTTGGCCGGTTGCAGTGAAAAACCGTGGTTGTAGTCCAGCGAGGTCAGGTGCAGACGGTAGGTCTTGCCCTTCTCGAGCTCGATGATCGGCCAGAAGCTCCAGAGCCTGGCGATCAGGTAGACGTCGCTACCCGGGGGCGGTGCAACGACCGGGATCTTGTCAGCGGTTTCGGTGCGCACCGTGTACTTGTCGACCACCGCCTGGGTCTTCTGCATGAAGAGGTCAGGCGTGGTCTTGTAAGTCTCGGTGGACAGGTTCTGCTTGCCCCAGATGTGCCATCCGACCATCATGGCAAACATGATGAGACACCAGACCAGTGCAATGACAATCCAGGTTCCTTCGACGCGATCGAGTGGATGCTTCCACCACAGTCGCTCTGCCGGGGGCAGGATAGCGCTCATGTCGAGCTCCTTTTCAACTGAGGCCCCGAAGGGCCGGTTTTCTTGTTGTTGATTCGGCCTTACTTGGCAAGCGGCACGGTCAGAATGTCGATCACACCCCACAAGGTGTAGACCACCATCGGAACCATGACGCCGAGGAACAGCAGCAGGAACGGGTTGTCCAGCAGCTGTTGCATCAGGGGAACGCGTTCGTTCTCGTCGTGTGTCTCGTTCATCGCAAACCCTTTCACTGAGTGACTCGCTGTGTAGCCAGGCCGGACTTGATGTCCGACAATTTCAGTATGTTGTCGGGCCTCGGGTTTTTTCTTGATATATCGCAAATCAAATACATCTTTTGACCCGGTCAAGACGCAATCCCCTGGAAAAGACTTATTAATCTGTATCTTATATATATCTTATATACAACACCTCGTTGATCGCACCATGAACCCAGACCACCCCCGGACCGCTTTGCTGCAGCGCACAGCATTGATCTGCGCCCTGCTCGTTTTCTCCATCGTCGGCATCAGTGCATACATCCGCCTGTCGGCGGCCGGGCTCGGCTGTGCGCCCTGGCCACAGTGCTACGCACAGGCGCTGCCGGCCACGCCATCGGCAAGCATCGACGTCCTGCGCCTGCTGCATCGCCTGCTGGCCGTTGCGCTGCTGCCTTTGCTGCTGCTCCTGCTCATTGGTGCTTTCAAACGCAAACCCGAGCCCTGGGACCAGCGCTGGACCGCGGTCTGGGCACTGGTCGTGACCCTGTTTCTCGCGGTCCTGGGGCGCTGGACGGCCGGGGCAAAGATCCCGGCCATTGCGCTGGGCAATCTGCTGGGCGGTTTCCTGCTTTTCGCCTTGTGCGCACGCATGGCTTTTTCTGAGGCTCGCCAGGGCATAGGCAGCGCGCCTGCCTGGGCGCGTGGCTGGCGCCTGGCGGCCAGCGTGGCCGTCGTGGTCCAGGTGGCGCTGGGCGGCCTGGTCAGCAGCGCACTGGCCGGGCTCAGCTGCCCGGACCTGTTCGGCTGCGCCCTTCCCTCGCCCGTCTCCTGGGATGCCCTGAATCCCTGGCATGTCCCCCAGGTCGACCCATCGGCCTGGCCCATCAATCCGCAGGGTGCTCTTGTGCACCTGCTGCATCGCTGCATGGGCCTGATCACCGTGGCACTGGTCACCATCACGGCCTGGCACTTGCTCAAGGGCCGCCAGCGGCGCACCGGCATGGTCCTGCTGGTCCTGATCGCCTTGCAACTGGGTCTCGGCATCCTGCTGGTGGTGGCCGGCCTGCCCTTGGCGGCGGCCCTGGCGCACAACCTGCTCGCCGCCCTGCTGCTCGCGAGTCTGCTCGCACTGCCCTGAGCCCGCAGCAGACCTGAGACGGGCGGGCCATGAAAAAAGCCCGCACGCGGCGGGCTCTCCAGGCGATCGAGGGGCCTTATCTGGACAGCAGCAGCTTGATGTCTGACGCCAGCGCGCCGGCTCCGCTGCCGTAACGCGAGTACAGGCGCAACTGCCCTTGTGTGTCATAGATGTACATGCCGGCCGAGTGGTCCATGGTGTAGCTGGTGGGCGACTTGCCGTCGACCTTCTTGTAGTAAACCTTGTAGTCCTTGGCCAGCGCGGCCAGCTTCTCCGCGGAGTCGGCATACAGGGCGAGGAAGGTCGGGTCGAAGTTGGCCATATAGCTCTTCATCACCTCCGGGGTGTCGCGCGCGGGATCAATGGTGACGAACAGGCCCTGCAGCTTGTCGCCATCCGCCCCCAGCAGCTTCTTTACCGCGACCAGTTCGGTCAGGGAAGTGGGGCAGACATCGGGGCACTGCGTGTAGCCGAAGAACACCACCACGACCTTGCCCTGGAAATCCTTGAGCGTGCGTGCCTTTCCGTTGTGGTCGGTCAGCGCGAAATCCTTGGCGTAATCGGCGCCGGTCAGGTCGATCGCACTGAAACCGGGTTTGCCATTCTCGGAGCAGCCGCCGAGCAGCAGGGCCGCCGTAGCGAGCAGAGCGACCGCGATGGAATGGAGTGCGTTGCGTGTGTTCATGAGGGGCTCACAGCAGGTAATGGTCAAGCAGCAGGGCTGCGAACAGCACGCTGAGATGGATCAGCGAGAAGCGGAAGGTCTTGCGGGCGAGCTCGTCCGAGTAGTTGCGCCACAGCTTGAAAGCGTAGACAAAGAAGCCGATGCTCAAGACCACGGCAGCCGCCAGGTAGAGCCAGGAACTCATACCGTAGGCCACGGGCATGAGGCAGGCCGCGAACAGGACCAGGGTGTAGAGCAGGATCTGCAGGCGCGTGAACTCGTTGCCGTGCGTGACCGGCAGCATGGGCAGGCCGGACTTGCGGTAGTCCTCCACACGGTAGAGCGCCAGCGCCCAGAAATGCGGCGGTGTCCACAGGAAGATGATGAGGAAGAGGATCAGCGCCTCGGGGCCGACATCGTTGGTCAGTGCCGCCCAGCCCAGCACCGGCGGCATGGCTCCGGACGCGCCACCGATCACGATGTTCTGCGGTGTCAGCGGCTTGAGGATGACGGTGTAGACCACGGCATACCCGACGAAGGTGGCGAAGGTCAGCCACATGGTCAGCGGGTTGACCCAGACGTACAGCAGCACGGAGCCGGCGGCGCAGAGCACGGCCGAGAACAGCAGGGTCTGCACATCACTGAGTTCGCCCTTGGCGGTAGGACGCCAGGCGGTGCGTTTCATCTTGGCGTCGATGCCCTTCTCGACGATGCAGTTGAAGGCCGCCGCTGCACCCGCGACCAGCCAGATGCCGATGCAGGCGATGAACATCAGGCGCAATTCGGGCCAGCGCGGCAGGCCGGGCACGGCCAGCACCATGCCGATGAGGGCACAGAAAACGATGAGCTGGACGACACGCGGTTTGGTCAGCGCATAGAACTGGCTGAACACGGACATCGTGGAAGCGAGGGTGGTGGCACTCATGCGGCAGGACTCGAAACGGGAACAGAAGAAGTGCCGGGCAGATCCCTGCGCCGGCTGCTGGCCAGGCTCCAGGTCAGCAGCACGACCAGACCGGCGGCGCCTCCGGTGTGCAGCACGGCCGCCAGCAGCGGCCAGTCCAGCACGACGTTGCTTAGGCCGGTGAGGAATTGCAGGGCCAGCAGCGCCGCCAGCCAGCGCGCCGGGGCGCGCCAATGCGGCAGGCCACGCAGGCGCCAGGCCAGCAGGGCGAGCACGGTCATCACGACATACGCCGCCAGGCGGTGCACGTAATGGATGGCGGTGAGCGCGGCAAAGCTGATGTGCTCACCTGTGCCGGTCAGGCCCAGCTCGCGCCAAAGCTCGAAGCCCTGCGCAAAATTCATCTCGGGCCACCAGCTGCCCTGGCAGGCCGGAAACTCGCTACAGGCGAGCACGGCGTAGTTGGTACTGACCCAGCCGCCCAGCGCGATCTGCAGCGTCAGCAGGCCCAGGCCCCACCACAACAGGGCGCGCAGCCCTGGCGGCATCGTCAGCGTAGCGGCGGCGTCATGCATCTGCGCATAACGCACGGCCTGCAAGCACAGCAGGGCCAGCAGCAACAGACCGCCCAGCAGGTGCAGCGTGACGATGGCCGGAAACAGTTTCATGGTGACGGTCAGCGCACCGAAGGCGCCCTGCACGCAGACCCAGACCAGGGTGAGCGTGGCCCACCATGGGCTCAGTGCATCGGCGGCGCCACGCTGGCGGCGCACGTGCTCACGCCAGCTGACGGCGGCCAGCACCAGGATGAGCACACCGACGCCGGTGGCGAGGTAACGGTGGATCATCTCGACCCAGGCCTTGCCATGCGTGACTGGGCCGGTAGGCATGGCCTGCTGCGCGGAGGAGATTTCGGCGTGCGCGCCGACCGGGCTGGCATTGCCGTAGCAGCCGGGCCAGTCCGGGCAACCCAGGCCTGAATCGGTGAGACGCGTGAAGGAGCCGAACAGCACCAGGTCGAAGGTGAGAAAGAGCGTGAGCACGGTGAGGGCTTGCAGGCGGCGCGTCGTCGAGGCCTGGCGCTGTCGCAGCCAGACCCAGGCCAGCGGCCCGCCGGCCAGTACCAGGCCCATGAGCATGAGGCGCAGGGCAGGCGCGAGATCGTAGAGTGCGACGTCGGTCATGGTGCCTCCTACCGGCCGGGCTTGTCCCAGGAAGAGGACGCGCGCATCAGCCGCTCCAGGTCCCGCTTGGCCTTGGCCGCACCCTCGATATCGAGTCGGGCCGGGAAACGCAGCATCCAGTTGCCCAGGGGATCCACCAGATAGAGGTGTTCCCCGATCGCATGGCCACTGGCCGGCGCCAGCCAACGCGCCAGTTCCGCATCGGGCACGCGCAGCACCGTCGCATCTTTCAGGCCTGGTTGCAGTTCCGTGGGAATGGCTTGCAGGTCGCTGACCAGCCAGACGCGGTCCAGGCGGTCTTTTTCCTTGCCCAGGCTTTCGCGCAACTGGCGCTGGAAATAGAGCTGCTGCACACAGGCTTCGTCGCAGTTGCCGCTGCCCACACTCACCAGCAACCACTGGCCCTTGAGCTCCGTCAGCTTGTGCGTACGACCCTCGAGGTCCAGGCCCAGCATGTCGGGCAGCGGACGCTGCGGATCGATCAGTTCACCGAAGTTGCGCCGCCCTTCGGGTCGAATGACGTAATAGGTGAAGTAGGACGCGATCACCGGCGCCGCGCTGACCAGCAGCAGGGCGATCATCTTCCAGCGGCCGCTGCGCGTGCGCCTCGCATCGTCGGCCAGCGCCTGACCCGGTGCAGGCAGGTCGTACACCGTGAGCCCGAGCACGTGCTCGCCGCTTTCAGCCGGCGCGGCGCTTGTATCTTTTGACAATTTGGAACCAGACATAAAGAAGTGTTATCAGGGCACAGAGCCCGAACCATTGGAACGCGTAGCCGTGGTGCTTGTCGACCCCGCTGTTGATCTGCGGCCAGTCACGGGTCAGGCCGTCGCCCGACGCCCCGGTCTGCTGGATCGACACCGTCAGCAGGGCCAGGCCCGTTTCGGCCCGGAACTGCGCCAGATCGAGATTTTGCCGGATCGCCCCGGCACCGGCCTCACCCATGTCATAGAGCTTGGAAGGGGCAAGGGCTATGCGGCCCTGGACACGCACCAAGCCTGCGGGTGTGGCGATCTGGGGCACGCGCGTGCGGTCCTCAAAGTTGCGCGGTGCCCAGCCGCGCTGGACCAGAACGACGGTTCCGTTGTCCAGGCGCAGGGGCGTCAGCACGAAAAAGCCCGGGCGACCGTTCATCTGCCGGTTGTCGAGGTACACGGTGTGCTCCGGTACCCATTGCCCCACGGCCTCGATGCGACGGTGCAAAAGTTCGTCGCTGTCGGACGTGCCGGCCAGGCCGCGAGCGTCAAGCACGGGCAGCTGGGCACGTACGTCGATGCTGGCCTGCCAGGCCTGTTTTTCCGCTGCGCGGTCGAGCTGCCAGCGCCCGAGCGACAGGGTCACGGCCACGCCCAGCAACGCGGCAAATGTCACCACCCAGAAACGCAGCCGGACACTCACGCCATAATCCCGTTCATGAAATACCTCGTCGCCCTGGCCTTCCTGGCCATCCTTGCCAGCCTCGGCTCGGCCCTGTTCTTCATGATGAAGGACGGCCGCGACGGCAAGCCCAAGACCAGCAACATGGCCCGTGCCCTCGCCTTTCGCGTCGGCTTCTCCATCCTGATCTTCATCTGCATCCTGATCGCCTGGAAGCTGGGCTACATCCAGCCCACCGGCATCCAGGCCGGCAAGTAAGAAGAGTTCAACTCGAACAAAAACAAAAGCCGCTCGACGCGGCTTTTGTTTTTGTCGGCCCGGGCGCTTGGCGGCGCCTCGGGCTATCAGACATCACATCCAGTAAACCAGAATATAAAGGCCGAGCCAGACCACGTCCACGAAGTGCCAGTACCAGGCGGCGCCTTCGAAACCGAAGTGGCGGTCTGCCGTGAAGTGGCCCTTCTGCAGGCGCAGGGTGATGAAGAACAGCATCAGCATGCCGACGAACACGTGGAAGCCGTGGAAGCCGGTCAGCATGAAGAAGGTGGAGCCGTAGACGCCGGACGTGAGCTTGAGGTTCAGGTCGCTGTAGGCGTGGGCATATTCGTAACCCTGCACGAACAGGAAGGTCAGGCCCAGCAGCACGGTGGCCCACATGAAAGCGAGGGTCTTGCCGCGGTTGCCGTCACGCAGGGCGTGGTGGGCGATGGTCAGCGTGACGCCTGAGCTCAGTAGCAGGGCGGTGTTGATCGTAGGCAGCCAGAACGGGCCCATGGTCTGGAAGGGCTCGATGATGCCGGCCGGCGAGGCGGTAGCACCAGCGGCGACGCTGGGCCACACAGCCTTGAAGTCGGGCCAGAGCAACGCGTTGTCCAGGCTGCCCAGCGCCGGCACCGAGTGCGCGCGGGCCCACCACAGGGCGGTGAAGAAGGCGCCGAAGAACATCACTTCGGAGAAGATGAACCAGGTCATGCTCCAGCGGAAGGAAATGTCGATCTTGTGGCCGTACTGGCCGCCTTCGCTCTCGGCGATGGCTTCGCGGAACCACTGGAACAGCACGACCAGCCACCAGATGAGGCCGAAGGCCAGGGAGTACTTGCCCCAGCTGGCGCCATTGACCCACTGACCGGCGCCAAGGATGACGAAGAACAGGCCGATCGCCGCCATCACGGGGTGACGGGACGGGCCAGGCACGTAGTAGTACGGGGTGCCGCCGTGTGTAGTCGAACTCATGTTTGCTCCATTCCTTCCGATTCTGCTTCTCTCAAATTTTCAGATATCCCGGACCGGGTCTTACTTGACCACGATCCAGTTCACCAATGCAATCAAACTCACTACCAGCAGGATGCCGCCGACCAGACCCACCGCAATGATGTGATAGGGCTTGAGTTGGGCGATGTCATCCTGGAAACCACTGCTCTTGCGCACGCCGAGAAAGGACCAGGCCACGGCCTTGACGGTCGCCCACAGCGAGCCTTTGCGTGCCGGTGCGCCGCTCATGCGCCGGCCTCCGTCGACTTGCGTGCGGCCGTGGGCGCGGGCGGCGTCTTGCTGCCCACCTCGAAGAAGGTGTAGGACAGCGTGATGGTGCTCACGTCCTTGGACAGCTTGGGATCGATCACGAAGACCACCGGCCAGCTTTTCTTCTCGCCCGGGGCCAGCGTGTACTCGTTGAAGCAGAAGCACTCCAGCTTGTTGAAGTGCGCTGCCGCCTGGCGCGGTGCGTAACTCGGGATGGCCTGGGCCGACATGCGGCGATCCTGCACGTTCTCGAACTCGTACATGACGGTGGCCATCTCACCCGGGTGCACTTGCAGCGAACGCTGCGCGGGCTTGAAACCCCAGGGGCCGCGCACATTCGCGTCGAATTCGACCGTGATGGTGCGGCTGGTGTCGACCTGCGTGTTGACCAGGGCCGCACTGCTGCGGCCGGGCACGTCGCGCTCGCCGATGGCCAGGATGTTCACACCAGTGAACTCGCAGATGGCCTTGTAGATCGGCACCAGCGCATAGCCGAAGCCGAACATGCCGGCCACCACGATGGCCAGCTTGCCCACCATCCGGACGTTTTCGCGTCGCAGGTTCATGGCTGCTTCGTCACTTGGTGAAAAACACGAACTTGGCCACGAACCCGAGGAAGAAGACCACGGCCACGGAGGCCAGGACCAGCCCCATGCGCAGGTTGGCTTTTTTCTGTTCAGGTGTCATGGCCATGGTTCAGGCTAGCGTTGGATCTTCAGCCGATGACCTTGGTCGCCGTGGCGTCCAGCTTCGGGGGGGTTTCGAACGTGTGGAAGGGGGCCGGCGAGGGCACTTCCCACTCCAGACCTTCGGCACCTTCCCAGGGCTTCTGCGGGGCCTTCTCGCCCTGGCCGCGCATGGCGGGCAGCGCGACGAAGAAGAAGAAGTAGACCTGGGCCAGACCGAAACCGAAGGCCCCGATCGTGGCGATCATGTTGAAGTCGGCGAACTGCATGGGGTAGTCGGCGTAACGACGGGGCATGCCGGCCAGACCCAGGAAGTGCATCGGGAAGAAGGTGATATTGAAGGAGATCATCGACCACCAGAAGTGCAGCTTGCCGCGGCCTTCCTTGTACATGCGGCCGGTCCACTTGGGCAGCCAGTAGTAGATGCCGGCGAACATGGCAAACAGCGAACCGGCCACCAGCACGTAGTGGAAGTGGGCCACGACGTAGTAGGTGTCCTGCAGCTGGATGTCGACCGGCGCCATCGACAGGATCAGGCCGGTGAAACCACCCATGGTGAACACGAAGATGAAACCGACGGCCCACAGCATCGGGGACTCGAAGGTCATCGAACCCTTCCACATGGTAGCCAGCCAGTTGAAGATCTTCACGCCGGTGGGCACGGAGATCAGCATGGTGGCGTACATGAAGAACAGCTGACCGGTCACCGGCATGCCGGTGGTGTACATGTGGTGAGCCCACACGATGAAGGACAGGATGGCGATGGAGGCCGTGGCGTACACCATGGAGGCGTAGCCGAACAGCTTCTTGCGGGCAAAGGCCGGCACGATGGCACTGATGATGCCGAAGGCCGGCAAGATCATGATGTACACCTCGGGGTGACCGAAGAACCAGAAGATGTGCTGGTACATCACCGGGTCACCGCCACCGGCGGGGTTGAAGAAGGTGGTGCCGAAGTGGCGATCCGTCAGCGTCATGGTGATGGCGCCGGCCAGCACGGGCATCACGGCGATCAGCAGGTAGGCGGTGATCAGCCAAGTCCAGCAGAACAGCGGCATCTTCATCAGCGTCATGCCGGGCGCGCGCATGTTCAGGATGGTCACGATGATGTTGATCGAGCCCATGATGGAGGAAGCGCCCAGGATGTGCATCGCGAAGATGCCGGCGTCCATCGACGGGCCCATCTGCAGGGTCAGCGGGGCATACAGCGTCCAGCCGGCGGCGGGAGCACCACCGGGCATGAAGAAGGAACCCACCAGCATGAGAGCTGCCGGGATCATCAGCCAGAAGCTGAAGTTGTTCATGCGGGCAAAAGCCATGTCGGCCGCGCCGATCTGCAGCGGGACCATCCAGTTGGCGAAGCCCACGAAGGCCGGCATGATGGCGCCGAACACCATGATCAGGCCGTGCATCGTGGTGAGCTGGTTGAACAGCTCGGGGTTCACCACCTGCAGGCCGGGCTGGAACAGCTCGGCGCGGATCAGCAGGGCCAGAACGCCACCCACCATCAGCATGGTGAAGGCGAACAGCAGGTACAGCGTACCGATGTCCTTGTGGTTGGTCGCGAAGACCCAGCGCCGCCAGCCCGTCGGGGCGTGATGGTCGTCATGGGCGTGGTGATCGTGATGGTCTAGAACGGCACTCATCCTGATTTCCTTCTCAATACTCTAAGCGTCTGACGACTAATTACTTGCGGGCGGTCTTGATGTCAGCCGGCTGCACCAGCTGGCCGGTCTTGTTGGACCAGCTGTTCTTGGTGTAGGTGATGACGGCAGCGATCTCGGTGTCGCTCAGCTGTTTCCAGGCCGGCATGGCACCCTTGCCGTTGAGCAGCATGGCGATCTGCTTGCCCTTGTCGGCATCCTGCACGATGGCCGAGCCGTCCAGTGCCTTGATCGGGCCAGCGCCCTTGCCGTTGGCCTGGTGGCAGGCGGCGCAGTTGGCGGCGTAGACCTTCTCGCCACGCTTGGCGAGGTCGTCCAGCGCCCAGACCTTGGCCGGATCGTCAGCCTTGGCAGCCATGGCCTTCTTCTGGCCATCGACCCACTTGGCGTAGTCCTCTGCGGACAGCACCTTCACGTGGATGGGCATGTAGGCGTGTTCCTTGCCGCACAACTCGGCACACTGGCCGTAGAAGTCACCGGTCTGCTCGGCGCGGAACCAGGTGTCGCGCACGAAGCCGGGGATGGCGTCCTGCTTGATGCCGAAAGCCGGCACCATGAAGGCGTGGATCACGTCGTTGGCGGTGGTGATGATGCGGATCTTCTTGTCGACCGGCACGACCAGGGGGTTGTCCACCTTGAGCAGGTAGTCGTCGGTCGGCGCCGGCTTGCCGGACTCGGACATGGCACGGTGGGAGCTGTCCAGCGTGGACAAGAAGCCGATGCCTTCGCCCTCGCCCTTGAGGTAGTCGTAGCCCCACTTCCACTGGTAACCCGTGGCCTTGATGGTCAGGTCGGCGTTGCTCGTGTCCTTCATGGCCACCACGGTCTTGGTGGCCGGCAGGGCCATCAGGATCACGATGATGAAGGGGATCACGGTCCAGGCGATTTCCACCGCCACGGACTCATGGAAGTCCGCCGGCTTGTGACCCACCGACTTGCGGTGCTTCAGGATGGAATAGAACATCACACCGAACACCGCCACAAAGATGACGGTGCAGATGATCAGCAGGAACCAGTGCAGCCACTGCTGCTCCGCAGCAATCTTGGTGACCGCGGGATGCAGGTTGAGCTGGTTGACGGCCGGCCCGCCGGGCAGGTCGTTGACAGCCTGGGCTGCGGTGAAGGCCGCGGTACCGGCCCAAGCGCCAGCCATGAGCAGCAGTGAAGCCAATTTATTAGAAATGCTCTTCATCATGTTCACTTCTTCAAGGTCTTAAATAATCCAGGACTGCCCAGGCTCGCCTGCATGCGGCTTGTGACCGATGTTCCTGCCGCCCTGAGGTCGGCAAAAAGCAGGCTGCGGTGAGAATCGAAAGTTCAGCAACCGCTTATTGTAGCCAACCTCAGATCCGGGTTATCCCGGACTGATCTAGATCAAGCGCCCGCCTTCTGATTTTTGTTTTTTATCAACGACAAGCGCAAATCCTCGACTGAAAACCGGGTCTCGCCCTCAACGGCAATACGTCCTGGCGGCCGAAAGGCATGGCCGTAGATGACCTCGAAGGTCAGCTTGAGCCGACCATCATGGGCCGGATCCGCCAGCCCGCGCAGTGCGGCGAGCAGTTTCTCGTGCCAAGCACGCCCGCGCAGGCCGGCGAAGCGTGCCGGGTGGAGGTTTCGGCCGAGCTCGCGCAATTCCTGCAGCAGGCGCTGCGGCGTCTCGAAGGTCAGTTCGATGCGCTCCATGTCCATCACCGGCTCGGCAAAACCCGCCGCCACCAGCATGTCGCCCCAGTCATGCATGTCGGTGAACTCATGTGCCGGCGCCGGCCAGCCCAGGGACTGGTAAAGCGCCCGCAGTTCGCGCAGGGTGTCGGGGCCGAAGCAGGAAAACATCAGGAAACCATCTACCGCCAGCGCCTTGTGCCAGCGCTGGATCAGGTCCTGCGGGTCGGCCGCCATGTGCAGCGACATATTGGCCCAGAGCAGTTCGGCCGGCACCGCGGCGGGCGCCGCACGCCAGCGCGTCGGATGCCACCAGGGCCGGGCCGCCGCGCGCAGGGCCAATGCCTTTTCCTGCGGCAGCGCCGCGCTGACCAGGGCCTGTGCGCGGGGATAACGGCGCGCCAGCAGGGCCTGCACCTGCAAGCCGCCGCGCACCGGTTCCCAGTGCAGCCAGCGCTGCGGCTGACGCACGATCCAGTCCAGCCGCTGCTCCATGCGACGCGCCACCTCCTCGTGCAGCCAGGCGGAAGCGGTTTGCGGCCGCTGGGCCCAGCGGGCGGCAGCGGGAGGGTCGATGGTGGGGGGACGGTGGACGGACATGGGCGAAGCTGGCGAGTATATTGATTCCCCTCGCCTGCCCTGGCCCCGTCCGCAAGTGACCCTCATCCGCACCCTGCTCGACCGGCTGACCACCGCCCTGCCCAGCCAGTGCGCGGTCTGCCATGCCTGGCCTGCGCAAGCCCTGTGCGAAGCCTGCGTGGCGCGTTTTGCCCAGCCCCGCCCGCGCTGCCGCAGCTGCGCCCTGCCGGTACCGCAAGGCGTGGAACGCTGTGGCGCATGCATCAAGCAAGCCCCTCCCCTGGACCTCTGTTTGGCCGCCGTGGCTTATGAATACCCCTGGAGCGGCCTGATCGCCCGCTACAAGTTCGGCGCCAGCCCGGGCTGGTCGCAGGCCTTGGCCCTGCTGATGCGCAGCACGCCCTGGGCCGAACCGGCGCTGGACGCCGCGGACCTGGTGCTGCCCATGCCCCTGTCGCGCGAACGGCTGCGTGAACGGGGTTTCAACCAGGCCCTGGAACTGGCGCGCCATCTGGCGCCAGGCAAGACCCGAAGCGATGTACTGCTGCGGCTGCATGACACACCGGCGCAAAGCAGCCTGCCGCGACCGGCACGCCTGCGCAATGTGCGCGGCGCTTTCGGCGTGGTCCCGGGGCGGGCACAGGAGATCGAAGGCAGGCATGTGCTGCTGGTCGATGACGTGATGACCAGTGGCGCCTCGCTCTACACGGCGGCACAGGCCTTGCGCTCAGCCGGGGCCTCGCAGATCACTGCGCTGGTCCTGGCCCGCACTGAATGACAATCCACGCATGTTCCACATCGTCCTGGTCCACCCCGAGATTCCGCCCAACACGGGCAATGTCATCCGCCTGGCCGCCAACACCGGTTGCACGCTGCACCTGATCGAGCCCTTGGGCTTTTCCATGGAAGACCGGCTGATGCGCCGCGCCGGCCTGGACTATCACGAGTACGCCGAACTGCGCCGCCATGCAAGCTGGGACGCATTCCTGGCCGACGAGCAGCCGCGGCCCGATCGGATGTTCGCGCTCACCACGCGCGGCACGCGTTTTGTGCAAGACGTGGCCTTCCAGCCCGGCGACTGGCTGGTGTTCGGCTCGGAAACCAGCGGTCTGCCCGACACCGTGCGCGCGGCCTTCGGCCCCGCTCAGCAGCTCAGGCTGCCCATGCGGGCGGGCCAGCGCAGCCTCAACCTCTCCAACGCCGTGGCGGTGACGGTGTTCGAGGCCTGGCGGCAGAACGGATTTGCGGCGGAGTAAGCCGTCTCAGGGATACCGCCGCGCGATCGACTCGGCCACGCAGACCGGCTTGGCCACGCCCTCGCGCTCGATCGTCACTTCCCACGTCATCTGAACACCGTGGTTGTCGATGGGCTCGCAGGCCAGCAGCTTCATGCGCGCGCGCAGGCGGCTGCCCACGGGCACCGGCGCCATGAAACGCACGCGATTGAGGCCGTAGTTCACACCCATGCTCGATTCGACGATCTCCATGGTGCTTTCGAAGAATTTCGGCAGCAGGGACAGCGTGAGGAAGCCATGCGCGATCGGCCCGCCAAAAGGCCCGGCCTTGGCTTTTTCCACGTCGACGTGGATCCACTGGTGGTCGCCCGTGGCCTGGGCGAACTGGTTGACCTGCTCCTGCGTGATGGTGAGCCAGTCGCTGACCGCGACCTCCTGGCCCACCAGCGCGGGAAACTCCTTGAGGGACTGGAAGGTTTTCATGCCGAGCACTGTAGCGGCAGCACGGACCGGCCGGCTGTCATGCGCGCGACGCCAACCTTATTGATCAAGCCAGCGGCACAGCCCTTGCCACTGCTCCAGGTCCTTCTCCACGCGGCTGGGCGCCACGTCGAAGAGGGTCAGGCCGTGGGCGGCGAGGTGGATGTAGTTCTGCGTGTCGCGCAGATAGGCCAGCACCGGCAGACCCAGGCTTTCCACAAAGGCCTTGAGCTTGTCGGCCGACAGGGTACGCCCGTCCACCCGCATGCCGACGATGCCGACCTGCATGCCCTTGTGGCGGTGCTCCTTGATCTCGTCCAGGAAGCTGCGCGTCGCAAAGATGTCGAACACGCTGGGCTGCAGGGGCACGATGACCTTGTCGGCGTGGCCCAGCACGTCCTTCATGCGCGCGCCCTTGAGGCCGGCGGGCGTGTCCAGCACCACGTGTGTGGTGCCCTTGGGCAGCTTGGCCACGCGGTCCTCACCGACCTCCCAGGGCTGGATAGGCCGCGCTGTGGCCGGTCTCAGGCCCAGCCACAGCCGCGAGGACTGCTGGCGATCGGCGTCGCCCAGCATCACGTTGTGGCCCTTGCTGGCGTAGTAGCCCGCAATATTGGTGGAGAGGGTGGACTTTCCGACCCCCCCCTTGGGATTGGCAACCACGACGACCGGCATCACGCGCTCCTTGTAGTCTGACCAAGCCCTATGTTAGCGTAGGGTCAAGCTTCTACCGTCTGGTTTGCCGCCCGAGCGTCTCATTCATGGAACATGCCCCCAATTGGCTCAGCCACACCTTCGTCTACCTGTGCGCCGCCGTGATCGTCGTGCCCCTGAGCAAATACCTGGGGCTGGGCGCCATCATCGGCTACCTCGGAGCCGGACTCATCATCGGCCCCTGGGGCCTGGGCCTGGTCAGCGAGGTGCAGGACGTGCTGCATTTCGCCGAGTTCGGCGTGGTGCTCATGCTGTTCCTGATCGGGCTGGAACTGGAGCCGCGCCGGCTCTGGAGCCTGCGCCGGCCCATCTTCGGCTGGGGCAGCGCCCAGGTGCTGGCCTGTGCCGCCGCCCTGTTCCTCGGCATCTATGCGCTGGGCCTGCTGTTCCCGGCCCAGCTGGGCGGCTGGAAGATACCGCTGGTGGCCGCCTTGGGCCTGGCCCTGTCCTCCACCGCCATCGCCCTGCAGGTCATGGGCGAGCGCAACCTGCTGCCCACCCCGGGTGGACAGGCCGGCTTTTCCATCCTGCTGTTCCAGGACGTGGCCGCCATCCCCATCCTGGCGCTGCTGCCCCTGCTGGGTGCCGAGCCCGGCCAGGCCGCCAACGATGACTTCCGCTGGGGCGAGCTGGCCAAGATCGTGCTCGTCATCGGGGGCATCGTGCTGGGCGGCCGCCTGCTGTTGCGCCCCCTGTTGCGCTGGATCGCGCGCAGCCGCACCCCCGAGATCTTCACCGCCGCCGCCCTGCTGCTGGTGGTGGGCATCGCCGGGCTGATGCAGCAGGTGGGCCTGTCCATGGGCCTGGGCGCCTTCCTGGCCGGCGTGCTGCTGGCCGAGAGCGAATACCGGCGCGAGCTGGAGACCGACATCGAGCCCTTCAAGGGCCTGCTGCTGGGCCTGTTCTTCATCGCCGTGGGCATGAGCATCGACCTCTCGGTGCTGCGCGCCTCGCCCGGGCTGATGCTGGCGCTGCTGGCCGGTTTCATGGCCATCAAGCTGGTGCTGATCCTCGTCATGATGCGCTTCATGCAGGTGCCGCTGCAGGAGCGCCCGGTCATCACCCTGCTGCTGGCGCAGGGCGGCGAGTTTGCCTTCGTGGTGTTCCAGACGGCCGCCGGCGCGGGCGTGATGAGCGCGCAGACGACCTCGCTGCTGATCGGCGTGGTGGCCCTGTCCATGCTGCTTAGCCCGCTGCTGCTGGTGGCCGTGGACAAGCTGCTGGCGCCGCGCCTGGCCGCGGCCGGTGGCGGCGCTGCTTTGGATGAAATCTCGGAGCCGCAGGAGGCGCCGGTGCTCATTGCCGGCTTCGGCCGTTACGGCCAGATCGTGGCCCGGGTCATGCTGGCCCAGGGCATCCCTAGCACCGTGCTGGACCACGACGCCGACATGATCGAGGCCGCGCGCAGCTTCGGCTACCGCGTGCACTACGGCGACGCCACCCGCCTGGACCTGCTGCGCATCGCGGGCGCGGCCAGCGCACGGGTGCTGGTGGTGGCGGTGGACGACAAGGAGCAGTCGCTCAAGATCGTGGACCTGGTGCGCGAGCACTTCCCCGGCCTGCAGATCGTGGCGCGTGCGCGCGACGTGACGCACTGGCACGAACTGCGCGAACGGGGCGTGCAGCTCGTGCAGCGCGAACTCTTCGAGTCCAGCCTGCGCAGTGCGCGCAGCGTGCTGGAGCTGCTGGGCCACACCCACGAGCAGGCGCGCGCCTTCGCCTGGCGCTTCCGCCAGCACAACCTGGAGCTGTTCGAGAAGATGCACCCGCATTACAAGGACCGCAAGCAGCTGATCGCCGTGGTGAAGCAGGGACGGCAACAGCTGGAAGAGCAGATGGCGCAGGAGCGCGCCGAACGCGAGCGCAGCCAGGCCGAGGCGAAAAATTCTTGACCTTCAGTGAAAGGCGTCCCAGACCAGCTTGCTGCCGGTCAGCCCCAGCCCCAGGTAGATCAGCCGGTAGAACAGCTTGGGATCGATGCGCCGCGCCAGGCGCACGCCGATCCACACCCCCACCGGCGCCAGCGGCAGCAACATGATGGAGGTGGCCAGGTTGCGCCAGTCCAGCAGGCCCAGCCAGGCATACGGCGCCCATTTGGCCAGGTTGATGAAAAAGAAGAACCAGGACATCGTGGCCGCAAAGACCAGGGGACGAAGTTTGAGCGGCAGCACATAGGCCGTGATGGGCGGGCCGCCCGCATGGGCCACAAAACTCGTGAAACCGCCCGCGGTGACCAGCACGCCACCCAACCAGCGCGGCGGTGGCACGCTGTCGGCATGCGGCGGAAACAGCAGGCGCTGGGCCAGGAACAGCAGCGTGAGCACCCCCACGACGCCGGCCACGATATGGGCTGCCAGCAGCTTGAACAGCAGCGCGCCGATCAGCGTGCCCAGCAGGCCGAAGGGGAGCATGAACTTGAGCAGGGTCTTGTCAAAGTCCTTGCGCAGGGCGGTGATCCCGAAGAGATCGATGAGCAGCAGCACCGGCATCAGGATGGCCGCCGCCTGGGGCACCGTCACCGCCAGCGCCATCAGGGGCACGGCCAGCGAGCCGAAGCCGGCACCAAAGCCGCTTTTGCTAATGCCCAGCAAGAGCACTGCGGGGACCGACACCAGATAAAAGTACGGATCGGTGATGACGGGGAAATTCAAGGGGGAACTCTCTTCAGACCTGCCCCGGTGCGGGCAGGTCTGAAGTGTAAGAGAGAGCCGCCGGCCGGAATGACGGGAACCTAGGGCAAGCACTAATCGATTAGCTTTTGTTTTATCGATAATCAATCGCTGCCCCCCTCGTTCGTCCCGACTGGAGACTCTTCATGAAAAAACCGACCCTGGTGCAAAGCGTTGGCATGGTGCTGGCGGCCTGCGGCCTGCTGGGCGCCAGCATGGCGTCGGCCCAGTCCGAATGGCCCAAAGCCAAGCCCGTCAACATCGTGGTCGGCTTCGGCCCGGGTGCTTTCACCGACGTCATCGCCCGCGTGGTGGCACAGAAGCTCGGCGAAACCACCGGCGGCACCTTCACCGTAGAAAACAAGCCCGGCGCCGGTGGCAACATCGCAACCGGACAGGTCAAGCGCGCCGCGGCCGATGGCTACACCATCCTGGTGCACAGCGTGGCCTACGCCGTCAACCCCTCGCTCTACCCCAATGCCGGTTATGACGCCCTCAAGGATTTCGTGCCCCTCGCCCTGGGGCCGCGCACGCCCAACATCATCACCGTCCATCCGGCCACGCCGGCGAAGGATCTGAAGGAGCTGATCGAACTGGCGCGCAAGGAGAAGCTGAGCTACGCCTCGTCAGGCATCGGCACCACCACCCACCTCTCGGTCGAGCGCCTGAAGGTCGCGGCCAAGGTGGACATCACCCACGTGCCCTACCAGCCGGCACAGGCGATCAACGCCGTGGTGGCCGGCCACGCGCCCATGTCGTCCACCTCGATGCCGCCGGCCGTGCCGCAGATCAAGGCCGGCAAGATACGCGCCATCGCCGTGACCAGCGCCAGACGCTCGGCCTTGCTGCCCGATGTTCCTTCGGTCACCGAATTCGGCTACACCGACTTCGACGACTACACCTGGGTCGGCTTCTTCCTCCCGGCCGGCACGCCGCAGGCCCTGGTGGACCGGATCAATGCCGAGATCAACAAGGCGATGGAGCTGCCGGAATCCAAAGAGAAATTTGTCAGCCTGGGCATGGAGTCGACCCGCAACAGCTCGGCCGAATTCGGCACGTTCCTCAGCGCCGAAGTCGACAAGTGGGGGGCCGTGGTCAAGAGCACCGGCGCCAAGGTCGAATAAGCTCGTAGCGTCCAGGATTCAACCCGTTTCACCCCAGAAAGAATACAGACATGCGATTGTTCAGTTTCGAGGCACAAGGCCAGTCCCGCATCGGTGTGCTCAAAAGCGCCGGCACCCAGGAGTTCATCGACCTGGCCGTGGCCGACCCCAGCCTGCCGAAAGACATGGGTGCGCTGATCGCACAGGCCGGCGGTCTGGAAGCCGCCCGCCAGGCCGCGGCCAAGGCCCCGGCCGCCGCCCTCAAGCCGCTGGCCGGCGTGCGCTTTCTGCCCGTGGTGCCCCGCCCGGGCAAGATCGTCTGCCTCGGCCTGAACTATGCCGACCACGCCAAGGAAGGCGGCAATGCGCGTCCCGAGTACCCCAGCTTTTTCCTGCGCGGCGCCACCTCCATGACCGGCCACCTGGCGCCCATCATCCGCCCCAAGGCCTCCACCAAGCTGGACTACGAAGCGGAACTGGCCGTTGTCATCGGCCAGCGGGCACGCCATCTGACGGCGGCCAATGCGCTGGACTGCGTGGCCGGTTACGCCTGCTTCAACGACGGCAGCATCCGCGACTACCAGCGCAAGACCAACCAGTGGACCATCGGCAAGAACTTCGATGCCAGCGGCCCCTTCGGCCCCTGGCTGGTGACCCCCGATGAACTGCCGCCGGGCGCCGCCGGCCTGCGCATCCAGTCGCGCCTGAACGGCAAGGTCATGCAGGACGCCAATACCAAGGACTTCCTCTGGGATGTCACCGAATCGCTGCGCATCATCACCGAGTGCATGACGTTGGAGCCGGGCGATGTGATCATCACCGGCACCCCCGCCGGCGTCGGCTACGCACGCACGCCGCCGGTCTGGATGGCGCCGGGCGACATCTGCGAGATCGAGATCGAGGGCATCGGCATCCTGTCCAACCCCATTGCCGACGAGCAGTAGGGCGAGCGCGGCCCGGGGCCTGACGCTCAGGCCGCCGTGGCCAGCTTCACCGGGCAGTCCACCACCCGGTAGGCGCCAGAGAGCTGGTATTTCTCCCGCACGGCCGGGTCGTTGCCGGGCTTGAAATCTGCCACCAGCGAATCGCGCACGCCGAAGACCGCGTCCTTTGCTACATAGGGGTCTTCGGCATCGAAGATCTCGGTCACGAGCGTGCGGTAGCCCTGGGCCTCCACGATGACGTGGTAGTGCGCCGGCCGCCAGGCATCGCGGTGCGAGACGCGCAGCAGGTCACCGATGGGCCCGTCGGTCGGGACCATGTAGGGCCGGGGCCGGATCACCATCAATTCAAACGTGGCGTCGGGCTGCACGCGCAGCTGGCAGCGCAGGTTGTCCTGCGGCTGCGAGCTGTCGAGCTGCCAGTACAGGCCGTTATCGGCGTTCTGCCAGAAGTCCACGGTCGCCGTAGGAATCGGCACACCTTGCGTGTCCGTCACCCGGCCACGCAGCAGCACGGGCTCGCCGGGGTTGTCCTTGATGAGGCTGGCGCCGCTCTCGACCCAGGGTGAGCCCCGGCTGTGGAAGGGGCCCAGCACGCTGCCCTCGGTGGCGCCCGGCGATGCCGCCAGCAGGTCCACCAGGGACGACAGCCCCAGCACATCCGACAAGAGCGTGAACTCGCTGCGCGATGCGTTGCTGATCGCCGCGGACCGGTTCAGGAAATCCAGCGCAGCCCGCCACTCTTCATGGGTCAGCCCGGTGTCCCTGGCATAGCCATGGACCGCGGTCACCAGGCGCTCGATCAGGAATCTGAGCCGGGTGTCGTCGATGGCCTCAAAACTCTTTCTGACGGCGTCGGTCACGTTGTGCTGAGTGATGTTTCTCATGTGCATCCCCTAAAATTCACTTAATCGATAAAACGACATGTCAAGAAAACCCGCCCTGCCCACGCTGTCGGCCGCTTCCGGCACCACACGCGCCAGCGCCGTCTACGACGCCATGCGTGCCGACATCCTGCACGGTGTCTTCAAGCCCGGAGAAAAGCTGAAGGTGGAGGCCGTGGGCTCGCGTTATGGCGTCGGGGCCAGTCCGGTGCGCGAAGCCTTGAACCGGCTGTCCGCCGAAGGCATGGTGGCGCGCAGTGATCAGCGCGGCTTCAGCGTCGCACCGCTGCAGTGGGACGAGCTTGAAGTCCTGACCCAGACCCGCTGCGACATCGAGAGCCTGTGCCTGCGCCAGTCGATCGAGTGCCGCACACCCGAATGGGAAGACGCGCTGGTGCTGCTGTTGCACAAGCTGTCGCGAACGCCGCGCTCTCTGGCAAGCGGCCATTACGTGCCCAACCCGGCCTGGGAAACGCTGCACCGTGAATTTCACGCGCAGCTGCTGGCCAATTGCCCCTCGCGCTGGTTGCGCGACTTCTGTGCCTCGCTCACGAACGAGGCCTACCGCTACCGCCAGATTGCCGCGACCCGGAACTTCAGCAGTCGCAACGAGCATGCCGAGCACACCGCCCTGTTTCACGCCGCCATTGAAGGCAAGGCCGACGAAGCGGTGCGCTGCCTGACCGACCATTACCGAAAAACCTCCGCCTCCGTCCTGAAGAATGCCAAGCGCCTGCAGAAGGGCTGAGGAGCTCCATGGGTTCATGGGCCTGGATATTAATCGATAAAATTTCTCTCAGGAATTTTCATCGATTAAACGGCGCGACGCGCCCCATCCACTGACTGGAGCGGCCGGGTGTTGTGCAGGCATGGCCTGCAGCGATGCAGCCCAGAGAAAGCCCTCCCCTGGAAGGGGAGGGTTGGGAGGGGTTGGCCTCATGTCGCCACAGGGCGCGGACCGCGACCCCGGAGCGGGCCTCGCCCTCCCCTTCCAGGGGAGGGTTGGGAGGGGTGAACGTCAGTTCAGCTGAAAGCTTGTTTCGTGCTTACAGCACGGAACAAGCCTGTTCGAAGGACAGGCGCGGATTGCGCTTGAATTCCTTGCTGTGGTCGGCAAAACCCAGGTTGATCAGGAAGTTGGTGGCGTAGCGGCCATCGGGGAAGAACTCGGCATTGACCTTGGCGATGTCGAAGCCGCTCATGGGACCGCAGTCCAGGCCCACGGCACGCGCGGCGATGATGAAGTAGGCACCGCCCAGCGTGCCGTTGCGGTTGGCCGTGTTGGTGGCCAGCGTGGCATTGCCCTCGAAATTCTCCTTGGCGCCAGCACCGTGCCAGATCTGCGGCATGTGCTCGTAGAACTTGGTGTCGGTCGCGACGATCACGGTCACCGGGGCGGCCATGGTCTTGTCCAGGTTGCCGGGGCTCAGCGCCGGCTTGAGGCGTGCGCGGGCTTCGGGCGAGTTCAGGAACACATAACGCGTGGGCTGCGTGTTCATGGAGGTCGGCGCCATCTTGGCGATGTCATAGGCCTCCTGCAGCAGCGCGAGCGGCACCGGCTTGTCGAGGAAGCCGTTGGCCGTGCGGGCGTTGAAGAAGAGCTGGTCGAGGGCGGCTTGGTCGATTTTCATGGTGTAGGTGTCCTGCGGAAAAGAAATGATTATCCGGCGCCGCTCTGGATGGCGCCGGCGTGGGTTTGTTCGTACGGCGGTATGTCTGCTTTCAGTCGGCCTTGATGCCGATGTCGCGCACCAGCTTGGCCCAGCGCTCCACGTCGCGCCTGACCAGCGCGCGGGTCTGCTCGGTGTTCAGGGCCAGCGGCTTGCCGCCGGCCTTGCGGAAGGTCTCCTGCAGTTCGGGCTGCGCGATGACCTTGGCCAGTTCGCTGCGCAGGCGCTCCTGCACGGCGGCTGGCGTCTTGCTCGGCACGAAATAACCGAACCAGGATTCCAGGTCCAGCGGGGCCACGCCGCTCTCCAGGATGGTCGGCACCTCCGGGTGCATGGGGTTGCGCTCGGCACCGGACAGCGCCAGGGCCTTGACGGTACCGGCCTGCACCTGCCCGCGGGCCGTGGACGAGAGATCGAAGAACAGGTCCACGCGGCCGCCCAGCAGGTCCTGGTAGGCCGCCTGGGCACCGCGGTAGGGAACGTGCGTCACGTTCACGCCGGCCAGGTGCCACAGGGCCGCGGCCAGCACGTGCTGACCCGAGCCGTTGCCGGCCGAGGCGTAGTTCAGCTTGCCCGGGTTGGCCTTGGCATAGGCCACCACGTCCTGCAGCGTGTTGAAGGGCAGGTCCTTGCGCGCCATCAGCGTGTAGCTGTAGCTCACGGCCAGGCCCACAGGCTCGAAATCGCGCAGGCTGTCGTAGGACAGCTTGTCGTACAGGCCCATGTTGAGCGCGATGTTGGAGACCGAGCCCATGAGCAGGGTGTAGCCATCGGGGTCGGCCTTGGCGGCCGCGTCCGTGCCCACCAGGGTGCCCGAGCCGGGCTTGTTCTCCACCACCACACTCTGGCCGATCTGCTTGCTCAGGCGCTCGCCCAGGGCGCGCGCCACGAAATCGAAACCGCCGCCCGGCGGCTGCGGCACGATCACGCGCAGGGCGCGGTTCGGGTAGACGCCCTGCGCCCAGGCCAGGGGCGCCAGGCTCAACAGGGCTGCGGCGGGCAAGGCGCGCACGATGTCACGGCGCTTGAAAGCGGATGCCTGTCTCTTGTTCATGCTTGTCTCCTCGTGATCGGGTACCAGGAATCAGCGTTCGAGCGGACCGCCGGCCAGCCAGCGCGCGCCACGCTTGTAAAGCTCATCCACCACCGGCCCCTTGAGCATGGGCATGTCCATCTTCACGGTGTAGCCGATGCGCGTCTGGATGTAGGCCAGGTGCCGGTAGCCCTCGGGGAAGGTCGCCAGCGCGGCCGTGTCTAGCTTGAGCACGGCACTGGAGTCCACCGGGTCGATGCGGTCCTTCTCGTAGATGGGCTGGCGGTGGATCAGCTTCCACGCACCGTTGTGTTTCGTCACGAAGTCGTAGAAGCGGCCGGTACAGACCACATCGCAGAGCACGGGGCCGTTCTCGCCCTCGACCATGCCACGTTGCGAGATCGTCATCTTGGTCTGGGCAATGGCGCGGTCCCCCGCCACCTCGACAGCCGAACCACCCAGGAAGTGCAGGATGCTCACGCCCTTGGCCCAGCCCTCTTGCGTCACGCGGATGAACTCTGCAAACGGCCCCTGGAACCAGGTGGCCATCATCACGCCCTCGGGGTGCCAGACGGTGGCGAAGCGCTCCCAGTCGCCAGCATCGCGCCACACGGCCCAGCGCTCCACCATCTGGCGGATCAGCAGTTCGTCGTTGAAAGAGTTGTTCATCGTGTTCCTCGGAAATCAAAAAAAGAAACTTCAGGGCGCGGCGTAATCGACCTGGTGGCGCGCAATGCGCAGGTCGGCCACCTCGTTCTTCACGCGCAGATGCTCGGGGTGCGTGCCATAGGCGTCGAGCGCGGCCTGGCTTTCGAACTCGGAATACAGCACCACGTCGCAGGCGTAGTCGATGCGGCTGCTGTCTACGCCGATCTCCAGGTGCAGCAAGCCCGGGATGCGCCCACGCAGGCTCTCGAAGCTGCGCTGCAGCCGGGCAATGCCCCGGGCCTTCTCGGCCGGCGTGTCGCCCCGCACGTTCCACATGACGATGTGCTTGATCACAAACCGGCTCCGGTCATGCAGCGGGCGGGAACCCGGCCTTCTGCGGCCACAGGTTCTTGAAAGCGTGGATGGTGGTGCTGGCGTAGAGCCCGGCTTTCGTGAAAGGCTCCTCGGCCAGCCAGGCGTGCGCCGCGTCACGGCTGGGGAAGTCGATCACCAGCAGGCTGCCCAGCATGGTCTGGCCATCGTCGTGCGTGAACGGGCCGGCAAAGGCCATGCGATCGGCCACGGCAGCCAGGTAGTCCTTGTGCACGGGGCGCACGCGCTGGCGCATGTCGCCATGGTCGGGTTTGTCGATCAGGATGAAGGCAAACAGCATCTCATCTACTCCATTACATATAAGCCAGCCAGGTGGACAGCTTGGGGAAAATCACCAGCAGCACCAGCACGGCGACCATCATCAGCACAAAAGGGAAAGACCCGGCAAAGATGTCGCGCACCGTGATGCGCGAGTCGTTCAGCGCCGATTTCACGGTGTAGACCGAGACACCGAAGGGCGGCGTCAGCAGGCCGATCTCCACCGCCACCACGGTGATCACGCCGAACCAGACGATGTCCATGCCGAAGGCGCGCGCAATCGGCAGCACGATGGGCAGCATGATCAGCATGATGGAGACCGAGTCGATGATGCAACCCAGCGCGATGACGATGCCCACATACGCGGCCAGGAAACCCCAGGGCCCCAGCCCCAGGCTGGTGATGCCCTCGGTCACCGCGGCCGGCATGCCGGTAAGCGCCAGCATGCGGCTGTAGAGCATGGCCGAGATGATGAGGAAGAGCACCGAGACCGACACATAACCGGTCTCGGTCAGCACGTTCCACAGCTTGCGCCAGTCCAGGCGGCGGCGCACCAGCGCGATCACCAGCGCTCCGGCTGCCCCCACCGCACCGGCCTCGGTCGGCGTGAACAGGCCGCCGTAAAGGCCACCCAGCACCAGGGTGATGAGGATGAGGATGGGGATGAACTTGATGGCGGCGCTGCCCCAGGTCTCGTGGTGCGCCTCGCGCACCGCGGCCTCGGCGCCCTGCTCCATGATCATTCCCGGGCGCAGATAGGCCATGCCCACGATCAGCAGCGCGAAACCCAGGGCCAGCACGACGCCGGGGATGATGCCGGCAATGAACATGCGCCCCACCGATTCCTCGGCCAGCACGCCGTAGATGATCATCAGCAGCGAGGGCGGGATCAGCATGCCCAGCACCGAGGAGCCGGCCACCACGCCGACCGCAAAACGCCGGGTGTAGCCGTGGCGGATCATCTCGGGCACGGCCACCTTGGTGAAGACCGAGGCCGAGGCGATGGAGATGCCGGTGATGGCGGCAAACACCGCATTGGCGCCGACGGTGGCCAGGCCCAGGCCGCCGCGCACGCGCCGCATCAGCCACTGGAAGACGTCGAAGGTATCGCGCCCCACCCCGCTCACGCTCACCAGCATGCCCATGAGCACAAACAGGGGGATCACGCCAAAGAGGTAGTCGCGGATGGCGTCGTTGGCCGAGGCCGCCACGAAACGCGCCGCCACGTCAGGCGACTTGATGAGCGCGACACTGACGAAGGACGTGACGATCAGCGCCACCCCGATGTGCATGCCGAAATAGATGCCGGCCAGCATCAGCACGATGGCCAGCAAGCCGACCTGGAGATCAGACATAAAAGCCCCCCACGCTGGTCACTCCGTGTACTGTGCTGCCCCCCATGGGGGCGCTCGCGCCTTGGGACGGCCCGGCGGCACTCATTGCGCTGACTCCTTCAGGTCTTCGACGACCAGCAACAGGTACTGGATGGCCGCCAGCGACGCACCGAGCAGCACCACGGCGCGCATCGGCCAGGTCGGGAAAGTGAACAGACCCTCGACCCCGAGGAATTCGTTGTCACTCCAGGACCGCGCCAGCGGCTTCCAGGTGGCATACGCGATCACGCCACAGGCAAACACGCCGGCCAGCGAGAACAGCGCACGCAAGCGCAGACCGGCGCGTGGACGACGCGAGATGAAGGGATCGATGAACAGGTCGGCGCGCGACATGCGGCCATGCCGCAGAGTGGAGGGCAACTGAAGGAAGACGATGATCACGATGCTGGTGGCAACGAGCTCGGCCACGCCGTCGATCGGGCGGTTGGCCAGGTCGCGCAACAACACGTCGGCGCACATCAGCAGCATGATGGCGCCGATCAGCACCGAGCCAGCGGCATTCAGGCCGTCGACCAGGCGGCCGAACCAGCTGTCGGGCGCAGACGGTGGCGGTGCGGACTCCAGGTCCGTGTTCGCTTCATAACTCATGGGGGGTCCTTCACGCCACCACCCGGCTGGGGTGGTGGCGGGTTTTCAGGGAGCAACCGTCGAAACCAGGTTCAGAGTTCCTTGTCCCAGTCACGGGCCGGCGTGACACCACGCTTGCGCAGCTCGTTCATGTAGGTCGTGACGATTTCCTTGGTCGGCCCCTTGGAGGCATTGTTCTTGACCCAGTCGGCCGCCAGGTTGGGCATGGTCTTGACCCACTTGGCGCGCTCGGCTGCGCTGAACTCGGTGAGCGTCACCGGCACGGACTGCTTGGCGCCAGCCTCGACCATGGTCTTGAGCGCACCCTCGTAACGCTGCATCAGCACCTTGCCCAGTTCCTGGGAATAGAGCTTGCCGGCGTCGCGCACGATCTGCTGGACTTCCTTGGGCAGCTTCTCGTAGCTGTCCTTGTTCATGGCCATGCCACCGATATAGAGCGCGCCGATGTTCACCTTGGTGATATGCGGTGCCACCTCGTAGATCTTGTTGGGCAGGATGCCGGTGGCGATCGAGATGGTGCCGTCGGACACACCCGACTGGATGTCGGTGTAGTAGCTGGTCAGCGAGCCGTCCACCGGCACCGCGCCCGAGTTGCGCAGCCACAGGCCGATGGAACCCGGCGCAGAGATCTTGCGGCCCCGGAGTTCGTCGTAGCTCTTGATCGGCTGCTTGGTGAAGAGGTGGTAGCTGTCCACGCCGGTGGCGCCCAGGAAGACGGCGTTGTTGCGCTCCCACTCGCGCTTGAGCGCGGGCACTGTCTCATGCATGCTGTTCACCACGTCCAGGATGATGCGCACGTCGTCGGTCGTGAAAGGCGTCACGGTACCGAACTGCGCCAGCGGCATCTTGGCGGCCTCCAGGTTATGGAAGACCCAGCCGATGTCGGTCACGCCCTGCTCCACGCTGGTCAGCGTGGCGTTGGCCTTGTAGAGCTGGCCGCCGTAGGCCTCGCGCCACTCGATCTTGTAGCCCTTGTTGAGCTCGGCCACGCGCTTGTTGACCTCGGGCACGAAGACCGTGCTCATCAGGCCCACCCAGGGAATGGCCGGCGGGTGGCTGGACGCGATGGTCAGCTTGAAGGTCTGCTGGGCCTGGGCGGCCATGACGCCGGTGGCCGCCAGTACCGCGCACAGCGCGGACTTGATGATCTGTCGCTTTTGCATTTTGTCTCCTCGGGTTGGTGGTGGGTCTGTATGGCTCTGCGGCCATCTCTCACTTGTCGGGGTTGAGCACGAAGTCGTAGGTCAGGCTGTAGGTGCCGTCTGCCTGCTTGACCCAGTCCGCGATCAGCGTGGAGCGCACGCCGAACACGACGTCGGAGTCGAGGTACTGGTCATGGTCGCGGAACACATGGGTGATCAGGCGTTCGTAACCCGGCGCCTCGATCATGAAATGCAGATGGGCCGGTCGCCAGGGGTGGTTGTTGGTGGCCTTGAGCATGGCACCGACCGGACCGTCGCTGGGGATGGGATAGGCCTCGGCCAGGATGGTCTTGAAATGGAAACGCCCCTGCGCGTCTGCGTGCAGGATGCCGCGTGCCTGCGGATGGGCCAGGTGCTCGTACTGCACGTCGTAGTTGCCGTCGGCGTCGGCCTGCCAGACGTTGATCAGCGCATTCGGAATCGGCTCGCCACCCAGGCCCTTGACGGTACCGCTCACCAGGCAGGGCTCGCCCTTGGCGCCGTTGGCCACGTCATCTCCCAGCTGGTATTCGGGGGCCTGTTCCAGGAAGAAAGGGCCGAACACCGTGGGTTCGGTGCAGCCGGCCGGCTTGTCGTTGTTCATGGCCACCGTCAGCATGGACAGGCCCAGGGTGTCGGACAAGAGGATGAACTCCTGGCGGGTGGCGCTGCACATGTGGCCGGTATCGGTCAGGTACTGGATACCTTTGAACCATTCCTCCTCGGTCAGCCGCACCTCGCGCGCAAAGGCGTGCAGATGCTGCACCAGGCTGGTCATGATCTCCTTCAGGCGCGGATCGGGCGTCCTGGAAAAACGTTCGATCACGGCCTGGGTGATGGTGTCCTCGTTGAGGTTGCGCATACCGGGGGTCTCCTGCGGGTTCTTGCTTAGCTGTGCGACTGTAAAAGTCCGCGACAATTTGGGAAAGAGCGCTGCCGCAAATGACTTTTCCGCGCAGCGAAAAAACTGGAGACCGGTTTGGACCGTTTTGCCGAAATTGAGCTGTTCGTCCAGGTGGCCGAAACAGGCAGCCTGAGCCGTGCCGCCGAGGCGCTGGGCCTCTCGAACGCGGCCGCCAGTCGCCACCTGCAGGCACTGGAAGACCGGCTGGGTGCCCGGCTGGTGGAACGCAACACCCGCCGTCTTTTCCTGACCGATACCGGCCAGGAATTCTTCAGCCGCGCCAAAACCCTGCTGGCGGACCTGAAGGATGCCGAGGACGTGGTGAACGCGCACACGCTCAACCCCACGGGCATGCTGCGCATCAGCGCCTCGCTGTCCTTTTCCATGCAGCACATCGCGCCCTTGCTGCGCGCCTATACCGAGCGCTACCCGAACGTCACCGTGCACGTGGAAGCGGCCAACCGCTACCTGGACATCATCGACAACAACATCGACGTGGCCATCCGCACGCGCGAGTTCGAGCCCGACTCCAACATCACCGTGCGCCGACTGGCGCAGACGCGCCGCATCCTGGTCGCCGCCCCGCGCTACCTGGCCCGCCACGGCCGGCCCAGGACGCTGGAAGAGCTGGCGCAGCACAAGCTGCTGATCTACACCTACGCCAACAACCCCGGCGAGCTGCGCTTCACCCGCGATGAGCAGACCACCGCGCTGCAGGTCAAGGGCCTGCTCGAATCCAACGACGGCCAGATCCTGCGCGCCGCCGCGCTCGACGGCATGGGCATCCTGGTGCAGCCCACCTACATCGTCTACGACGACATGGTGGCCGGCCGCCTGGTGCCCGTGCTGGACGAGTGGGACCTGCCGCGCCTGACCGTCAACCTGGCCTACCCCAGCCGCAAGCACCTCTCGGCCAAGGTCCGCACCTTCATCGACTTCATGGCCGAGCATTTCGTGAAGATGAACTACGAACAGAAATGGACCGGGCGCTTCGGCGTCAACTGAGCTGATGGCCACCACACGACAAACCGACGTGCTCATCGCCGGCGGCGGCCCCTGCGGCCTGATGCTGGCCAACGAGCTGGGGCGGCGCAACATCCGCTGCCTGCTGGTCGACCCCAAGCCGGGCACCACCTTCAACCCGCAGGCCAATGCCACGCAGGCCCGCACCATGGAGCACTTCCGGCGCCTGGGTTTCGCGCAGGAGATCCGCAGCATGGGCCTGCCGCCGGACCACCCCACCGACATCGCCTACCTGACCCGTTTTGCCGGCACCGAACTGGCCCGCCTGCGCCTGCCCACCGCAGCGGCTGCGCCGCAGGCCATCAAGGCCATGTCCGGTTCGTGGAGCGCCGCCGAGCTGCCGCACCGCGTCTCGCAGAAGTTCGTGGAAGTGAAGCTGCGCGAGCACGCGCAGCGGCTGCCCTCGGTGGACGTGCGCTACGGCTGCTTGCTGAAGTCGTTCGCCGACACCGGCCCCCACGTCGAGGCCGTGGTGCAGGCCGTCGATGGCGGCGAGCCGATCGCCGTGCAGGCGGCCTACCTCGTGGGCGCCGACGGTGCACGCAGCTTCGTACGCAAGCAGCTGGGCATTGCCTGGGGCGGGGACACCGGCTTCAAGCGCAAGTTCATGGGCGGCAAGATGCTCGCGGTGTACCTGAAGGCCCCCGACTTCTACGCCCGCAACGCCAACGACCGGGCCTGGATGTACGTGGTGGTCAACCCGCAGCTGCGCGCCTTCATCATGTCGGTCGACGGCGTCAGCGAATTCGCCTTCCACATCCAGATGGCCGATGACGACGCCACCGAAGCGCTGACCGAGGCCGATGCGCGGCGCCTGTTCTCGCTGGCCTACGGGCAGGCCATCGAGATCGAGATCCTGTCCATGGCCACCTGGCTGGCTGGCCACGCCCTGGTGGCCGAGTCCTTCCAGCGCGGTCGCGTCCTGCTGGGCGGCGATGCGGTGCACCTGTTCACGCCCACGGGCGGCCTGGGCTACAACACCGCGGTCGAAGACGCCGTCAACCTGGGCTGGAAACTGGCCGCTGTGCTCAAGGGCCAGGCCAGCGCCGACCTGCTGGACAGCTACGAACGCGAACGCCGGCCCCTGGCGATGCGCAACACCGGCTACGCGCGCCAGTTTGCGGATTCGATCGGCCTGTACGACGCGGCACCCGAACTCGAGGAAGACAGCCCTGCCGGCGCCTTGGCCAGGGCCGCCGCCTCGGACTACCTGAACGGCCATGTGCGCCGCGAGTTCAACATCCCGGGCGTGACCTTCGGCGGCCGTTACGACGGCAGCCCCATCATCGTGGCGGACGGCACGTCTGCGCCACCCGATGCACCGAACACCTACGTGCCCAGCGCCTGCCCGGGCGGGCGGCCGCCGCACGCCTGGCTGGCGGACGGGCGCTCACTCTACGACACGTTCAACTTCGAATGGACGCTGCTGGTGCTGGGCGAGCATGCGCCAGATGCCAGCGGGTTCGAGCACGCAGCGCAGCAAGCCGGACTGGATTTGAAGGTGGTGCGACACACGGCGGCCGAACTTCTTGCCCTCTATGAGGCACCCCTGGTGTTGATCCGCCCGGACCAGATCGTGGCCTGGCGCGGAAGCGAAACCAGCCGAGCCCTCGAAATTTTCGCGCGGGTGATGGGCCGATCCTGAACGGCCGACCGGCCCGGTTTCCTTCAACCGGGCCTGCACCGCTGGGCCACGCCCGCGTCCGTCACAGCGGGCGAAACACGAACGGCCTCGACAGGGTGTGGCCTGCAGTCACCGAAGTGCCGGGCCGGTGGGTCTCACCCGGCAGACCACGTCGCTCGAAGAAGCTGTGGTTCAGCCCGATTCTCAGGTCATAGACATCACGCTGGTGCGGATCCGACAGGACAGCGTAGGCGCGGTTGATCATCGCCTGTCTGTCATTGGCGACGGCGGCACCGGCGTTCTTGTCAGGGTGATGGTGCTGGGCCAGGCAGCGATAGGCGGCCCGGATCACTTCCGTACTGGCGCGCGGACTCAGCCCCAGGACTTCATACAGTGTATTTTCGTGTTGCATCGAATTTCCTCCCTCTGCGGACGCGCAAGAACATGAGCGCTCGGGGAATGCTATTTCGGCCCGCCGGAGCCCGTCTGTGCGCCAGCGTCCCTTCGTGCCCCTCCGCCCTGTCCCGGCCACCTGGCCCATAAGCTGGGCTTATAGCGGCTCTCGCAAATCGGTATTACCCCATCGCGCGCATCGTTCCTATCATGCCCCTTCACCCCAAGAAGGAGACACCGCATGAGCCAAGGAACGGGCCAGCAGAGCCCGGCTGACCAACCCGCCCTCGACGCCCCCCTGCCCTACGGCCCGCCGCTCACGCTGAAGCAGGCCAAGGCCATCCTGCAGGCGGCCGAAGCCGAGGCCGAACGACAGCACTGGCCGGTGGCCATCGTGATCGCCGATTCGAGTGGTGACGTGGTGCTCGCACTCAAGCGCGACCAGACCCAGCATTCCAGCCTGTCCATCGCCACGGGCAAGGCACTCACGGCGGTGAACTTCCGCCGCCCGACCAAGATGTTCCAGGACGGCATCGCCGCCGGCGGCGAAGGCCTGCGTTTTCTGGCTGTGCCCGGGATCACCCCGCTCGAAGGCGGCTTCCCGCTCGTAGTGGGCGGGCAGATCGTCGGCGGCATCGGCGTCTCGGGCGTGCTCTCGAGCCAGGACGCCCAGGTGGCGCGCGCCGGTATGGCCGCGCTGGCCTGAACCCATTTTTCCCCTCGATAAAAACCATACCAAGGAGACTCATATGCTGCTACGAATCGTGCAAGTGTTGACCCTCGCCCTGCTGGCCACTGGCCCGCAGGTACAGGCCCAGGACAAATTCCCCAGCAAACCCATCCGTATCGTGGTGCCCTTCGTGGGCGGTAGCCAGGTAGACATCGTGGCGCGTGAGATCGGCCGCGGCCTGCAGGCCGCCTGGGGCCAGCCCGTGATCATCGACAACCGGCCCGGCGCGGGCGGCACTATCGGCAGCCGCCTGGTGACCCAGGCCGACGCCGACGGCCACACCCTGCTCTTCACCTCGGCCTCGCACGCCATCAACCCCACGCTGTACAAGAAGCTGCCTTACGACACCTTGAAGGATTTCCGCGGCGTGAGCTTCGGCACCAGCGTGCCCAATGTGCTGGTGGTGGCACCCTCGCTGGGCGTGAAGACCGCGCCCGAGCTGCTGGCCATGATCCGCGCCAAACCCGGCCAGCTCAACTTCGCCTCGGCCGGCGTGGGCAGCGGTACGCACTTCAACGGTGAGATGTTCAAGGCCATGGCCAAACTGGACATCGTGCACGTGCCCTACAAGGGCACCACGGACGCGCTGATCGACACCACGGCCGGCCGCTCGGCCTACTACTGGTCACCGCTGGGCCTGACCCTGCCTTTCATCAAGGACGGCAAGCTGCTGCCCCTGGCCGTGAGCACGGCGCAGCGCGCGTCGCTCATGCCAGAGGTGCCGGTGATCTCGGACTTCGTGCCCGGCGTGGTCTATGACCACTGGTACGGAATGGTCGCCCCCGCGAAGACACCCAACCCCATCGTGGAGCAGATCTCCGCCGAAGTCGGGCGCATCCTGCGTACTCCCGAGGTGGTCAAGTCGCTCGGCGCCCAGGGTGTGACACCGGCCCCGAACACACCGGCCGAGTTCGACAAGTTCATCGCCTCCGAGATCGAGCGCCTGGGCATGGTAGTCAAGAGCGCGGGTATCCAGCTCGAATAAGGCGCGGGCATCCCGTGCCCAGGAAAACGACTGTGGACCGGACCGCGCTCGGCCCCTGTGTGCCTGCTGCGCCGGGCTTTTCCTGGGAGCGCGAGTCCATCACAATGGGCTCACACACCCTTCGGGACACCGCCCATGAGCAGCACGCCGGCAGCAGGCATCGACTACACCGAATCCGGCCATGGGCCCACCGTGCTCTTCATACCCGGCTCCTACAGCACGCCGGCCGCATGGAAACCGATCCAGCGCCTGTTGCCGCCGCAATGGCGCTTCGTGGCCACCAGCCTGTGCGGATATGGCCAGACCGCGGAAACACGCCGCGCTGGCGATGCCGACATGTCCCACGAACTGCGCGTGCTGGAAGCCGTGGCCCGGCGCGTGCCGGGGCCCGTCCATCTGGTGGGGCATTCCTTTGGGGGCACGGTGGCACTGGCTGAAGCACTCGGCGGCCGGATCGAGGTCGCCAGCCTGGCGCTCTTCGAAGCCAACCCCTTGGCCTTGTTACACCACCACGGCCACGGCGACCTGCACACCGCCACGCGCCGCATGAGCCATGCCTTCGAGCAGGCCGTGGCACACGCCGAGCACGACGCCCCCGGCCGCATCATCGATTTCTGGGGCGGGACCGGCTCCTTTGCCGCCATGCCGCCCGCCGTGCAGGATTACTGCCGCCAGAGCGCGCCGGCCAATGTGCTGGACTGGCACACCGACTTTGGCTACGACTTCAGTGGTGCCGACCTGGCGCCGCTGGCCATGCCCGTGCTGCTGGTGCGTGGCGAGCTGGCGAACCCGGCCATGGTGGCCATGACGCAGCTGCTGGCCACGCATCTGCCGCAGGCGCAGCCCGCCGTGGTGACCGGTGCCAGCCACTTCCTGATCAGCACGCACCCGCAGGATTGCGCGGCGCTGCTGGCCGCACATCTGGCGCCTCAGACTCAGGGCGTAGGCCGCTCCGCGCCCTGACGGCCCTGGGCGCGTGCCGAGAGGAAGGCGTACAGATCGAGGATGTGCGCATTCACGCGCGGCTCGCTCTGCCAGGCCGGCATGTTGAGGGGGGCCTCCTTGCGCTGCATGACGACCTCGACCTGTGCCTCGCCCGCGGCCGTCCCGCTACGGGCTTGCGTGGCCGGCTGGGTCAGGTCGTAGCGCTGCAGCACCAGGCTCACGAATTGGCGTTCACCCATGGCGCGCACGCGGGGCAGCAGGTCAGGCGCGCTGGCTGTGCCGGTGGCGGCGGCTCCGTGGCAAGCGGCACACTTGTCCTGGAACACACGCCAGCCCAGGTAGACCGAGCCGGGTGCGACGGAAAGCTGAGCGACCTCCTGCGAGGCGTGGCGGTTCTGCAAGTCCACCGTGCAACCGGTCAATACGACCAGCAGCGCCACCGACACCACACCCGAACACCACGAGATTTTTGCCATCATCAGCTCCTTTGCGCTTCATGCCCGGCCCGGCTCGCCGGCCGGGTACTGCGCCATTGTGTCAGCATTAGTGTTATTACAGATTGCACCGACACTGCATTTACGACATAAAACAGGCTTACGTACGAAAGAGAGAGACCTATGAACCAAGACCTTAGCAAGCTGGACCGCCGCGGCTATCTGAAGCTGATGGGCGCCGCCGGTTTGGCTGCTTCCGGCGTCGCAGCACAGGCCCAGAGCGCCTGGCCCAACAAGCCCATCCGCTGGATCGTGCCCTTTGCACCCGGCGGCACCTCCAGCATCGTGGCGCGCAGCATCGCGGCGGAACTCACCAAGCAGATCGGCGCCAACTTCGTCATCGACAACAAGGGCGGCGGCGGCGGGGTGCCGGCCATGCAGGAACTCATGCGCGCCCCGGCCGATGGCTACACCATCGTCATGAGCCATATCGGCCTGATGGCGGTCAACCCGCTGATCTACCCCGACGCCGGCTACGACGTGAACAAGGACTTCGTGCCGGTCACCCTGCTCAACCGCATCCCCAGCCTGTTCTGCGTGCACAAGGACGTGCCCGTGACCGACCTGAAGTCCTTTGTGGCCTACGCCAAATCCAAGCCGGGCCAGCTCAACTACGCGTCGGCCGGCAACGCCAGTGCAGGCCATCTGGCCGTCGAGGCGTTGAAGCTGAAAACCGGGATCTTCATGACCCACATCCCTTACCGCGGCACCGGCCCGGCACTGACAGACTTTCTGGCCGGCCGGGTTGATTTCTTCTCGGCGGGTACGCCGGCACTGCTGCCGCACATCAAGAGCGGCGCGATCCGCTGCATCGGCGTGGGCTCGCCCAAGCGCATCTCCGTGCTGCCGGATGTCCCCTCCGTCAGCGAGTTCTATCCGGGTTTCGAAACCGAGCAGTGGTATGGCATCCACGCCCGCGCCGGCACCCCGCAGGCGATCATCACACGGCTGCAGCAGGAATGCGCCAAGGCCATGAAGGCACCTGACGTGATGGCCAAGCACGACGCCGAGAGCGCCACGCCTGGCGGCGGCACGCCCAAGGAGTACGGCGATTTCGTCGCCAAGGAGCAGGCCCGCTGGAAAGAGGTGGTGATCAAGGCCGGGATCAAACCGGGCTGATCGTTCCCGACCGCAAAGAAAAAGCCGCCGGGCTCCTGGAGCCCGGCGGCTTTTTTCATGACCTCAGACCAGGCGCAGATCGACGACGATGTTGCCGCGCGTGGCGTTGGAGTAGGGGCAGACCTTGTGGGCGGTGTCCACCAGATCCTGCGCCACGGCGCGGTCCAGGCCGGGCAGGCTCACGGCCAGGCGCACGGCGATGCCGAAACCCTGGGGGATCGGACCGATGTCGACTTCAGCGTCGATCGCAGCGTCGGCCGGAACGGCAACCTTCTTCATGCCGGCCACATGCTTGACCGCGCCCATGAAACAGGCCGAGTAGCCGGCGGCGAACAACTGTTCGGGGTTGGTCGCGCCGCCGGCGCCGCCCATGGCCTTGGGCGGGGACAGCCTGACGTCGAGCAGGCCGTCGTCGGTGGTGGCACGGCCTTCGCGGCCGCCGGTGGTGTGGGCCTTGGCGGTGTAGACAACTTTGTCGAGTACGGTGGGCATGGTGAGCTCCTGGTGGTGGTTGAAAGAGAAAAGAAGTCAGGCCTGCAGGCGCTCGCGCAACTGCTGGACCTGGCGGGTCAGGGCGGTGAGCTCACTCAACGAGCACTGCGCCGCTTCGAGCATGCAGCCCGGTATCGGCGCGGCCCGGGCCTTGAGCTTGCGACCGCTGGCGGTGAGCTGGATCAAGACGCGACGCTCGTCGGCCGCATCACGCAGGCGGCTGATATAGCCCGCGCTCTCCAGCCGCTTGAGCAGCGGCGTGAGCGTGCCCGAATCGAGGTAGAGGCGCTCGCCGATCTCGGAGACGGTGAGACCATCACGCTCCCACAGCACCAGCATCGCCACGTACTGCGGATAGGTCAGGCCCAGCGCGTCCAGGTGCGGCTTGTAGGCCTTGGACATGGCGTGCGAGGCGGAGTACAGCGCAAAACAGAGCTGTTTGTCCAGTTGCAGTGCCTGGTCGGAGGAAATCTTGGTATTCGGCATGGGTTGAATTATTGATCACAATTTAATTGTGTGCAATTTAGTTGCTAGATAACCCTGTCAGAATGCGGGTTGTTTCAGCCCGGCGTTCACAGCGACCCGAACACTGCGGGCCTGGGTTGATCTGTTCTTGCAAGGCCCTCCCATGTCGACACCTGCTCCCGCCCTCCCCCTGCGCACCCTGCTACGGATGACCCGCCCCGGCTTCCTGAGCATCACCGTGGTCGCCGTGCTGCTGGGCATTGCGATTGCCGCCGCCTGCGGCCATGGCCCCCATGTCCTGACCGGCCTGGCCACGCTCCTGCTGGCCTGTCTGGCCCACGCCGCCGGCAATGTACTGAATGATTACCACGACGCCCTGAATGGTGCAGACGCGGCCAACACCGGCGGCATCCATCCCTACACCGGTGGCTCGCGCCTGATCCAGAACCGGGTCATCAGCCCGCAGCAAACCCGCGAGCTCTATTACCTTCTGGCTTTTCTTCTGTGCGCTTTCGGCCTGCTGCTGGCGGTCAAGAGCACGGGCTGGGTGATCGTGCTGGGACTGGCGGGCGTGCTGCTGACCTGGGCCTATTCGGCGCCACCGCTGGCCTTGATGAAACACGGCATGGGTGAATTCGTGGTGGCCCTGGTCTGGGGCCTGGTGGTCATCGGCGCGGATGCCGTGCAGCGCGGCAGTCTTTTCATCATCCCCGCGGTCACGGCGGTCAGTTACGCGCTGCTGGTGACCAACATCCTGCTGATCAACGGCGTCCCCGATGCGCCATCGGACGCACAGGTCGGCAAGCGCACGCTGGCGGTGCTGCTGGGCCCGCGCGGCGCCGCGCTGGCCTACCTGCTGATCAGCACACTGGCCCACGGCTGGCTGGCGGGCGGCGTCTGGCTGCTCTACCAACCCGAGCCCGCCCTGTGGGGGCTGCTGTCCTGGCCCCTGTCGCTGCTGGCTTTTGTGCTGTTCTGGCGAGCGGCCCGGACGCCACAGGCACTGCGCCCGGCCATCGTGCTGACCATCGCCGCCACCCTGCTGCATGGACTGGCCATGGCGGCCGGTTTCTGGTCGATCGCCCGGTTCTGACCGTTCTTCCCAGATGCCTGAGCCAGATCAGGCCGTCGGACGAAGGCCCTCAAAAGCATTCTGGAAGAGCTGGCGCAGGGCCGTGCGCTCCAGGGGGCGCGGGTTGGGGTACTGGTTCTGCAACGCGATCTCGCAGGCCTGGTCCAGGTCGGCGGCCTTCATGCCGATGTCCTGGAGCGCCACGGGTGCGCCATTTTTTTTCGCCAGGTCGTAGACCGCCTGCGCAGCACTGGCGCCGCCGAGCGCGCGCCGGATGCGCGCCATGGCCTGCGGCGCGTGCTGGCTGTTGTAGGCCAGCGCGTGCGGCAGCACGATGGTGTGGGTTTCGGCATGCGGCAGGTTGAAGCTGCCGCCCAGGGTGTGGCAGAGCTTGTGGTGCAGCGCCATGCCCACGTGGCCCAGCACGGTGCCGCACAGCCAGGCGCCGTACAGCGCGTCGGCACGCGCGCCCATGTCGCGTGCATCCTTCACGATGGCCGGCAAGGCGCGGCCCAGGGCGGCGATGCCCTCCTCGGCCATCAGGTCCATGATGGGGTTGCTGTCCACCGCGTACAGGCCTTCGGCCGCATGGGCAATGGCGTTGATGCCGCTGGTGACACTCAAGCCCACGGGCAGGCTCAGCGTGAGTTCGGGGTCGTAGATCACGGTGCGCGGCAGCACGCGCAGGTCGCGCCCGGTCTTCTTGAGACCGGCCTCGGTGATACCGTAGATGGGGGTCATCTCCGAACCGGCATAGGTGGTGGGGATGGCCAGGATCGGCAGGCCCGAATCGAGCGCAATGGCCTTGCCCAGGCCCGTGGTGGAGCCGCCGCCGATGGCCACGGCGCAATCGGCACCGAGCTGCTTCGCCACTTCGCGCGCTTCACGCGCGGTCTCGATGGGGACGTGCATGACCGCACGGTCGAACACACCGGCCGCACGCGCACCCAGCAGATCCGCCACCATCTCGGCCGAAGCCCGCTGCTCGGGCGTAGACAGCACCAGCGCGCGCTTGCAGCCCAGGGCATCGATCTCCTTGGCCAGCTGGGAGAGGGAGCCCGCGCCGAAGACGACGCGTGCGGCTTGGGCGGTGTAGACAAAAGGGTTCACGAAACGCTCCAGGGAAATCGACCGCTCTAGATTACAGCTTGGGGTTCAGCCCCGCACCGCGCTCCAGCACCTTGATGATGGCCGCGTAATCGTCCAGGCCATTGCCCTGCACCACGGCGGCGTGCATGAGCTTTTGGGTCATGGCCGTCTGCATCAGGGGCACGTTGCTGGCGGCACCAGCGGCCAGGATCAGGTCCAGGTCCTTGATCATCTGCTCCACCGTGAAGGTGGGCGTGAAGTCACGCCGGCTCAGCTGCTCGGACTTGGCCTTGACGATGGGCGAGGCCACGGCGCTGGCACTCAGCACCTGCCACATGGCCTGCCAGTCCAGGCCGCCCTTGCGGCCCAGGGTCAGCGCCTCGGCCAGCATGGCGCTGGTCTGCGCGATCATGAGGTTGACGACCAGCTTCATCAGGCGCGCCTGCTCGGCCTCACCCAGATAGAAGTGGTTGGGGCCCAAGGTCTGCAGCAGCGGCAGCATCTGCTCGTAGGCGACCTTCGGACCGGAAGCCAGCACGGTGAGCTGTGCGGCCTCGGCCATCTTGTTGTTGCCCGAAACGGCGGTGCGCAGATAGGCCAGGCCTTTGCCCTCCAGCGCCTGGGCCGCCTCGGCCGAGGCCTGCAGCGACACGGTGCTGGTATCGACATAGACCGTGCCGGGCCGGGCGGCGGACACCACCTGGGCGGCGACCGCGCGCAAGGCCGCGTCGTGCGGCAGCGAGGAAAAGATGGCGTCGGCCTGCGCCATGGCAGCCGATGCATCGCCGGCCACGACCAGGCCCTGCTCCTGCGCCAGCTCGCAACGTTCGTCGCAAGGGTCGCTGACGGTCAGGGCATGCCCGGCAGCGGCCAGGTGGCCGGCCATGGGCAGGCCCATCTTGCCGATGCCGGTGAAATGGATCTTCATGGGGAGGTCCGCCTCACTGCGCCTTCAGGTTGGCCGCCTTGACGATGCGTGCGGCCACCTCCATCTCGCTCCGGATATAGGCATTGAATGCCTCGGGGCTCAAGGGGAAGGGGTCGGCACCCAGCTTGGCCATGCGCTCTTTCAACTCAGGACTGCTCAAGGCCTTGAGGGCCTCTTCGTTGAGCTTCTTGATCACGGCCGCCGGGGTGGCCGCGGGCACGATCATTCCGACCCACAGGGTGTAGTCGGAAGCGGGCAGACCGGCTTCGATGCTGGTGGGAACGTCCGGCAGCGTGGAGGCGCGCATCTTGGTGCTGACCGACAGGGCCTGCAGGCGGTTGTCGCGGATCAACGGCAGGGCCGAGGCCAGGGGCGCAAAGAACCAGTCGTTGGAGCCGCCGATGACGTTGTTCATCGCGTCGGGCGTGCCTTTGTAGGGCACGTGCAGCGCGTCGATGCCGGCCTGCAGACGGAAGATCTCGGCGTTCATGTGCGTGCCGCTGCCGATGCCGGCCGAGGCATAGTTGAACTTGCCCGGGCTGGCCTTGACCGCGGCGATCAGCTCGGCCTGGGTCTTCCAGCCCTTGTTCGGGTGCGCCACCAGCACATTGGGAATGGCCGCCAGCGTGGTCACGCCGGTCAGGTCCTTGAGCGTGTCGTAACCCGGGTTGGGGTAAAGCGCCGGGTTCAGCGCATGCGCCGAGGAATGCACGAGGATGGTGTAGCCGTCGGCCTCGCTCTTGGCCACCTGGGCGGCGGCGATGGTGCCGCCGGCGCCGAGCTTGTTCTCGATGACGATGGGCTGGCCCATGCTGCGGCTCATGGACTCGCCCACGGTGCGCGCCACGATGTCGGTGGCGCTGCCCGCGGTGAAGGGCACGACGAACTTGATGGGCTTGGTCGGATAGCCTTGCGCGAGGGCGGAGCTCAGGGCCAGCGCGGACAGGACGGTCAGGGCGAAACGTTTCATGATGGATCTCCTCTTGTTAGGAACACTTCTGCATGGCCTGGTCGTAAAAGGACAGGTCCATGTACTTGGCCGGCGCCGGTGGTGTGCCGCCCCACATGCCTTCCATCTCGGCACGGATAGCCAACACGGTCCGGAAACCTTCGGTATTGAAGCGGGCATCCGGCGCGAGACCGGCGCCCGGCGTGAGCAGCGCCTCATAGGTGCCGGCAGCGGCCACGGCGTCCAGCTTGAAGCTGCGCACCAGCAGATCGATCATCGACGTACGTTGGGCCGGGTTCATGACCAGACGCTGGCCTTCGATGTAGGCCGCCAGATAGTCCTGCAGCAGGCCCGCATGGGTTCTCGCCCAGTCGCGCAACACAAAAGCACCCGTGGCCTGGTAGGGCCCGAGCAGGGCGTACTGGTTGCCCAGGCTCTTGAGGCCCTGCTGGCGCACCGTGAAGGAAAAAGGCGGGTTGATCATGCCGGCGGCCAGCTGCGGGTCGGCCACCATGGCGGCCGCACGCGGGCCGGTACCGCCGGCCAGGCGCACGGTGTAGTCGCGCCCTTCCAGCAGGCCGTGGTTCTTGAGGATCTTCTTGGCCACCAGGGCAAAGGCCGTGTTGGGCGCATCAACAGCCAGCACCTTGCCGCGCAGCTCGGTCATGGTCTTGATCTCCGGTCGCACCATGAACTCGTTCATGCCGGCGTCCCCGCCCAGCACGATGACCACATCCTGCCCCGCCTCCACCATGGCCACGGCGTTGTCCACCGCGGCGTGGGCGATGTCGAAGCTGCCCGCGGCCAGGCCGGCGCGCTGTGCATCGGAGTTCGGCGTGTGCTGGATCTCCAGCGCCAGGCCGCGCCGCGCAAAAAAACCGGCCTCCTGCGCCGCAAGCAGCGGCAGGTTGCTGGAGGTGTTGAAGATGTTGACGCGCAAGGGCTGCATGGACACGGGTCTCCGCAAGGATTCAGAATGCCACCTGTGCGTCTGGGCACAGGTGGCTGCAGGCGGCCAGGGCCACGCTTACTTGGGCGCGTCCTTCATGATCACGCTCAGGGTCGTGTGTTCTTCGCGGATGAAGGCGTCAAAGCGCTCGGGGCTCATCGGCATCGGTTCGCCACCCAGCTTGGCCATGCGCTCTTTCACATCGGGCTGCGCCAGGGCCTTGCTGACCTCCTGGTTGAGCTTGTTGATCACGTCACGCGGCGTCTTGGCCGGCGCCAGCAGGCCGATCCAGAAGTCGAATACGAAGCCGGGCACGCCGGCTTCGGACACCGTGGGCACGTCCGGCAGGGCCGAGGAGCGCTGCGCCGTGCTGACCGCCAGGGCGCGCATGCGGTTGTCGCGGATCATCGGGATGGAGGAGAGCACGGGCGTGAACATGAAGTCGACACGACCGGCCACCGTCTCGGTGATGGTCTCGGGTGTGCCCTTGAAGGGGATGTGGGTGGCCTGCAGGCCCGTGACGGCGCGGAATTTCTCCGCATTCACGTGGGTGGCGCTGCCGGTACCGGCCGAGGCGTAGTTGAGCTTGCCGGGATTGGCCTTGGCGGCGGCGATCAGATCCTGCACGTTCTTGATGGGGCTGCCCGCGCCGACCACCAGCACATTGGGCAGCGAGGCCAGCGGCGTGACGCCGGCAAAGTCGCCCACGGTGTCGTAGCTCAGGCCCGGATAGAGCACCGGGTTCACCACGTGGCCGGTGGACACCACCAGCAGGGTGTAGCCATCAGGCTCGCTCTTGGCCACAAAGGCCGAGCCGACCGTGCCGCCCGCACCGGGTTTGTTCTCGACGATCACGGTCTGGCCCCAGGCCGTGCCCAGCTTCTCGCCCACGATGCGCGCCATGATGTCCGTGGCACTGCCGGGCGTGAAGGGCACCACGATGCGGATCGGCTTGCTCGGATAGCCCTGCGCGAGCGCCAAGCCGGCACTCAGCAGCAGCGCTGCAGAAATAAGAACGCGTTTCATGTCTGTCTCCTTTAATAGGTATGGCTCGAACACTCACCGCTGCCCTCGGCCTTCAGGCGTAGGCAGCTTGTTTTCTTCTTATCGCGACAATCCCAACGCCGTCGTGATCTTGCGGCCCGAAGCCTGCAGCGCGGCAAGCTTCGGAGCCAGGTCCACATCGACCAGTTTTCCATGACGCTTCTTCCAGCGCCCGGCCACCATCACGCTGTCGATATTGGCCAGCGTGGTCTGCATCACCACCGTGCTCACGGGGTCGTGCACGGGCTGCATGTTCAGGTCGTCGGCGCGGATCAGCACCAGGTCGGCCTGCTTGCCCGCGGCCAGCGTGCCGATGCGGTCGAGCTGGCCCAGCATGCGTGCGCCTTCCACCGTGACCCAGGACAGGGCTTCGCGCGTGGTGATGGTGGAGGTGGGCGGAATGGTGCCGTGCACTTCACGGTAGGCCACGTTGTCCAGGCTGCGTTGCATCCCTAAGGCCACACGCGCCTGCGTCAGCATGTCGCCGCTGAGCACGCTCTCCAGGTCCACCCCCAGCGAAGGCGCCTTGCCCAGGGCACGCAGGCGACCGGTGATGGGGTGACCGTGACCTTGTGTCATCTCGTTCTCGGCCGCGGCGGAGAAGCTCATGCCGAGTTCGCAGAAGCGCTTGAGTTGCTCGTCGCTGAGCGCATGGCCGTGCACGATGTTGATCTGCGGGCCCAGCAGGCCCTCGGCTTCGAGTCTTTCCCAACCGTCCGGGGTGCGTGCTGCGCCGCCGCCCTGGTGCAGGGAGCCGATGATGCCCAGCTCCTTCACCATGCGGAAGTCGTGCAGGGCCACGTCCAGCGTGGAGTAGTGCGGGCCCAGCACCGCGGCGTGCACGCTGAGCAGCGCATGACCCTGGTGCTTTTTCAGCAGGCGTTCGACTTCGGCACGCGGGTGCGGTACTTCCCAGAAGGGGCGCTCACCCGGTTTGGGATCGGGCTTGGGGGTGCCATGGAAAAAGGCCGCGCGGATGCCGCTATCCAGCAGCCCTTGCACCGCCGCGTCGTTGTGCGCCGGGGTCTTGTTGTTGTGGCACCAGTCACCCAGGGTGGTGGTGCCGCAGTTGAGCTGGTTGAGCGCCCCCACCAGCGTGGCAATGTGCAGGTCCTGCGGCTCGAACACCGTGGCCAGGCCCGCGTGCATGTTCTTGAAATACTCCAGCAGCGTCCAGTTGGCGGCCAGGCCGCGCAAGGCCGTCTGCCAGGTGTGCATGTGCGCGTTGACCAGGCCGGGGATGACGATGTAGCCGGTGGCGTCCACCACCTGCGCGTCGTCGGCCTGGATCGTGGGCGCGATCTCCGTGATGCGGTCGCCCGTCACCAGCACATCGGCACGCGGCAGATCGCCCTGCGCGTCCATGGTGATGACGGTGGCGCCGCGGATCAGGGTGCGCGCTGCACACATGGCTTAACTGCTCAGGCCGTCAGGAATCTGCAGGTTCAGCGGCTTGATCTGCAGGCCGGCGTCGTTCGCCGTCTCCTGCAAGAGGATGGCAAAGTCCACGTTGTCATGGCCGTGGCCCACCATGCGGGCGATCGACTCGCGTGTGGCTGCCGCCGAGGGCATGGGCACGCCATGGGCCTTGGCCGCGCTCATGCCCAGGTCCATGTCCTTGAGCAGGAGCTTCGGGGTGAAGGTGACCTGGTCGAAGTTCAGGTTGCTCAGCACGGGCGTCTTGTAGCGCGTGTACATGGAACCCAGCACCGAATCGTTGATGCTTTCCAGGAAGACGTTGCGCGGGATGCCGGCTTTCTCGGCCAGCACGGTGATCTCGCAGAGGTTCTGGATGATCACGCCGAACATGGTGTTGTGCGCGATCTTCCAGATGCGGGCCAGCTCGCCCTCGCCCACCCACATGACCTTGCGCGCCATGGCCTGCAGATAGGGCTCGACCTGCTCGTACAGCGCCTTGGGGCCGGACGACACCGTGAGCAGCTTGCCGGCCTTGGCCACCTTGGCATTGCCCGAGACCGGGGTGCACAGATAGCCCACACCCATGCCTTCGAGCTTCTCGCGGATCTCGGCCGAGCCTTCCTGGGAGATGGAGGAGCTGTCCACCACGATCTTCGGCTTCTTGGCACCGGTCACGAGGCCACCGGCACTGAACAGCACTTCCTTGAGGTCGTCGGTGGTGGAGACCATGGTGAAGACGATGTCGCAGCCGGCCAGGTCGATCTTGTTCGTTTCGATCTTGGCGCCGTACTCGGCCAGGTGCGCGGCCTTGGAGGCGGTGCGGTTCCAGACGTGGACGGCATGGCCGGCCTTCAGCAGCTTGGTCACCATCGCCTCGCCCATACGTCCCAGGCCGATCCAGCCGATTTTCTTGCTCATCAAAAAGTCTCCTCGTTCATGCGTAGTGGATGCGTCGCATCCTGAATCCCGCAGTGTTGAGCAAAGACGGTCCGAGGACAAGGCGGCCTGGGAAAATCAGTTTTCCGATGGGCGAAAAAAAGCCGGGCAAAGCCCGGCTCGCATCAGGGTTAGCCCCGACTCAGACGCGCTCGATGATCACCGCAATGCCCTGCCCCACACCGATGCACATGGTGCACAGGGCGTAACGGCCGCCGGTCTTGTGCAATTGGTTCAAAGCGGTCGTGGCCAGACGTGCGCCCGAAGCGCCCAGGGGGTGGCCCAGGGCGATGGCACCGCCATTGGGGTTGACGCGGGGATCGTCGTCGCGCACGCCCAGCTGGCGCAGCACGGCCAGGCCCTGGGCGGCAAAGGCCTCGTTGAGCTCGATCACGTCCATCTGCGCCATCGTCAGGCCCGTGAGTGCCAGCACCTTCTGCGTGGCGGGCGCGGGGCCGATGCCCATGATGCGCGGGGCCACACCGGCGGTGGCCATGCCCACGATGCGGGCACGCGGCGTCAGACCATGCTTCCTGGCGGCTTCTTCAGACGCCAGCAGGATCGCGCAGGCGCCGTCGTTGACACCCGAGGCGTTGCCTGCCGTCACCGTGCCACCTTCGCGCACGATGGGTTTGAGCTTGGCCAGGGCCTCCAGCGAGGTCTCGCGCGGGTGCTCGTCCTTGCTCACGACGATGGCATCGCCCTTCTTCTGCGCAATGGTCACGGGGGTAATCTCGGCGTCAAAATAGCCGGCCTTCTGCGCGGCCACGGCCTTGAGCTGCGAGGCCAGGGCCATCCTGTCCTGGTCTTCGCGGTTGATCTTGTACGCGTCAGCCACGTTCTCGGCCGTCTCGGGCATGGAGTCGGTGCCGTACTTCTGCTTCATGAGCTTGTTGACAAAGCGCCAGCCGATGGTGGTGTCGAAAATCTCGGCGTTGCGGCTGAAGGCGCTTTCGGCCTTGCCCATCACAAAAGGCGCGCGGCTCATGCTCTCCACGCCGCCGGCGATCATCATCGTGGCCTCACCGGCCTTGATGGCACGCGCGGCGCTGCCCAGCGCGTCCAGCCCCGAACCGCAGAGGCGGTTCACGGTGGAGGCCGGCACTTCGGGCGGCAGGCCCGCCAGCAGCGCGGCCATGCGGCCCACATTGCGGTTGTCTTCGCCGGCCTGGTTGACACAACCGTAGATCAGGTCGGTCAGGGCCGCCCAATCCACTTTCGGGTTGCGCGCCATCAGTGCGGCGATCGGGATGGCGCCCAGGTCGTCGGTGCGCACGCTTGAGAGCACGCCGCCGTAACGGCCGAAAGGGGTACGGATGGCATCGCAGATGAAGGCCTGGTTCATGTTGGTTCCTTGTTCATTTCGCGATCGGCAGGCCGATCATTTTCTCGAGTTCGGCGTGTGTGAGCCCGTCGACCAGGTCGACGAGCTTGAGCCCCTGCGGCGTACAGTCCAGCGTGCAGACATCGGTGTAGACGCGCTTGACGCAGGCAATGCCGGTCAGCGGATAGCTGCAGGCCTGCACGACCTTGCTCTCGCCCTGTTTGGTCAGCAGGTCCATCATGACCCAGGTCTGCTTGGCACCAACCGCCAAGTCCATGGCGCCGCCCACGGCGGGGATCGCGTCCTTCTCGCCGGTATGCCAGTTGGCCAGGTCACCCGTAGCGCTGACCTGGAAGGCGCCCAGCACGCAGATGTCCAGGTGGCCGCCGCGCATCATCGCGAAGCTGTCGGTGTGGTGGAAGTAGGAGCCGCCGGGCAGCAGCGTGACCGGCTGCTTGCCGGCGTTGATGAGGTCGTAGTCCTCCTGGCCCGCAGCCGGCGCCGGGCCCATGCCCAAGAGGCCGTTTTCGCTGTGCAGCAGCACCTCGCGCTCTTTCGGAATGTGGTTGGCCACCAGCGTGGGCTGGCCGATGCCGAGGTTGACCACCGCGCCCTCGGGGATGTCCTGGGCCACACGCGCGGCCAACTGGTCTTTGCTACGTTTTTGATAGCTCATGTCATGCCGCCTTCTTGAAACCGCCGGCCTGCGTGGCCTGGCGTGCGATCTTCACGATCTTGCTGACATAGATGGCCGGCGTGACCACGGCCTCGGGGTCGAGCCCGCCAAGCTCCACGATCTCGTGCACGCTGGCGATCGTCTGCTGGCAGGCCATGGCCATGCTGGGGCCGAAGTTGCGCGCGGTCTTGCGGTAGGTCAGGTTGCCCCAGCGGTCGCCGCATTCGGCCTTGATCAGCGCCACATCGCCTTGGATGGGCTGCTCCAGCACATACCCTTTGCCGTCGATCACGCGCGTCTCCTTGCCTTTGGCCAGGTCCGTGCCATAGCCCGTGGGCGTGAAGAAGCCGCCGATGCCGGCACCCGCGGCGCGAATGCGCTCCGACAAATTGCCCTGGGGCACGAGCTCCAGCTCCAGCTTGCCGCTGCGGTACAGACCGTCGAAGACAAAGCTGTCGGCCTGCCGCGGGAAGCTGCAGATGATCTTGCGCACGCGGCCCGTGGCCAGCAGCGCGGCCAGGCCCGTGTCCCCGTTGCCAGCGTTGTTGTTGACCACGGTCAGGTCTTTCGCGCCCTGCGCGATCAGGCCGTCGATCAGCTCCAGCGGGATGCCCGCCGTGCCAAAGCCGCCGATCATGACGGTGGAACCGTCCTTCACGCCGGCCAGCGCCTCGGCCACCGAGGCCACAATCTTGTTGATCATCGAATCCGCTCTTGTTCGCATATCGAACATTTGTTCGTATAATGAATTCTAATCCAAGCCTGCGCCAGCCACCCCATGCCCCCCGCCACGCCCGCAACAGCGCCCCAGCCCGGCGACAGCTATGTGCAGTCCTTCGCGCGCGGACTGGAGGTGATCCGTTCCTTCAGCGCCGGGACGCCGCAACAGACACTCAGCGAGGTGGCGGCGCGCACCGGCCTCACGCGTGCCGGCGCCCGCCGCATCCTGCTCACGCTGCAGACCCTGGGGTATGTGGAAAGCGACGGCCGGCTCTTTCGCCTGACCGCGCGCATCCTGGACCTGGGTTTTGCCTACCTGTCCTCCATGCCCATCTGGAACTTGGCCGAGCCGGTGATGGAAGCGCTGGTGGAAGAAGTGAAGGAGTCCTGCTCGGCCGCCGTGCTCGAAGGCACGGACATCGTCTACGTGCTGCGCGTACCCACGCACAAGATCATGCGCAACACCCTGGGCGTGGGCTCACGCCTGCCCGCCTACTGCACCTCGCTGGGCCGGGTGCTGCTGGCCGACCTGAGCGAAGATGAATTGGTGAAACGGCTGAAAGCCTCACGCCCCAAGGCCCTGACCAAACACACGGTCACCGACCTGGAGGCCCTGCTGGCCAAGGTCCAGCAGGTGCGCCGCCAGGGCTGGTGCCTGGTGAACCAGGAACTGGAGGAGGGCCTGATCTCGCTGGCCGCGCCCATCACGAACCGCGCCGGCCGCTGCATCGCCGCGCTCAACATCAGCGGCCAGGCCAACCGCACCAATGCCAAGGTGGCACAGGAAACCCTGCTGCCCGCCCTGCTGCAGGCGGCGCGCACGATCTCGCAGCGCCTCAGCTGAGCCCCGCGGATAATTGAGGCCATGATGTTCCAGCCCTCCCAAGCCGATGTGCGGCGCTTCTTCTGCGGTGTCTTTGCCAAGGCCCGCGCCGGCCAGCCGATGGAAGCCATCGAACTGCTCGCCAGCCAGTGGATCGCCGAGCACCCTGAGTTCCACGCCGAGCTGGCCGACCTGGACGCGGCCCTGGCCAGCATGACCCAAGTGGAGCCCGAACGCACCAACCCCTTCCTGCATCTGTCCATGCACCTGTCGATCAGCGAGCAGTGCAGCATCGACCAGCCACGCGGCATCCGCCAGGCCGTGGAACTGCTGGCGGTCAAGCGCAACGACCTGCACGCGGCCCACCACGAGGTGATGGACTGCCTGGGCCGCATGGTCTGGGAAAGCCAGCGCGCGGGCCGCCCGCCGGATGGCGCGGCCTATATCGACTGCGTGCAGCAGCGCGCTACCAAAGACTAGGGCCAGGGCCTCAAGGACCCAACAAAAAAGCCGCTCAAAGAGCGGCTTTTTTTGTGCAGGCTGCGAACAGCTCAGCGGAACTTCTTCTGCGGCACGGTCTTGAGGTCACCCGGCAGGCTGCTGACGTAGCCGGCCAGTTCCTTCAACTCGGCGTTGGAGAACTGCTTGGCAATGCCGCCCATGATGCCATTGGCACGGCCCCAGGTGGCGTTGCCTTCGGTCTTGTAGGACTTGAGCGCGACGAACAGGTAATCAGCCGGCTGGCCGCCGACCTTGGGGTAGCTCGGGTCGATCGGCTTGCTGAAGTTGTCGCCGTGGCAAGCCACGCAACCACCCTTGTTCAGCAGCTCAGCCACCTTGGCAGACGGTGCCGGGGTAGCCTTCGGGGCCGCAGCGGCGCCGGTGCCATGGTCTTCATAGTAGGCGGCCACATCGGCGATGTCCTGGTCCGTCAGGCTCTCGGCAATGGCGTGCATGGACGGGTGCTTGCGCTCGCCCTTCTTGTAGGCGTTCAAGGCGGAGGCGATGAACTTGGCGTTCTGGCCCGAGATCATGGGCACACGGTAGATCTCCGGGAAGCTGGCCTGGTAGCCCGGAATGCCGTGGCAGCCGATACACATGGCGATCTTTTTCTCGCCAGCCTTGGCATCACCCTTGACGTCCTGGGCATGGGCGGAAAATGCCGTCGCAGAAGCGACAAGCAGGGAAGAGAGCGTCAGCAACAGTTTGTTCATTTTGCGAGGACAATCAGCCTGTGGTTGATATAAATCAGCCTGACATTATATCTTTCGCCACTCCCCGGGTTTACCCGCACCAGAACGCCCCTGCCGCCCATGAAATTCCAAGGAACCTCGAATTACGTCGCCACCCAGGATCTGATGCTGTCGGTCAACGCTGCCATCACGCTCAAACGGCCCCTGCTGGTCAAAGGCGAGCCCGGCACCGGCAAGACCATGCTGGCCGAGGAAGTGGCCGCGGCCCTCAAGCTGCCGCTGCTGCAGTGGCACATCAAGTCCACCACCAAGGCTCAGCAAGGCCTGTACGAATATGACGCCGTCAGCCGCCTGCGCGACAGCCAGCTGGGCGAGGAGAAGGTCAAGGACATCCACAACTACATCGTCAAGGGCGTGCTCTGGCAGGCCTTCACGGCCGACCAGCCCGTGGCCCTGCTGATCGACGAGATCGACAAGGCCGACATCGAATTCCCCAACGACCTGCTGCGTGAAATCGACCGCATGGAGTTCTACTGCTACGAGACGCGTGAACTCATCAAGGCCAAGCACCGCCCGCTGGTCTTCATCACCTCCAACAACGAGAAGGAACTGCCCGACGCCTTCCTGCGCCGCTGCTTCTTCCACTACATCAAGTTCCCTGACGCCGAGACCATGGCCAAGATCGTGGCCGTGCACTTCCCCGGCCTCAAGCAGGAACTGCTGGGCGCGGCCATGAAGACCTTCTTCGACGTGCGCAACCTGCCCGGCCTGAAGAAGAAGCCTTCCACCAGCGAGCTGCTGGACTGGCTCAAGCTGCTGCTGGCAGAGGATATCCCGGCCGAAGCCCTGCAGAGCAAGGACGAGAAGGTGGCCGTGCCGCCGCTGGTGGGCGCCCTGCTCAAGAATGAACAGGACGTGAGCCTGTTCGAGAAGCTGGTCTTCATGCAACGCAATAACCGCTGAGGCCTGGGCGATGACGAACAAACTCCTGCTCGAAGGTCTGTCCGACGCCGTCGGTTTTGTCGGCGGCGCCCTGGCCGGCTACTGGGCCGGCCACCTGCTGGGCTGGGACCTCTTTGCCGAGGGCTACAGCAACGCCAGCATCGGCGCCATCCTGCTGGTGGGCCTGGGCGGCGGACTGGGCCTGCAGCTCGCACGCCGCTGGCTGCGCAGCCGCAAGGACAAGGAAAGCTGACCATGGCCTTCGTCGAGCCCGTCACCCTGGCGCAACGTGGCGTGCAGCTGGTGCCGCTGGGGCCCGAACACGAAGCCGGCCTGCGTGCCGCCGCGGCCGACGGTGAACTCTGGAACCTGCGCGTGACCGGCGTGCCCCGGCCCGAGGAAACCCGCGGCTACATCGAGTCCGCGCTGAAGATGCGCGCGGGGGACAGCCGCTTCGCCTTCGCCGTGCTGGACGAACTCAACGGCCGTGTGCTGGGCAGCACCAGCTACCACGACATCCTGCCGGCCGTGAAACGCGTGGAGATCGGCTACACCTGGTACGCCAAAAGCGCGCAGCGCACCCACGTCAACACCACCTGCAAGCTGCTCATGCTCACGCACGCCTTTGATACCCTGGGCTGTCACGTCGTGGGCTGGCGCACCGACAACTTCAACCACGCCTCACAGGCCGCCATCGAGCGCCTGGGCGCAAAAAAAGACGGCGTGATCCGCGGCCACGCCCTGCGGCGCGACGGCACCATCCGCGACACCGTGATGTACAGCCTGCGTAGCGGCGAGTGGCCCGAGGTCCGGGCCCAGCTGCTCTACCTGCTGGACAAGCCGCGCTGAAAGCAGAAGCACCATGCTGATCGACTTCTTCTACACCCTGCGCGCCGCCAAGCTGCCGGTCTCGGTCAAGGAGTACCTGACCCTGCTGGAGGCGCTCAAGGAGGGCGTTGTCGGCCCCAAGGCCGTGCCGGACGACGAAGCCGCCACCTCCGGTTACTCGATCGACGACTTCTACTACCTCAGCCGCACCTCCCTGGTGAAAGACGAGAAGCACTACGACAAGTTCGACCGCGCCTTCTCCGCCTACTTCAAGGGCGTGGAGATGCTGACCGACTTCACCAAGGACATTCCCCTGGAGTGGCTGCGCAAGAACCTGGAGCTCAACCTCAGCCCCGAGGAGAAGGCAGCCATCGAGAAGATGGGCTGGGACGAGCTCATGGAGACGCTCAAGAAGCGTTTCGAGGAACAGAAGGAGCGCCACGAAGGCGGCAGCAAGTGGATCGGCACGGGCGGCACCAGCCCCTTTGGCGCCAACGGCTACAACCCCCAGGGCATACGCATAGGCCAGGACAAGAGCCGCAACAAGAGCGCCATTAAGGTCTGGGACCAGCGCGCCTACAAGGACTACGACGACACCCAGGAGCTGGGCACGCGCAACATCAAGGTGGCGCTGCGCCGCCTGCGCCGCTTCGCACGCGAAGGCCACGAGCTGGAGCTCGACCTGCCCGACACCATCCGCGCCACGGCCGAGAACGCGGGTTACCTGGACATCAAGATGGTGCCCGAGCGGCACAACAACGTGAAAGTGCTGCTGCTGATGGACGTGGGCGGCACCATGGACGAACACATTGCGCGCGTGGAAGAACTCTTCAGCTCCACCAAGACCGAGTTCAAGCACCTGGAGTTCTACTACTTCCACAACTGCGTCTACGACTTCATGTGGAAGAACAACCGCCGGCGCTACAGCGAGAAGTTCCCGACCTGGGACATCATCCGCAAGTACAACAAGGACTACAAGCTGATCTTCGTGGGCGACGCCACCATGAGCCCCTACGAGATCCTGCAGCCCGGCGGCAGCGTGGAATACAACAACGAGGAAGCCGGTGCCGAATGGCTGCAGCGCCTGACCAACGCCTTCCCCAAGTTCGCCTGGATCAACCCCGAGCCGCAGGGCGTCTGGCAGTACCGCCAGAGCATCAGCATCATGCAGCAGCTCATGAGCAACCGCATGTACCCGCTGACCATCAAGGGCATCGAGGAAGCCATGCGACTGCTGACGAAATAGGAAGCAGAGGCCAGCCCGCGCAAAACGCGGTTAAACCCTCCCCTCCCTCCGCGGGCGGAGGGAGGCCGGGAGGGAGGTGCCCACATACGGCCACAAGGTGGCTGAGACCTCGCCATTTACAATGGCGGGGTCTCAGCCACCGTAGTTCAATGGATAGAACGGCCCCCTCCTAAGGGGCAGATACAGGTTCGATTCCTGTCGGGGGCACCAGATCCCTACTTGATCGGTACCGCGCTATTCACCGTCGGCGGGCCGATATCCTGGAAGGGGCCCAGGGGGTTACGCGTGTTTTCCAGTTCGTTGATCTCGGGTTGCCCGCCCCATGTGCGGTACACAACTAGGTCATTGACCAGCAGGACCACCGCGTTGAAACGCCACCCGCTGGTATGGTTGCGGCGCTCGAAGTTGAAAAAGTCCGAGAAAAAGTTGCCTTTGCGCACCTTGTCGATCTTGACCCCGACAATCTCCAGCCCGCGGCAGGCGTCACGCGCCTCAAGACAAAACCAGATACCCGGATCCAGGTCCTCCCGCCGGAGCAGTGCGCTGGGCAGGAAGCGGCGCGCCACGTCCGCATGGGTCAGGAGGGTGGTGTTCGGATGCTTGGCCGGATTGAATCCGTTTTTCTCCAGCGCCTCCCGGTCCGATTTCATGGGAACGAGGGTTTCAATGGCAGCCCTTGCCTCGTCAAAACTCTGAAACGATGTCGTGTTGGTATGAGACTCGGGCAGCAGGGAGGCACAGCCGCTGGCCAGCAGCGTGAGCGCAAGCAAGCTGGCCAGCGTCGAAAGCTTGCTGCATCCAGAAGACATGCTGCGGATGCGATGTGACATGGTGCCCAAGTTACGTAATATTGCGCACAATGTCAAACATGGCGCACACAAAACGACGGCATTGGCACACCCTTGTCCCCTTCGGCGGCCTGCCACCTGCGCCCAGGAGCGTCCCATGACCCCATCCCGATTCCACTGCAGCCTGTTCGCGCTGTGCTGCGCGGTCTTGCTCTCTGCCGTCTTCCACGCGGTCCCGGCCCAGGCCCAGGCCAAGGTGGTGCAGACGCCGTACAAGAACCCCAAGGCCCTGGTCGACGTGTTCCTCGACGACCCCGCCAAGCTGGGGGCCGCCCTGTACTGGGTGCGCAGCCTGGTCAACCCGCTGACCGAGGCGCCCTACAGCATGTTCCCCGAGGACATGAGCATCATCGTGCTCATGCACGGCACTGAGATCGTGACGCTGGCCAGGAAGAACCAGGAGCGTTACCAGGAAGTGCTGCAGCGCATGCGCTACTACGCCGACATGGGCGTGAAGTTCAAGGTCTGCGGCCTGGCGCTGCAGGACTACGGCTACAGCGCGGCTGACATGCAGGACTTCGTGGAGGTCACGCCGTCGGCCATCACCGAATTGATGCACTGGCAGAACCAGGGTTATGCGTTGATTCCGGCCCTCGTGCTGGACAAGAAGTTTTCCATCGAGCAGATCCGCTGACCGCCCGGGCATGAAAAAACGGGCCCCGTCGGGGCCCGTTGTCGTAGGGGCGCCAGGCTTTACAGCGCGGCGTAGCCCGGATTGGGCAGCACGCCGTCGACCTTGGGCATGTTGAGCTTGCGGGCGCTGATCTTGCCGCCACGGGCCTTGAGCCAGGTCTCGACCACGTCCCAGACCTGCTTGTTGCCGGCGGTCCGGGCTTCCTCGGCCACCGGGGCCCAACCGGCCACCTTGTAGCTCTTGTCGGCCTCGATCAGCTTGCCGTTCAGGCGCATGTCGTAGATGCGCTTGCCCATGCTTTCCAGCGGATTGCAGCTGTAGCTCAGGCCGCCCACGCGCACCATGTCGCCGCCCTGCTGGTAGTAGGGGTCGGGGTTGAACAGGTTGTCGCAGACGTCTTCCAGCACGGTCTTGATCGTGGCACCACTCATCTGGCTGACGGTCGCGTAGGAGTAGGTGGTGGCGGTCATGTCCATCAGCCATTCGCGCGTGAGCGCCTGGCCCGGCAGCAGGCTGGTGCCCCAGCGGAAGCCCGGCGAGAAGGCGATGTCGGCGCCCTGCACGTCCAGCAGCGCGTCGAGCAGCAGCTGGTCGCCGGTGCCGTTGAAGTTGCCGCGGCGGTACAGCGTGCCTTCGGTCACGCCCAGCACTTCACTGAGCTTGCTTTCATAGGGCGAACGGATCTTGTTGATCAGCGCGTCCATTTCCTTGTCGGCCGGCAGCATGTTAGAGAACACCGGCAGCAGTTTGTAGCGGAAGTCGCTGACCTTCTTGTCCTTGACCTCGAAGTCCAGCACGCCGAGGAACTTGCTGTTGGAGCCGGCGTTGGTGACGATGGTCTTGCCGCCCTTGTTGCTCACGATGCTGGCCACGGGCATGCCGTCGTGGGTGTGGCCACCCATGATGGCGTCGATGCCGGAGACCCGGCTGGCCATCTTGAGGTCCACGTCCATGCCGTTGTGCGAGATCACCACCACGACCTGGGCGCCCTTGCCACGCGCCTCATTGACCATGGCCTGCATGTTCTCGTCCTGGATACCGAAGGCCCAGTCGGCCACCATGTAGCGCGGGTTGGCAATGGGGGTGTAGGGGAAGGCCTGGCCGATGATGGCGCAGGGCACGCCGTTGATCTCGCGGATCACGTAGGGCTTGAAGACCTGGTCGCCGAAGTCGTTCGTCTTGACGTTCTGCGCCACGAAGTCGATCTTGCCGGCGAAGTCCTTCTCAACGATCTCCTTGACGCGCTCCATGCCGTAGGTGAATTCCCAGTGGCCGGTCATCACGTCCACGCCCAGCAGTTTGCAGGCGTCAACCATGTCCTGGGCATTGGTCCACAACGAGGTGGCCGAACCCTGCCAGGTGTCGCCGCCGTCGAGCAGCAGCGCGCCGGGGCGGCTGGCCTTCATGCGCTTGACCAGGGTGGCCAGGTGCGCGAAACCGCCCACCTTGCCATAGCGCTTGGCGGCCTTCTCGAAATCGAGGTAGGTCAAGGCGTGCGCCTCGGCCGTGCCGGGACGCACCTTGGCCACCTTGAGCAGGTGTTCGCCCACCAGGTGCGGCAGGTTGCCCTTCATGCTGCCGATGCCCAGGTTCACGTTGGGCTCACGGAAGTAGATGGGCTTGAGCTGCGCGTGGCAGTCGGTCATGTGCAGGAAGGACACATTGCCGAACTTGGGAATGTCGTACAGGCCATGGGCCGCCGTGGCCGCGTCGGCCTCGGCGTAGGTACCCATGCCCAAACCGGCCATGGTGCCCGCGCCGAGCACCTGCATGAATTCACGTTTGGAAAGATTCATGTTTTCGCATCCACTGATGTTTAGAGGAAAAAAGAGCCCGGAGACGTACCCCGGGCCGATGGTAGATGAATTACTGGTTGACGGGCGACTTGGGGTCGAGCAGCAAGGCCATGATGTGCTTGACCTGCTGTTCGGTCAGGATGCCCTTGTGACCGGCGCGCGGCATCTGTGAGCAGGCGTTGTAGGCACGCGAGTTCCAGATCTTGCCCCAGGTGTACTGGATGATGGCGGCAGACTCCGGCGCGTACAGGTTGCTCACGCCGCGCATCTTGCCGTAGTTGTACAGGCTCGGGCCCAGCGTGCCGAAGGAGATTTCTTCCTTGCTGATCTGGTGGCAGTTGTAGCAGTTGCCGCCATTCTCGCTGCCGGCGGCATCGGTCCAGGTCATGCCACGGCCGCTCTGGGCGATCTTCTCGCCCTCTTTCCAGTCACCGATGTACTGGCCGCCCGCGGGCCACTTGATGCTGGCGAAATTCGCCGCCTCGATGGCCTTGGCCGTCTTCTCGTCGATAGGCTGGCCCGCGACGTCGGCCTTCATGCATTCGAGGTTGGCATCATCGAGCACCAGGCGGTCGACCTTGGCCTGGCCCTCGTTGCGGAAGGATGCCTTGGCGATGTCCTGGGTCAGCTTGTCCAGTTCGGCCGTGCTGGGCATGCTCGAGCAGCCTGCGACCAGCACAACAGCCGCCACGCCGGCAGCGATGAGGAATTGGGTCTGTTTCTTCATGGTATCGGTCTCCACTTAGCGCTTGATGGCCGGGGCGATGTTCTCGGCCCCCTTGGCATTGACGCCCATGTAGGCGCCCAGGGCGATGGTGGCGTCACTGCCAAACAGCGGGTAGGGGAAACGCTGCTGGCGGTAGCAGTCGTTCAGACGCAGTTGCATGCTCCACATCTGGCCGTTGGAGACGCGGTAGGCCGGCCAGGCGGCAAAACCGATGCCGTCGCCCGGGTTCTTGGTCAGGTTGGGCAGGTCCTGCAGGCGGATGCGCTTGCCGTCTTCACCGTGGCAGGAGGCGCAGGAGAAGTCGTGCGTGCCGCCGCGCATGAAGAACAGGCGCTTGCCCACTTCGTACATGACCTTTTCCTGCTGATGGCTGTTGGGCAGGTTGAACTTCAAACCGCGCGATTCGGCGGCGATCCAGGTCGCCAGCGCCGTCACGTTGGCCTGCTCGCCGCGGCCGTAGGCCGTCTTGGCGATCTCGGCACCGTTGAAGCCCTGCAGGGTTTCCATGCAGCTCACCAGGCGGGACTCGAGGTCCTGCACCTTGTTGGTATCTGCAAAGTGACGGGGCAACTCGACGAAAGCGCCCTTGACCACGCCCGGACCCTTGCCCAGATCACATTTTTCCAGTGAAACGTTCTTCGGACCGCGCTTCTGCTTCCACAGGTCCTCGCCCTTGGCTTCGAACAGTTCGGCCGGGTTGCCGTCGGCCAGCATGGCACGGTATTCGGCAATGCCGTCGCTGGCGGACTTCTGCGCCAGCGCAGCACCGCTGATCAGGGTGGCGGCGAGCGCCAGGGTCCAACGTTTCATCTTTGTCACCTCGTCGGTTGTTATGAAAGCAAAAAATGGAGAAGGGTCTCACCCTTCTCCATTCGTCGTTCAGTGCAGGGAGCTCAGGACACCGTGGCTTCGTCGGTGCGGCTGTCGCCCTTGTTGTCCTTCCAGGTCACGGCAATCTTGTCGCCGGCCTTGGCGCCCTTGACAACGAACTGCATGAAGGGGTTCTTGGACACAGCGGGGCCCCACTCGGCGGTCAGCACGACCTTGCCGTTGAGAGAGGCGCTCACGTCCTGGATGAACCAGGCCGGCACAACCTTGCCTGCCGAGTCCTTGCGTTGACCGGATTCCATTTCGTGGCTCATGAGTACGCGCACGGTGGCCTTGTCGCCAGCGGCTTGCGCGCGAATGCGCATCGGATCTGCCATTTTGATACTCCTAAATCTGTATGAATGCTGTGGATGGACTGGCTGTCAGCGCTTAACCGCCGCAGCCGCCCAGCGTGACCTTGACTTCCTTCTTCGCGAAGAAGGCCTTGCCGTCGTTCATGATGGCCACGGCGTAGACATCGGAGGACTGGCCCATCTTGGAGCGCGTGGCGAAGTTGGCTTCCACCGCATCGCTCACGTTGAACATGGCCACCAGGGCAGCCGGGTTCTTCTCCACCAGGATCAGCATACGCTTGACGCCGGCCAGCGTGGTGCTGGCCGTCAGCGGCACCACGGCGCCGTTTTCGGCGATGTCCGGGCCACCGATGGTCACGTCCTTGCTCTCCACCGGGGCACCGGCGCCCAGCGCCTTGGTCACATCGGCCACGCTCTTGGCGTCGAAGGCAACCTTCTCGTAAGCCGCAGCCTGCTGCGGGATCAGGCCGGCGGAGGCCAGCAGGCCCGCCACCACGGCGCTATGTTTCAGTGTCTCGCGACGAGTTTGCATGTGATGCTCCTTGAATAAGTACATGCTAATAAAAAAATCTGCCCTGCCCTATCGGTATTTGCACTTAGCCCGCTATTTTCCCGCACCTGCAGCCAACCATGCGGCAATGGTCTTTGCTTCCGCTTCGCTCAAGGACTGCGCCGGCATCGGGATCGGACCCCAGACACCCGAGCCGCCGCTCTTGATCTTGCCGGCCAGGTAGTCAGCCTTGCCGGCATGCTTCTTGGCGATGTCCGCAAAGCTCGGACCCACCAGTTTCTTGTCCATGGCATGGCAGGCCGTGCAGCTGTACTTGGAGAGCAGCGCCAGGGTCGCCTTGTTGTCGCCGCCAGCAGCGGGGGCCGCTTCGGCCTTGGGCTTGGCGGCCGGCGCCGGCTTGGCCGCCGCAGCCGGTGTTGTCGGCATGGCCTCGCCCACCTTGCGCTCGGGCTTGGTGGTATCGGCGCCGTGCTGCGGTCCGACCAGGCGGTTCTGCTCGGCGAGGTTGCCGTGGGCATTGCGCGCATAGTCCGGCAGGAAGGAGGCCACCTTGGGCTCCGGCGTGCAATCCTTCATGCAGGCCACATTGCTGGTATCGGCCTTCCTGACCTTGCTGAACTCCGGGCCCGGCCACATGGCGTGTTCGGTTGTCATGCCGTTGCGGTTGGGCATGCGGGCCTGTACCTCGCGGATGTTCTTGTCCGACATCACGAAGTCGTCGGGCACGATGCCGCCGAGGTTCAGCAGGAAGGCCGTCACGGCGTACACCTCATCGGTCTTCAGCGACTTGGGCGCGTTCCAGGGCATGGCGCGGTTGATGTAGTCCCACAGCGTCGAGACGGTGGCCACCTTCATCAAGGTGGTACGACCCGGGAAGGAGGAGTCGGTCAGCTTGGCCACGCGGCCGGTCTTGATGTCCTCGGCCGTGGTGCCGCCCACCAGGGGGCTGAACACTTCGCCGGATTCACCGAAGATGCCGTGGCAGTGGGCGCACTTGCCCTCCCACACGTCCTGGCCCTTGGCCACGGAACCGGAACCGGCCGGCAGGCCCTTGAAGTCGGGGCGCACGTCGATATCCCATGCGGCCACCTCCTTGGGCGTGGCGTTGCGTCCCACACCCGGATACTTGGTGGACTGGGCCGCAGCAACACCGGCCAGCGCCAGCAGGGCGGCCGTCAGAACGGCATTACGAAACCTGGACATTTTTCACCTCACCGCTTTCCTGCACCAGCCACGACTGGATGGCATTGTTGTGATAGATCGAACGCGTGCCGCGCACGGCGCGCAGTTGTTTGTAGGTGGGCTGCACATAGCCCGTTTCATCGGTCGCACGACTCTGGATGATGGCCGGCTTGCCGTCCCAAACCCAGTCGATGTTGAAGCGGCTCAGCGCCTTGGACAGCACGGGCGACTCCAGACGGGCGCGACGCCAGTTGCGGCCGCCGTCGACCGACACGTCCACATGCTTGATCTTGCCGCGGCCGGACCAGGCCAGACCGGAGATGTTGTAGAAACCCTTGTCCAGCAGCACCTGGCCACCGGAAGGCGTGGTCACCACGCTCTTGCATTCCTGGATGCTGGTGTACTGGCGATGCAGGCCGCTGGGCTGCAGGTCGATGTAGTGCACGGCCTCGTCCTTGGCGGCGTAGGGCATGTCGCCCACCTCGATGCGGCGCAGGTACTTGACCCAGCTCACACCCTGCACGCCCGGCACCACGAGGCGCAGCGGGTAGCCCTGCTCGGGGCGCAGCATCTCGCCGTTCTGGCCATAGGCCACGATCACTTCACCCGAGGTGATGAGTTCCATCGGGATGGTGCGGGTCATGGAGGAGCCGTCGGCGCCCTCGGCCAGCACGAACTTGCCTTTCTTCAGGTCGGCACCGGCCAGTTCCAGCAGGGTGATCAGCGGCACGCCGGTGAACTCGCTGCAGGAGATCATGCCGTGCGTGTACTGCACGGTCGGCACGGCCACGTTGCCCCACTCGACGGCGGTGTTGGCGCCGCACTCGATGAAGTGGAAACGCGAGACGGCCGGCAGGCGCATGATCTCGTCCATGGTGAAGACCTTGTTGGCCCTGACCATGCCGTTGACCATCAGGCGATGCTTGGACGGGTCGATGTCCCACCAGCCCTGGTGGTGACGCTCGAAGTGCAGGCCGCTGGGCGTGACGATGCCGAACAGCGACTGCAGCGGCGCAAAGGACACCGAGGCCTGCGTCGTCTGGGTCAGGCCCGGGCTCTGGCGGCGCTGCACGTTGGATTCAAATTTGGAAGGCTTGCCGTAGCCGCCATCGGCGGCCACGCCCTGGCCCAGGCCCGTGCTGTGCTCGGGCAGGTTCAGGATGTTGGGGTCTCCGCCCTCGGTGGGGACTGGATTGCCCTGGGCCAGCGCAGCCGTGCCGGCGGCACCCGCCGCGGCAGCCGCAAACGCATTGCGGATGAAGCTGCGGCGGCCTTGCTTGGCCTCCGCCACGACGGTCTTGATTCCGTCGCGGTCCAGATAATTTTCGGGCGCCTTGCGGATCCTGCCCGAACTCAAGTTGTCCTGCATCACACACTCCTTGCTATCGTTGCCATCAGCTGGCGATTTCTCTGCCCACGCTCGACTCAGTTCGCCTGAGCCTCGCGCCCCTCTGTTCCCTCATCCGTGCGTGCGCACACCGCCTTGCACACCCGCACCACTGTCTCATCCGCAATGCGGTAATACATCTGCGCACCGTCGCGCCGCTTGTCCACCACGCCCGCCCGATACAGCACATTGAGCTGCTGCGACATATTGGGCTGCGACACCTCGATCTCCTGCAGCAGCTGCGAAACGTTCTTCTCACCCCCACACAGCGCGCCGATGATGCGCAGCCGGATCGGCGTGGACAGCACCCCAAACAGTTCAGCCGCTGCCTCGTAGCCGGCGTTGGTCGTTTCTGGCGCCGCGCTGCTTTTCATTTGCTACATCTAAATATTCACATACGCGAATATATAGAATTCACGAATTATGTCCCTAGGTGTTTACGCGTATCCCGACTAAACCCCTGGGGGTTTAATTTTCACTTTGTGAAACGGTAGTGATCCCGGTTCAGGACAGCGGCAACGGCCGTGACCTCTTCCGGGAAAAAGCCCAGATTGAGTTCCGTATTGCACTGCTCGACCATGCCACGCAGGTAACCCGCCGTGTTGATGCGTCCTGCCGGCTTGTACATGGCACTACCGTCACCGCCCACCTTCTGCTGGTGGCAGGCCACGCACTTGCTCTCGGCGATCAGCTTCTCACCCAGCTTGAGGTCGGCCCCCTGGAACTCGGGGGGGACCTGGGCCTCGGCAACACCGCCGAGCATGAAAAAAGGAATGACGAGGTATTTGTGCATGGTCACTAGGTTAGCGAAGACGACGGCTGCGGGCAAGAACCCGCGAGAACGGGCGGGTCCGTGCAGGCGGCAAAAAGGGCCGGGGCAAGCCCGGCCCTTTCACCTTGGGTCACAGACCTGATCAGTACTTCCAGCCGAACTGGATGCCCAGGGACTGCTGGGACATCTTGATGGTCTCGTTGCCGCCCGCGCCTGCGCCGGCGATGCTGTTGAACATCGAGGAACCGGAAACAGAGTTCTCGGGCGCATACATATAGGCCAGCGTCACTTCCGATTGCTTGGACAGCGCATAGGTGCCGCCCAGCGTGTAGTGGGTCGTGATCACACCCGGCGCGATGATATTGAAGCTGACATCGCGGCTCTTGACCGGGTTGTCACCCACGTTGACGCCGGCACGCATCGTCAGGTTGCCCGACTGCTGCCACTCGATACCCAGCTTGTACACATTGATGTCGGACCAGCCGAAGCCCTTGCCGTTCGCGGTACCCAGCAAGCCGGCATTGTTGCTGGCATTGCCCACCGAAGGAACCCCGCTGTACTTGATGAAGCTGTAGTCGAAGGCCACCAGCACAGCCGGCGTCGCCTGGAAGGCGAGACCTGCCGAATAGTTTTCGGGGATGTCAAAGTTGCCACCATCGGCAAACAGGCCCTTGTACTTGTCGAACTTGGACATGCTGATCTTGGGCGAATACGAGGCGCCCACATTCAAGCTGTTGCTGAGCTTGCCCAGGTAACCCAGGCGAACGCCAAAGCCGTTGCTGGAGTCGTAACCCCGGTTGGTCACGCTGCCCTGCGCGCTCGTCATGGCCGGGAAACCGGCAGCGTTGTCGAAGGCCTGCAGGCCGTCGGCCTTGAACTGCTGGTGCACCAGCAGCGGCGACACCCCCAGCGAGTGGCTGGGATTGAGCTTGTAGGCAAACGTCGGCGCCACCACGAGCTGCATCATGTCCACACCCAGCTTGCCCGAACCGCACATGCCGTTGGCGGTACCTGCGCCGGAGCCGCAGTTGATCTTGCCGCCGGCATATTCGGTGTTCAGGCCACCGTTGCCATACACGGCCAGGCCGACGCCGATCGTGTCGCTGACGGCACGGTTGTAGCCAAACTCGGGCACGTAGAAGGTGTTGCTGTCGCTGTCCTGCGCCACGTCGATGCTGCCCGCACCGACACCGGCACTGCCGGTACGGCTATAGCCGCGCTTGGGCATGAAGACATCCACCCCGAGTTCCAGGCGATTGCCGGCAAAAGCGGCTGCTGCAGGATTGTTGGCCCCCGCAAAGGCGCTGTCGGTCGTGGCCACGGCCGCGCCACCCATGCCCTTGGCCTTCATGCCGTAGCCATGCGAGAAATAGCCGTTGGTGGCCATGGCGGCGGTCAACGGGCCGGCCACGACCAAAGCGATGGCGGTATTGCGGAAAAACTGCTTCTTGCTCACGTATGTCTCCTGTTGTATGAATTGCTAGCAGTGAAAAAACTCAAAACTCGCCCTTGGAGCCGCGTTCCATCATGTCCCAGATGGTTTCGCGCACTTTCCAGGCCTCTTCTTTCAAGGGGGACGGCAGCTTGCGGCCCATCTTGACCATCATGTCCATGTTCAGCGTGTACATCCACAGGCCGTCTTCCTTCTCGACGACGGTGATGCGGCAGGGCAGGTAGGCGGCCATGTGCGGGCTGAAATCCACCATCATGCGAGCGGTGGCGGGGGTGCAGAAGGAGTAGACCTTGAGGAACTTCTGGGGTTTGCCGGTGCGCGCCTCCAGTTCCTTGGACAGAGGCAGATCGCCCACGCCCTTCATGTTGCGTTCGGCGGCGATCTGGGTCAGCGCCTGCTCGATGTCGTTGATGGTCACGCCGGCCTTGACCTTGCGCTCCCAGGTCGTGGCCACGGCAATGTCGCCCTCGGCGTCGACCCAGCGGTCCCACATCCTGCTGGCTTCAGCGCCAGCGCCGTCCTCCAGCTTGCCGATGGTGCTGATCGTGCCGCACCCCGTCATCAAGACGACCAGGGCCAGCAGGGGCAGGCCACGCAGAATTCGGCTGAAAAACTTCACGTTGATATCCTTCAAAACAGGTGTTGATAATTACCCTACCCCCTAGGGTAGTTTCGTGAAAGCGATGGTGCAGTAGTAAGGAGGTGCTTGCCATAGGGACGAACCCTATACCCTTAGGGGTAACTTATGCGGACGGGCATCCTCCAGTGGGTCGGTCTGAATCTGGCACACTGCGTATTCCCTTAGCCTCAAATGACTGCCGCCATGCCCAGAAAGCCAGCCACCCCCGCAGCAGAAGTCTCCAAGTCCGCCGTCTATCGCGCCGATCACCAGAAGGACGTGGTGAACCGCCTGCGCCGCATAGAAGGCCAGGTGCGTGGTCTGGTGGAAATGATCCAGGCAGGCCGCAGCTGCGAAGACGTCGCGCTGCAGATGTCAGCGGCCCGCAAGGCCATGGACAAGGCCTTCTACCGCATGATGGCCTGTACGGTGATGGAGGCTGTCTACGACGCCGAGAACGAAGAGCACGCCATGCAGGAAGTCGAGAAATCGGCCCGCCTGCTGGAAAGATTCGGCTGAGGCACTGCGATAAGGCGGTGGCGCCGTCCAGGCCGGACCACACCACCGCTGCACGATCGCCTACCTGGCGCCCGCCAGGACCCAGGCGGCCAGGGTTTTCGCATCCGACTCACTCAGAGCGCCTTGCGCCGGCATAGGTACCGGCCCCCACTTGCCCGCACCACCGTTCTTGATGCTGCCCGCCAGCGCGGCTTGAGCATCCTTCTGACTGTTGTATTTTTTGGCCACGTCCTGGAAGGACGGGCCAACCAGTTTGCGGTCGACCGCGTGGCAGGCCATGCAGGCGCTCTTGCTGGCCAACTCCTTGCTGGCAAAAGCGGGGGCCGATACCAGAGCCGTTGCGGCCAGCATGATGTGCATCAGTTTCATGTTTGTCTCCTCGTGGGGCGGGTTGAAATACTCGTCAGGCGTAACGCGCGGCCATGGCTTCCAGCGCGATGGGCTTGATCCTCGAGGCCATGCCGGCGCAGCCGAAGGCCTCGAAGCGCGCCTTGACCACACCGCGCGCTGCCTTCTTGGCAGCCGCCAGCGCCTTGCGCGGATCGAACTCGCCGGGCTGCCTGGCAAAGAGTTCGCGCATGGCGCCGGTCATGGCCAGTCGGATGTCGGTGTCGATGTTGATCTTGCGCACACCGCTGCGGATGCCGCGCTGGATCTCCTCCACCGGCACGCCATAGGTCTCTTTGATGTCGCCACCGTACTGGCGGATGATGGCCAGCCACTCCTGCGGCACGCTGCTTGATCCGTGCATCACCAGGTGCGTGTTCGGGATCTGCGCATGGATAGCGGCGATACGGTCGATGGCCAGGATGTCGCCGGTGGGTTTGCGCGTGAACTTGTAGGCACCATGGCTGGTACCGATGGCGATGGCCAGCGCATCGACACCCGTCTTCGCCACGAAGTCCCTGGCCTGCACCGGGTCGGTCAGCATCATGTCGTGCGTGAGCTTGCCCTCGGCGCCGACGCCGTCCTCTTCACCGGCCTCGCCGGTCTCCAGCGAACCCAGGCAACCGAGCTCGCCCTCCACCGACACGCCCACCGGGTGCGCCATCTCGCTGACACGGCGCGTGATGTCCACGTTGTAGTCGTAGCTGGCGGGGGTCTTGCCGTCCGTCATGAGCGAGCCGTCCATCATCACGCTGGTGAAACCGGAGCGGATCGACTGCTGGCACACCGCTGCCGAGGTGCCATGGTCCTGGTGCACCACCACCGGGATGTCCGGGTGCGACTCGACCGCCGCCAGCATCAGGTGACGCAGGTAGGGCTCGCCCGCGTACTTGCGGGCGCCGGCCGACGCCTGCAGGATCACCGGGCTGTCGGTTTCCTGGGCGGCTTCCATGATGGCCAGCACCTGCTCCAGGTTGTTGACGTTGAAAGCCGGCACGCCGTAACCGTGCTCGGCGGCGTGATCGAGAACCTGTCGTAGGGATGCGAATGCCATGATGTCGTCCTGTGGTGTAAGAAATTTTGAAAAACAGTCCCCTGCGACCTCACGCGGAGGTCGTCGTCAACCGAACGGAAATGAATCAGCCCCTGGCGCGTCTCTCCAGGATCTCGAAGGCCGGCAAGGTCTTGCCCTCCAGCACCTCCAGAAAGGCGCCCCCGCCCGTGGAGATGTAGCCCACCTCCTTCTCGATGCCGTACTTGGCGATCGCCGCCAGGGTGTCGCCCCCGCCGGCGATGGAGAAGGCGCTCGATTCGGCAATCGCCCGGGCGATGGCCTTGGTGCCGTTCTCGAAGGCCGCGAACTCGAACACGCCCACCGGGCCGTTCCACACGATGGTGCCGGCCGCTTTCAGTTGTTCGGCCAGCTTCCTTGCCGTCTCGGGCCCGATGTCCAGGATCAGGTCGTCGGCTTCCACTTCCGTGGCCTTCTTGATGCTGGCCTGGGCATCGGCCTTGAATTCCTTGGCGGTAACGACATCCACCGGGATCGGCACTTCGGCACCTCGTTGTTTCATGGCTTCGATGACCGCTTTGGCTTCGGCCAGCAGGTCGGGTTCGGCCAGGCTCTTGCCGATCTTGAGACCCGCAGCCAGCATGAAGGTGTTGGCGATGCCGCCACCGACGATGAGCTGGTCGACGTTGGCCGCCAGGCTCTTGAGGATGGTGAGCTTGGTGGAAACCTTGGAGCCGGCAACTATCGCCACCAGGGGGCGCTTCGGAGCACTCAGGGCTTTGGAGATGGCGTCCATCTCGGCGGCCAGCAGCGGGCCGGCGCAGGCGGTCTTGGCGTACTGGGCGATGCCGTAAGTGCTTGCTTCGGCGCGGTGGGCGGTGCCG
>JAXMMJ010000083.1:0-8526 GCA_034366585.1 Hylemonella sp.
CCGCCCCGGCGCCAGCGTGGCGGCCGCGCGCGCGGCCTGGCCGTGCTGCACTCGTTTCTGGAAGACCGCGCGCGCCATTACCGCGGCGGCATCTCCTCGCCCCTGAGCGCGCCCACCGCCTGCTCGCGCCTCTCGCCCTACCTGGCCTGGGGCTGCCTGAGCATGCGGGAGGTGGTGCAGGCCGCGCGCGAACAGCAGGGGCGCAGCGACAACCCGCGCCTGCGCCAGGGCCTGGCGGCTTTCCAGAGCCGGCTTTACTGGCACTGCCACTTCATCCAGAAGCTGGAGAGCGAGCCGCGCATCGAGTTCGAGAACATGCACCGCGGCTACGACGGCCTGCGCGAAGGCGACTGGAACGACGCGCATTTCGAGGCCCTGGTGGCCGGCCGCACCGGCTGGCCGCTGGTGGACGCCTGCGTGGCCATGCTGCGCGAGACCGGCTGGGTCAACTTCCGCATGCGCGCCATGCTGGTTTCAGTGGCGGCCTATCCGCTGTGGCTGCACTGGCGCCCGGTGGGTGAGTGGCTGGCCACGCAATTCCTCGACTACGAACCCGGCATCCACTGGAGCCAGCTGCAGATGCAGTCGGGCACCACCGGCATCAACACCACCCGCGTCTACAACCCCATCAAGCAGGCGCTGGATCACGACCCGCAGGGCCGTTTTGTGCGCCAGTGGCTGCCCGCCATGCGGCGCGTGCCCGACAGCTGGCTGCTGGAACCCTGGCGTATGCCGCCCGACGTGCAGGCCGCCTGCGGGGTGCGCGTGGGCGTGGATATCCCCCAGCCCGTGGTCGAGCTGGAAGCCGCTACCCGCCTGGGCAAGCAACGGCTGCACGCGCTGCGCCGCGAGCCCCAGGTGCGCGCGGACAAGGCCGCGGTGGTCGAGCGGCATGGCTCGCGCAAGCGGCCAGCGGGCAGTAAACGCGCGACCGCTGCGCCGGCGGTTGACCAGCTCACGCTGGACTTCTGAGCCCGCCGGGCGTGGGACAATTCACATCTCTCCAACTTGGAACGGGTCCGTTCGGCCCTCAAGCACATGACACCAGCCTCCGGCGCCCCGCGCGCCCACACCCTCAGCGATTTCGACTTCGCGCTCCCGCCCGAGCTCATCGCCCAGCACCCCACAACGGAACGCAGCGCCTCGCGCCTGCTCGACGGCCGCGCCGCCACCCCGGTGGACCGCATCTTCCGGGAACTGCCCAATTTGCTACAGCCCGGCGATCTGCTGGTGTTCAACGACACCAAGGTGGTGAAGGCGCGTCTCTTTGGTGAGAAACCCACCGGCGGCAAGCTGGAACTGCTGATCGAGCGCGTGCTGACCGGCCACGAGGTGGTGGCCCATATGAAGGTCAGCAAAAAGCCAGCCGTGGGCACGGTGCTGCAGATGACCGGCGGCTACACCGCTGAACTGCTGGGCCGCTGGCCGGATGAAGAGGGCCAACTGTTCCGCCTGCGCTTCAGCGACGAGCCGCACGCGCTGATGGAACAGCACGGCCACGTGCCGCTCCCCCCTTACATCGAGCATGGCGACAGCGCGGACGACGTGGCGCGTTACCAGACGGTCTTCGCCGCCAAACCTGGCGCCGCGGCCGCCCCCACCGCGGCCCTGCACTTCGACGAAGCCGTGCTGGCCGCGCTGGAAGCCCGTGGCGTGCAGCGTGCCAACGTCACCCTGCACGTGGGTGCCGGCACCTTCTCACCCGTGAAGACCGAGAACCTGGCCGAACACCGCATGCACCGCGAGTGGTACGAGGTGCCCGTCGCCACGCAGCAGGCCATTGCCGCAACGAAAGCGCGCGGCGGCCGCATCGTGGCCGTGGGCACCACCACCATCCGCACGCTCGAATCCTGGGCCAAGACGGGGCAGGCCAGCGGTGACACCGAGATCTTCATCACCCCGGGTTTTGAGTTCCAGGTGGCTGACCTGCTGGTGACCAACTTCCATCTGCCCAAGTCCACCCTGATGATGCTCGTGAGCGCCTTTGCGGGCTATCAGCACATCATGGGGCTGTACCGGCATGCGATCACGCAGGGCTACCGCTTCTTCAGTTATGGGGATGCGATGCTGCTGGAGCGATCGCGGTAGTCACAGCCGTTACGGATGCGCCGCTTGCGACCAGGAACGTCTGCAACAAGCGCCCGTAGAATACACAAGACGACTTGCATGGATAAACGCCTGTGTTGAAACCCGAGTTCCGCCCCTCGCAGCTCCCCGAGTTCACTCCGCCTTCGGTGCCGCAGACGAAGCTCAAAAAGGCCGCGACCGAATATGCGCTGGTTGCGCTCGCAGCGGTCATGGGGCTGGTTTATGTGCTGCTGACCCGCTACCTGACCCGCCTCGCGCTGGCACCGGCCATCGCCATCGGGCTGCTGCTGGCCCTGCACCTGGGCACGGTGCTCGTCGCACGGCTGCGGCAAGGCACCTGGCTGGGGCTGACCGGACTCGTGATCACCGTGCTGGCGGTCCTGGCCGCACCGGCTAACGCCGGCCTCGCCGACCCCACGGACCATATGGCTCCGGCGGGCGGCTACGCTCCCTTGCCCACCACGCCCACCGAGCACTGGATCGTGCGCAGCGCCCAGGCGATAGCCGACACCGCCGGCCCCATCGTGGTGATGATCGGCGCCCTCATCAGCAGCTGGTTCGCGGTGCACAACGCCAGGCCGAGGTAGGCCTCCGGGATTTCACCGGACCCGGCCTAAGGGCGTCTTTCAGGCTTGCGACAGCGGATTGGAACGACTAGTTCAGCACCTGCGCATGATGCGCAAAGTGATCCGCCATGACACTCGCGATGAAGTAATAGCTGTGGTCGTAGCCCGCGTGGCGGCGCAGCGTCAACGGGTGACCCGCCTGGGAGCAGGCCTCTTCCAGCAGTTCGGGGCGCAGCTGCTTGCGCAAAAACTCATCGGTCTCGCCCTGGTCCACCAGGATGGGCAGGCGCTCTTGCGCGGTGGCGATCAGTTCCACCGCGTCCCATTCCTTCCACGCTGACGTATCCGCACCCAGATAAGCCGTGAAGGCCTTCTGGCCCCAGGGCACCTGGCTGGGCGCGACCACGGGGGCGAAGGCCGAGACGCTGCGGTAGCGGCCCGGGTTGCGCAGTGCGGTAACAAGCGCGCCGTGCCCGCCCATGCTGTGGCCGAAGATGCCGCGCACATCCCTCGCGGGGAAGTTCTGCTCGATGAGGGCCGGCAGCTCCTGCGCCACGTAGTCCGCCATGCGGTAGTGCTGGGCCCAGGGGGCCTGGGTGGCGTTGAGGTAGAAGCCTGCGCCTTCGCCCAAGTCGTAACTGTCTTCGTTGGGCACACCGGGGCCGCGCGGGCTGGTGTCGGGCGCGACGAGGATGAAACCATGGCGCGCGGCGTGTTCCTGCGCGCCGGCCTTGGTGATGAAGGTCTGCTCGTTGCAGGTCAGGCCGGCCAGGTAATACAGCACGGGGCAGCGCTGGCCCTCCACGGCGGCCGGCGGCAGGTAGACGCCGAACTTCATCTCGCAGCCCAGGGTGGTGGACGTATGTTTCCAGACTTCCTGGCGGCCGCCGAAGCTGGCGTGGCGCTCTACGCGGTTCATGGCTACTCTCCTCGGGTCGCTTCAGTAATGGATGACGGTGCGGATGGACTTGCCTTCGTGCATCAGGTCGAAGGCTTCGTTGATGTCCTTGAGTTCACGCGTGTGGGTGACAAAGGGCGCGAGCTGGATGTCGCCTTTCATGGCGTCTTCCACCATGCCGGGCAACTGGCTGCGGCCCTTGACGCCGCCAAAGGCCGTGCCCAGCCAGCGCCGGCCGGTGACGAGCTGGAAGGGGCGCGTGGAAATCTCCTGCCCCGCGCCGGCCACGCCGATGATGACGCTCTGGCCCCAGCCGCGGTGCGCGCACTCCAGCGCGGCACGCATGACGTTGACGTTGCCGATGCATTCAAAGGAATGGTCCACGCCCCAGGTGGTCATCTCCACGATGACCTGCTGGATGGGTTTGTCATGGTCCTTGGGGTTCACGCAATCGGTGGCGCCAAAGGTGCGGGCCAGGTCGAACTTGCTGGGGTTGGTGTCGATGGCAATGATGCGGCCGGCTTTCGCCTGTTTGGCACCCTGGATCACCGCCAGGCCGATGCCGCCCAGGCCGAACACGGCCACGCTGTCGCCGGGCTGGACCTTGGCGGTGTTTTTCACGGCGCCCAGGCCGGTGGTGACACCGCAGCCCAGCAGGCAGACCTGCTCGTGATTGGCCGCGGGGTTGATCTTCGCGAGCGAGACTTCGGCCACCACGGTGTATTCGCTGAAGGTGGAGCAGCCCATGTAGTGATAGATGGGCTGGCCGTTGTAGGAGAAGCGCGTGGTGCCGTCGGGCATGACGCCCTTGCCCTGGGTGGCGCGCACGGCCACGCACAGGTTGGTCTTGCCGCTCTTGCAGAACAGGCACTCGCCGCATTCGGCGGTGTAGAGCGGAATGACGTGGTCGCCCGGCTTGACGCTGGTGACGCCCTCGCCCACTTCCACCACCACGCCCGCACCCTCGTGGCCCAGCACGACGGGGAACAGGCCCTCGGGGTCCTCACCGCTCAAGGTGAAGGCGTCGGTGTGGCAGACGCCGGTGTGCGTGATCCTGACCAGCACCTCGCCTTTTTTCGGCGGCGCCACGTCGATCTCGACGATCTGCAAGGGCTGGCCAGCAGCAAAGGCAACGGCGGCGCGTGATTTCATGGGGGCATCTTTCTGGAACAGGAAAACAGAGCAGCGATTGTCGGCCAGATGGCGGGGCCGCACCCCGGCCACGGGCGATAACCCTGCAGTACCTGCACAAGCCTTGACAAACAAAAGCCCGGCGGACCGGGCTTCAGAGCTTGCGGCTCAAGCCGCTGCAGAGGCAGGCTTATTCGGCCTTGATGCCCGCGTGTGCCGTCACGCGCGACCAGCGCACCAGCTCGGAGCGCATGAAGTCGGTGGCCTGGTCGGGGTTGAGGAACACGAAGTCGAACCCCATGCCTTCGAGCTTGGCTTTCATCTCGGGCTGCTTGAGCACCTGGGTGTAGGCGGCGTGCAGGCGCTTGACCACGGCCGGCGGCGTGGCGGCGGGCGCGTAGAGCGCGAACCAGTTGGACACCTCGGCGCCGGGGTAACCGGATTCGATCAGCGTGGGGGTCTGGGGCAGCTCGCGGTGGCGCTGCTTGGCGGCCACGGCCAGCACGCGGATGCGGCCCTGCTTGATGAAGGGCAGCGCGTTCTGCAGCGGGCTGAACATGTAGTCGAGCTGGCCGCCCACCAGGTCGTTCATGGCCTGCGACTGGCCCTTGTAGGGGATGTGGTTGGAGCTGGTGCCGGCGAGCTGGTTGAAGTATTCGGCCGTCAGGTGCTGCGAGCTGCCCAGGCCGGCCGAACCGTAGTTGAGCGCGCCGGGCTTGCTGCGCGCCAGCTCCACGAAGTCCTTGACGCTGTTGGCCGCCACCTTGCTGTTGACCACCAGCGCCACGTCGGTCTGGCCGACCAGGGCCACGGCCTGGAAATCCTTGAGCAGGTCGTAGGGCAGCTTGCGGTAGACCGCCACGTTGGTGGCGATGGTGTTGGGCGTGAACAGCAGGGTGTAGCCGTCGGCCTTGGCCTTGGCCACGAACTCGGTGCCGATGTTGCCGCCCGCGCCGGTCTTGTTCTCGACCACCACGGGCTGGCCCAGCAGCTCGCCCACCTTCTGGCCCACGGTGCGGGCCATGACATCGGTGCCGCCACCCGCCGACACCGGCACGATGACCTGGATGGGGCGTTGCGGGAAGCCCTGTGCCATGGCTTGCGTGAGCACAACCGCCCCCAGCGCCAGGCCGGCAGACATGCGATGCAGAAGGTTCATGATGTCTCCTCGTGTTATTGCCATGGATCTTATGACGATAATCATACTTATCATCAACCCACGCAAGTCAGGAAAACACTGACACGCCAGGAGACCCGACATGCCCCACACCGCCAACCCCGCCCTGATCGACGACCTCGTCATCGCCAACCACATCCTCGTCAACGAAGGCGTGCTCGACGGCTTCGGCCACATCAGCGTGCGCCATGACAAAAATCCCGACCGTTTCCTGATCGCGCGCAGCATGGCGCCGGGCCTGGTGACGGCCGACGACATCGTGGCCTGCGACCTGGACGGCAACGTGCATGACGAGCGCGGGCGCAAGACCTATGTTGAGCGTTTCATCCACAGCGAGATCTACCGTTGCCGCCCCGATGTGATGGCCGTGATCCACAGCCACTCGCCAGCCGTCATCCCCTTTGGCGTGACGAGCGCGCGCCTGCGGCCGATCTGCCATATGAGCGGTTTTCTGGGCGCGCAGGTGCCGGTGTTCGAGATCCGGCACACGGCCGGCGAGAGCAGCGACCTGCTGATCCGCAACCAGGCGCTGGGCAAAGCCCTGGCCGCCAGCCTGGGCCAGCAGGCCGTGGCGCTGCTGCGCGGGCACGGCAATGTGGTGGTGGGCTTTTCCATCCAGCAGGTGGTGTTCCGCGCCATCTACACCGAGAGCAACGCCCGCCTGCAGAGCGAGGCCATGCGCCTGGGCGAGATCAACTACCTGACGCCCGAAGAAGCCCAGGCCACTTCGGACATGAACGACGAGCACCTGGGCCGGCCCTGGGAAGTCTGGAAGAAGAAGGCGCAGCAAAACCGCTTCTGAGCACGTGCCCTGGGGTGCCGGCCTAAAATCGGCCCCACACCATGCTGAAATTCGAACTGCTCAAGACCGACGGCCACGCCCGTCGCGGCCGCCTCACGCTCAACCACGGCGTGGTCGAAACCCCCGTTTTCATGCCCGTGGGCACCTACGGCACGGTCAAGGGCGTGATGCCGCGCAGCCTGGAGGACATGGGCGCGCAGATCATCCTGGGCAATACCTTCCACCTGTGGATGCGCCCGGGCCTGGACGTGATGAAAACCTTTGGCGGCCTGCACCGCTTCGAGAACTGGGACAAACCCATCCTCACCGATTCGGGTGGTTTCCAGGTCTGGAGCCTGGGCGAGATGCGCAAGATCTCCGAAGAGGGCGTACGTTTTTCTTCGCCGGTCAATGGCGACAAGCTTTTCCTCACGCCCGAGGTCTCGATGCAGATCCAGACCGTGCTCAACAGCGACATCGTGATGCAGTTCGACGAATGCACGCCCTATGTCTCGCTGGAGCCCAAGACCAAGGGCCAGCTGACCACCGAGCGCGAGGCACGCGCGTCCATGGAGCTCAGCATGCGCTGGGCTAAGCGCTGCAAGGCCGAGTTCGAGCGGCTGGAGAACCCCAACGCGCTGTTCGGCATCGTGCAGGGCGGCATGTACGAGAACCTGCGTGACGAATCCCTGGCCGGGCTGGAAGAGCTGGACTTCCCCGGCATCGCGGTAGGTGGCGTCAGCGTGGGCGAGCCCAAGGAGGACATGCAGCGCCTGATGCGCCACTGCGGCCCCCGGCTGCCGGCGCACAAGCCGCATTACCTGATGGGCGTGGGCACACCGGAAGACCTGGTCTATGGCGTGCAGCACGGCATCGACATGTTCGACTGCGTGATGCCCACGCGCAATGCGCGCAACGGCCACCTGTTCACACGCTTCGGCGACCTGAAGATCCGCAACGCGCGCCACAAGAACGACGAGCGCCCGCTGGACGAGACCTGCAGCTGCTACGCCTGCGCCGGCACCTCGGGTGTGCCCTACCTGCAGGGCGGGCGCGACGGTTTCAGCCGCGCCTACCTGCACCACCTGGACCGCTGCGGCGAGATGCTGGGCCCCATGCTGACCACGGTGCACAACCTTCACTACTACCTGAACCTCATGCGTGAGGTGCGCGCGGCGCTGGACGCCGGCACCTTCGGCTCCTTCGTGGCCCAGTTCCACGCCGAGCGGGCCCGCGGCGTGTGACCCTGTAAGAAAACCGGCCCCAGGCGCGACCAAGGTAAGGAATGGACATGGCCCTCACCCCACCCCTCACCATCGATCATGCCGACCTGGCCGCCATCCGCACCGACATGCTGCGTTTCGCGCGCCTGCAGCTGCGCGATGCCGCCGCGGCCGAAGACGCAGTGCAGGAAGCCCTGCTGGCCGCGCTGGCCAATGCCCAGCAGTTCGCCGGCCGGGCCCAGGCCAAGACCTGGGTCTTCGGCATCCTGCGCAACAAGATCGTGGACGTCATCCGCCAGCAAAGCCGCAGCACCAATGTCTCGTCCTTCTCCGACGGCGAGCAGAGCCTGGACGAGACCTTCGAGACCCTATTTCGCGAGAACGCCCACTGGACCCCGGCCTCGCGCCCGCGCGACTGGGGCAGCCCCGAAGCGGCCCTGCGCCAGCAGCATTTCTGGGGGGTGTTCGAGGCCTGCCTGACCCATCTGCCCGAGAACACGGCGCGTGTCTTCATGATGCGCGAGTTTCTCGATTTCGAAACGCCCGAGGTCTGCCAGGAACTGGGCATCACGGTGAGCAACTGCAACGTCATCCTGCACCGCGCGCGCAATGCGCTGCGCCTGTGCCTGGAACGCGGCTGGTTTGGAACTTGCTCGTAGGTT
>JAXMMJ010000084.1:0-48839 GCA_034366585.1 Hylemonella sp.
TGTGAACAGGCCCTAGTGCAAACGCATCCATGGCCAGCATGCCGTACATGACCTCGCGGCTCAGGTAGTCGGGCCGCGCACCTTCGGCCGCGGCGCCCAGCGCGAAGAACAGCGGCAGGAAGTGGTCTTCCGTCGGGTGCGCGCGCTGGGCGTGCGGGGCCTGCTGACGGTAGTCCAGCAGGGCTGCGGTGTCGCCGCTGGCGATCTTGCTTTCCACCCAGCGGCTGAATTCGATGACGTAGGGCGCGGCCTCGGTCTGGCCGCCGAAGAACTCGCCCAGGTTGTGCGTCATGCTGCCCGTGCCCATCAGCAACACGCCGCGTTCGCTCAGCGAGCGCAGCGCGCGGCCCAGTGCATAGACCTGGGCCGGGCCCCAGTTGGCGGGCAGGGCCACTTGCACCACAGGCACGTCGGCTTCGGGGTACATATGCAGCAGCGGCACCCAGGTGCCATGGTCGAAGGGCCGGCGGTTGTCCAGGCCGGCCTCGATGCCGGCGGCCTGCAGCAGCGCCACCATCTCCTGCGCCAGCGCAGGCTGGCCCGGCGCGGGGTATTGCAGCTGGTAGAGCTCGGGCGGGAAACCGCCGAAGTCGTGCCAGGTCTGCGGTGCGGGCGTGCCCATCACCAGGGGCGTGCGCGCCATCCAGTGCGGCGACTTCACGACGATGGCGCTGGGCTTGTCGTGGGCCCGGGCCCAGGCGCGCAGGGCCGGGCCGGTGCTGCCGGCGTCCACGGCGAAGAGCGGTGCACCGTGCGAGACAAAAAGGCTGGGCAGGGTGTTCATGAGTTGTCCTTTGCTGTGCTTTCCTCACCGGGTTGCAGCCATAGCCGCGCCGGTACGTGGTGCTGCAGCTTGTCCACCGCCAGCTCCACCAGATCGGGGTGCAGCTCGTGGCCGATGAAGGGCAGCACGTCGGCCGTGAAGTCCGTGCCCAGCGCCTTCAGGCGTAGGGCGCCATCGATGGCGTGGCTGTAGGGCATGACCGTGTCGGCCTTGCCGTGCAGCAGGTGCAGGGTGCTGCCTTCGTGCAGGGGCGCCTCGGGCAGGCGCGCAAAACGCCCGGCGATGGCGATCACGCGCGCGGCCACCGGCTCGGGGCGTAGCGCCGAGGCCAGCGCCATGATGGCGCCTTGCGAGAAGCCCACCAGGGCGGTGCCCGTGGTGTCCACACCCGAGCGTTCCTGCCAGTGGCGCACGGCGAATTCAAAAGCGGGCAGGGCCGTGTCCACGCGGGCCGGGCGGTTCTCTTCCGTCACACCGGTCACGGAAAACCATTGCCGCCCGCCGGGGGCGAGTTCGCTGGCATGGGGTGCGTCCACCGCGACCACCATGGCCTGCGGGAAGGCCTGGGCATAGGCCTGGCCCAGGCCGGCGAGGGACTGCGCGTTCGAACCCACGCCGTGGAACAGCAGGATGAGCTGCGCCGCCTTGGGGCTGGGTTGCTGGAGGATGAGGGCCTGGGGCTGGTTCATGGGGTTTCCTGTCTGCACCGCTTGATGCGGCGCTGGATGTACTTTATTGGACTGTTTCCATTTGATAAATAGCCTGTTGATTGACTCATTGATCAATAAAATGAAACAATCGGCTCAAGAACAGGCGAGAAAGCGGCATGGATCAGTTCAAAGAGATCGAATCCTTCGTGGCGGTGGCGCAGCTGGGCAGCTTCGTGAAGGCGGCCGACAAGCTGGGCATTTCCAAGGCCATGGTCTCGCGCAACGTCAGCGAGCTGGAGGCGCGCCTGGGCGTGCGGCTGATGCAGCGCACCACGCGCCGCCTCTCGCTGAGCGACGCCGGGGCCGACTACCTGCAGCGTTGTGTGCAGATCCTCGGTGAGCTGCACGACGCCAATGCCGCCGTCAGCGCCTCGGCCGTGCAGGCGCAGGGCCTGCTCAAGGTCACCGCACCGCTGACCTTCGGCATCCGCCACCTGGCGCCGCTGTGGGGCGAGTTCCTGCGCATCCACCCGCGCGTGGAGCTGGAGGTGAACCTCAACGACCGCATGGTGGACCTGATCGAGGAGGGCTACGACCTGGCCGTGCGCGTGGGCCAGCTGGCCAGTTCCTCGCTGATCGCGCGGCGCATCAGCGGCACGCGCCTGGTGCTGTGCGCCTCGCCGCGTTACCTGCAGCAGGCCGCGCCCATCCGGGACCTGGACGACATCGCCGACCACGACGTGATGGCCTACACCTACCTGGCCACCGGCGAACAGTGGCATTTCATGGGGCCCAACGGCGCGCGCAGCATCGAGGTGCACCCACGCCTGCGCAGCAACAGCGGCGACACCTGCCGTGCCGCCGCGCTGGCAGACCAGGGCATCGTGTTCCAGCCCAGCTTCCTGGTGGGCGAAGACCTCAAGGCGGGCCGTCTGGTGGAAATCCTGCCGCAGTACGCGGGGCCGGAACTGGACATCAGCGTGGTCTACCCCAGCCGGCACCACCTGTCGCACAAGGTGCGCGCCATGGTGGAGTTCCTGGGCACGGCCTTTGCGCAGGCCGGACGCATTTAGTCCTTCAATTCTTTACATCGCCCAGATGCGTGGTGGCACGGCTTCCAGCTGCCAGAGTTGCTGGCGCCAGGCGGCGCGCATCTGCTTGAGCAGTCCCATGGCCGGCTCCACCAGCGGGGCCAGCACGCGCACCACCAGCACCTGGGGGTGCGGGCTGGTGGCGCCGGCGGTGGCGCGCAGGGCGTGGGCGTCGATCAGTTCGCGCACCACGTCCAGCGCGGCTTCGCGCCGCGCGCGCGCGAGGGGCTCGCCCGCCACGAAGAACAGCGTGGCCATGCAGCGCTGGCCGGCCAGGCCCAGCGGGCCGTCCATCAGGCGGGCGTCGCTGGCGGCGATGCGGCCCTGCTCCAGCCAGACGCCGGGCACTTCCAGATGCTGCGCAAACGTGCCCTCGGTGAACGGCAGGTCTGCCGCCGGCAGGCCCAGGGCGGTCACGTCCCAGCCCATGAGTTCGGCGCCGGGCGCCAGTTCGAACACGGCCCGGTTCTCGGCGCGGCACTGGTTGTAGGCCAGCGCCTCCAGCGGCAGCCATTCCAGGCGCGCACCGGTTTCCAGGCGCGCATGCACCAGCTGGCGCGCGACCTCACCGCTGCTGCGATAAAAACGCGTGGCGCCGGGGGTGGTGACCAGGCCGTGCGCGCCGGGGCCGACGGTCAACCTGATGTCCAGCGTGTCACCCCCCACCAGACCGCCGGGCGGGTGGACCAGCACGTTGTGGCAGATGCCCTCGCCTTCGGGGTAGAGGCTTTGCAGGATGCGCAGCGGGCCTTCGTGGCGGTAGTGCGCCAGGCAACGCGCGCCATCGCGGGTGTATTCGAGTTGCAGCGAGGCGTGCCAGGTCATGCGACGAGTCTAGCAAGGGATGGGCCCGCCGCAGACGCGCGGGCCCGGGTGACGGACAATGTGGCCTTCTCCGAAATTCGACACCCATGACGACCAGCACTTCCCTGTCTTCCGAAACCCCGGCGCAAACGCCGGCTGCCCCCGAGGCTCCCGCTGTCAAATCCGAAGGCAAGACCAGCCTGGCCGATCGCAAGCAGTCCGCGCTGCCGGTGCTGGAGCAGCTCTTCGGTTTTTATCCTCATCTGTTCGGCGCCGAGTTCCTGCCGCTCAAGCGCGGCATCTTCCAGGACCTGCTGGCGCGGCACCCTGAGGTGTTCCAGCGCGACAGCCTCAAGGCCGCGCTGGCCGTGCACGCGCGCTCCACGCGCTACCTGCAATGCGTGGCCGCGGCCAAGGCCCGGCATGACCTGGATGGCGTGGCCGTGGAAGAGGTGGCGCCCGAGCATGTGTACCAGGCCGTGGTGGAGCTGCACCGCCGTCGCCAGGCCCGCACCAAGGAAGATCTGCTGCCGAAGCTGCGCGCCCAGCTGTCGGCCGCCTTCGAAGCGTCGGGCCTGAGCCCCCAGGATTATCGGGAACGCGTGCAGCCCGGCGACGAGGCGATCGCCGCCGTGCTGGACGAGGCACTGAGTGAAAGCGCGGGGAGGATCGCTCGCCAGGAAGCCCTGAACAAGGCCTTCGGGGCCAGCGGCAAGAGCCCGCGCGAGTTCGCCGAGATGTATGGCGTGCAGGAGCGCGACGTCATCAAGTCGGCGCTGGCCTGCAAGCGGCGCGCCCAGGCCGCCAGCGCGGCGCCCTGAACCCGGACGGGCCGCCCGTGTCCACGCCTACGTCGCCGGCCCAGCCGCGCAACCCGCTGCACGGCCTGACGCTGGAGGCCATCGTCACCGCGCTGTTGGCGCACTACGGCTGGCCCGGCCTGGCTGAACGTATTCCCGTGCGCTGCTTCAGCGCGGACCCGAGCATCAAGTCCAGCCTCACCTTCCTGCGCAAGACCCCCTGGGCGCGCGAGAAGGTGGAGGGGCTGTACCTCTACATGCAACGCGAGCAGAAACGCGCACGAGGCGGCTAGCCGCCTCGCGTGCCTTAGGGCCGTGCCAGTGCCGTGAGCTGACGCACGTCACTGATGCTGTCCAGTTTCCAGCAGGCGGCGATCAGCTCGCTGGTCTTGCCCTTGCCGATCACCGGGTCGGACAGGTCGTGGAACTTGGCCTCCAGCATGGCGTCGGTCATGGGGTTTTCCAGCGAGCCGATGGCGTGCTTCACGAACACATGTACACGACGGCCGTCTTTGAGCACGGCGGTCACGTCGGCGCTGGCCTCGTCGATGCTGTCGTCCACCGTGGCCACCACCTTGCGGCGCAGGGCCACCATGTCGGGGCGGTTGACGATGTCGTCGGCGTACTGGTCTTCACCGGCCTTGCCGAAGATCAGGCCGCAGGCGCAGCCGTGGTAGACGCTGAACTTGCCCTGCAGGCCGTCGGCCGGTTCCTTCTTGCCCGTGAGCTCCAGCACCAGCGAGTGCACCTTGAGCTCGATGCGCTCCACGTCGTCTGCCTTCACGCCCTGCGCGCGCAGCTGGCTGCAGGCGTCGATGCTGGGGTGGATCACGATGCCGCAGGCGAAGGGCTTGTAGCTGTTGAAGGAGATCTCGAAGCGCTGGCCCAGCTCATCGCTGATTTCGTTCCAGGCGTACTTGGTGGAGATGGTCTGGATCATGCCGCGCGGGGCTTCCAGCGCCTTGGGGCTGGACGTGAAACCCTGGCTGGCCAGCAGCGCCGACATCAGGCCGGCGCGCGCCGCGCCACCCGGATGGAAGGGCTTGGTCATGGTGCCGAATTGTTCGCGCATGCCCACGGGTTGCGACGCGGCGATGCCCAGCGCCATGGCGGTCTTGTGCTCGTCCAGGCCCAGCAGGCGCGCGCAGCCGGCGGCGGCGCCCAGCATGCCGGTGGAGCCGGTGATGTGCCAGCCGCGGTCGTAGTGCTCGGGGTACATGGTGTTGCCCACGCGGCAGGACACGTCGATGCCCAGCACCAGCGCGTCGATCACGGCGCGACCGGACAGTCCCTTGTGCTCGGCCAGCGCCAGCACGGCCGAGGCCACGGGGCCGGCCGGGTGAATGATGGTCTTCAGATGCGTGTCGTCGAAGTCGAAGGTGTGCGAGGTGATGCCGTTGACCAGCGCGGCGCTGGCCATGTCCACCTTGTCGGCGCGGCCCAGCACGCTGGCCTGTGGCGCCGGCTGCAGCATGGCGACAGCCCCGAGAGCGGCGTGGGCCGACTCGTGCTGTGCGGCCCCCACGGCGCAACCCAGCCAGTTCATGAAGGTGCGGTGGGCTTCGTGGTCCACCGCGTCGCTCCAGCCGCGTGAGGGATGGCTGGCCACATAACGGGCCAGGGTTTGGGTGACGGCGGGGGCGTTGTGGTCGGCGGTGACCTGGGTATTGCGGGCCATGGAAGAATCTTCGGTTGCTATAAAAAAAGGAGCGATCCGGCTTGTGGCCGGATCGCCGGGGGGGATTAGCTGTCGAGCTGGATGTTGCGGTCCTTGGCCAGCTTGGTCCAGCGCGCGATGTCCTCGCGCATGAACTTGGCGAAGGCCTCGGGGCTCATGGGCATGGGCTCGATGGCTTCGATCGAGAGCTTCTCGCGCATGTCCGGCGCCTTGAGCACGGTGTTGAGCGTGTCGTTGAGCTGCTTGACGACGGCGGCCGGCATCTGGGCCGGGCCCACCACGCCGTACCACTGCATGGCGTCGAAGCCCTTGTAGCCCAGCTCGTCCAGCGTCGGCGTGTCCTTGAGCTGCGGGTGGCGCGTGCGGCCGGTCACGGCCAGCGCGCGCACGCGGCCCGAGCGGATGTGCGGCAGCGCCGCGGCCAGGCCCGGGAACATGGCCTGGGTCTGGCCGCCGATCAGGTCGGTGAAGGCCGGAGCCACGCCGCGGTAGGGGATGTGCACCATGAAGGAGTCGATCTGCTGCTTGAACAGCTCCATGGTCAGGTGGGTGAGCGAGCCCGCGCCGGCCGAGCCGTAGCTGACCTTGCCCATGTTGGCGCGCAGGTAGGCCACGAACTCCTTGACGTCCTTGGCGGGAATGGCCGCATTGACCACCAGCACATTGGGGGTGCCGCCGATCATGCCCACGGGGGTGAAGTCCTTGATCGCGTCGTAGGGCAGCTTGCGCGTGGCCGGGCTGGTGCCGTGTGTGGCCACATACCCCTGCATCAGCGTGTAGCCGTCGGGCGCGGCCTTCGCCGTGTTCTGGCTGGCGATGACGCCGCCGCCGCCGCCCTGGTTGTCGACCACGAAAGTCTGGTTCAGCACCTTGCCCCAGCGCTCGGTCACGGTGCGGCCCACCATGTCGCTGCCGCCGCCGGCGGACACTGGCACGATGTAGCGGATGGGCTTGTTCGGGTAGCTTTGTGCGTGCAGCAGGCCGGGGGCCAGCAGCAGGGGGCTGGCGCCCAGCAGGGTACGACGTTTCATGAAGGTCTCCTATATCGATGCAGTGCGTGGAGCCGGCCCGCCCGTCTGGGGTGCGCGTGGTCGGTTCCAGGCCCGAATTGTCTACACTTTGAAGTGTAGTGTAAACAGCTAGACCGGGCATTGTGCGCCAGGATGGCAAGGGGCGCCAGCCGTGGAAACCACAATGCCCGGGGCGCCTGGTGCGGGGCGGCACTGCTATATTTGGCCGCATGTCATCCACCGGGCTGCGCCAGCCGCGTTTTTTCCAGCTCCACCACGAAGACCGCGCGGCGCTGCGCCAGGAGTTGGCCCAGGGCCTGCTGGCCACGCCGGCACGGACTTCGCCCAAGTATCTTTACGACCCGCTGGGTTCGCGCCTGTTCGACGCCATCACCGAACTGCCCGAGTACTACCCCACGCGCACCGAGGCCGCCTTGCTGGCCGCGCATGGGGCAGCCATCGCCGCGGAGGTGCCCCGGGGCGCCACGCTGGTGGACCTGGGCGCGGGCAACTGCGAGAAGGCGGCGCGCCTGTTCGGCCTGCTGCAGCCGGCGCGTTATGTGGCGGTGGACATCTCGGTGGACTACCTGAACAACGCCTTGCAGTGCCTGCAGCGCCAGTTCCCCGCGCTGGACATGCTGGGCGTGGGGCTGGATTTTTCGTCGCAGTTGACGCTGCCGCCCGAGGTGGGCGAGGGCCCGCGCCTGCTGTTCTACCCGGGCTCCAGCATCGGCAACTTCACGCCCGATGAGGCGCTGGGTTTCCTGCGCCAGGTGCGCGCGCAGGCCCAGGGCGGCGGCCTGCTGATCGGGGTGGACCTGGTCAAGCCGCGGGAGCTGCTGGAGCCGGCCTACGACGACGCGCTGGGCGTGACGGCCGCCTTCAACAAGAACCTGCTGCTGCACCTCAACCGCCTGCTGGGCAGCGACTTTGCCGTGCACGACTGGTCGCACGTGGCCTTTTTCAACGAGACGGCCTCGCGCATCGAGATGCACCTGCAGGCCCGGCGCGAACTCACCGTGCGCTGGCCCGGTGGCGAACGCCGTTTTGCCCGGGGCGAGCGCATGCACACCGAGAACTCCTGCAAGTACGCCCTGGCCGATTTCCAGGCCCTGCTGGCTGCGGCCGGTTTTGCACGCGTGCAGGCCTGGACGGATGAACGCGGCTGGTTTGCCGTGTACTGGGCGCAAGCCTGAAATGGCCAGGCCGCTGGTCCTGATCGTCAGCCCGGCGCTGGCCGATGCCAACAACGGCAACTGGCAGACGGCCTGGCGCTGGTCACGCCTGCTGGCCGGCCACTACCGTACCCGCATCGTCAAGGCATGGCAGCCTGGCGAGCACCCCGAAGCTGTGGCGATGCTGGCGCTGCATGCGCGGCGCAGTGCGGTCTCCATCGCGGCCTGGGCGCAGGCCCAGCCGGGCCGCGGCCTGGCCGTGGTGCTGACGGGTACCGACCTCTACCGCGACATCCACGAGGACGAATCCGCGCAGCGTTCGCTGGCGCTGGCGCAGCGCCTGGTCGTGCTGCAGGAGCAGGGGCCGCAGGCCCTGCCTGCCGGGTACCGCGGCAAGACGCGCGTGATCTTCCAGTCCACCACGACACGCCGGCCGCTGGAGAAGACCGGTCGCCACCTGCGCGCCGTCATGGTGGGCCATCTGCGCGAGGAGAAGTCGCCGCAGACCCTGTTCGAGGCAGCGCAGCTGCTGCGCGAGCGGCACGACATCCACATCGACCACATCGGCGAGGCGCTCGATCCTGCGCTGGGCGCACAGGCGCGCACCACCATGGCCGCCTGCCCCAACTACCGCTGGCTCGGTGGCCTGGCGCACGAGGCCACCCGCCGGCACATCCAGCGCGCCCACCTGCTGGTCCACGCCAGCCGTATGGAAGGCGGCGCGCATGTGCTCATGGAAGCCATCTGCAGCGGCACGCCGGTGCTGGCCTCGCGCATCCCCGGCAACGTGGGCATGCTGGGCCCGGACTACCCCGGCTACTTCCCCTGCGGGGATGCCGCCGCGCTTGCGCAACGGCTGCAGGCCTGCCGTGCGGACATGGGGCAGGCATCGAGCGTGTTTTCGGCCTTGCAGGCAAAATGTCGCCTTCGCGCGCCGCTGTTTGCGCCGGCTGCCGAACGTGCGGCCCTGCTGGCGCTGCTCCAGGATCTCACATGAACAACATGACCCTCCCCAAGTCCGAACCCCGCCTGACCTCGCTTTCCCACGGCGGTGGCTGCGGCTGCAAGATCGCTCCCGGCGTGCTCTCCGAAATCCTCAAGAGCGGCAGCGGCATGCCGGTGCCGGCCGAACTGCTGGTGGGCATCGAGACCGCCGACGACGCGGCCGTTTACCAGATCAACGACGAGCAGGCCCTGATCGCCACCACCGACTTCTTCATGCCCATCGTCGACGACCCCTTCGACTTTGGCCGCATCGCCGCCACCAACGCCATCTCGGATGTGTACGCCATGGGCGGCAAGCCCATCATGGCGCTGGCCCTGGTGGGCATGCCCATCAGCGTGCTCTCCACCGACACCATCGGCAAGATCCTGGCCGGTGGCCAGGCCGTGTGCAAGGCCGCGGGCATCCCGATTGCCGGCGGCCACACCATCGATTCTGTGGAGCCCATCTACGGCCTGGTGGCCATGGGCCTGGTGCACCCGAAGCGCGTCAAGCGCAATGCCGATGCGCGTGTGGGCGACCGCCTCATCCTGGGCAAGCCGCTGGGCGTGGGTGTGCTTTCGGCCGCGCTGAAGAAGGAAAAACTCGACGCGGCCGGTTACGCGCAGATGATTGCCACCACCACGAAACTCAACACGCCCGGCCCCGAGCTGGCCGAGCTGGCCGGCGTGCACGCGCTGACCGATGTCACCGGTTTCGGCCTGGCCGGCCACGCCCTGGAGCTGGCCCGCGGCGCCAACTGCACCGTGCAGATCGACTGGAACAAGGTGCCGCTGCTGCGCGGTGTGCGCGAGCTGGCCACCCAGGGCATGGTCACCGGCGCTTCGGGCCGCAACTGGGCCGGCTATGGCAGCTCGGTCACGCTGCCCCAGGGCTTTGCCGAGGTCGACCAGGCCCTGCTGACCGACCCGCAGACCAGCGGTGGACTGCTGGTGAGCTGCGCGCCCGAGTCGGTGGCGCAGGTGCTGGCCATCTTCCGCCAGCATGGCTTCGAGGCGGCGGCCGAGATTGGCGAGATCACCGGTGCTGCGGCGGGCCGGCTGGTCATCCGCTGAGGCCCTGCGGCTTCAGCTGCCGCAGTTGCTCTTGATCACGAGATTGCGCTGTGCCGTGCCGCCCAGGGGCGCGGCACAACTGGCGTCGACGCTGCCCTGGCTCAGCTCCACGAGCTCGAAACGGTCTGTGTTCACGTAGTTGCCGCGGTTGTTGCGGGCGATGTATTCGCGCCGCACAGCGGTGTTGAGCCCGGGCACCACCCAGAGCGTGTGGCTCAGGCTGGTGCCGTAAGTCCGGTTCCAGCCCTTGGCTTCGATCACAAAGGTGTCGAAGGTTCCCGCTGGCACGGTGATGGTTTCCCGTTTCGTTATCTTGTAATCGAAATTGAAGTCCGACGTGGTGCCATTGACGGTGAGGCGGCCGACGCTGGGCCACTTCTTGCCGATCTGCAGTTCTGCCGGGAAGTTTTGCACCGGCGCATCGTATTGAACTTGTCCGAACTTGACCGGGTTGCCCATCAGGTCGGTCACAAACATGCCGTTGTTCAGCTCGACCCGGTCGGCGCCGAGATCCACTTTCGTGACGCGCACCGTGACCATCCTTGCTTGCACTCCGGTCAGGGTATCGCTCTGGCGCACCGTGTAGGTATCGTCCACGGAGAAGCTGCGACCCAGCGGATAGCGCCCCGCCGAATAGGGGTTGTCGGTGGGCGCCATGAAAACCGGGACCGGCAGGCCCGGGCCCAGCTTGATGGTGGGTACGCCGTTCGACGGTGGCGTGATGGCAGAGACGGCTTGTGGGCGTGTCTTTTCCATCTCCGCCAGCAGGCGGGACAGGCGTACCTGCACGATCTCTGCAAAGCGGCCATTGGGAAACCTGCGCAGGTAGCCTGCGTAGTCGTCGATCTTGCTCGATGACTTGATGCGACCCCATTCGGCCAAGTCTTCTTCGATCAGCTTCTCCTGCTCGGCCTCACTCAGTTTCGATTTTCCCCCATCGAAGATGAAAACGTCGTTTTCGAGCGAGGTGGTCTCCCAGGGAATCTGGGCCCCATTGGAGGCGAGGCGCACATTGAGGCGCACGCGCTTGAGCGCGTCCTCGATCTTGGTGCCACGCACCGAGAGTTCGCGTAGCAGGTTCTCGGTGTACAGGCCATTCTGGCCGCTGCCGTCGGAGGCCACATTGCCCGGCGAGGTGGCATAAGCCAGCAGGCTGCCCACCGGCGCGTCGAACTGCGACAGGCCTTTTTGCTCAGGCCGGTAGCTGCTGCCGAAGGGGTTGTTGCGGCAGGCGTCCAGCATGATGATGAAGGTCTTGCCCTTGGACTTGCCGAATTCGCCGATCAGGTAGTTCAGGTCGATGCAGCTCTGGCGCAGCTGGTCGGCGCTCTCGGCCTTGGCGTCCACCGGCAGCAGGTAGTTGCGCCAGTCGAGCTGGGCGCCGTGGCCGGCGAAATAGAACATCACGAGCTTGGTGTCGGACTTGCGCACTTCGGCCGTGAAGCGTTCGATGGCGGCCATCATGTCGGTGCGCCGCGCGTCCAGGTGCGAGGCCACGGTGAACCCGGCCTGGCCCAGCAGGCCAGCCACGGCGCGGGCGTCGTTGACCGGGTTGGTCAGGGGCGCATCCAGATAGCTGCTGTTGCCGATCACCAGTGCCTGGCGGGATGGGTCGCTGCTGGCCCAGGCGGTGCCCAGTGTCAGGGCAGGGGGCAGGGCGCCCAGGGTCCTGATGAAATTGCGGCGCGTTGTCATGCCATGTCTCCAGATCTTGTGATGCGGTACGTTAGGGGAAATTATTCAGGGTTTGACGGGGGGCGACAAGCAGCATGCGCTGCAGTGTGTCGCAGATCGGCGAAATCAGGGCACGCGTGGCTCCAGGATGGGCCAGCCGGGCTGTTGGGCCAGCTGCTCAAAGGCCTCGATGGGCAGAGGGCGGCTGTAGAGGTAACCCTGGTAGGCGTGGCAGCCCTGGGCGTGCAGGGCCTGCTGCTGTTCGGTCGTCTCCACCCCTTCGGCCATCACGTCCAGGCCCAGGCTTTCAGCCAGCACGATCACCATGCGTGCGATGGCCGCGTCGTTCGCATCGACCAGGATGTCGCGCACGAAACCCTGGTCGATCTTGAGTTGGTCCAGCGGCAGGCGCTTGAGGTAGGACAGCGAGGAGTAACCGGTGCCGAAATCGTCCAGCGAAAAACCGACGCCGCGCGCCTTGAGCAGCGCCATCTTCTCGATCACCTCGTCCACATTGGCGATCAGCAGGTTCTCGGTGATTTCGAGCTTGAGGCGTTGCGGCGGCGCGCCGGTGCGCGCCAGCGCATCCAGCACCTGCTGCACGAAGTTGTCCTGCTGGAACTGACGCGGGCTCACGTTGACCGACAGCGTCAGATGGGCCACGCCCGGCTGGCCGGCCCAACGCGCCAGCTGCTCGCAGGCCATGTCCAGGACGTGTTCACCCAGCGGGACGATGAGACCGGTTTCCTCGGCGAGCGCGATGAACTGACCTGGCGGCACCAGGCCGCGTTCGGGCTGATGCCAGCGCAGCAGCGCTTCCACCCCCGTGACCAGGCCGCCGCGCTGCACCTGGGGCTGGTAGTGCAGCACGAACTGGTCGAGCTGCAGGGCCAAGCGCAGGTCGCGCTCCAGCGCCGCGCGCGCTGCCACCATGGCCTGCATGCGCGGGTCGTAGAAGCGGATGGTGTTGCGGCCGGCCGCCTTGGCCTGGTACATGGCGAGGTCGGCGCGTTTGATCGGCTCCTCGATGTTCTCGTGTTCCGTGCCGAACAGCGTGATGCCGATGCTGGGCGTGCTGTGGAAACTCAGCGGCCGGATGTCGTAGCTTTCGTTGAGCGTGTCCGATATCTTGCGGCCCACGCTTTCGGCCTGGGTGGCGGCTTCCATGGCATCGCCGCTCAGGTCCTCCAGCATCACCACGAACTCGTCACCCCCCAGCCGTGCCACGGTGTCGCCGTCGCGGACCACCTCGACCAGGCGTGCCCCCACCTGCTTGAGCAGCAGGTCGCCCTTGTCGTGGCCGTAGCTGTCGTTGAGGGTCTTGAAGTTGTCCAGGTCGATGAAGAGCAGCGCGCCCAGGCGTTGATGGCGGGCGCAGGCGCTCATGGCCTGCTCCAGGCGGTCCATCAGCAGGCGCCGGTTGGGCAGGTTGGTCAGCGGATCGAAGAAGGCCAGGCGCTGGATCTGTTCCTCGGCGGCCTTGCGTGCCGTGATGTCGGTGATGTAGGCCAGGATGCAGGCCACGCCATCGAGGTCGATGAGTTCACCGGCAATGCTGACGTTGCGCAGTGCGCCGCTCTTGTGCCGCCAGACGGTCTCGAAGTTCAGCGTGCGGCCCTGCCGGCGCAGCATCTCGGCCCACTGCTGGCGCAGCTGCGGGTCCAGCCAGAGCCCGACCTCCTTCACCTGGCGCCCTTCCATCTCGGTCCGGGCCCAGCCAAAATCACGCTGAAAGTTTTCGTTGACGGCGAGGATGCGCCCGTCCTCGACCGTCACGATGGAGGCCGCCACCGGGCTGGAGGCAAAGGCCGTCGCGAATTTCAGTTCGGACTGCCGCAGCACCTCGTTGGCGCGCGCGATCTCGTTGCTGGCGTCCTGCATCTGCTCCAGCCGCTCGCGGTAGGCCTGCACCAGGTAGACGACCAGGGCCGCGGAGAGCAGAAGCACGAAGACCTGCACGATGCCGTAAAGGAGCGGTGGCGTCGGGGCTGCGGCCGGCAGCCAGCCCAGGGCGTCGGCGACGATGAAGCCGATGGTCGTGACCGAGGTCAACGCGACCGTGACGATGGCGGCGCGCGTGCTGACCACCCAGCCCAGGAAGATGACCACGATGGGGTGGGCGAAGTAGATCGGCGTGCGCACGCCGTCGTGGAACAGGGCGATGCCGGTGATCGTGACCCACACGCCGCTGGCCATCCAGATCACGGCGGCCTGGTGCTTCTTGCGCCTCAGCAACCAGGCGCCCACCAGCGCCACTGCCGACATCACCAGCTGGCCCCAGGCCAGGGTGCTGTATTGGGGCAGCAGGATGAAGATGACCGCCCCGAAGCAAAGGCTGCCCGAGAGGATCGTGACAATCGCGTAGTGCAGGAAGGTCAGCGTCGGTTGCCAGGATATCCGGTCGGCGACGAGTTCCTGCGCAGGGCGATCAATGGGGGATGGCTTGAAAATTTTCGGCCTCGCGTCCCCATCCTACAAGGTTTGTTTCCCCTCGTGGAGGCACGGACGGGCCGTTCTGCGCCAGCCGGCGCTGCGTACGTGCACCAAGCGTGAAGTAATGCTCAGTCCAGCAGTGCCTGCGCGAACTCGCGTGCCTTGAAGGTCTCCAGTTCGTCGAGCTGCTCGCCCACGCCGATGAAATACACCGGGATGGGCTTCTCGCGTGCGATCGCGGCGAGCACGCCGCCCTTGGCCGTGCCGTCGAGCTTGGTGACGATCAGGCCGGTCAGGCCCAGGGCCTCGTCGAAGGCGCGCACCTGGGCCAGGGCGTTCTGGCCGGTGTTGCCGTCGATCACCAGCAGCACCTCGTGCGGTGCGGTCTCGTCGGCCTTCTGCACCACGCGCTTGATCTTGCGCAGCTCTTCCATCAGGTGCAGCTGCGTGGGCAGGCGCCCGGCCGTGTCCACCAGCACCACGTCCTTGCCACGGGCCTTGCCGGCGCTCACCGCATCGAAGCAGACCGAGGCCGGGTCGCCGCCGGCCTGGTGCACGATTTCCACCGTGTTGCGCTCGGCCCAGACCATGAGCTGTTCGCGTGCGGCCGCGCGAAAGGTGTCGGCCGCTGCCAGCAACACCGAGGCCCCGTCGTTGGAGAGGTGATGGGTGAGCTTGCCGATGGACGTGGTCTTGCCCGCGCCATTGACGCCGGCCACCATGATCACCGTGGGCTGGTGCGTGCCGATGGCCAGCGGTTTTTCCAGCGGCGCCAGCAGATCGGCCAGGGCGTCGACCAGCAGGCCCTTGACGGCGGCCGGCTCGGTGGTCTTGCTTTCCTTCACGCGGCGCTTGAGGTCGTCCAGCAGGAACTGCGTGGCCGCCACGCCGGCGTCGGCCAGCAGCAGGGCTTCTTCGAGCTGCTCGTAGAGCGCGTCGTCGATCTGCGTGCCGGTGAAAACGGTGCTGATGCTGGCGCCGGTCTTGCGCAGGCCCGCGCGCAGCTTGCCCAGCCAGCCCTGGCGTACCGGCTCCGTGGGGCTGGCAGTGGCTTCAGCAGGGGCTTTTTTCTTGAAAAAACTGAACATATGGGGCGTTCTTAGAATCAGAGCATTCTATGAAACGCTACACCCCCCTCCTTCTGGCCTTCTTTGCCCTGCTGGCGGCCCCGGTCCTGGCGCAGCCGCGCGCCCAGCAATACACCCTGGAAAACGGCATGACGCTTATCGTCCAGCCCGACCGGCGCGCGCCCACGGCCGTGCACATGGTCTGGGTGCGGGTGGGCTCCATGGACGAGGTGGACGGCAGCAGCGGCGTGGCCCACGTGCTGGAGCACATGCTGTTCAAGGGCACGCGCACGCTCAAGGCCGGCGAGTTCTCGCGCCGTGTGGCGGCGCTGGGCGGGCGCGAGAACGCCTTCACCAGCACGGACTACACCGGTTATTTCCAGCAGATCCCGGCCGGTCGCCTGGAAGACGTGATGAAGCTGGAGGCCGACCGTTTTGCCAACAACCGCTGGGCCGATGCCGAGTTCAAGAAGGAAATCGAGGTGGTCAAGGAAGAGCGCCGCATGCGCACCGAGGACAACCCGCGCGCCCTGCTGTACGAGACGCTCAACGCCACGGCCTACACTGCCTCGCCCTACCGCCGCCCCATCGTGGGCTGGATGAGCGATCTGGACAGCATGTCCCCCGACGACGCGCGCGAGTTCTACAGGAAGTGGTACGTGCCGGCCAATGCCGTGGTGGTGGTGGTGGGCGACGTGGATGCCGCGCAGGTCAAGCGCCTGGCGGACAAGCACTATGGCCGCATCGCGCCGCGTGCCGTGCCCGCACGCAAGCCGCGCACCGAACCGCAACAGGCCGGCCTGCGTCGCGTGGAGGTGAAGGCGCCGGCCGAGCAGGCTTATGTGAGCCTGGCCTACAAGGTGCCGGGCCTGCGTTCGCTGAGCCAGTCTGACCCGGCCAACGACGACGCCCTGGCCCTGACCGTGCTGGCCGCTGTGCTCGACGGCTACAGTGGCGCGCGCCTGGAGCGCGCACTCACCCAGGGCAGCGACCGCGTGGCCGACAGCGCGGGCGCCAGCAACGGCCTGATGGGCCGCGGCCCGCAGATGTTCGTGCTCGACGGCGTGCCCGCCCCGGGCAAGACGGCCGCCCAGGTGGAGGCGGCACTGCGCGAGCAGGTGGCCCGCGTGGCCCGCGAAGGCATCAGCGCCGCCGAACTGGAGCGCGTGAAGACCCAATGGATCGCCAGCGAGGTCTACAAACGCGACTCGCTGTTCAACCAGGCGCGCGAAATCGGCACCTACTGGGCACTGGGCCTGCCGCTGGACACCAACGACCAGCTGCTGGCGCGCCTGCGCGGTGTCACCGCGCCCCAGGTGCAGTCCGTGGCCGCGCGATATTTCGGGGAGGACCAGCTCACCGTGGCGCACCTGCTGCCGCAGCCACCCGACCCCAAGCGCCCGCGCCGCCAGCCCGCCGCCGGCAGTCGCCACTAAAGGGGTGGTCATGAAAGTTCAAATGATTGCTATCAAAAACGTAGCTGGCGCCTTGCTCTTCGGTCTGGCGGGTCTGGCCCAGGCCGGCATCCCCATCCAGCACTGGACCCAGCCCAGTGGCGCCGGTGTCTGGCTGGTGGAGAGCCCCACCGTGCCCATGGTGGACGTGCGCATCGAGTTCGACGCTGGTGGCCGCCGCGACCCGGCCGCCCAGGCCGGCCTGACGGGGGCGAGCGTGGGCTTGATGAGCAAGGGCATACGCTCCCAAGGAAACGATCCTGCGCTGGATGAGAACGCGCTCGGTGAGGCATGGGCCGACCTCGGCGCGTCCTTCGGCGGCAGTGATGGCGGCGACCGCGTGAGTTTCTCCCTGCGCTCGCTGACCTACCCCGACCTGCTGGCCCGCGCCGCCGCCCTGGCGGCCCGCCAGCTGGCCGAGCCCGCTTACCCCGAAGCCGTGTGGACGCGCGAGCGCGAGCGCACGGCGGCCGCCTTGCGCGAAGCCAACACTCGGCCGGCCACCATCGCCGGCCGCACCTTCAACCAGGCCGTGTTCGGCAGCCATCCCTACGGGAATGACACCAACGAGCAGACGTTGGCGCGCATCAGCGTGGCCGACATGCAGGCCTGGCACGCGCGTTACCTCAAGCCCTGCCGCGCCAGGGTGAGCATCGTGGGCGCCGTCACCCGCGCGCAGGCCGACGCACTGGTCACGCAACTGCTCGCCCGCCTGCCCGCGGCTGCCTGCGAAGCGCTGCCGCCCGTGGCCGAGGTGCAGCCGCTGAGCGCCGCGGTGGAAAAGCACATCCCCTTCGATTCCGCGCAGGCCCATGTGCTGATCGGCCAGCCCGGCTTCAAACGCGACGACCCGGATTTTTTCATCCTGACCGTGGGCAACTACATCCTGGGCGGCGGCGGTTTTGTCTCGCGCCTGACGGAAGAGGTGCGCGAGAAACGCGGCCTGAGCTACAGCGTCTACAGCTACTTCAACCCCGGCCTGCACGCCGGTGCCTTCACCATCGGCCTGCAGACACGGCCTGACCAGGCCGCGCAGGCCGTGCAGGTGGCGCGCGAGGTGCTGCGCCGTTTCGTCGCCGATGGCCCCACACCGGCCGAGCTGAAGGCCGCCAAGGACAACCTGGTGGGCGGCTTTGCCTTGCGCATCGACAACAACCGCAAGCTGCTGGACAACGTGGCCAACATCGCCGCCCACAATCTGCCGCTCGATTACCTCGATACCTGGACCCAGCAAGTGGCCAAGGTGACGGTGGCCGACATCCGGGCCGCCTTTGCGCGCAAGCTGCAGCCCCAGCGCATGGTCACCGTGGTGGTCGGTGGCAAGCCTTGACCGGCGTTGACTGCATGTATCCCAAAATATACAATCTAGTCTTGTGAAGACCATCCACACCACCGAGGTCTTCGATGCGTGGTTCGCCGGCCTGAAAGACCGGCAGGCCGCACGGCGGGTGCAGGTGCGCATCGACCGGGCCGAAGACGGCAACTTCGGCGATTGCGCGCCCGTGGGCGAAGGGGTCTCGGAAATGCGCATTCACCATGGACCGGGTTACCGCGTGTATTTCACCCAGCGCGGTGTGGAGCTGGTGATCCTGCTGGCCGGTGGCGACAAGTCCACGCAGGCCGCTGATATCAAGACCGCGCTGTCACTGGCGCGGCAACTTTAGGAGCATCGATTCATGGCCAGCCTCAAGCTACGCAAATGGGATAGCGCCGAACACCTCAAGACCGACGAGGACATGGTCGACTATCTGCAGGCCTGTCTGGACGAGGCCGGCGATGACGCGGCTTTTATCGCCAAGGCCCTGGGTGTCATCGCCCGCGCCAAGGGCATGACGCAGCTGGCCCGCGACACCGGGCTGGGACGCGAGAGCCTCTACAAGGCACTCTCTGGCGAGGGCAATCCCAGCTTTGCCACCATCCTCAAAGTCATGTCGGCATTGGGCATCAAGCTGCATGCAGAAACGGCGCATTCCTGATGCGGGCCGCCTCCAAGACTGCCGCGCCGTCCGTTCGCGCTGCGACTGCCAAATCCCCAGCCGCGAAAAAAACCGCGGGTCGCCCGCTCACAGGCCAACCCGTCGGCGAGGTGCGCATCATCGGCGGCCAGTGGAAACGCAGCAAGCTGCCCGTGGCCGATAGACCCGGCCTGCGTCCCACGCCCGACCGCGTGCGCGAAACCCTCTTCAACTGGCTGGGCCAGGACCTCACCGGCTGGCGCTGCGTCGATGTGTTTGCCGGCACCGGCGCCCTCGGTTTCGAAGCCGCCTCACGCGGTGCGAAAGAGGTGACCCTGGTGGAGCAGGACACGGCTCTCGTCGCCCAGCTTCGGAAGACCAAGGAGCAGCTGCAGGCGGCGGCCGTGCAGGTGCAGCGCGGCGACGGCATCGGCGCGCTGAAGGCTTGGCCGGTAGCCAGTGCGGACCTGGTTTTCCTCGACCCACCTTTTGAGGCCAAGCTCTTCGAGGCCGCGCTGCAGGCCGCCGCGCGTGCCGTGGCCGCAGAGGGCTATATCTACCTCGAAGCTCCGGGTGCCTGGGGTGAAGAACAGTTGGCGCCGCTGGGCCTGGTGTTGTATCGGCACCTGAAAGCTGGTGCGGTACATGCCCATCTGCTGCGCCGGGTTTGACGGCTCTCTCTCAATTAGAGGGCGTAAGGCATCTTTTTTTACAGCTAGCTGGTGTTATCGCCATAAAGTTGGAGTGTCATCAAATCATGGAGGCTGCACAGTGATATACAACTCCAGATACTTCGCATTCTGGGCGCTTCTACTTTCCTTTGGCGTTACCGCATTGATGGTTGGTGCTTCACGCCCTTCGGAATGGATTGTTTGCGCGCTCATCCTCGGTCCTTCTATGTGGGTGGCCTTTGGCGGTCCGTTTTTTATCTATCGCTGGCACAAACATCGTATGCCTATTGTGCGAGGCTTAGTCTTTGTTCTTAGCTTGGCTTTTTTGTTCGCGATGCTTAAGTATGGATATCCGTGGTCTGTGGCGGTGCTGGATGGCATTCTTCAAAATTAGATTGCATCACGTCTGACCCAATAGATAGGGAAGGAGCTTCTTCTTGACCGTCCACATCGTCCGCCTCGGCAGCCCGCGCCTGCCGCTTGAGGGCACCCGCATCGGCACGGTGCGCCGCCCGCCCCGTGGTGTGCCCAAGAGCGAGTTCGCGCGCCAGAACTGGTACGACGTCTGGTTCCCCAATCTTGCGCCCAGCGTGGAGACCATGAAGCTGGGGCAGGAAGCCGAGACCCCCGCGCAGTGGAAGGCCTTCACCCAGCGTTACCGCAAGGAGATGGGCACACCCGAGGCCAGCCACGCGCTGAGCCTGCTGGCCGCGCTCTCGCAGCAGAGCCATTTCTCCGTGGGCTGTTATTGCGAGGACGAGGCGCATTGCCACCGCTCGGTGTTGCGCGAGTTGCTGGCCGAGCACGGCGCGCGGGTGGCCCCATGAGCACGCGCGCCGACGCGATCTTCAAGACCGTGCTGCAGATCGTGGCCATCGCGCTGCTGGTGCTGATCATCGGCGTCATCCTGCACAAGGGCTATGGGGATGTATCGCGCCTGGCCAGCGAGCACTCGGGGGCGGATTTCTGGCGGGCGCTGGCGCGGCATATCTTCAAGAACCTGTCCGGTGCTTGACAGTGGGGAAGGGGCGCGGCGGCTAGACTGCCCCCAGCCCACTACCTCGACACTCTCCATGAAACTCATCCTGCGCATCCTGGCTTACATCGTCCTGGCCTTTGCCCTGCTGGTCGGGGCCTTCATCGCCTGGTCCTGGGCGCCGGATATTCCGGTGGAGCAACTCAAGGCCCGCTGGGCCACGCCGCCTTCGCAGTTCATCGATGTGGACGGCCTGCAGGTGCATGTGCGTGACGAAGGCCCGCGTGCCGACCCGCTGCCCATCGTGCTGGTGCACGGCACCGCGGCCAGCCTGCACACCTGGGAGGGCTGGACCAGCGAGTTGAAGAAAACGCGCCGTGTGATCCGCTTCGACCTGCCGGGTTTCGGCCTGACCGGCCCGAACGCGGCCAACGACTATTCCATGGACGTCTACGTGCGTTTTGTCGCCGCGCTGTTGGACAAGCTGGGGGTGCAGCGGTTTGTGATCGCCGGCAATTCCCTGGGCGGCGAGGTGGCCTGGGCCGTGGCGCATGCGCTGCCGCAGCGCGTGGACCGCCTGATCCTCGTGGACTCGGCGGGTTACCGCATCGAGTCTGTTTCCATCCCCCTGGGGTTCCGGGTGGCCGGCACGCCGGGCCTGCGCAGCCTCATGGCCAATGTGCTGCCGCCGGGCCTGATCGAGAAGTCGGTGCGCAACGTCTATGGCGATCCGTCACGCGTCACGCCCGAGCTGGTGGCGCTGTACACCGACATCGCCCGGCGCGAAGGCAACCGGGCCGCATTGCGCAAGCGCCTGTCGCAGCGCGATACCGGGCGCGAGGCGGATATCAAGACGCTGAAGCTTCCCACGCTCATCCTCTGGGGCGGGCAGGACCGGCTGATTCCGCCGGCCTACGCGCAGCGTTTTGCGGCCGACATCGCCGGTTCGAAGCTGGTGATGTTCGAGCAGCTGGGCCACGTGCCGCAGGAGGAAGACCCGGCGGCCACGCTGGCGGCGGTGCAGGCTTTCCTGCGTTGACGCCATCTGGAGGTCCTAGACCTCCAGATTGTGGTTTCGACTAACAAGCCTGCGGCAATTGTGAGTCTTCACCGCAGAAAGTCATTGTGGCTACGACTAACAAGCCCTGCGGGCAGTTGTTAGTCTGCGCCGCAACATCGAGGTTTATATTAGATTTTGTGTCTACGGCATAACAAGCCCTGCGGGCAGTTGTTAGCCTCCGACGCAATCTAGAGGTCTTAGACCTCTAGATTGTCAATCAAGCGGGTGGTGCCGAGCTTGGCAGCACCGAGGACGACGAGGTGTTCGGCGTGGATCAGGTCGTCGGCCCGCGGGGGCTGCAGGTCGTGACGGCGGCGCACCGTCAGGTAGTCGGGTTTCCAGCCGCGCTGGGCCAGGGTGTGCATGGCATGCTGTTCGATGGCAGCGAGGTTGTGCTCACCCGCGCGCAGCGTGGCGATCATGCTCTTGAGGGTGCGCGAGAGCTGCACGGCCTCGGCGCGTTCCGATGCGCTCAGGTAGCCGTTGCGCGAGGAGAGGGCCAGGCCGTCTTCGGCGCGCAGGGTGGCGCCAGTGACGATCTCGATGGGCAGGGCCAGCTGGGCCACCATGCGACGGATCACCATCTGCTGCTGGTAGTCCTTGGCGCCGAACAGGGCCACGCGCGGTTGCACGATGTTGAAGAGCTTGAGCACCACGGTGCACACGCCCGTGAAAAAACCAGGGCGAAAGTGGCCTTCCAGGATGTCGGCCAGTTCGGTGGGGGGCTGCACCTTGTAGCCCTGCGGCTCGGGATAGAGCTCGGCCTCGCTGGGCGCGAAGACCACGTCGCAGCCCGCAGCTTGGAGCTTGGCGCAATCGGCTTCCAGCGTGCGCGGGTAGGTGCCGAAGTCTTCGTGCGGCAGGAACTGCAGGCGGTTGACGAAGATGCTGACCACCGTGACATCGCCCAGGGGCTTGGCCTGCTTCACGAGGGCGATGTGCCCCTCGTGCAGATTGCCCATGGTGGGTACGAAGGCTGGGCGTTGGTATTTGGCGAGGTGCGTGCGCAGCTCAGTGATGGTGTGGATGACTTTCATCGCTGCGTCTTCACCAGGCGTGTTGGGCGTTGACCGGGAAAGTGCCTTCTTTCACAGCTTTGACATAGGCCTCCATGGCGCCGCGCACGCTGCCGGCATCGGCCATGAAGTTGTGCACGAACTTGGCCATCTTGCCCAGGTTCATGCCCAGCATGTCGTGCAGCACCAGCACCTGGCCGGCGCAATCCACGCCGGCACCGATGCCGATGGTGGCGCAGCGGGGCAGGGCTTTCGTGACGTCGGCCGAGAGGGCCGCAGGCACCATCTCCAGCACCAGCAGGCTGGCGCCGGCGTCCTGCAACTCCAGCGCGTGGCGCTTGAGCGTGGCGGCGGCTTCGTCGCCACGGCCTTGTACGCGGTAGCCGCCCAGGGCGTGCACGGTCTGGGGTGTCAGGCCCAGGTGGGCGCAGACGGGAATGCCGCGCTCGACCAGGAAACGCACGATCTCGGCCGTCCAGCCGCCGCCTTCGATCTTGACCATGTGGGCGCCGGCCTGCATGAGAACGGCGGCGTTGCGGAAGGCCTGCTCCTTCGATTCATGGAAGGTGCCGTAGGGCATGTCGCCGATGATCCAGGCCGTGCCCTGCACACGGCGCACGCCGCGCGTGACGCTCTCCACGTGGTAACGCATGGTCTCCAGCGACACGCCCACGGTGCTGCTCAGGCCCTGGCAGACCATGCCCAGCGAGTCGCCGATCAGGATGCACTCCACGCCAGCCGCGTCGGCCGTGGCCGCGAAGGTGGCGTCGTAGGCGGTCAGCATGGTGATCTTCTCGCCGCGCGCATGCATTTCCAGCAGGCGCGGCAGGCTGATGGGCTTGCGTGTGGCCGGCGCGCTGGCCGGCGGCAGGGTGCCGTAGGGGGAGGCGCCGTTGTTGGGGGTGGAGGTCGGGTCGCTCACGGTGGTCTCCAGAAGTCGCGGGGTGGGGTCAGGTCTTGCCGGGCGGCTGCTGGGCTGGGCTCATGCCCAGGCGCTGCAGCAGCTGCACGTCGGCCTCGGTGTCCGGATTGCCGGTCACCAGCAGCTTGTCGCCGTAGAAGATGGAATTGGCGCCGGCCAGGAAACACAGGGCCTGGATGGCCTCGCCCATCTGCTGGCGGCCGGCCGACAGGCGCACGCGCGCTTTCGGCATGGTGATGCGGGCCACGGCGATCATGCGTACGAACTCGAAGGGATCGAGCGGCGCCTGGTTGGCCAGGGGCGTACCTTCCACGCGCACCAGGTTGTTGATGGGCACGGATTCGGGGTAGGGGTTGAGGTTGGCCAGTTCGGCAATCAGGCCGGCGCGCTGGCGGTGGTTCTCGCCCATGCCGACGATGCCGCCGGAGCAGACCTTGACACCGGCGCCGCGCACGCGCGCCAGCGTGTCCAGGCGGTCCTGGTAGACGCGGGTGGTGATGATGTCGCCGTAGAAGTCAGGCGCGGTGTCCAGGTTGTGGTTGTAGAAGTCCAGCCCGGCCTCGGCCAGTTGTTCGGCGTGGCCAACGTTCAGCATGCCCAGGGTGGCGCAGGTCTCCATGCCCAGCCCCTTCACGCCGCGCACCAGCTCGGCCACCTTCTCGATGTCGCGGTCCTTGGGCTCGCGCCAGGCCGCGCCCATGCAGAAGCGCGTGGCGCCGGCGTCCTTGGCGCGCCGGGCGGCAAACAGCACTTCCTCCAGCTCCATGAGTTTGCTGGCCTTGACGCCGGTTTCGAAGGAGGCCGATTGCGGGCAGTAGCCGCAGTCTTCGGAGCAGCCGCCGGTCTTGACGGATAGCAGGGTGGCGAACTCGACCTGGGTCGGGTCGAAGTGCTCGCGGTGCACCGTCTGTGCGCGGAACAGCAGCTCGGGGAAGGGCAGCTTGAAGAGGGCCTCGATGGCGTCCACGCTCCAGCGTTCGGCCTTGGGGGCCGTGGGCGCGGCCGCTTTCGGGCGGTGCAGGGTGATGGTCTGTTCGGTGCTCATGCTCATGTCGGACTCCTTGCTTCAGGCGCTGTCGCCGCCGTGGTGATCGGCGTGCACGGGTACATGCGAAGCTTCCTGCACGGGGATGTGGCTGCGCTGTTCCTTGATGCGGTTCTTGTCATCGACAAAGACCAGCTTGGGCTCGAAGCCCTTGCATTGCTCGTCCGGCACCTGGGCGAAGGCCGCGATGATCAGCAGGTCGCCGACCGCGGCGCGGCGTGCGGCCGAGCCGTTGACCGAGATGATGCCCGAGCCGCGTTCGCCGCGGATGGCGTAGGTGATGAAGCGTTCGCCGTTGTTGATGTTCCAGATGTGAACCTGTTCGTTCTCCATCATGTTGGCGGCTTCCAGCAGGTTCTCGTCGATGGCGCAGGAGCCTTCGTAGTGCAGCTCGCAGTCGGTGACGGTGGCGCGGTGGATCTTGGATTTGAGCAGGGTGCGTTGCATGGCGTGGGTCCTCAGTGCGCGGGCGGCACCAGGAGGGTGGGTTGGGCAGTGGCGTTGGTCTGCGGGTAATCGCGGCTGAAATGCAGGCCGCGGCTCTCATGGCGCGATTGTGCGCTGCGCACGATCAGGTCGGCAACCTGGACCAGGTTGCGCAGCTCCAGCAGGTCGCGCGTGACGTGGAAGCTGGAATAGAACTCCTGGATCTCCGAGTGCAGCAGCTCGATGCGGTGCGCCGCGCGCTCCAGGCGCTTGTTGGTCCGGACGATGCCCACGTAGTCCCACATGAAGCGGCGCAGCTCGTCCCAGTTGTGGGAGATCACCACGGCCTCGTCGGCGTCGGTCACGCGGCTGTCGTCCCAGGCGGGCAGGGCGGGAACGGTGGCATTCTTTTCGCGCGCAATGGCCTGGGCCGCGGCGCGTGCGTAGACCATGCACTCCACCAGCGAGTTGCTGGCCAGGCGGTTGGCGCCGTGCAGGCCGGTGTAGGCGGTCTCGCCCACGGCGTACAGGCCGGGCAGGTCGGTGCGGCCGTCCAGGTCGGTGACCACGCCGCCGCAGGTGTAGTGGGCAGCCGGCACCACGGGGATGGGCTGCTTGGCCATGTCGATGCCCAGTTCCAGGCAGCGCGCATAGATGTTGGGGAAATGCTCCAGCAGGAAGGTCTTGGGCTGGTGCGAGATGTCGAGGTAGACACAGTCCAGGCCGTGCTTTTTCATCTCGAAGTCGATGGCGCGGGCCACCACATCGCGCGGCGCCAGTTCCACGCGTTCGTCATGCGCGGGCATGAAGCGGGTGCCGTCAGGCAGCAGCAGCTTGCCGCCCTCGCCCCGCACCGCTTCGCTGATCAGGTAGGACTTGGCGTGCGGGTGGTAGAGGCAGGTGGGATGGAACTGGATGAATTCCATATTGCCCACGCGGCAGCCGGCACGCCAGGCCGCGGCGATGCCGTCGCCGGTGGCGGTGTCGGGGTTGGTGGTGTAGAGGTAGACCTTGCCGGCGCCGCCCGTGGCCAGGATGGTGTGCGGTGCGCTGAAGGTGTCCACCACGTCGGTGGCCTCGTTGAGGGCGTACAGGCCCAGGCAGCGCTGGCCGCTCAGGCCGAGCTTGGGCGCGGTGATCAGGTCCACCAGCATGTGGTGTTCGAACAGGGTGATGTTCGGGGTGGCGCGCACCTTTTTCATCAGCGTGTCCTGCACGGCCGCGCCGGTGGCGTCGGTCACGTGCACGATGCGGCGTTCGCTGTGACCGCCCTCGCGCGTGAGGTGCAGGTGGCCGTGCTCCTGCGAGAAGGGCACGCCCAGGCCTTGCAGCCAGCGGATGCTCTCGGGGGCGTTTTCCACGACGAAGCGCGTGGCTGCCGGGTCGCACAGGCCGGCGCCGGCAATCAGCGTGTCCTGCACGTGCGAGGCCAGCGTGTCGCCTTCGCCCATGACGGCAGCGATGCCACCCTGGGCCCAGCGGCTGGAGCCGTCGTTGAGTTCGCGTTTGGTGATCACCGCCACGCGGTGGGTGGCCGCCAGGTGCAGGGCGGCGCTCAGGCCCGCCAGGCCGCTGCCGACGATGAGGACGTCAAAGGAGTGGGATGCCGGCGACACGGTTGTTCAGGAGGAGGGTGGAAGGGGATCAGGCGGGCGAATACGCCAGCCGAACATAGATGGGGGCGAAGACCTCGGCCTGGGTGATGTCGATCAGGCTTTCCTTGGCCAGCTCCAGCAGGGCGATGAAGGTCACCACCAGCACGGGCACGCCCTTGGCGGGGTCGAACAGGTTCTCGAACTCGACGAATTTCTGGCCCTGCAGCTGGCGCAGCACGATGCTCATGTGTTCGCGCACCGAGAGCTCCTCGCGCGAGATCTTGTGGTGCTGCACGAGCCGGGCGCGCTTGAGGATGTCGGCCCAGGCTTCCTGCAGGTCCACCACGTGCACTTCGGGGAAGCGCGGCTGCAGCGACTGCTCGATATAGACCTGCGCCTTGAGGAAGTCGCGCCCGTACTGCGGCAGGTTGCCCAGCTGGGCGGCGGCGATCTTGATCTGCTCGTACTCGAGCAGGCGGCGCACCAGCTCGGCGCGCGGGTCCTCGGCCTCTTCGCCCTCGGCCGCCTTCTTGGGCGGCAGCAGCATGCGCGACTTGATCTCGATCAGCATGGCCGCCATCAGCAGGTACTCGGCGGCCAGCTCCAGATTGCGGTCGCGCACCTGGTCCACATAGGTCAGGTACTGGCGCGAGACCGCCGCCATCGGGATGTCGAGGATGTTGAAGTTCTGCTTGCGGATCAGGTAGAGCAGCAGGTCCAGCGGGCCTTCGAAGGCTTCGAGAAAGACTTCCAGCGCATCCGGCGGGATGTACAGGTCCTGCGGCATCGTGAACAGCGGCTCGCCATACAGGCGTGCCACGGCCACGTGGTCCACCACCTGGGGCATGGCCGCGGCGTGCGGTGCCTCGGCGGCCTGCAGGCCGGCGCTGTCGTGGGGGTCGCTCATCGCGTGCTTTGTGGCGGGCGTGGCCCGGCGATCACTTGGTGCCGCTGGTCTGGTAGACGTAGGGCTGCTGCTGCACGCGGGCGGACCGGTAGCCCTCCCAGGCCTGGCGGTCCACGGACGTGTCCCACAGCAGCTCGCGGCCCTGGCGCTGGCGGGCTTCCAGGTCGGGCTTCTCGGTCTTGAGCTGGTTGATGAACTGGGTGGCGTCGGACTGGTAGTCAGGGCGGCGGAAGAGATGCATGGGGCTTAACCTTCTGGTGGGACCGGAACGCAACAGGAACCGGCCATTTTAGCCACTCGGGGCCGGGGACCTGGGTTCAGGACGCTGAAGCTGCCGCGAGCCCCTGGCCCAGGTCCGGGCAGACGTCGGATGCCGGCAGCGCCGCCAGCAGGCCGCTGCGCCGGGCGATGTCCAGCGGCTGGTGCTGCAGGCCGCAGAGGATCAGGCGTACGCCGTGCTTCTGGCAGCCGCGCGCCAGGTCCAGCAGGGTATCGGCGCCCGAGGAATCCACGTAGATCAGGTTCTTGAGGTCCAGCACCAGGGCCCGGGCGGGCAGCTGCTGCTCCATGTCCTCCACCAGCTTGACGGCGCCGAAAAACAGGGCGCCGTAGAGCCGCCAGGCCCGTACCTGCCCGTCCTGGCCGGCCAGCAGGGGCTGGTCCTGCGCGCTGACGGCCTCGGCGCGGGTCAGGCTGGAGATGCGGTAGATGAAGGTCAGGCAGGCGGCGATCAGGCCCACCTCCACCGCCACCGTCAGGTCCACGATCACGGTCAGGCCGAAAACGGCCAGCAGGGTGATGCGGTAGGGCAGGCGGTACTGGCGCAGCTGCACGAATTCGCGCCATTCGCCCATGTTCCAGGCCACGTAGACCAGGATGGCTGCCAGCGCCGCCAGCGGGATGTGCCGGGCCAGCGGGGCCGCCACCAGCACCACGGCCAGCAGGGTCAGCGCGTGCACCATGCCCGCCACCGGGCTGAAGGCGCCGCTCTTGGCGTTGGTGACGGTGCGCGCGATGGTGCCGGTGGCCGGCATGCCGCCGAAGAAGGGGGTGACGAAGTTGGCGATGCCCTGGGCCATCAGTTCCTGGTTGGGGTCGTGGCGGTCTTCGGTCAGGCCGTCGGCGATGCGTGCGCACAGCAGGGACTCGATGGCGCCCAGCAGGGCCAGCGTGAGCGCCGGCATCAGCAGGAAGCGCACGGTGCTCCAGCTGAATTCGGGCCAGACGAAGGCCGGCAGCGCGGCCGGGATGCCACCGAACTTGCTGCCGATGGTCTCTACCGGCAGGTCCAGCAGCAGGCTGGCGGCGGTGGCCGCCGCCAGCGCCACGATGGTGCCGGGCACGACGCTGAGCTTGCCCGAGAAAGGCAGTTTTTGCGGGCCCAGGCGCGGTGTGGCCTGCTGCCAGGCGATGAGCAGGGCCAGTGTGCCCAGCGCCAGGGCCAGGGCCGCCAGGTTCGTGGTGTGCAGCGCACGGCCCAGTGCCTCCAGCATGGCGAAGAAGCTGGCCGGCATGCTGGCCAGCTCCAGGCCCAGGAAGTCCTTGACCTGGGACAGCATGATGAGCACGGCGATGCCGTTGGTGAAGCCGATCACCACGGCGATGGGGATGAAGCGGATCAGGGTGCCCAGGCGGAACAGGCCCATGAGAAAGAGCAGCACCCCCGACATGGCGGTGGCGATGATCAGGTTGGCCAGGCCATAGCGCTCCAGGATGCCGTAGACGATGACGATGAAGGCGCCGGCCGGCCCGCCGATCTGCACGCGGCTGCCGCCCAGGGCGGAGATCAGGAAACCGGCAATGATGGCGGTGAACAGGCCCGCTTCTGGCTTGAGGCCGGAGGCGATGGCAAAGGCCATGGCCAGCGGCAGCGCCACGACCCCCACCGTGAGGCCGGCACCCAGGTCCCGGCTGAAGTGGGCCCGCGTGTAGCCGGGCAGCGTGTCCAGCAGCTTGGGGCGGAACGCGGCCAGTGTGCGGGCGGATTCGGCAGCGGGCATGGCGAATCAGTGTACGCCTGGCCTGCCGGCCCTCGCCGCTTTCTCAGCCGGGTGTCGCGGGCGGCGCCAGCCGACCGTTGCGCAGGTCATACAGCAGCGGCCCCGAAACCAGCAGGCCCAGCAACACCGCCAGCGGCACGGTGGTGACGTAACCCCAGAGCTTGAAGCCCAGCGCCCCCAGCACGCCGCCGGCAAAGAAGGCGGCCACCAGCGCGAGGTGGATGCGCAGCTTGCGCTGGTTGGCCTGCACCTTGACCGGGGCGGGCGAGCGGTTGAAATAGACCAGCTTGCCCAGCTCAATCCCGATGTCGGTCACCAGGCCGGTCACGTGGGTGGTGCGGATCTCAGCGTTGGAAACCTTGGTGATCACCGCGTTCTGCAGGCCCATGATGTAACAGAGCAGCAGCACCGTCAGCGGCGCGAACAGCTCGGCGTGCAGGTTGATGGCCGCGCCGAAGAGGCCGAACACCAGCAGCAGCGCGGTTTCCAGGGCCAGCGGCCGGGCATAGGCACTGCGCAGCTGGCGCCGGTGGCCCCAGTTGACCATCAGGGCGGTGGTCATGGCGCCGCCCACGAAGGCGGCGATGGCCGCCAGGCTGGCCGCCACCAGGGCGAACTGGCCCAGCACCAGGTGGTCCGCCACCGCGGACAGCAGCCCCGTCATGTGCGAGGTGTATTGCCCGATGGCCAGGAAGCCGCCGGCATTGGTGGCCCCGGCGATGAAGCTCAGGCTGATGCCCAGGCTCAGGTTGGCCAGCGGGGAGCGGTGAACGTCGGTCCACCAGTGGGGCTGGGAGGGCGGCCGGGGACTGGGCATGTGTCCAGTTTAGCGGCAGCCCCAGCCCCCATTTTTCGCCTGGCGGAATGGAATGTGTTGCCCTATGACCCTTTTGGGGGATAGGCAGGCCGCCACGGCGTGCCTAAAGTTCAGTTGCTGCTGTCACAGCCATCAGGCAAAAGGGGCGCACCGGCTACGAGGAATGCCGGTGTGCCCCCTTTTTTCTGGATTCTCAGGCAGGCCCGCTCGACTCCTCCCTTCCATCAGGTTCTCCGTTGATGCATCTGGCAGATTTCGTAGGCATGAAAAGCCATCGCTGGCTGACGGTGCTGGGCGTGCTCGTGCTGCTGGCGGCGCTCGGCCTGAGCGCCGGCCTGGTCCTGCTGGCGCCCTCCGGCTGGCCGACCGCCCTGGCGGCCATGCTGGGCGGGGTGCTGGTCCTGGGCCTGCTGGTGCTGGGCCGCGCGGTCGTCCGCCATGTGCTCAACGACGAGTACGAGCGCCAATCCCTGGAAATGAGCCACCAGTGCCTGCAGGAAGCCATCGAGGCCCTGCCCCTGGGCGTGGCCATCTATGACCAGCATGACCGGCTGGTGCTGTTCAACCGCTCGGCCGCCGAGATGGCGCCCTACCGCTACGGGGGCGAGCTGATCGGCCAGACTTTCGAATCCATGATGCGTCGCGCGCTGGAGAACGGCGCCATTCCCGAGGCCCTGGGCCGCGAGGAAGACTGGCTGCGCGAGCGCCTGGCCGGCCGCGGCCAGCTCAACCGGCCGCTGCTGCGTTCGCGCCCCGACGGGCGCTGGATGCACCTGTACGAAATCAGCACGCCCTCGGGCTGCCTGGTGATGGCGCGACTGGACGTGACCGAGCTGGTGCAAAAGAGCATGGCGCTGGAGCGCAGCAACCAGCAGCTGGAGCGGCTGTCGGCCACCGACGGCCTGACCGGCTTGGCCAACCGCCGCCAGTTCGACCAGCACCTCTACACCGAATGGCAGCGCAGCATGCGCAGCCGCCAGCCCATTTCGCTGCTGCTGATCGACATCGACCATTTCAAACGCTACAACGACCGCTACGGCCATCTGGCCGGCGACGCCTGCCTGCGCCAGGTGGCCGGCATCCTCTACGACTGCGCCCAGCGCTCCGGGGAACTGGTGGCGCGCTACGGCGGCGAGGAGTTCGCCCTGCTGCTGCCGGGGGCCGATGCCGAGGCGGCCATGACGGTGGCCCAGCGCTGCATGGACGAGATCGTCCGGGCCGACATGCCACACGAGGATTCCCCGGTGGCGGAGTACCTGACGGTGAGCATAGGCGTGGCCACCGTGGTGGCCGTGCAGGACCTGGTGGCCGAGAGCCTGGTGCGTTGCGCCGACGAGGCGCTGTACCGGGTCAAGAGCAGCGGGCGGGCGCATTACATCGTGGCCCCCTGCCCCGCTTAAAACTTGCGAATAAACCTACTGCGCAGCCCTGATGCTGCGTTGGGCGGTGCTCGGAATCCTCACGTACAGGAAGTACGTTCCGGTTCCTGCGCTCCGTCCGCCTTGCCTGAGGGCTGCTCGCTACGGTTTCTGCGCAAGTTTTGCGTCAACGGCTTGCGTTGTTGGTATCTTCTGTCGCCGGTGAGCAAGGTGGCTCGGAGGCCAGGGAGGGAGAAATGAAGCTGCAAATATTCATCAAGAGTTTGACTCTCTGGTCGGCATGGGTGCTCGCTGCCGTTTTGCTCGGCGGCTGCTCTCGCACGGTCACTTGGGAAGAAGAGGTTCCTCTAAATACCGGGGAAACCATCTGGGTCAAGCGAAGCATGCCTTGGGTTTACAAGGGCGGTTTTGGCAATCCGTTTGCTATGTCGATGCTGCCAACGGGCGAGCAGACCATTCTGTTCAAGTACGGGGGGAGCGAATATCGCTTTACTGGCCGAGTGCATGTTGGCTGGATAGCGATCACCCCAGATAAAAACCCAGTTCTTGTTGCGATTCCTGGGTCATATGGGTGGAACTATCAGTATGAGAGTACCTACTACTGTGTCGTGCCCTATTACGTGCAATTCTTTGCGGATAAGACTGGAAAGAACTGGACATGGCCGGAAAAAATTGAACCTTGGCTGTACAACCTGCCGCGCAACGTAATGGCCAGCATTCCCCGCCTCGATGAGAAGCGAAAAGATCGTTACTCAGCCAAAGACAGAGAGGAACGTGACAGCACCTATCATTTGCAGAGTCCGTATGGCCGTCAGATTGACCCTCTATATGACGCGAATGGCGATTGCCCTAAAAAATATGACCCGAGCATGAAGCCAGATTGGAGCAAGAAGTGACCCCGAGACACTGGAAGTGGGAATCCAGGGACAGGCCTTGCTTCTGCCTGAGGATACAAAACTGACGGGTGCGTGCTATCACCGACGGCGCACGGAGATGACCGCCGCGTCGATGCCCCTGGAGCGAACGAAGACCCTCAGCGCACCCGCATGCCGGGCTGCGCACCCGGCCAGGGGTTGAGCACGTAGATGCCGGGTTCGGCTTTTTCGTCGGCGTGGCTGGCGGCCAGCACCATGCCTTCGGACACACCAAACTTCATCTTGCGCGGCGCCAGGTTGGCCACCATGACCGTCAGTTTGCCCACCAGGTCTTCGGGTTTGTAGGCGGAAGCAATGCCGGAGAAGACATTGCGGGTCTTGCCTTCGCCCACGTCCAGCGTCAGGCGCAGCAGCTTGGTGGAGCCTTCGACCGGCTCGCAGTTCACGATCTTCGCGATGCGCAGGTCGATCTTGGCGAAATCGTCGATGCTAATGACGGGCGCAATCTCCTCGCCACCGGGCAGGATTTTTTCAGGCTCGGGTGCGGCGGGGGCTTCAAACAGCGCTTCCAGCTGCTTGATGTCCACGCGCTGCATCAGGTGCTTGTACTCGCCGATGACGTGGCCGGCGCCCAGGGTGCGCGACGCGTCGCTCCACATCAGGGGCGGAACTTTGAGGAAGGCCTCGACCTGGGTGGCCAGCGCCGGCAGCACCGGCTTCAGGTAAATCGTCAGCAGGCGGAAGGCTTCGATGCAGACGGTGCAGACATCGTGCAGGTGGCTGTCCATGCCCTCCTGCTTGGCCAGTTCCCAGGGTTTGTTCTGGTCTACGTAGGCGTTGACGCGGTCGGCCAGCAGCATGATCTCGCGCAGGGCCTTGCCGTACTCGCGCTCGGCATACAGCTCGGCCAGGTTGGCGGCGCCATCGCGCAGGTGCGCCAGCAGGGCGTCACCGTCACCCGAGATGTCGCTGCCCAGCTTGCCGCCGAAACGTTTGCTCAGGAACCCGGCTGCGCGTGAGGCGATGTTGATGTACTTGCCGACCAGGTCGCTGTTGGCGCGCGCCATGAAGTCGTCGGCGTTGAAGTCGATGTCTTCGTTGCGGCCGCTGAGCTTGGCGGCCAGGTAATAACGCAGCCACTCCGGGTTCATGCCCAGGGCCAGGTACTTGAGCGGGTCCAGGCCGGTGCCGCGGCTCTTGCTCATCTTCTCGCCGTTGTTCACGGTCAGGAAGCCGTGCACAAAGACCTTGTCCGGCGTCTTGCGGCCGCTGAACTTCAGCATGGCGGGCCAGAACAGGGTGTGGAAGGTGACGATGTCCTTGCCGATGAAGTGGTACTGCTCCAGCGCCGGGTCGGCCATATAGGCCTCGTAATCCTGCCCACGTTTGTCCAGCAGGTTCTTGAGCGAAGCGAGGTAGCCCACGGGCGCGTCCAGCCACACGTAGAAGTATTTGCCCGGCGCGCCGGGGATTTCGATGCCGAAGTAGGGCGCGTCGCGCGAGATGTCCCAGTCGCCCAGGCCTTCGCTGCTGCTGCCGTCCGGGTTGGTGCGCACGGTGAACCATTCGCGGACCTTGTTGGCCACTTCGGGCTGCAGGCGGCCGTCCTGGGTCCACTCTTCGAGGAAGGCCACGCAGCGCGGGTCGGACAGCTTGAAGAAGAAGTGCTCGGAGCTCTTGAGCACCGGCTTGGCGCCCGACAGGGCCGAGTAGGGGTTCTTCAGGTCGGTGGGGGCGTAGACGGCGCCGCAGACCTCGCAGTTGTCGCCGTACTGGTCTTTCGCGCCGCACTTGGGGCACTCGCCCTTGATGAAACGGTCGGGCAGGAACATGTTCTTTTCGGGGTCGAAGAACTGCTCGACCACCTGGCTGGCGATCAGGCCGTTGGCCTTGAGGTCCAGGTAGATCTGCTGCGCGAGCTGGTGGTTCTCGGGGCTGTCGGTCGAGCTCCAGTTGTCGAACTGGATGTGAAAGCCGTTGAGGTACTGTGCGCGGCCGGCGGCGATGTCGGCCACGAACTGCTGCGGGGTTTTGCCAGCCTTTTCGGCGGCGATCATGATGGGCGCGCCGTGCGTGTCGTCGGCCCCGACGAAGTTCACCTCGTGCCCCAGCATGCGCTGCAGCCGCACCCAGATATCGGCCTGGATGTACTCCATGATGTGGCCGATGTGGAAGTTGCCGTTGGCGTAGGGCAGGGCGGTGGTGACGAAGAGCTTGCGGGTCATGGGGGTCTTCCGGAGGGAACCCGCAATTTTAGTCGCCCGGGCCGGGCACGGCCTGGGCTAGACGCGCAGCGGGTCGCGCCGACGTTCCACGCGGGTTTCGGCCGGCACCAGATCCCAGCCGAAGAAACGACAGACCTCGTCTTCCTGGCGCAGGGTGTCGGCATGGCCCAGGGCCATGAGTTCGCGCGTGTAGGCGGCTTCGAACAGCAGGTAGCTGGTGAGGGCGCCGCCCTTGATGTCGGCCTTCTTGGAGGACACCCCCAGCCCGCCCAGCAGGCTGCGCACGGCGTGCGGCAGCGCGTCGGCATGCCGGGCGGCGATCTGGTCCAGCCGCTCGGAAGGCGAGATCACCAGCAGCTCCACGGGCTTGAGGGCGCTGGCCTGGCGCGCCTCGCGCGGGATCAGGTTGAGGGTCTGGTTGATGCGGCGGATGCGTTCAATGTCCACCGCCAGCGCGTCCAGGAAGATGCTGGACATGGCGTGGCCGGCGATCTGCGCCAGCGAAGGGTAGGTGCCGGGTGCGCTGGTCTTGAGTGTGTCGCGCGGCTCGCTCATGCGGCCGGCACCGACCACCAGGATGCGCTCGGACCCCAGGTGGATGGCGGGTGCCACCGGCGCGGTCTGGCGCATGGAGCCGTCGCCGAAGTACTCGGTGCCGCCGTTGATGGGCAGGGCCTTGGCCGGGAAGACGAAGGGGATGGCCGAGGAAGCCAGCAGGTGCTCGTGCGTGATGCGGTCGCGCACCGCCAGGCGCTGCGAGCGCACCCAGGGTTGCAGATTTTCGTCGCCTTCGAAGAAGGTCACGTGGTGGCCCGAGCTGTAGCTCGATGCCGTGACCGCCAGCGCCTGCAGGTGGCCCTGCGCGATCAGGCCGGGCAGGCGCTCCAGCGGCACCATGGTGTGCAGCAGTTCTTCCAGCGGGCTGTTGTCCAGCAGCGAGCGCGGCTTGATGCGGCGCCAGCGTGCGATGAGCCAGCCCAGGGAGAGCAGGCTCATCCAGCGCGCGCCGCTGCGCAGCACGCTCAGCAGGTCGGCCTCGTAGACCTGGCTGGCCTCGAAGTTCTCCCAGACCGAGACGATGCGCTGCACCGCCGCGTCAAAGTTGTCGGCGCCGCAGGCCAGCGAGGCTGCGTTGATGGCGCCGGCCGAGGTGCCGGTGATGATGGAAAAGGGGCTGGAGGGGGGCGCGCCGGGCACGCGGGTGCGGCGCAGTTCGGCCAGTGCCTGCAGCACGCCGACCTGGTAGGCGGCACGCGCGCCGCCGCCGGTCAGCAGCAGACCGATGCGCGGCGGGCTCTTGTCGTCGGGGGCATCGCTGACCATGAAGCCATTATGCGGGGCGGGTCGGCGCCCGGGAGGCGAGGGTTGCTGCGGGAAATCCCGGGGTGTGCAATTTGCCCGCTTCGGCGGGGTTATGTCCGCCAAGGCTAGACTACGCCCTCTTCAGGAGTATTCGAATGGCAGTGACAGAACAGGCGTTGCTGGACGCCCTCAAGGTGGTAGTGGACCCGAACACGGGCAAGGATTTCGTTTCCAGCAAGGCCGTCAAGAACCTGACTGTCCAGGACGGTGACGTTGCCTTCGACATCGAGCTGGGTTACCCGGCCAAAAGCCAGATCCCCGGTTTTCGCAAGGCGCTGATCGCCGCGGCCAAGGGCGTGGCGGGCGTCAACAACGTCTCGGTCAACCTCAACGTCAAGATCGTCGCGCATGCCGTGCAGCGCGGCGTGGCGCTGCTGCCCAAGGTCAAGAACATCGTGGCCGTGGCTTCGGGCAAGGGCGGCGTGGGCAAGAGCACCACGGCCGTCAATCTGGCCCTGGCCCTGGCGGCCGAGGGCGCCAGCGTGGGCATCCTGGACGCCGACATCTACGGCCCCAGCCAGCCCATGATGATGGGCATCGACGGCCGCCCAGAGAGCGATGACGGCAAGACCATGGAGCCGCTGGAGAACTATGGCGTGCAGGTCATGTCCATCGGTTTCCTGGTCGCCCAGGACGAGGCCATGATCTGGCGCGGCCCCATGGCCACCCAGGCGCTGGAGCAGTTGCTGCGCCAGACCAACTGGAAAGACCTGGACTACCTCATCGTCGACATGCCCCCGGGCACCGGCGACATCCAGCTCACACTGAGCCAGCGTGTGCCCATGACGGGCGCGGTCATCGTCACCACGCCGCAGGACATCGCCCTGCTGGACGCCAAGAAGGGCATCAAGATGTTCGAGAAGGTGGGCGTGCCCATTCTCGGCATCGTGGAGAACATGGCGGTGCACGTGTGCAGCAACTGCGGCCACATCGAGCACATCTTCGGCGTCGACGGCGGCAAGAAGATGGCAGCCGAGTACGGCATGGACTACCTGGGCGCCTTGCCGCTGAACATGCAGATCCGCGTGCAGGCCGACAACGGCAAGCCCACCGTGGTGGCCGACCCGGACGGCGAGGTGGCCGGCATCTACAAGGCCGTGGCGCGGCAGGTGGCGGTTTCCATTGCGGCCAAGAACAAGGACTTCTCGAACAAGTTTCCGAGCATCAAGATTTCGAAAGAGACTTGAGGTTTGGTTGTGCCTTTTTGCCGTGAGGCGGGAGGCTTTGTCATTGCTTTATGCCCTGTGCGGGGCACCTCGTTCCCCCCACTCATCCCCCCGCCCTTCTCTACCCCCGCCGGGGTAGAGAAGGGGGCCTTGATTTGACCTCTGGTCTCCGGTTGCGCTACTACGGCGCGTGAGGTCGCGAGCGTCCTCTCTGGCCGAGACTGCATGCCTACGGTCGTAGAGAGTGCGCACGGGTTCGCACTCCACGGCTGGCGGCTGCGCCGGCCAGCAACGAGGCAGACTCCCCAAACACTCCCTCGTTTTTCTCGCTCACGGCAGGCCGCACCGCGGCCGTCGTCGTTGGCGCGTAGACGTGAATCCCTTTACTACGACCGCAGGCCAGCAATCGCGGCAAGCCAGCCACAGCGGCGACGTCTCGGTCCGTAGAAGCCTGTCCAGAACACCAGAAGCCAAATCCAGGCCCCCTTCTCTACCCCGGCGGGGGTAGAGAAGGGCGGGGGGATGAGTGGGGGGTTACAAAAGCTGAGCAAGAAGCAAGAAGCGCGAAGCAAGAAACACCCTGAGCGCGCCACTCAGAGGGGGCGATGCGTCAGTAACGCAACTGCCCCGTGCTGTCCACGATCGCCAGCTCGACGTAGGACGAGCCATTGTGGGAGCTGGGCGAGTATTTGGCCGCAAAACGGCCGAAGCTGATCTCGCCGGCATCCTCCATGGCCTTGATGAACGATGCCGTGCTCAGATTGCGCCCCGTGCGGCGCAGACCTTCGACGAGCAACTTGGCGTGGACAAAGCCCTCAAGCTGGAACGCCGATGGGACCGCTGACGGATTTTTCTCGCGCAAGGCCCGGTGGTACTCGGCCACCACCGGGATGGTGGTGTTGCGCAGACGTGGCATGACCTGCGCCAGCACGATGCCGCGCGCCTGCTCTTTCAGGTCGCGCCGGATCGAATCCACGTTGGCGACCGAGAAGCCGTAGAAGGTCGGGCGCAGGCTGGTCTGCAAGGTTGCCTTGATGTAATTCGTCATCGTGCCGCCCGCGACGCCCAGCAGCACGGCCTGGGGCTGCGCGCGTTCGGTGGCTGCAGCGGCACCGGCGTAGTCCGGTGCCTTGGGGTCGAGCTTGACCTCGGCATTGAAGCTGATTTTGGCGGCTGCGGCGGCCTGCTGCAGTTCGGCCAGCAGGGTCTTGCCCAGGCCGTCGTCCTGGTAGAGCACGGTAACGCGACTGATGCCCGTCTCTTGCAGATGCGACACGATGCGGCGGGCTTCGTCGGCATAACTCGCTCTCACATGGAAGAGATAGGGGTTGACCTTGTTGCGAAAGGCCGTGGCGCCGGTGACGGGGCCGAAGACGATGGTGCGGCTTTCTTCGGCCAGGGGCAGGATGGCCCCGGTCTGCGCCGTTCCCGTGTTGTTGTAGATCATGAAGACACCCTGCTCGTCGATCAGTTTGCGGGTGTTTTCGACGGCGCGCTTCACGTCGAAGCCGTCGTCCAGGGTGGTGTAGACGATCTTGCGGCCATGCACACCGCCTGCCGCGTTCACGGCATCGAAGAGCAGCCGTGAGCCCTCGCCGAACTCAATCGTCTGGGGGCCCAAGGGGCCGCTCAACACGGCGGAGGCGCCAAGGCGAATTTCGGTGGGTGTGACGCCGCGGTCTCCCGCGACCGCCACCCCTGCCGTCATCAATCCAATGGCCAATACGAAGGGTCGAAACATAGGGTCTCCTGGACAGGCGCGCGCTGCATGCAGATCGCGTCTGCGGGCTGCGAAGCCCAAAATTGGTTATTAAGTATAGTTATTTGAATGAATCAATTGAATTTCCGTTTCAGTGTTTTCCCCTAGGAATGGGGCCCGGAAGAGCACAAGTTCACGTTCTGGCAAGATGGCGGTCCGATGAACCTGCTCGTCTCCATGCGTTACCTCGTCGCCCTCGACGAGCACAAGCATTTCGCCCGCGCGGCCCAGGCCTGCTTTGTCACGCAGCCGGCCCTGTCCAATGCCATTCGCGCGCTGGAGGAGGAGTTCGGATCGTCCATCGTCAAGCGCGGCCGTACTTTCGTCGGTTTCACGCCCGAGGGCGACCGCCTGCTGGACAGCGCGCGTCGCATGCTGCGTGAGGAGGAACTGCTCAAGCAGGACTTGAGCAGTGTCAGCGGCCAGCCGCAGGGACGCCTGTCCGTCGGCGTTGTCCCTTCGGCCGAGCCGGTGGCCGCGCGTTTTGCCGCCATGCTGCAGGCGCGCCATCCCGGCATCAAGCCCGTGGTGCGTTCCATGAGTTCTCAGGAGATCGAGGAGGGGCTGGAGCAGCTCACGCTGGACATGGGGCTGGGCTTCATCGAGCGCGTGCGCCCCGGCGTCGGCAAGCTGCAGACGGTGCCGCAATACACCGAGCACTATTTCCTGGTGCGCAAGGCGGCGTTGCCGCCGGAGCCGGACGCACAGGGCATGCATTTCGGCGCGCCCCTCTCCTGGCAGGAGGCAGCCGCGCTGCCCCTGTGCCTGATGACGTCGGAGATGTACAACCGCCACATCGTGGACGGCGCCTTCGCCAAGGTGGGCGTCAAGGTCCAGCCCGTGCTGGAAACCAATTCCCTGCTGACGCTGGCACTCAGTGCCGTGGGCGGGGCTGTTTCGTGCGTGATGCCTGGCGCGCTGGTGGGCGCAGTGCGCGCCTACCGCGAACTGGAGGCCCGGCCCTTGAGCAGTCCCGAAGTGCGTACTCCCATCGGATTCATGTTCCAGACGGCCGAGCGGCATTCCCGTCCCCTGGAGGCGGCCCTGACCCTGGCGCAGGACGCGGCCTGGTTGCGCCACGCGGCCGCGCACAGCGGCCTTTTGCACGCCTGAAGCCGCCCGAGGGCGGTTTTGATCACTTTCAAAGTCATTTGCTGCATTGCGTCATTTAGTTTTTGAATGACAACATGTTTCCATGCAATTTGACCGTGGCGGGAGCCGGGCGGACACTGCGCCCATAGTTATGAACCGAGGGACATACCCATGAACCATCCAGGCCGCAAAGGCGAAGTCCAGGCCGTGGCCGTCGCCACCGTCGACGACCTGCGTGAACGCATCCGCCGCAAGAGCAAGCTCAAGGGCCGCCAGGCCGACGACAAGTCGCTGGCCGAAGTCATCACCCTGATCGGCGCCAAACCGGCCAACGGCCACCGCCGCGACCTGCTGATCGAGCACCTGCACAAGCTCAACGACGCCTACCGCTGCCTGCACGACCGCCACCTGGTGGCGCTGGCCAAGGAGATGAACATCCCCATGGCCGAGGTCTTTGAGGTGGCCACCTTCTATCACCACTTCGAAGTGGTCAAGGGCGACGAGAAGGCCCCCGGCCTGACCGTGCGCGTGTGCGACGGCCTGAGCTGCGAGATGCATGGCGCCCAGAGCCTGATGAGCAAGCTGCAGACCACCCTGACGGGTGATGTGCGCGTGATCCACGCGCCCTGCGTGGGCCGCTGCGAGCAGGCCCCGGTGGCCGTGGTACACCAGAACCCGGTGCTGCACGCCACGCCCGAGAGCGTGGCCAAGGCCGTGAAGGCCGCTGCCACGACCCAACCCAAGTCCAGCGGCAAGGCCAGCTTCGATCCGGCGGCCCTGGCGCTGAAATCCGTGTCCCCCGCACCGAGCCAGCAACAGGTCTCGCCTGACTTCGTGGGCTTCGATGCCTACAAGGCCAAGGGCGGCTACCAGATGATCGCGGCCTTGCTGAGCGGCCAGCGTGAGGTCGAGCCCATCATCAAGGCCATGGAAGACTCGGGCCTGCGCGGCCTGGGCGGCGCCGGTTTCCCCGCCGGGCGCAAGTGGCGCATCGTGCGCGACCAGCCTGCGCCCAAGCTGATGGCCGTGAACATCGACGAAGGCGAACCCGGCACCTTCAAGGACCGCACCTACCTGGAGCGCGACCCGCATCGTTTCCTGGAAGGCCTGCTGGTGGCCGCCTACGCCGTGGGCGTGGGCGCCTGCTACATCTACCTGCGCGACGAATACCACGGCGCCCGCGCCCTGCTGGAGGCCGAGCTGGCCAAGCTGCAGGCCAACCCGCCTTGCGCTCTGCCGCTGATCGAGCTGCGCCGCGGTGCCGGCGCCTACATCTGCGGCGAAGAGTCCGCCATGATCGAGAGCATCGAGGGCAAGCGCGGTGAACCCCGCATGCGCCCGCCCTACATCGCCCAGGTCGGCCTGTTCGGTCGCCCTACGCTGGAGCACAACTTCGAGACGCTCTACTGGGTGCGCGACATTGTCGAAAAAGGTCCGCAGTGGTTCAGCAGCTTCGGCGCCAACGGCCGCAAGGGCCTCCGTTCCTTCAGCGTCAGCGGCCGCGTGAAGCACCCGGGCGTCAAGCTGGCGCCCGCGGGCATCACCATCCGCGAGCTGGTCGACCAGTATTGCGGCGGCATGCTCGACGGCCATGAGCTCTACGCCTACCTGCCGGGTGGCGCTTCGGGCGGCATCCTGCCGGCCAGCATGGGTGACATCCCGCTGGACTTCGACACCCTGCAGCCCTACGGCTGTTTCATCGGATCGGCTGCGGTCATCGTGCTGAGCCAGAAGGACACGGCGCGCGAAGCCGCCGTGAACATGATGCGTTTCTTCGCCGACGAGAGCTGCGGCCAGTGCACACCCTGCCGCGTGGGCACGGCCAAGGCCGTCAAGCTCATGGAAGCCAAGACCTGGGACAACGAGACGCTGGAAGACCTGTGCCAGGTCATGGCCGACGCCTCCATCTGCGGTCTGGGTCAGGCCGCACCCAACCCCATCCGCTGTGTCCAGAAATACTTCCCGCAAGAACTGGGAGCCCAAGCATGAACGCACCCGCCAAGCTCAACGAAGTCACCCCGCAGATCGTCGAGTTCACGCTCGACGGCAAGAAGGCCCAGGCCTACGCCGGTGAAACCATCCTGACCGTTGCCAAGCGCATGGGCATGGAGATCCCGCACCTTTGCTACAAGGAAGGCATGCGCCCGGACGGCAACTGCCGCGCCTGCGTGGTGGAAGTCAAGGGCGAGCGCACGCTGGCCCCCAGCTGCTGCCGCAGCGCCACCGCCGGCATGGAGGTGCAGAGCAAGAGCGAACGCGCCGTCAAGAGTCAGAAGATGGTGCTGGAAATGCTGCTGTCCGACATGCCCGACACCGGCTACAAGTGGGACGAAAAGGACGAGGCGCTGCAGCACGGCGAACTCTCGCAGTGGGCCGACCAGGTGGGCGTGACCGTGCGCCCCGCACTCAAGGCCCTGCGCCGCGAGCAGCCCAAGGCCGACATCTCGCACCCGGCCATGGCCGTGAACCTGGATGCCTGCATCCAGTGCAACCGCTGCGTGCGTGCCTGCCGCGAAGAGCAGGGCAACGACGTGATCGGCTACGCCTTCCGTGGTTCCGCGTCGAAGATCGTGTTCGACCAGGACGACCCGATGGGCGCCTCGACCTGCGTGGCCTGCGGCGAATGCGTGCAGGCCTGCCCGACTGGTGCGCTGATGCCGGCCGGCGGTGTCGGCATGGTGACGCCGGACAAGAAGGTCGATTCGGTCTGCCCGTACTGCGGCATCGGCTGCCAGCTGACCTACCACGTCAAGGACGACAAGATCCTGATGGTGACCGGCCGTGACGGCCCGGCCAACGAGGAACGCCTGTGCGTGAAGGGCCGTTTCGGCTTCGACTACGCCCGCCACCCGCAGCGCCTGACCAAGCCGCTGATCCGTCGCGCTGACGCGCCCAAGCACAAGGACTTCGTGGTCGACCCGGCCAACCCGCTGACCGCCTTCCGCGAAGCCACGTGGGAAGAGGCGCTGGCGCTGGCCTCGGGCAAGCTGCGCGAAATCCGCGACAGCAAGGGTCCGAACGCGCTGGCCGGCTTCGGCTCGGCCAAGGGCTCGAACGAAGAGGCCTATCTGTTCCAGAAGCTGGTGCGTACCGGCTTCGGCACCAACAACGTCGACCACTGCACCCGCCTGTGTCACGCCTCGTCGGTTGCCGCGCTGCTTGAAGCGGTCGGTTCCGGCGCCGTGTCCAACCCTGTGCGTGACGTGCTGCATTCGGAAGTGATCTTCCTGATCGGTTCGAACCCGCTGGTGAACCACCCGGTGGGCGCCACCTGGATGAAGAACGCCGTGAAGAACGGCGCCAAGCTCATCGTGTGCGACCCGCGTCGCAACGATCTGCAGCGCTACGCCACCCACTTCCTGCAGTTCAAGCCGGACACCGACGTGGCCATGCTGAACGCGATGATGCACACCATCATCGAGGAAGGTCTGGTCGATGAAGCCTTCGTCAAGGACCGTACCTCGGGCTTCGAGGAACTGAAGAAGAACGTCGCCGACTTCTCGCCCGAGAAGATGGCGAAGATCTGCGGCATTCCGGCGGAAACGCTGCGCGAGGTCGCGCGCATGTTCGCCACCTCGAAGGCGTCGATGATCCTGTGGGGCATGGGCGTGTCGCAGCACGTGCATGGCACCGACAACGCGCGCTGCCTGATTTCGCTGGTCATGATGACCGGCCAGATCGGTCGCCGCGGTACCGGCCTGCATCCGCTGCGCGGCCAGAACAACGTTCAGGGTGCGTCCGACGCCGGCCTGATTCCGATGGTGTTCCCGGACTACCAGGCGGTCGGCAACCAGACCATCCGCCAGAAGTTCGAAGAGCTGTGGGGCACCACGCTGGATCCGAACCCCGGCCTGACCGTGGTCGAGATCATGGACGCCATTCACGCCGGCAAGCTGCACGGCTGCTACATCATGGGCGAGAACCCGGCGATGTCCGACCCGGACGTCGACCACGCACGTGACGCGCTGGCCAAGCTCGACTGGCTGGTGGTGCAGGACATCTTCCTGACCGAAACCGCCTACTTCGCCGACGTGGTGCTGCCGGCCTCGGCCTTCCCCGAGAAGACCGCGACCTTCACCAACACGGACCGTCAGGTGCAACTGGGCCGTGCCGCCATCAACCCGCCGGGCGACGCTCGTCAGGATCTGTGGATCATCCAGGAAATGGCGCGCGGTCTCGGCCTGGACTGGAACTACGGCGGCTCGAAGGACGTGTTCAACGAAATGCGCAAGGCGATGCACTCGATCGCCGGCATCACGTGGGAACGTCTCGAAGCCGAGCACTCGGTCACCTACCCGTGCGAGAACGTGGGCGATCCGGGCGACGAAGTCGTGTTCATCGACAAGTTCCCGACGCCGAACGGTCGCGCCAAGCTGGTACCGGCCAAGCTCATTACGGCCAACGAGAAGCCGGACACCGAGTACCCGATGGTGCTCATCACCGGCCGTCAGCTGGAACACTGGCATACCGGCTCGATGACCCGTCGCGCTTCGGTGCTCGACAGCATCGAGCCCATCGCCACCGTCACCGTGCATCCGGAGGACGTGGCGAAGCTGAAGGTGAAGGCGGGCGACGTGGTCACCGTCGAATCGCGTCGCGGCAAGATTGCACTGTACGTGCGCATCGACCCGCACGTGCCGGTCGGTGCCGTGTTCATTCCGTTCGCGTATTACGAAGCGGCGGCGAACATGCTCACCAACCCGGCGCTCGACCCCTTCGGCAAGATTCCGGAGTTCAAGTACTGCGCCGTGCGTCTGAAGAAGGGCGGCTCGCCGACCCAGCTGTCGACCTACGGCGGCGGCCAGGCGAAGCCGGTGACGGCGTAAGCGGTCGCAGCAGCATCGAGAACCGGGGCCTTGTGCCCCGGTTTTTTTTGCAGCTTGTTCGTAATTGATGGTGATGGTCGATGGCAGACCCTCGAAATCCCGAGGCCGTGTGCGGTTGCAAGACTGCGGGCCCGTGATGAGTCAAAATACGGTCCTGGACCCGTGGAATCAGTCCTCTATGCGAAGCGTGCAAACATAGTGACTTGTATCGCTTCCAATCATCATCACAGAGACAGCATGACCAAAATCGCACTCATCACCGGCGTGACCGGCCAGGACGGCGCCTACCTCGCCGAATTCCTACTCAAGAAGGGCTACGAGGTCCACGGCATCAAGCGCCGTTCGTCGCTGTTCAACACCGACCGCATCGACCACCTGTACGAAGACCCGCACGTCGACAACCGCAAGTTCATCCTGCATTACGGCGACCTGACCGACTCGACCTCTCTGGTGCGCATCATCCAGAAGGTGCAGCCGGACGAGATCTACAATCTGGCCGCGCAGTCGCACGTGGCGGTGAGCTTCGAGGAACCGGAATACACCGCCAACGCCGACGGCATCGGCGCGCTGCGCATTCTGGAAGCCATCCGCATCCTCGGCCTGGAAAAGAAGACCCGCTTCTACCAGGCTTCGACCTCCGAGCTGTACGGCCTGGTGCAGGAAATCCCGCAGAAGGAAACCACGCCCTTCTACCCGCGCAGCCCGTATGCGGTGGCCAAGCTCTACGCCTACTGGATCACCGTCAATTACCGCGAGGCCTATGGCATGTACGCCTGCAACGGCGTGCTGTTCAATCACGAGTCGCCGGTGCGCGGCGAAACCTTCGTTACGCGCAAGATCACGCGCGCCATCGCGCGCATCGCCCTCGGCCTGCAGGACTGCCTGTATCTGGGCAATATGAGCGCGCTGCGGGACTGGGGTCATGCCCGCGACTACGTCGAAATGCAGTGGTTGATGCTGCAGCAGGACAAGGCCGAAGACTTCGTCATCGCCACCGGTGTCCAGTACAGCGTGCGCCAGTTCGTCGAGTTTGCCGCCGCCGAACTCGGTATCACGGTGCGGTTCGAAGGCGAGGGCGAGAAGGAGGTGGGCATTGTCGCCGCCGTCACTGGCGACCGCGCCAAGGTGAAGGTGGGCGACGTGATCGTGAAGGTCGATCCGCGTTACTACCGCCCGACCGAAGTGGAAACCCTGCTCGGCGACCCGACCAAGGCGCGCGAGAAGCTGGGCTGGACGCCGAAGACCACGCTGCAGGAACTGGTCAAGGAAATGGTCGAATCCGACTACACCAGCGCCAAACGCGATGCGCTGGTGAAGATGGCCGGATTCCAGGCCTACGATTATCACGAGTAAGCGGGCGACCCATCCCATGGACAAGCACGCGCGCATCTATGTTGCCGGCCATCGCGGTCTGGTCGGCTCGGCCATCGTCCGCAATCTCGAGGCGAAGGGCTACACGAACGTCCTCAAGCGGACGCACGCCGAACTCGATCTGACCGATGCCGCCGCGACCGACGCCTTCTTCGCCGAACACAAGCCGGAATACGTGTTCCTCGCCGCCGCCAAAGTCGGCGGCATCGTCGCCAACAACAGCTATCCGGCCGAGTTCATCCGCGACAATTTGGTGATCCAGGCCAACGTGATCCACAGCGCGTGGAAGCACGGTGTTACGCGGCTGATGTTCCTCGGGTCGAGCTGCATCTACCCGAAAATGGCGCCGCAGCCGATGCGCGAGGACTGCCTGCTTACCGGCCCGCTGGAGCCGACCAACCGCCCGTACGCGCTTGCGAAGATCGCGGGCATCGAAATGTGCTGGAGCTACAACCGCCAGTACGACACGAAGTATCTGGCGGTGATGCCGACCAATCTGTACGGACCGGGCGACAACTACCACCCGGAGAACAGCCACGTCATTCCGGCACTGCTGCGCAAGTTTCACGAGGCGAAGCAGCGCGGCGACCGGACGGTCACCATCTGGGGCACCGGCACGCCGCGGCGCGAATTCCTGTACAGCGACGACATGGCGGACGCCTGCGTCTTCCTGATGAATCTGCCGGATGACCGCTACACGAGCCTGCTGGGCAGCGACGAGTCGGTGAGCGGCCGGTTCGAGCCGCCGCTGGTGAACGTCGGTGTGGGTGAGGACGTGACCATCAAGGAACTGGCTGAACTGGTTGGCAAAGTGGTGGGTTTCGACGGTGGACTGGTGTTCGACACGAGCAAGCCGGATGGCACGCCGCGAAAGTTGATGGATGTGTCACGCCTGAACGGAATGGGTTGGACGGCGCCAACCGGGTTGGTGCGCGGACTCGCCTCGGCCTTCGACGACTTTCTGTCGCGGTCGATTGAGCCTCAGTCCCGGGACACCTGATCACTACATATGGTCATGCAGGCGCCGTGGGAAGGAAAGGTGCCACCTGTTGTTCGGGTACTGACCGCCGACGGCTGAACAGATCGGCAGGGTGCAGCGATTCAAGCCCCATCATCATCATCGTCTCCCCTTCTCAACGTCCTCGATGCGAGTCTGATAGACGGAGCGGGTATGGCGGAAGGAATACCTATCGCTGCCGCCGGGTGCCTGCAACCTTGACCCGCGCTCCGCATTTCGCATACCCTGCGCTCGCCTCAGGTGCCCTGCGCAGCGTCCGCTGCAAAGGGTGAAACGGGAAGTCCGGTGCGCAGCCGCATTCGCGGTCTGCTATTCCGGCGCTGCCCCCGCAACGGTAAGCGAGTCGTAGCGATCCATTCAGCCACTGTGCCTTCGGCACGGGAAGGCGGATCGCACACATCCCCTCGTGAGCCCGGAGACCGGCCTGGCGCAACGGGTCTTTCGACCCGACGACCGATGGCTGCGGTGGGCGGCCGGGGGCGCATGCGTTCGCTCGGCCGTGTTGCGGCCGTCCTATCCGTTCCTGTGCGTTTCTCGCGCGGCTTGCCGTGCGCCATCGGATTTTCTGCACTTCGCCGGCGGGTGATGCCGGCACTGCACGGAGGTCTGCATGCGCACCACACTTTCCACCCTCATCGCCCTGTCCGGCCTCGCGCTGGCGGGTTCCGCACACGCCGGGCCGTTCGCACCGGCAGCCGGCAGCGCCGGCTCCACCGCCATCCACAAGGACAGCGCTGCATTTGTCCAGTGGGCCACTGGCTACTCGGACTACCAGCCCGGCCCGAACGTCGACGCCGCCTGGAAGAACCCGGTCGAAGGGCTGGGCAAGGCTGAAGGCACCTCGACCGATGTCGTCGTGCTGGGCGACGGCGGCCGCATCACGCTCAGCTTCGACGGCTACATCACGAATGGCGCCGGCGCCGATTTCGCGGTGTTCGAGAACAGCTTCAGCAACACCTTTCTCGAACTGGCCTTCGTTGAAGTGTCGTCCAACGGCACCGATTTCTTCCGCTTCCCGAACTACTCCTTCACGCCCAGCCCGGTGTCCGGTTTCGGCACCATCGATCCGACCAATATCGATGGCCTTGCCGGCAAGTACCGCGCCGGCTATGGCACGCCCTTCGATCTCGACCTGCTGAGCGGCATCGCCGGCCTGGACGTGAACAAGGTGCAGTACGTGCGCCTGATCGACGTGGTCGGCAACGGCTCGACCTTCGACAGCTACCCGGCGGCCTACGGCGGCCCGCACCCGATCTACGACCCGTACCCGACCAGCGGCAGCAGCGGCTTCGACCTCGACGCGGTGGGCGTCATCCACTACGCCACCTTCGACGCGCAGACGCCGCCGGTCCCCGAGCCTTCGCAGTGGGCGATGTATGCCGCCGCGCTCGGCCTGCTGTCCGTCATCGTCCGTCGCAATCGCGTCTGAACGGCGCCGCACCAGGAACACCACAAATGAATATCCGCACGCTTGCACTCTCGCTCTGCTCACTCGCCCTGAGCCAGCCGGCCCTCGCCATCACAACCGTATCGACCTTCGACGATCTGGCGCTGGCTCCCGACAGCGTCTTCTTCCCGAAGACCAGCACCACCTTCACCAGTGGCGCCGCCACCTTCAACCACAGCTTCAACGACTGGGGTGGCGACTGCTGCCACACCGACTGGGTCTATTCCAACCAGACCGACACCACCACCGAG
>JAXMMJ010000085.1:0-7270 GCA_034366585.1 Hylemonella sp.
GGTCGGGCTTGGTTGCGGGATGCCTGGCATCCGGAGAAAGTTTGGTAGGCGCGATTGGACTCGAACCAACGACCCCCACCATGTCAAGGTGGTGCTCTAACCAGCTGAGCTACGCGCCTGAGAATTCGTTCGAGACCGCGAGTATAGCAGCAAACTTCGCCCGTCTTTTCACTTCGCCTCCGGAATGCGAGAGAAAAGAGGGGCTGCGCCATAATTGACGTTAACGTCAACGTCAAAACACAGGAGCATTTCATGCAGATCGCAGGCAAGGTATTCATCGTCACCGGCGGCGCTTCGGGCCTCGGCGAAGGCACGGCACGCATGCTGGCGGCCAACGGCGGCAAGGTCGTCATTGCCGACATGCAGGCCGACAAGGGCGAGGCCGTCGCCCGGGAGATCGGTGGCGCTTTCGTCAAGTGCGACGTGAGCCAGGAAGCCGATGCGCAAGCCGCGGTGGCCAAGGCCGTCTCGCTTGGCAAGCTCATGGGCCTGGTCAACTGCGCCGGCATCGCCCCGGCCGAGAAGACCGTGGGCAAGAACGGCGCGCACGCACTGTCCACCTTCAGCCGCACCATCACGGTCAACCTGATCGGCAGCTTCAACATGATCCGCCTGGCGGCCGATGCCATGTGCAAGAACGACCCCGAAGCCACGGGCGAGCGCGGCGTGCTGATCTCCACCGCCAGCGTGGCGGCCTATGACGGCCAGATCGGCCAGGCCGCCTACAGCGCCTCCAAGGGCGGGGTGGTCGGCATGACGCTGCCGATCGCTCGTGACCTCGCGCGCAATGGCATCCGCAACATGACCATCGCCCCCGGCATCTTCGGCACCCCCATGCTCTTCGGCATGCCGCAGGAGGTGCAGGACGCACTGGCCGCCAGCGTGCCCTTCCCCAGCCGCCTGGGCACGCCTGAGGACTACGCCAAACTTGCGAAGCACATCTTCGAGAACGACATGCTCAACGGCGAGGTGATCCGCCTGGACGGTGCCATCCGCCTGGCTCCGCGCTGAGCCCGCCCTCCGCCAGCAATCACGGTATGCGCGGCACACGAGGTTTCCCGGTCCTGCTGCTGCTTGGCCTATTCCTGGCGGGAGCGCCCGCTGGCGCGAAATCACCTACGCCCCCTGCCGGCGTCCCGGTCCAGCCCGAAGCCACCAGCGGCTGGCAAAAGAAGCCGGGCTGGTCCAGCAAGAAGTTTGCAGTCGCGGCGGCGCACCCGCTGGCGGTCGACGCGGGTTACCAGATCCTCAAGGCCGGTGGCTGCGCCGTGGATGCTGCGGTGGCCGTGCAGATGGTGCTGACCCTGGTCGAGCCGCAGTCCAGCGGCATCGGCGGCGGCGCGTTCATGCTGCACCACGACGGACTCATCACCGAGGCCTACGACGGCCGCGAGACCGCCCCCTCGGCCGCCGATGAAGATCTGTTCCTCGATGCGCAGCGCCAGCCCCTGGGTTTCCAGGCCGCGGCCGTGGGCGGGCGCGCGGTCGGCACCCCCGGCATGTTGCACATGCTGGCGCTGGCGCACCGCCAGCATGGCCGCCTGCCCTGGCGCCAGCTCTTCGAACCCGCCATTGCCCTGGCTGAAGAAGGTTTTCCGGTCGGCCCGCGCCTGCATGCACTGCTCTCCAACGCAACGGCACTGCGACAGGACCCGGCCGCAGCGACGTATTTCTTCGACGCGACCGGCCGGCCCTGGCCGGTCGGCCATCGCCTGAAGAACCCCGAATTGGCCGCGGTACTGCGTCGCATCGCCGCGGAAGGGGTGCGCAGCTTCTACGAGGGTGAACTGGCCGAGGCCATGGTGCGCAAGGTGCGCGAGCACCCGGCCAATCCAGGGCGTCTCACGCTGGCCGATTTGGCGGAGTACGAAGCCACGGTACGCGCGCCCCTATGTTTTGTGTACCGTGCCCGCCCCGTGACGCCCAAGGGCGCACGCCAACGCGACGTCCGCATCTGCGGCATGCCCCCGCCCAGTTCAGGCACCCTGGCCCTGGGGCAGATCCTGGGCCTGCTTGCGCACACGCCTGCTTCCCGATTCCCGCTGCAACGCAGCCCCTCAGGCCTGGTCCCCGGACCCGACTGGCTGCACCTCTACGCCGAAGCCTCGCGCCTGGCCTTTGCCGACCGCGCCGTCTACGTGGCTGATCCGGATTACGTCCCACCGCCGGGCAACAGCTGGATGAGCCTGCTCGACGACGACTACCTGGCACAGCGTGCCAGGCTGATCGGCAGCGGCCCGCGCGCGCGGCGCATGCCCGAGGCACCCGCGGGTATCCCGGCCGGCGTCCAGCAGAGCCTGGGGCCCATGCCCGAGCAGGTCGAGTACGGCACCTCGCACATCAGCATCGTCGATGGCCAGGGCCACGCCCTGGCCATGACCAGCAGCATCGAGGCCGCCTGGGGCGCCCACCTCATGGTCAACCGTGGCCAGGGGCTGGCCGGGGGCTTTCTGCTCAACAACCAGCTGACCGACTTCAGCTTCGTGCCACGCAGCGAATCCGGCGCCCCGATCGCCAACCGCGTCGAGCCGCGCAAGCGGCCGCGCTCGTCCATGACCCCGGTGCTGGTGTTCGATCGGCCCCGCGGCGATTTCCTGCTCAGCGGCGGCAGCCCGGGCGGCGCCTACATCATCCATTACACGAGCAAGCTGCTCTATGGCGCCTTGCACTGGGGGCTGGATGTGCAGCAGGCCATCAACCTGCCGAACTTCGCAGCCTTTGGCGGCCCGATCCTGCTGGAGGAGCAGCGTTTCCCCCCGAGCACGGCTGCGGCCCTGCGCCAGCGCGGCCATCGCGTGCAGGAGCAGGCGCTGACCAGCGGCCTGCAGGCCATCCAGGTGCGCGGCAAGGGCCTGTACGGCGGCGCCGACCCGCGGCGCGAGGGTGTGGTCAAGGGCGACTGAGCCGGCATCGGGTGGCCTCGGGCACTCTTCCTACAATCGACCCATGGCCATCCCCCAGTCCTTCATCCAGGAGTTGCTCGCACGTGCCGACGTCGTCGAGATCGTCGGCCGCACCGTGCAGCTCAAGAAGGGCGGCGCCAACTTCATGGGCCTGTGCCCCTTCCACGCGGAGAAATCGCCCTCCTTCACGGTCAGCCCGACCAAACAGTTCTATCACTGCTTCGGTTGCGGCAAGCACGGCGACGCGATCAACTTCCTGATGGAACAGACCGGCATGAGCTTCATCGAGGCCGTGCGCGACCTGGCCCAGCACTACGGCCTGCAGGTGCCGGAAGACGAGGCCAGCCCGCAGGACCGCGCCCGCGCCGCCGAACAGCGCCAGAAGCAGGCCACGCTGAACGACGTCCTGGAAAAAGCCGGCGAGGCCTGGCGCAAACAGCTCCGGAACTCACCCCGGGCCGTCGATTACCTCAAGGGCCGCGGCCTGTCCGGCGAAATTGCCAAGCAGTTCGGCCTGGGTTACGCGCCCGAGGGCTGGCGCAGCCTGGCCAGCGTGTTCCCCCAGTACGACGACCCGCTGCTGGTGGAGTCCGGCCTGGTCATCACCAATGCCGACGAGAACAGTGGCGAGGAGAAGCGCTACGACCGCTTCCGCGACCGCATCATGTTCCCGATCCGCAACGTCAAGGGCGAGTGCATCGGTTTCGGCGGCCGGGTGCTGGGCGACGAAAAGCCCAAGTACCTGAACTCGCCCGAGACGCCGGTCTTCAGCAAGGGGCATGAGCTTTACGGGCTCTTTGAAGCCCGCAACGCCATCCGGGATGCCGGCTACGTGCTGGTGACCGAGGGTTATATGGACGTGGTGGCCCTGGCCCAGCTTGGTTTCCCCAACGCGGTGGCCACGCTGGGCACGGCCTGCACCACCGACCATGTGCAGAAACTGTTCCGCTTCACCGACTCCGTCGTCTTCAGCTTCGACGGCGATAGCGCCGGGCGGCGCGCCGCGCGCCGCGCGCTCGACGGCGCCCTGCCCTACGCCACCGATGTGCGCAGCATCAAGTTCCTGTTCCTGCCGGCCGAGCACGACCCGGACAGCTACATCCGCGAAAACGGCAAGGAAGCCTTTGCCCGCTGCGTCGGCGAGGCCGTGCCGCTGAGCCGTTTCCTGATCGAGGCCGCGCGCGAGGGCTGCGACCTCTCCAGCGCCGAGGGCCGGGCCCGCCTGGCCAGCAACGCCAAGCCGCTGTGGAGCCAGTTGCCCGACGGCGCCCTCAAGCGCCAGCTGCTCAAGGAGATCGCCGCACAGGTCAAGGTGGAAACCCAGGAGCTGCAGGAACTCTGGGGCAGCGCCAAAAGCAAGGAAGCCCCCCCCGCTGCAGGCGCGGGCGCCCCACCGCGGCGCGACCACCGGCCTGCCCCCCGCAACTCCCGCCGGCTGCCCATCCGCCCGGCCATGGAGGCCGGAGCGAGCAATATCGCGCGCCTCGTCTTTCGCAACCCCGGCTTCTGGGAACAGCTGACCGCGGCCGACCACGAGGTCCTGTGCCAGCTCGAAGGCGCTTTCGGCGACCTGTTCCGCTGGATCGACAGCCAGGTGCACGAACATGGCGCGCAACCCATGGCGGCCCTGCTGGCGGGCATGGCCGGACAGCCGTTCGAGGCCCAGGCGCGCCAGCTCATCGAATTCGACAACTTACAACCGCTGGGGCGCCAGATCGAAGACCCGGAAACGCCGCTGTCGGACCTGCGGGTCGCGGTGACCCGGCTGCACCTGGAAGCGATCGACATGGAGCTCAAGCAGGTCCAGGCCCTGTCATCGAGCGACGGCACCCGGATCGAGCAGGAAAAGCAGCTGATCCAGCAGCAGCTGGCCTACAAGAAATCGCTGCATGACCTCGGAAAATCCGTGCGGACATGAGCCGCCAGCCCGCACCGGCATTGAATTTCCGGAATCGCCGGGTATAATCCATTTCTGATTTCGGCAAGAGCGACAGCAGCACCTCCGGGCCAGGCCAACCGTAGCCTCCGCGCACGACCGGCCACCTTACCGCAAGGACTGCATCCCAAATGTTCGCCCTCTCATCTTGCCTCTGAGGATTTCTCCTCTGTCCCCCAACCGCGCCGGTTTGTCGGTGCTGTGTTTGTTTCTTTGTGCCAGTTTTTGATGTTTCGAGGTTGATCCATGCCCGCTCAAAAGTCCAAGAAGCCTGCAAAGCCCGCCGCCAAACCCGTCGCCAAGGCTGCATCCAAACCCGCCGCGAAGGCCAAAACCGTTGCCAAACCCGCCCCCAAGGCGGCTGTGAAGGCAACGGCCAAGCCGGCGCCCAAGGCCAAGTTACAGCCCGCCACGAAAGCCCAGCCAGTGCCTGCTTCCAAGACCCCTGCCAAGACGACCGCCAAGACTGAAAAAGCCGAGAAGGCCAGCAAGCCCAGCGCTGCCGAGCTGAAAAAGGCCGCCGCGCCTGCTGCTGAAGCCGTGGTCGCCAAGAAAAAACCCGGCCGCCCGCCCAAGGCCGCCAGCGCCGAAACCGGCGCACCGGCCAAGACCGGCGCCAAGCGCGGTCGCAAGCCCAAGAATGCCGTCGACAAGCCCGAGGGTGACCTGGACCTGTCGGACATCGAAGCCGAATTTGCCGAAGAACCCGCAGCCGCGCCCGGCGAAAAGGTCAAGCCCCTGCGCATGAAGATCAGCAAGGCCAAGGAACGGGCCTTGATGAAGGAATTCGGCCTGGACGAGACCGTGCTGTCCGAAGAGGACATGGCCAAGCGCCGCCAGCGCCTCAAGCAGCTGATCAAGCTGGGCAAGACCCGCGGCTACCTGACGCACGGTGAAATCTCCGACCACCTGCCAGACAAGCTGATCGACGCCGAGACGCTGGAAGTCGTGATCTCCATGCTCAACGACATGGGCGTGGCCGTCTACGAGCAGACCCCGGACGCCGAGACCCTGCTGCTGAACAACACCGGCCCGACCGCTGCCACCGAAGAGGAAGCGGAAGAGGAAGCCGAAGCCGCCCTGTCCACCGTGGACAGCGAATTCGGCCGCACCACCGACCCGGTGCGCATGTACATGCGCGAGATGGGTACGGTCGAGCTGCTGACGCGTGAAGGCGAGATCGAGATCGCCAAGCGCATCGAAGGTGGCCTGATGGACATGATGGAGGCCATCAGCGCCTCCCCGGCCACCATCGCCGAGATCCTGCGCCTGGGCGAGGAAATCCGCGAAGGCAAGATCGTCATCTCCACCGTGGTCGACGGCTTCGTCAGCATCGGTGAAGCCGACGACTTCGTGGCCGAGGAAGACTTCGACGAATACGACGAAGCCGACGACGACGACGGCAAGGGCGGCTCCAAGGCCCTGACCAAGAAGCTCGAAGAGCTCAAGAACCAGGCGCTGGAGCGTTTCGACCGCCTGCGCAGCCTGTTCGAGAAGGTGCACAAGATCTACGACAAGGAAGGCTACGGCACCCCGGCCTACCAGAAGGCCCAGAAGGCCCTGTCCGACGAGCTGATGACCATCCGCTTCACGGCCAAGACCATCGAGAAGCTGTGCGACCTGGTGCGTGCCCAGGTGGACGACATCCGCAAGAAGGAACGCGAGCTGCGCCGCATCATCGTGGACAAGTGCGGCTACCCGCAGGACCACTTCATCGCCGACTTCAGCGGCCGCGACAAGCACGGCCACCCGGCCAAGTCGCACCTGCTCGACCTCAAGTGGATCGAGAAGCAGGCCGCCGCCGGCAAGCCCTGGAGCGCCGTCATGGCGCGCAACGTGCCGCCGGTGCAGGACCTGCAGCAAAAGCTGATGGACCTGCAGTCGCGCGTGGTGGTGCCGCTGGACCAGCTCAAGGACATCAACAAGCGCATGAACGAGGGTGAGGCCTCCTCGCGCGCGGCCAAGAAGGAAATGATCGAGGCCAACCTGCGCCTGGTGATCTCCATCGCCAAGAAGTACACCAACCGCGGCCTGCAGTTCCTGGACCTGATCCAGGAAGGCAATATCGGCCTGATGAAGGCGGTGGACAAGTTCGAATACCGCCGCGGCTACAAGTTCTCGACCTACGCCACCTGGTGGATCCGCCAGGCCATCACCCGCTCCATCGCGGACCAGGCCCGCACCATCCGTATCCCGGTGCACATGATCGAGACCATCAACAAGATGAACCGCATCTCGCGCCAGCATCTGCAGGAGTTCGGCTTCGAGCCGGACGCCAGCCTGCTCGCGCAGAAGATGGAGATCCCCGAGGACAAGATCCGCAAGATCATGAAGATCGCCAAGGAGCCGATCTCGATGGAAACCCCCATCGGCGACGACGACGACAGCCATCTGGGCGATTTCATCGAGGACACGGCCAACACCGCCCCGG
>JAXMMJ010000086.1:0-33980 GCA_034366585.1 Hylemonella sp.
GAACAGCCGAACAAGGACGCGCCATGGCGCGTCCTTGTGGGATTCGGTGTTCGGACTCCACCGCCGTAATGAGGAGGCGAGTAGCGCAGGGAGCGGCGGAAAAAGAAGCGCAGATGTTTGAGGCGTTAGCCGAGTTTCTGCGCTTCCCGCCGTTCCCGAGCAACGCAGCGTGCCCGTAGCGCAAGCGGAGGGTCGACGAATCCGGCTCGCCTTCTCTTTGCTTACTTTCTCTTGGCGAAGCAAGAGAAAGTGAGTGCGCTGCCGGGCGCACATCCCGGCAATGCCACGCAAACAAACCCGGATCTAGAAGAAGAAAAGCCCGCAAGAAAGCGGGCCTCGGCAAAAGAAGGCGAGAGAAGGATCAACGACCCTTGCGCACTTCCCCCACCAGATAATCCACCACCTGCAGCGACCGCTCCATATTGCGCGTCAGCGTGCCGTCGGTGTAGAAGCGGCCGGCCACGCCCATGGCGGGTACGCCTTCGACCTTGTAGGCGGCGGTCAGCTGGCCGGCGCGGGTGACCTTGGAGGCCACGGTGAAGGAGTTGAACTGTTCCATGAACTTGGTCTTGTCCACGCCCTGGCTGGAAACCCATTCGGCGATGACCTCCGGCTGTTCCAGGCGCTTGCGCTCGCCGTGGATGGCCTGGAAGACCTTGCCGTGGATCTTGTCGACCAGGCCCATGGCTTCCAGTGTGTAGTACAGGCGCTGCTGGCCCTGGTAGGCGCTGCTGAAGGCCACCGGCACGCGCCGGATCACCACGTCCTTGGGCGCGCGCTTGATCCAGGCTTCCAGCGCGGGCTCGAAGGCGTTGCAGTGCGGGCAGTTGTACCAGAAGAACTCGACCACCTCGATCTTGCCGCTGGGCGTTTCGATGGGGGCGGGTTTCTCCAGCGGCAGGTAGTCCTTGCCGGCGTCGAAACGCTGCTGGGCGAAGGCGGGCAGCACGGTGGCGCCGGCCAGGGCGGCGCCGCAGGCGCGGGAAAAGTCACGACGTTTCATCATTTGCGTTGGCTCCATGAAGATGCCGGGGTGGGACACGTCCCGGCGGTACAAGTTCCGTTCAGACGATTCAGCGCTGCACGCGCACCAGGGCGGTCTCGTGGCCGGCGGCCTCGATCTGGCCCTTGACCTTCTCGGCCTCTTCCTTCTTGTCGTAGGGGCCGACGCGCACGCGGTAGATCTGGCGTCCCGCCTGCTCGCGCTCGGTGACCTTGGCTTCCACGCCGGTCAGCGAGAGCTTGGCGCGCTGGGCCTCGGCATCCTCGGGGGTGCGGAAGGCGCCGACCTGGATGAAATAGGCAAAGGGATCGGCGGCAGCACCCGCCTTGGCCTTGGCCAGGTCGCCCAGCGGGTCGGCCGAGGGTTTGCTGTCGGCCTTGGCCGGCGCCTTGACGGCCGGCGCCGGCGTGGCGGGCTTGGCGGCGGCCTTGGGGGCCGAGGCGGCAGCGGCCGGCGGCTTGGGCTTGCCGTAGAGCGGGGCGTTCGGGTCCCAGTCCTTGTTGCGTTTTTCCTCGGCCGCGTCCTGGTCGGGGGTGCGATTCTGTCCCTTGTTCAGGAAGGGCACTGGGGTCTTGGTCACGTAGAGGGCGACGACCAGCGCCACGGCCAGGCCGATGACGACGCCGATGATCAAGCCCAGGATGGTTCCGCCGCGTTGCTGTTTCATGCCTAACCTTTGTCTCGACTATCTGGATGTCCGATACCGCATCGCGGCCGGCTACATCTTCTCCGGTGCGCTCACACCCAGCACCGCCAGGCCATTGTGCAGCACCTGCGCCGTGGCGGCCACCAGGGCCAGCCGTGCGCGCTTGAGTGCCTCGTCTTCGACCAGGATGCGCTCGGCATCATAGTAGCTGTGGTAGCTGGCGGCGAGCTCGCGCAGGTAGAAAGTCACGTCGTGCGGCGCGAAGTCCTGCGCGGCGGCCGTGAGCATCTCGGGGTAGCGGGAGAGCTGCAGCATCAGGCCCTGGGCGGCCGGGCTGTCCAGCAGGGACAGGTCGGCGTCCTTGAGCGTGCTGCGGTGGCCGTTTTCTTTTTCGCGCCAGGCGTTGATCACCGAGCAGATGCGCGCGTGCGCGTACTGCACGTAGTAGACCGGGTTCTCGTTGTTCTTCTGCACGGCCAGGTCGACGTCGAAGGTGTACTCGGTGTCGGGCTTGCGGCTGAGCAGGAAAAAACGCACCGCGTCCTTGCTGGTCCACTCGATCAGGTCGCGCAGGGTCACGTAGCTGCCCGCGCGTTTGGATATCTTCACCTCCTGGCCGCCGCGCACCACGCGCACCATGGTGTGCAGCACGTAGTCGGGGAAACCCTGCGGGATGCCCAGGCCCACGGCCTGCAGGCCGGCGCGCACGCGCGCGATGGTGCCATGGTGGTCCGTGCCCTGGATGTTCACGACCTTCTCGAAGCCGCGCTCGAACTTGGTGATGTGGTAGGCCACGTCCGGCACGAAGTAGGTATAGGTACCGTCGCCCTTGCGCATGACGCGGTCCTTGTCGTCGCCGTACTCGGTGGTCTTGAGCCACAGGGCGCCGTCGTGCTCGTAGGTCTTGCCGGCCTCGCGCAGCTTCTGCACGGCAGCGTCGACCTTGCCGCTGGTGTACAGGCTGGACTCGAGGTAATAGTTGTCGAACTTCACCTCGAAGGCCTTGAGGTCCAGGTCCTGCTCGTGGCGCAGGTAGGCCACGGCAAACAGGCGCATGCCGTCCAGGTCGTTCACATCACCGCTGCCGGTGAATTCGCGGTCGTCCGACTTGACCGTCTTCTTCGCCATGAAGTCGTCCGCGATGTCGGCGATGTAGTCGCCGTTGTAGGCGGCTTCCGGCCACTCGGCATCGCCCGGCTTGAAACCCTTGGCGCGCAGCTGCACGCTGTTGGCCAGGGTGCCGATCTGCACGCCGGCGTCGTTGTAATAGAACTCGCGGCAGACCTCCCAGCCCTGGGTCTGGAACAGGTTGCAGATCGCGTCGCCCAGGGCGCCCTGGCGGCCGTGGCCCACGTGCAGCGGGCCTGTGGGGTTGGCCGAGACGAACTCGACCATCATGCGCCGGCCCTTGGCCTTTTGCTCACCGTAATGCCGGCCCTGCGACAAAACCTCGCGCACCACCTGCTGCTTGGCCGCGGGCTTGAGACGGATGTTGATGAAGCCGGGCCCGGCGATCTCCACCGCTTCGACCCAGGTCGAGAAGGCCGGGGTGGCCAGCAGCGCGCTGCGCAGGCTCTCGGCCACCTGGCGGGGGGGCTGTTTCAGGGGCTTGGCCAGCTGCATGGCCGCCGTGGTGGCCAGGTCGCCGTGCTCGGCCACCTTGGGGGATTCAAAGGCCGCGCGCGCGCCGGCGCCGGGCAGCAACTGCTCCAGCACGATGCCGAGGGTCTGGAGCAGTTCGTTTTTGACAGTCAACATGGGGCTCGATTCTACTGACCGGGGCTGCGCCGCCTGCCGATGCGCCGCCCATCCCGGGGTAACCGTTTGTCAGCAGGATTGCCGGCTGTCCCGTTGTATGCTGGAATCGGGCTGCGATTCACCCACCCCAAACCGTTCATAACCTGGAGGAGACACCATGAAGAAACTGCTTTCCCTGCTCGCCCTCGGCCTGTCCCTGAGCCTTGGCGTTGCGCACGCCGATGAAGAGAAGAAGGCGCCCACCGCCCAGCAGAACAAGATGGGCATGTGCAACAAGGAAGCCGGCGACAAGAAGGGCGACGAGCGCAAGGCCTTCATGAGCGAATGCCTCAAGGCCAAGCCGGCTGCAGCCAAGGCCACGCCCCAGCAGGAGCGCATGAAGAAGTGCAACGCCGACGCCACCGGCAAGGCAGGCGACGAGCGCAAGAAGTTCATGAGCCAGTGCCTGAGCAATAAATAAGCACCAGCGTTGCTCGACGACAACCCCGCGCGGCGTACCGCTCGCGGGGTTTTTTCATGGGCCGGGCGCCAGCCCGTTGCCTCAGCGGCGGACCTGCCAGAAGCCGGGCTGGCCGTAATGGTGCTTGAGAAAGTCCACCCATAGCCGCACGCGCAGCGGCAGGTGCTTGCGCTGCGGGAACACCGCATAGATGCCGTTGGGCGGCGCAGCGAACTCCTCCAGCACGGCCACCAGGCGGCCTTCGGCGATCTCCTCTTCCACCTCCCAGGAGCTGCGCCAGGCGATGCCATGGCCGGCCAGGCACCAGTTGTGCAGTACCTGACCGTCCGAGCAGTCCATGGGGCCGCTGGGTCGCAGGTGCATGACTTCCCGGGCTTCATCCTTGGGCACGCTGAACGCCCAGCCGCGGGTCTGCGAAGCGTCGCTGGACAGCACCAGGCAGTCGAAACGGGTCAGGTCCTGCGGTACCAGGGGCGTGCCGTGGCGCTTGAGAAAGTCGGGGGTGGCCACGCACAGGCGCCGGTTGTCGGCCATGCGCACGCTGACCAGGGAGGAGTCCGGCATGTCGCCCACGCGGACCGCGCAGTCATAACCCTCGCCGGCGATGTCCACCACGCGGTCGCTGAGGTTCAGGGAAATCGTCACATCGGCATGCAGTTCGCGGAACTTCGGGATCAGGGGCGCCACATGGCGGCGGCCGAAACCGGCCGGCGCCGTGATCCGCAAGTGGCCACTGGCCTTGACACCGCCGGCCGAGACACTGGCTTCGGCATTGGCCACATCGGTGAGCAAGCGCTGGCAATCTTCCAGGAAGGCACTGCCCTCATGGGTCAGGCTGATGCGTCGCGTGGTGCGCACCAGCAGTTTCACGCCCAGGCGCTCTTCCAGCGCATCCAGCCGCCGGCCCATGATGGCGGGAGCCACGCCCTCGGCATGGGCGGCCGCGGTCAGGCTGCCGCGGGTGGCCACCGAAACGAAGGACTCCATTTGCTTGAGCTTGTCCATCGGTCAATTATGTCTCTGCATGCGTCTAATTGAAGAAAAACAAGACGGATTTGTTCGTTTTTGAGAAAATCCGGGAGCAACTTCTCCGGCACCTGTGAACACCTCGCCTGCCTCCATCTACCCCGAAAGCCTGCCCCGGCTGGAGGAAGAGGCCATCCAGACGCGCATGATGCGCGAACTCTTCGCGCGCACGCGTGAATCGGCGCTGGTGGGTTTCCTGCCGGTATTCCTGATCGTCTGGTCGCACTGGACGGCCCAGCCGCTCGGGCAGTTGCTGCTGTGGGCCGGCTGTGCCCTGCTGGTGCTCGCCTTTCGCGTCGTGCTGGCCCATGTTTTCCTGTCGGTCTTGCCGCAGACCCAGGTCGTGCACGGGCGGCTGTGGTTCGGCCTGGAATGGCTGGGCTCCATCGGCCTGGCCGCCGTCTGGGTCGGCAGCATCACCATGGTGGGCACAGGCCAGGTCGATGCGCTGTTCTTCCTGCGCCTGATCTTCATCGTGGCCCTCGTGGCCTTCCTGCTGAGCGCGCTGGGCATCGAGATGCGGCTCTACGCCAGTTTTATGACCGCCATCGTGGCCGGCACGGTGTGGCAGCTGCACCGGCACTACCCGGGTTTTGTCCAGGAGCTGCCGGTGGTGAACTGGGCTTTCGTGGTCTATGCGGTCATGCTGCTGGTGCGCAGCCGCGGCGAGCACCGGCGCACGCGCGAATGGGTGCGTGCGCGCCTGACCCAGCGCAAGCTGCTGGACCAGCTGCACCAGAACATCCAGCATGAACTGCAGATGCATGAGCTGTTGCGCAGCCGCACCCAGGAGCTGGAGCTTACCAACCGCAAGCTCGGCGAATTGGCCATCCGCGACGGCCTGACCGGTGCCTTCCGCCGCGGCCACATCGAGGCCGAACTGCGCCGCCAGGTCAAGGCCTGGGAGCGTCAGCCTGAGGACTTCTCCATCCTCCTGCTGGACATCGATTTCTTCAAGCGCGTCAATGACACGCATGGCCACGCCGTGGGCGACGAAGTGCTGCGGCGCCTGGCGACGCGGGCCCAGGAAACGCTGCGAGGCAGCGACATCTTCGGCCGCTGGGGTGGGGAAGAGTTCATCGTGCTGCTGCCGGCCACGCCCTTGTCGCAGGCCGTGGAGGCCGGCGAACGCGTGCGCCTGGCCATCGCCGACCTGGCGTTCACGGGCGAGGGCGGGCGCCACTTTGGCATCACCGTTTCGGTCGGGGTGGCCCAGCTGGCGCCCGGCGAAACGGCCGAAACCCTGACCCAGCGCGCCGACAAGGCGCTCTACGCCGCCAAGACCGCCGGACGCAACCGTGTGCTGGCCTACGAGCCCGGGCAGACCCAGTTCAGCCCGCTCTAAGGAACGCGTTAAGGGCCGCCTAACAGGCCCTTGCGCAAATGCAAATGGCGCCCGGCCGGTGGCAGGCGCATGATCTGCGCCCATGAACACCCCCGCTTCCACCCCCACCCTGGCGCTGGATACCTTGCGCGACTGGATCGGTCTCAGTGAATCCCGCGAGGACCAGCTCAGCGCCACGCCGGTGGCCGCCCTCTCGGCGACGCTGGACCGTGACGACCCGGCTCCCGTGCCCGGCACCGCGCTGCCGCCCTTGTGGCACTGGCTTTACTTCACGCCGCTCACGCGCCACAGCGAGATCGGCGAAGACGGCCACGCCAAACGCGGCGGTTTCCTGCCGCCGGTACCGCTGCCGCGTCGCATGTGGGCTGGCGGGCGGCTGGATTTCCTGCAGCCGCTGCGCGTGGGCGAGCGCGTGACACGCGTGTCGACCATCAAGGACGTGACGGTGAAAGAGGGCCGCAGCGGCGCCCTGGTCTTCGTCTGCGTGCGCCATGAATTCAGCACCGCCCAGGGCCTGGCGCTGAGCGAAGAGCACGACATCGTCTACCGCGACGCGCCGGCTCCCGGTGCGCCGCAGCCGGCGCCGACGCCCGCACCGCGCGACGAGCAGTTCAGCCGCGAGATCGTGCCCGACCCCGTGCTGCTGTTCCGTTACTCGGCGCTCACCTTCAACGGCCATCGCATCCACTATGACCGCAGCTACGTCACCGGTGTGGAGGGCTATCCCGGCCTCATCGTGCACGGCCCGCTGATCGCCACGCTGCTGCTGGACCTGCTGCGCCGCCACCTGCCCGATGCGAAAGTCAGGCGCTTCAGCTTCAAGGCCGTGCGCCCCACCTTCGACATCCATCCCTTCACGGTCTGCGGCAAGGTCGAAGGCAAGACGGTATCCCTCTGGGGCCGTGACCACGAAGGCTGGCTGACCATGCAAGGCACGGCCGAGATCGCATAAGACAAGACCACACGACATGAACAAGACCGACACCTACCAGGACATCCGCGACGCCGTGCGCGCCCTCTGCGCCCAGTTCCCCGATGAATACCACCGCAAGATCGACGAGCAGCGCGGCTACCCCGAAGCTTTCGTCGACGCGCTGACGAAAGCCGGTTGGATGGCTGCGCTCATCCCGCAGGAATACGGCGGCTCGGGCCTGTCCATGGCCGAGGCCTCCGTCATCATGGAGGAGATCAACCGCTCGGGTGGCAACTCCGGCGCCTGCCATGGGCAGATGTACGTGATGAACGCCATCGTGCGCAGCGGCTCCCAGAAGCAGAAAGAGCAGTTCCTGCCCAAGATCGCCGCCGGCGAGCTGCGCATCCAGTCCATGGGTGTGACCGAGCCCACCACCGGCAGCGACACCACCAAGCTCAAGACCACGGCCGTGCGCAAGGATGGCCGCTGGGTCATCAACGGCCAGAAGGTCTGGATCTCGCGCATCCAGCACAGCGACCTCATGATCCTGCTGGCGCGCACCACGCCGGCGGACCAGGTCCAGAAGCGTTCCGAGGGCCTGTCCTGCTTCCTGGTCGATCTGCACCAGGCCGTCGGCAAGGGGCTCACGGTGCGCCCCATCCTCAATATGGTCAACCACGAGACCAACGAACTGTTCTTCGACAACCTGGAGATCCCCGAGGACAGCCTGCTGGGCGAGGAAGGCAAGGGTTTCAAGACCCTGCTTGATGGCCTGAACGCCGAGCGCACGCTGATCGCCGCCGAGTGCATCGGCGATGGCTACTGGTTCATCGACCGCGCCAGCCGCTACGCCAAGGACCGCGTGGTGTTCGGCCGTCCCATCGGCCAGAACCAGGGCGTGCAGTTCCCCATTGCCGAGGCCTTCATCGAACTGGAGGCGGCCAACCTGATGCGCTGGAAAGCCTGCGAGAAGATCGACGCGCACCAGAACGCCGGCGCCGAAGCGAACATGGCCAAGTACCTGGCGGCCAAGGCCAGCTGGGAAGCGGCCAATGTTTGCCTGCAGACGCACGGCGGCTTCGGCTTCGCCTGCGAATACGACATCGAGCGCAAATTCCGCGAGACGCGCCTCTACCAGGTGGCGCCGATTTCCACGAACATGATCTTCTCCTACGTGGCCGAGCACATCCTCGGCCTGCCACGCAGCTTCTGAGGTGATGACGATGAAACCACTGGAAGGCATCACGGTCGTTACGCTTGAGCACGCTATCGCGGCGCCTTTCTGTTCGCGCCAGCTGGCTGATCAGGGCGCGCGTGTCATCAAGGTCGAACGCCCGGGCAGCGGCGACTTTGCGCGGGGTTACGACAGCCGCGTGAACGGCCTGTCCTCGCACTTCACCTGGACCAACCGTTCCAAGGAAAGCCTGGCACTCGATCTCAAGCACGCCAAGGCGGGCGAGATCATGGACAAGCTGCTCCGCAGCGCCGACGTGCTGGTGCAGAACCTCGCGCCCGGCGCGACCGCGCGCATGGGCCTGTCCTTCGAGGCCCTGCACGAGAAGTACCCCAGGCTCATCGTCTGCGACATCTCGGGTTATGGCGACAGCGGCCCCTACCGCGACAAGAAGGCCTACGACCTCTTGATCCAGAGCGAGGCCGGTTTTCTCTCGGTGACGGGCTCGCCCGACGACCCCGCCAAGGCCGGCTGTTCGATTGCCGACATCGCCGCCGGCATGTACGCCTACACCAACATCCTCACCGCCCTGCTGCAGCGCGGCCGCACCGGCCTGGGCCGGCGCATCGACGTCTCCATGCTGGAGAGCATGGCCGAGTGGATGAGCTTCCCCATGTACTACGCGTATGACGGCGCCGCGCCGCCACCGCGCGCCGGCGCCTCGCACGCCACCATCTATCCCTACGGCCCCTTCGCGGCCGGCGACGGCAAGAGCGTGATGCTGGGCCTGCAGAACGAGCGCGAGTGGGCGGTGTTCTGCGAGCAGGTCCTGCAGCAGCCCGCGCTGGCGAAAGACGCGCGTTTCGACGCCAACGCCAAGCGTTCGGCCGCGCGCGCCGAAGTCAAGGCGCTGATCGAAACCGCCTTCGGCGAGCTCAGCGCGGCCCAGGTGATCGAACGGCTGGAAGCGGCCGGCATCGCCAACGCCCAGGTCAACACCATGGCCGACCTGTGGGCGCACCCGCAGCTGGCCGCACGCCAGCGCTGGACCGAGGTGAGCACCCCCGTTGGTCCGGTGCCTGCGTTGCTGCCGCCCGGTGCGCCAGACGTTGCCCACGTGCGCATGGACGCCATCCCCGCCGTGGGCCAGCACAGCGAGGCCATCCTGCATGAGCTGGGCCTGAGCGCCGCAGACATCGAACACCTCAAGAACGACAAGGCGATCTGAACCATGACGACCCCAAGCTCCGCAGCCCTGGCCGAATTCGCCGCCAAGTTGAAGTTCGACGCCATCCCCGCACCGGTGATCCGCCGCACCGAAGACCTGCTGCTGGACTGGTTCGGCTCGGCCCTCGCCGGCAAGAACGCGCGCGCCGTCGAGATCCTGGCCAGCTTCGTCGAAAGCATGGGGCCGGTTGAGGGTCCGAGCGAAATCCTGATCCACCGTCGCAGCAGCAGCCCGCTGCTGGCCGCCATGGCCAATGCCGCCGCCTCGCATGTGGCCGAGCAGGACGATGTGCACAACGGCTCGGTCTTCCACCCGGCCACGGTGGTGTTCCCGCCAGCGCTGGCGGTGGCGCAGGCGCTGGGCCGTTCGGGCCAGGAACTGCTGGCCGCCTGTGTGGCGGGTTATGAGGTCGGCATCCGCGTCGGTGAGTTCCTCGGTCGTTCGCACTACAAGGTCTTCCACACCACGGGCACGGCTGGCACGTTGGCGGCGGCCGCGGCGGTGGGCCACCTGCTCAAGCTGAACCCGGAGCAGATGCTGAACGCCTTCGGATCGGCCGGCACGCAGTCGGCCGGCCTGTGGGAATTCCTGCGCGACGCGGCGGACTCCAAGCAGTTGCACACCGCGCATGCGGCCGGCGCCGGCCTCACCGCGGCGTACCTTGCGCAAAAGGGATTCACCGGCGCACGGCGCATCCTCGAAGGCCCGCAAGGCCTGGCGGCCGGCATGTCCAGCGATGCGGATATCAGCAGACTCACCGATGGCCTGGGCACGCGCTGGGCCACGGCCGAAACCTCCTTCAAGTTCCACGCCTCCTGCCGCCACACGCACCCGGCCGCCGACGCGCTGCAGCAGGTCTTGCGCGAACACCAGCTCAAGGCCGGCGATGTGAAACGCGTGACCGCGCTCGTGCACCAGGGCGCCATCGACGTGCTGGGCCCGGTGACCGACCCGCAGACCGTGCACCAGAGCAAGTTCTCCATGGGCACGGTGCTGGGGCTGGTGGCCGTGCTGGGCCGCGCGGGCCTGAGCGAGTTCGACGCCAGTTTCAAGTCCGGTGAGGTGACGGCCTTCCACGACAAGGTTGTGATGGAACTCGACCCCGAGGTGGACGCTGCCTACCCCGCGCGCTGGATCGGCAAGGTTCGCGTGGAAACGGCCGATGGCCGCCTGTTGCACGGTCGTGTGGACGAGCCCAAGGGCGACCCGGGCAACACCCTGAGCCGCCCCGAACTCGAAGACAAGGCTCTGCGCCTGGCCCTGTACCACGGCGGCGCCAGCGAGGCCGAGATGCGCGCAGCCATGGCGCGGCTCTGGGCCATCGCCGATGCACCACAAGTGGGCCGGCTGCTGTCCTGACGCACCGGCGCGGCAAATCCCCAGGACCCATGGGCCTTGGAGATCGTGAATAGACTCTCAGCGACCCTGACCAGGCTCTTAGGGATGACCCGGCTTGTTCGCACGCCGCATCTGAACGAGCATAGGCACCATAAGAAGGAAAAGGGAGTTCCCCATTCATCCAAGCTACGAGGACGACAAACCATGAACCTGAACCGCAGAATTTTCACCGCCGCCGCCGTGGCTTCCACCCTGGCCCTGGGCAGCAGCCTGGCCCAGGCGCAGGCCTACCCGGCCAAGCCGATCAGCCTGGTCGTTCCCTTCTCGGCCGGCGGCCCCACCGACATCGTGGCGCGCACCCTGGCCGCCACCATGACCAAGTCCCTGGGCCAGAGCGTGGTGGTCGAAAACAAGGTCGGCGCGGGCGGCACCATTGCCGCCAGCCTCGTGATGAAGGCCGCGCCGGACGGCTACACCTTCCTGATCCACCACAACGGCATGGCCACCGCGCCGGCCCTGTACCGCAAGCTGGCCTACAACCCCGTGACCGATTTCGAACACGTGGGCAACGTCGTCGACGTGCCCATGACCATGATCGCGCGCAAGGACATGGCCGCCAAGAACCTGGGCGAGCTGGTGAGCTACATCAAGGCCAATGCCGACAAGGTCAACCTGGCCAACGCCGGCCTGGGCGCGGTCTCGCACCTGTGCGGCACGCTGTTCCAGCAGGCCCTGGGCGTGACGGTGACCACGGTGCCTTTCTCGGGCACGGGCCCCGCACTCAATGCCCTGCTGGGCGGACAGGTCGACCTGCTGTGCGACCAGACCACCAACACCGTGCCGCACATCAAGGCCGGCACCGTCAAGATGTACGGCGTGACCACCAAGCAGCGCATCAAGGCCCTGCCCGACGCCCCCACGCTGGATGAAGGCGGCCTCAAGGACTTCGAGGTCATCGTCTGGCACGGCGTCTATGCGCCCAAGGGCACGCCGGCGGCGGTGATCCAGAAGTTCGGCGACGCCATGCGCGCCGCCCTCAAGGACCCGGCTTTCGTGAGCCGCATGGCCGACCTCGGCGGCGAGATCCCGCCGGCCGCGCGCCAGTCCTCCGAAGGCCAGCGCGCCTGGCTGACGGCCGAAGTCGACAAGTGGGGCAAGGCCATCCGCGCTGCCGGCCAGTTCGCCGACTGATCGCTACCGCCTATGCCATGCAAAACGCCGGGTTCGCCCGGCGTTTTGCATGGATGCCCCCAGGCCTTGCGGCAGGAGTAGCATCGTCCCTGGATTCCCCGTTTATCAGCCCGCCACACCATGACCGATCTCGTTGTCCGCCGCCTCCTCGTCGACATGGACGCCCCGATGGCGCGTCACTGGTGTGCCGACGATCCGTTCCGCACCGCCTTCTTCAACGCCCTGTCCATGAGCTTCCCGGTGGGGGAGCAGTTCTTCATCGATGCCGTGCGCCAGGGTTACCAGGCCCTGCCCGGTGATCTGCAGGCGCAGTTCAAGACGGAGGTGCAGGGTTTCGTGGGCCAGGAAGCCACCCACCGGCGCCTGCACGAGCTGTACAACCAGCAACTGGGTAAGCTGGGCCTGGAGAACCGCTGGGGTCCGCGCGCGCAGCAGCGTCTCAAGCAGCTGGAAGACCTGGACCCGCGGCATCCGCTGGCCATCACCGCGGCCAACGAACATTTCACGGCCATCTTTGCCGACTGGCTGCTCAAGCACCCGGAGGTGCTCGGCAGCACAGACCGCCGCCTGGCCACCCTGTGGCTGTGGCACAGCGCCGAGGAAGCCGAGCACCGTTGCACGGCCTTTGGCCTTTACAAGGCGCTGGGTGGCAACGAAGCGTGGCGCATCACATGGTTCCGTCGCGCGACGATGTTCTTCCTGGGCGACCTGTTGCGCCAGACGGTGCTCAACCTGCGGCGCGACAAGACGCTCTGGCGCTGGTCCACCTGGAGCAGCGCCGCCAGTTTTCTCTTCGGCAAGCAGGGCCTGGTGCGCTGCACCTTCAAGCCCTGGCGCGACTACTTGCGCGCCGATTTCCACCCGGCGCAGCATGATGCGGAGGCATCGCGCCACTGGCTGGAGGCCAACCGCAGCGCCTACACTCCGGTCGGGGGCTGAGTCGGGCGCAGGCCGCCTGTTAGAAGGAGGAGTGGAGTTCGCGTTTCACCTGCTGCTCCGCCATCACGAAGTTGGCGATGGCGATCACCAGCGACGCGCCCAGGGCCAGCAGGCCGATGAGCAGCGCCTTCATGCTCGGTGCCGCCAGGCCCAGCAGGGTGAACAGGACAAAGACGGCCAGCAGCGAGATCTTGAAGCGGAACAGCAGCTTGTGGTGCATGGGGTGGTCAGAGCACCAGGGTGCTCGTGTGCAATATGGGAGCGGTCGATTGTCCGGAGGGGCTGTCGCGCAGACAAGCGCGAATCCGTATCAGCGGTAACGAAGCGTACGGGCTCCAACTGTTGTCAGATCGTTGCGGTCATTCAATCAGTTGCTCGAAAGTAGTTGCTGGATGACCCTTTTGGGGGATAGGCCAAAAAACTGGCTTCCCTAGAATCTGCCTCACCTTTCGATGAAGTGCGGTTCGCGCTCAACGTCGACGTGCTTCAAACGTTAGCTTCAAGGAGATTCAATTGCGAATTGCGCTTTTTGCCCTTTGCCTGCTTGTGTCAACAGCGGTGTGTGCTCAGCCTAACAATCGACTCAAGGATCCTGCGGCAGCACGTCAATTGACGGACCGCATCATGGAGAAGATCTCGAAGGAAAGTATTGAAGCAGGGATGCGGTTGGCGAAGCCATATCTGATCATCCCTGACGCAGAACTGGAATCCATGATCGGCCAGGCGAAGCTTCAAGAGCCCATGATGATTCAGCGTTTCGGGAAGAGTGTCGGATATGAATTCATCCGGGAAGAACGTGCCGGCGAGCATTTGCTCCGGATCATTCAAATTGGCAGGCACGAGAGGCATGTCACCCGATGCGAGCCGTTCAATTAAAGTGTTGACGCGGCTTAGGATCTGGTAAAACCCCCGGTTAGCCACACCCTGGCCTACCAGTACGACAGCCTGGGCCGCCTGACCCGCCGCACCCTGAGCGGCACGGGCATCGCTGCGCCGGAGGTCACCACCTACCGCTGGGACCATGCCGATCGTCTTCTGGGCCACACTACCAACGTCGGTGGGCAGGACCACACGACCAATTACAGCTACGACGCCGCCGGCCGCCTGAGCGCACGCAAGGTCCAGGCCGGTAACACCCCGGACCTGATCACCCAGGCCTATGGCTACGACAGCCTGGACCGCCTGAGCCAGATCAAGTACCTCAAGGCCGCGGGCACGGCGGGCGAGCAGCTCATTGAGCAGATCGACTACGAGTACGACGCCAATGGACGCCGTACTGCCCGGACCACGCTCAACGCCAACGGCACCGGGCAAAGTGAGACGCCCATGACGGCGGTCTCTGATGCGGCTAATCGTATGACGGCCATCACGCTGAACCTGGGTGGGACGAGCAAGACCTACAACCTCACGTATGACGCCAATGGCAATCTGGTGCAGAAGCAGAACGTGGCCGACACCAGCGAGCAGACGCTCTATGTCTGGGATGCCAGCGACAGGCTGATTCGTATCGAGCAGAGCGCGTCGGGAGGGGCCAATCTGCTGACGGCCAGCTACGGTTATGACGCGTTTGGAAGAAGAATCCAGAACACCCTGACTCAGGGTGGACAAACGAGCACGGTGCTTTACCTTTACGAAGGTGCCCAGGCCTTGGGGGAGATTCGGGACGGCAAGCTCAGCCACCGCCTGCTCACGGGCCTGAGCCTGGATGAGACCATCGCCCGTATCGCTATCAACAGCAGCGGGCAGAAAGATGCAGCCGGTAGCCGCTTCTACATCGCGGATGCGCTCCAGAGCGTGATTGCCCAGCTGGCAGATGACGATAGCGCCAATTTGCAGAACAGCTATGCCTACAGCCCCTATGGGCAGAGCAGCACGGTGGGGCCAGATGGCACAAATAATTCAACGCAATACACTAGTCGAGAAAATGATGCAACGAGCTTGTACTTTTATCGAGCTCGATACTACGATCCTGGCTTAAAGAGATTTATTTCCAGCGATCCAATTGGACTTTGGGGGGGAATGAACACATACGCCTATGTAAGTGGAAATCCTGTTAATTATTCCGATCCGCTTGGATTGGTCGATCCAACGATTAATGTTGGGTTTGGTTTCACATTCTTCAATCAATTCATGAATGCCGGGGGTTCTCAGGGGGTAAATTTGAGTTGGTCTTTCCAGCTAAACCTTGCGACATTGGAAGGCTCATTTCAGCAATCTCTAACGCAATTGAATGGGTATGGAATATTTGCGAGTGCGGGGTTTCAGGGTGGGCTGGGCGTGGCTGCAGAATGCTCGACACCGCAAGGATATTCCGAGAGTAACTATGGAACTTGGGAGGCTGGTGTCGGGACTGGTCTAAATAGCTATGGAGGCGGAATACAAGGAAATTCAGACGGACTCTCAGTTGGGAGTGGTGTGGGAAGATTTGGGCCAGGGTTAGGCATATACACCGCCACAGGAGTGGGTGTGCAGAAATCCTATACATGGGGTGGATTCCCGGCGAAGAAATAGGAGGGGCACATGAGATTTCCGCAGTTCGATGAACTCTTTCGGTTAAGGGGGCCAATATTATTTGGCGTTCTATATGGCGTAGTTTGTTCTATAGACTTCGACTGGAAAGGCGTTTTTTCCCATACAGCTATTTTCTCCATTTGTATGGCTTCTATCCTGATTGCTGAACGTACTACGTCCATATCTCGTGCCGTTCAGGCTATACATGCAAGATCACATAGGATTTACTGGACAGTTTTTTTTGCATCTATCACTGTTGGGGTTGGCGTGTATTACGGATATGAATTGCTTCGAGCGTTGATTGAAGCTGTCTTGGCATTTATGTTCTTCTTGGCTTTTAGTGGCATAGGTAATCAATTGCGGCGCAGTAAATGAGAGACAGCTGGTTTCATATCGGGAGCACAAGACAAATCTTGGTGCGAAATAGTGCGGGGCAAATTAATATGGGTTCGTTGGAACTGGTCTATGGGGAAAGTCATGCCCGGCGATTAAGGCCTGCATTGCAGACTTTGGGCGGCTTCACCTTGCTGGAGTTGCTGGTGGTGGTCGCCATCATCGGCCTGCTCGCTGCCTACGTCGGCCCCAAATACTTCGGTCAACTCGGCAAATCCGAGCAAGCCGTCGCCAAGTCCCAGATCGAAGCCTTCAGCCGCGCCCTCGGTGCTTACCGCATCGACACCGGCAGCTATCCCAGTTCCGAGGAAGGCCTGAGCGCCCTGGTGAACCGCCCCGCCGACAGTGTGCGCGCTGCCAAGTGGAACGGCCCTTACCTCGAAAAAACCGCGCCACCCGACCCCTGGGGCAAGCCCTACCTCTACACGAGCCCGGGTAGCAAGGGGGACTTCGATTTGCTGAGCTACGGCAAGGACGGCCAGCCCGGAGGTACGGGCGATGCGGCCGACGTCAGCAACCATTGACGGGGCGCGAGGGGCGCCGCCATGAAGTTCGAGGTGCGGGCGCTGAGTGCGCAGCAGCAGATCGAGGCCTTCGAACTGGAGGCGCTGGATGCTGCGCATGCGCAAACCCTGGTGCAGGCGCGTGGCCTGTCATTGCTCTCTCTCAAGGCCGCGGCCGGCAGGGCCTGGCTGCCCGCGCGGCGCAGCAAACCCTTTGATCTGTTGCTCTTCGCCCAGGAGCTCCTAGCCCTGGTGAGCGCGGGCTTGAGCGTGGTGGAGGCGCTGGACGCGCTGCTGGAGCGCGCGGCGCAGAGCCATCTGAAGGCCGTGCTGCAGCGCCTGCGTGATGCCTTGCAGCAGGGGCAGCGCCTTTCGCAGGCGCTGGCGCAGCAGGGCGAGGTGTTCCCCCCTCTCTTTGTGGGCGTGGTGCAGGCGGCAGAGGGCACCAGCGACCTGCCACGGGCGCTGGAGCGTTACGTGTCTTACGAAACGCGGCTGCGCACTCTGAAGCACAAGGTGGTGAGCGCAGCCATCTACCCCTCCATCCTTTTCACCGTGGGTCTGGCTGTGGCGCTGTTTCTGCTCGGCTATGTGGTGCCGCGTTTTGCCTCGGTCTACCAAGGGGGCGGGCGCAGCCTGCCCTGGGCCTCGCAGGTGCTGCTGGCCTGGGGCCAGTTTGCGGCCAACTATGCGCTGTGGCTGGTGACGGGCCTGGCGGCGGCCGTGGTGGCGCTGGTCTGGGGGGCGCGCCGGCTGCTGCGCACGGGCCAGTGGAGCCGCTTGCTGCGGGTGCTGCCCGGTGTGCGGCAGCGCCTGGAAATCCTGACGCTGACGCGCCTTTACCTCACGCTGGGGATGCTGCTGGACGGGGGCATTTCCATCATGCGGGCCATGCAGCTCTGCGAAGCCGTCTTGCCGCAGGACACGGTGGGCCGCCTACAGGCCGCGCGCCTGGCGGTGGGCCAGGGCGAGAGTCTTTCAAGTGCGCTGGAGCGCCAGGGCCTGGCCACGCCGGTGTCGCTGCGTATGCTGCGCGTGGGCGAACAGACGGGGCAGATGGGCGTGATGCTGGGGCGCACGGCAGCTTTTTACGACACCGAGACCACGCGCTGGATTGAGCAGTTCAGCAAGGCCTTTGAGCCTATTCTGATGGCGGCCATTGGCCTGGTGATCGGGGTCATCGTGGTGCTACTCTACATGCCTATTTTCGAACTGGCGGGGAGCATTTGATGGCCGACACGGTGGCGGTACCGGCTCTGGAAGGCCTGCAGGGCCTGCGCGCCCGTGCACACGCCAGCGGGCGGCCGCTGGTGGACGTGCTGGCCGAGGCGCATCAGCTGCACCCGCGCGAGGCCGCCAGCTGGCTGGCAACCCAGTTCGACCTGCCTTTCTGGGACAACCTGGCGCTGAACCCGCAGACCGCCCGGCTGGACCTCTGGCCCATGGCCCGGGCGCAGGCCCAGCGCGCCGTGCTGCTGCAGCGTGCCGACGACGCTGGCGTGTGGGTGGCGGCGCTGACCGACCCTTTTGATGGCGATGTGCTGGCCCAGCTGGAGCAGGCGGCGGGCCAAGCCGTGCAGCAGGTGCTGTGCACGCCGGAAGACTTGCACGCCTATCTGACGCAACAGGAAGCCTCGCTGCGCGCGGTGGACAGCCTGGAGTCCATGCGATCGGACCAGACGGAGGCGGAACAGGGCATCGAGGTGCTGTCACTGGTGAGCGCCACGGATGCGGCGAGCCCGGCGGTGCGGCTGGTGAACTCCACGCTCTACGACGCCCTGCGCGCCGGGGCCAGCGACGTGCACCTGGAGTCCACGCCCATCGGGCTGGCGGTGCGCTACCGCATCGACGGCGTGCTGGACGATGTGACGGAGATCCAGGACCGCGCCGTGGCGGAACAGACCATCTCGCGCCTCAAGGTGCTGGCCGAGCTGGACATTGCCGAGCGGCGGGTGCCGCAGGACGGCAGCTTCCAGGTACGGGCCCAGGGGCGTCTGATCGACCTGCGTGTGTCCATCATGCCCAGCATCCACGGAGAGGATGCGGTGGTGCGGATTCTGGACAAGCAGGCCATGATCGAAGCGCATGGCAAGCTGAGCCTGGAGGCGCTGGGTTTTGATGCGGTCGCGCTCAAGACCATGCGCACCCTGACCGAGGCCGCCTACGGCATGTTGCTGGTGACGGGCCCCACGGGCTCGGGCAAGACCACCACGCTTTATGCCGCGCTGGCCGAGACCTATACGGGCAAGGACAAGATCATCACCATTGAAGACCCAGTGGAATACCAGTTGCCCGGGGTGCTGCAGATTCCGGTGAACGAGAAGAAGGGCCTGACCTTCGCGCGCGGCCTGCGCTCCATCCTGCGGCACGACCCCGACAAGATCATGGTGGGCGAAATCCGCGACCGCGAGACGGCCGAGATTGCGGTGCAGTCAGCGCTGACGGGCCACCTGGTGCTGACCACGGTGCACGCGAACAATGTGTTTGACGTATTCGGGCGCTTCACGCACATGGGCCTGGACCCGTACACCCTGGTCTCGGCGCTCAACGGCATCTGGGCGCAGCGCCTGGTGCGGGTGAACTGCACGCATTGCCGCCAGCCCTACCAGCCCGAGGCGCTGGAGTTCGAGAAGCTGGGCCTGGACGCCGGGCAGTGGACGGATGCGAAGTTCATGAAAGGCGCGGGCTGCGGCGACTGCCGTGGCACGGGTTTCCGAGGGCGGCGGGCGATTGCGGAGTTTCTGCTGCTGGACGATGAGCTGCGCGAGATGATCATCCAACGCCTGCCGGTGCGCCAGATCAAGGAAGCCGCGCGCCAGCGCGGCACGCGCACGCTGCTTGAGGCGGCGCTGGACCTGGTACGTGCAGGCGCGACCACGCTGGAGGAGGTGCGACGTGTCACGCTGGCGCAGTAAGTCCGCCTTACCGGTGCTGCCACTGGTGCTGGGCGTGTCCGCGCAGGGCGTGGCCTGGTGCGTGCCGGAGGCGGCCGACTGGCAAAGCTGGGACTGGCCTGAGGATGTGGATGGGCCGACCGTCTTGCGGGAGTGGGTGCTGAACCAGGCGCCGCTGGTGAGCGGAGCGGGGCAGCCGGTGCAGGTGTGCCTGGCGCCCAGCCTGGCCCGGCATTGGGTGCAAAGCGTGCCGGCCCAGACGGCTTGCTTGTCCGAGTTGCATGCGGTGGCCGCGGCCAGAGCCCAGCAGCTCTGGGGCCCCGGCCCGTCAGGCGGCTGGATGGTGACGGGTGATTGGCAAGCCGAGGGTGCTTTTCTGTGCACCGCTGTGCCGGCCGTGTGGGAGCCGGTCTGGGCGGCCATGCGGGCGCGCTGGGGCCGGATTGCGCTGCACACGCCTTTGCTGCTGGCGCAACAACAGGGGCAGACCCAGTGGCCGCAGACGGGCTGGCTGGCCGTGGCCGTGGCGCAGCGCCTGTATGTGCAGCGGCGCGAGGCCGGGCGCATGGTGTCCTTGCGCAGTGTGCGTTGGCCGGGCGCCAGTAGCTTGAAGACTTTACAGACGCTGGCCGCACAGGAAGGTCGGCGTGAGATGTTGCGTGTGGACAGCGGGCAGGAAAACTTGCATTTGCTGGCTTTGTTCGAAGGGGGTGACAAAGCTGCAGAGCATGAATCTTTGAAGACCTTGCCCTGGCGCCCTGCTGGCAAGATGCCGACCGTGCCGCTGGATGCCCCGGAGGCGGTGCAGGCGGCCTGGTGCGCGCGACGGTGCTTGGAAGGGGAAGGGGCTAGGCATGCGGCTTGAACCTTCCACGGCAATGCTTCACTGGGAGACCTCGCCGCGCTGGACGCTGTGGGGCCGGCAGAGCCGGATGCGTACAACAGTTGCCGCATTGGCGCTGGCTGGTGTGGCGCTGACAGTTTTGGCCTGGGGTGGCTGGGTGGCTTGGCAGCAGAGGCAGGAGATGGAGGCGGTGCAAGCCCAGGTGCAGGCGCTGCGTTCTACGCCCGCGAAGCCGGTGGCGGCACGCACATCCACCGCGGTACGACGTGACGCAGGGCTGGTGGCGGGGCAGGCCTTGAGCACGGACCAGCGGCAGGGACTGCGGGCGGTGGCTCGGCAACTCAACATCCCCTGGCAGGAATTGTTCGAGCAACTGGAACGCTCCACGCCACCGCAGGTGGCGCTGGTCAGCGTGGAGCCGGACGGGCAGCGCGGAACGGTGCGCTTGCAGGCGGAGGCCAAGTCGCTCGACACCCTGCTGCAATATGCCGCAGCCTTGCAGGGCCAGGGCGTGCTGGGACGTCTGACCTACAACAAGCATGAGACGAATGGCCAGGATGCGAACCGGCCCATGCGCTTGACCTTCGAGCTGATGTTGCTGCCCACGCGGCAGGCGACGCTGGTCTCGAACCTGCAGGAGGGGGCGCGATGAAGCCGGCTTGGATGAAGCCGGGGTACTGGCGTCTGCGGCTGGACATCCTGCTGTGGCGCCATGGTTGGGTCTGGCCGGGGGTGTTGGCGCTGCTGGTGGCGGCCCTGGCCCTCTGGCTGGTGCTGCTGCCGGGCGGCGCGCAGCAGCTGACGCAGGCTCGGGCGGAGTTGCAGGGGCTGCAGTCGGGGCAGGCTGTGCGCACGGTGAGCCCGTCGGAACTGGCTGGGCAGGAAGATGTGGCGCTGGTCGCGGCGCTGGACCGTGTGGCGTTGTCCGAGCAGGAAGTCAGCGAGGTACTGAGGCGCCTGGGGCGTATTGCCCAGAACAAGGGGCTGATATTGACGGAGACGGATTTCCAGGTGACGGGCGAAGGATTGGGGGGCTTGCGGCGCCTGCAACTGACCTTCCCGCTACGCGCAGCCTATCCCCAGGCGCGGCAATTCGTGGAGGCCGTGTTGCTCGAATTCCCCGGGGTGAGTGTGGACCAGATGCTGCTCAAACGCGATTCGGTGGGGCAGCGACAGGGTGAGATACGCCTGCGTCTGTCGCTCTGGACCAATCCGACCAAGTCCGGGCGGGGGAGTACCTGATGGCGAACCCGGGGAAAAACAAGCGCTGGTGGATATGGGGGCCCTTGCTCGTGGGCGCCTTGCTGCTCGCAGTGTTTGGGGACAAGACGCCTGCGGATGGTGCCGTAGCCGTGGTGGCGCCGCGGGTGCAACCTGCAGCGCGGCTTGCATCTCCTGGCCGGCCGGTGCTTGAGTTGGCCACGGCAGCGCCATTGCACGGCGCCCAGGTGCTGGTTCCGCGTGATCAATTGGTGAAGTCCGGGCAACGTGCGCCGGTGCGAGATCTATTCAGCCAGCACAGCTGGACGCCGCCGGCACCCAAGCTCAAGCCCGTGGTGGTGCCCGAGCCTGTACCGACGGCGCCGACCATGCCTTACGTCTATCTGGGTAAGAAGCAGGAAAACGGCAGCTGGGAGGTTTATCTGGGGCAAGGTGAAAAAACGTTTGTGGTGCGCGAGGGGCAGGTGCTGGAAGGCCAGTACCGTGTGGATTCGATCAAGCCGCCGCAGATGGAACTGATGTATTTGCCGCTGGGCCTGTCCCAGAATCTGGTGATTGGAGAAACGCGATGAAGTGGATCAGGGACGGGCGTATCCGGCGGACTCTGCTGGGCTTGCTGGTCGGCCTTGTGCTGGCGGGCTGTGCCAGCGAACGCGCTTACCGTGAAGGCCAGGACCTGGCCCGTGAAGGGCGCACCGAGGAGGCGCTGGCGCGTTTCGAGGAGGCAAGCCAGAGGGAGACGGATTCGGCCAAATTCCGCATTGCTGTCCTGCAGACTCGCGAAGGGCTGGTTTCCGCGGCTCTCGCGGCGGGACGCAAGGCGCTGGACGAGGAGCGGTATGACGATGCGCGTGCGGCATTCCGGCGTGCGATGACTTGGCAGCCGGGGAATCCTCGCGCGCAGGATGGACTGAATGCCATCGCAGCAGCCCAGCGTCATGCTAAATGGATGAATGCAGCCCAGCAGGCGCTGGATCGCAAGGAAGACAAGGTGGCCGAGAACTGGCTGCGCATGGTGTTGACCGAGGACTCGCAAAACCGCAAGGCCAAGGCCCTGTTGCAGGACCTGGAGGAGACCAACCAGAAAAAGACGGGCACGGTCCTGTTGGCCGAAGCCTACCGCAAGCCCATCACGATTGAATTCAAGGATGCACCGTTGAAATCGGTGTTCGAAGTGATTTCACGGTCCTCGGGTTTGAACTTCCTGTTCGACAAGGATGTGCGCTCGGATCAGAAGACTTCCATTTTTCTGAAGAACTCGACTATCGAAGCCGCCGTGAACCTGACCTTGCTGACCAACCAGCTGGAGCAGCGGGTGCTTGACGCGAATTCGGTGCTGATCTATCCGAATACGCAAGCCAAGCAGAAGGACTACCAGTCCCTCACGGTCAAGGCTTTCTACTTGGGAAATGCCGAGGCCAAGGTGGTGGCCAGCACTTTGAAGACCATCCTCAAGTCGCGCGACGTGGTGGTAGATGAGAAACTGAATCTGTTGATCCTGCGGGACACGCCAGAGGCGATTCGCATGGCAGCGCGGCTGGTGGCCATGCACGATGTCGCGGAATCCGAGGTGATGCTGGAGGTGGAGATTCTCGAGGTCAAGCGGACCCGTTTGCTGGACCTGGGCATACGCTGGCCGGAACAGATCAGTTTGAGCCCTTTGGCAGCATCCACGGGGGCCCTGTCGGTTGCAGATTTGCGTGGACTGAATGCGGAAACCTTGGGCGCCACCATAGGGCCAACCACCATCAATGCCAAGAAGGTGGACACGGACGCGAATATCCTGGCCAATCCGCGTATCCGTGTGCGCAACCGCGAGAAGGCCAAGATTCTGATTGGCGAGCGGGTGCCCAACATCACGTCTACCTCGACTGCCACCGGTTTCGTGGCGGAATCGGTGAACTACGTGGATGTGGGACTGAAGCTGGATGTAGAACCGACGATTTCCATCGAAGGTGAAGTAGCCATCAAAATTTCACTGGAAGTGAGCAGCGTGACCAGTCAGGTGCAAACGAAATCGGGCTCTTTGGCCTACCAGATAGGAACGCGGACAGCGCAGACCATCTTGCGTTTGAAGGACGGCGAAAACCAGGTGCTCGCAGGTTTGATCAACAACGAGGACCGGCAGACGGGGAACAAGGTTCCCGGCCTGGGCGATATACCGCTCCTGGGGCGCTTGTTCGGAGAGCAGCGCGACGATACCTCCAAGACAGAAATCGTACTGTCCATCACACCGCGCATTCTGCGCAATCTCACTCGACCCGGTACTTCCAATTTGGAGTTTGATTCAGGGACGGAAACCAGTCTCAGCGGCTTCAGTTGGGGAATTACGGACACAAACGCGAAACCTGCAACAGCGGCGGGTAATGCTTCAGCTGAGGGGGCGGTCAAGGCGGCGAATGGGGCGGCTGCATCGCAAGGAAATGGCGACGCTGCCGGAACGCAGGCTCCGACCGTGCTGGCCTGGCAGGGTCCGGAGAAGGTGAAGGTTGGGGACGTGTTTGCAGTGCAGCTGACGATGCAGTCCAGCCAAGCCATGATGAGTTTGCCTCTGGCGGTCGGATTTGACGCACGCAGCATGCAGGTGGTTTCCGTGACCGAGGGGGATTTTCTCAAGCAGGGCGGAGCACAGACGAATTTCAGCAGCCGGGTGGACCCGAGTGGCCAGATCGTGCTGACGGTGACGCGTTCCGGCGATTCGGGGGCCACCGGCAGCGGGGTGGTGGCGACGGTGAATCTGCGGGCGACTGCGGCCGCCAGTGCCGATGCGCGTGTCCAGCTGCTGAGCATGGCGCCCGTGGCCCAGGGTGGCAAGGCGGTGAGTGCGCCTTTGCCGTCACCGCTGGTGATCGGCGTTGCTCCCTGACGGCGTATGCGTTGTCCGCCAGTATTTTTGAAACGGGGTGGCAGCCGGCCGTTGTGGCGGGGGTGCGGCTTCACGCTGGTGGAGTTGCTCGTGACCCTGGCCATTCTGGCGGTGCTGGCCAGTCTTGTGGTGCCGGTGGCACAGATTCAGGTGCAGCGGGGTAAGGAGCAGCAGTTGCGGGCAGCGTTGACTGAAATCCGTACGGCCATCGATGCCTACAAAAAGGCTGGTGACGAAGGACGGGTACCTCGTGATGCCGGTACGACGGGTTATCCCAGAAACCTGGAGGTCTTGGTTGACGGGGTGACTGACCAGCGGGACCCAAAGCGTGGCAAGTTGTACTTTTTGCGACGTGTTCCCCGAGACCCTTTTTTCGAAGACCCAAACGTTGAGGATGCCCAGACCTGGGGCAAGCGCTCCTATGCGAGCGAGCCAACCGACCCGGCCGAAGGTGACGATGTGTACGACGTTTTCAGCCTGTCGTCGCTGACAGGTCTGAACGGTGTGACCTTGAGGCGCTGGTGATGACAATGCGCAAAAGAGGATTCACCCTGATCGAACTGCTGGTGGTGTTGGCCATCGTCGCGGTGCTGCTGACTTTGGTGGTTCCACGGTATGCGGACCGGATCGATGTAGCCAAGGAAACCGTGCTCCGTGACAACTTGCGCGGTGTGCGGGATGTGATCGACAAGTTCTATGGTGATCAGGGACGTTTCCCCGAGAGTCTGGAGGAGCTGGTGGAGAAGCACTATCTCAAGACACTGCCGGTCGATCCAGTGACGGACTCCGATGCCACATGGCAGATCGTTGAGGTGCCCAGCGGTCACAAGGGGCGTGTTTATGACATCCGGAGCGGGGCGCCTGGGAACGGGCGCAACGGGCGACCCTATGCGGAGTGGTAGTGGGCAGGTCAGCCACGGCTGGCGGGCGCAGTATGGCTTTGCCTACGTGCTGCTGCTGATGGCCGTGGCGGTATTGGCTCTGGGTGCTTCTGCGGCTTTGCAGCTAGGCGCGCAGGCGGGGCGCCGGGATGCGGAACAGGCCTTGCTGTCGACAGGGGCCGAGTTCGAGCGGGCACTGTACAGCTATGCCGGGGTTGCTGTGGCGGCTGCCAACACCAGTGGCGCATTGGCTGCGCGCGGCCCACGCGCCTTGGAGGAGTTGCTGAAGGACCCCCGGGTGCCTGGTGTGCGACGGCATTTGCGTCAGCTTTATGCTGACCCGATGACTGGACGTCAGGAATGGGGTGTGGTGCGAGACCCCGCGGGTTTCATCATCGGGGTATACAGCCAGGCGCAAGGCCAGCCGATCAAGCGGCTGGGATTTGACGCTAGGCATGCCCATTTTGAAGAGGCACCGAGTTATGCCAAATGGGTGTTCGGTTTACCGATGGCACAGTTGCAGGCGATGCGTGGTGCCGGTCAGCCTGTGACACCGGCGGCGGCCAAACCGTGAAGGGAGAGAGACGATGTGTTTGACCTGGAAGCGATGGCTACTTTTGAGTTTCTGCCTGATGTCGGCTTGGAGCGCATGGGCGCAGCCCGGCTGCGAGCGCTATGAGCTGCTGACGCCAAAGCGAGGCAGCCAGATTGCAGACCGGCAACCGGAACTGCTGTGGGGCGGTGACGCTAATTCCAGCTATCGGGTGCAGGTGGCTGTAGTGCTACCTGAGGGGCGCGTGCTTGAGTCTATTGACACTGTGGTGACGGGCACGCGCTGGCGTCTGGGGGCGCCAGTTACGGTGCTGACTTCTGCTGTGAAGGTTATTGTGAGCCGCAACTGTCCGACTTACTCGGTGCAGGAGCTGCATGCCCAGGGACCATACTTTGTTATCCAGGCGGCCGACCAGTGTACGTTGAAAGCCCAGTCGGTTCGGCAGCAGGCGGATGCTTTGCATTGGAGCGCTCCCGTCAATGCAGACAAGTACGTCGTCCAGATTTTCTCGATGGCACAAGCGACCGATGGAGTAACGACGACTCATCGGCTAGGCGGTTACGACGTTGCCGGGGTTTCCTGGAAGTTTCCAACCGACCTCAAGGCCCAACTGAGGCAGCCTGGCATGGCTGACCGGGCCTGGGTGGCAACAGTTCAAGCGCGCTGCGGTGCGTTGTTGAGTTATCCACAAGCGCTGGTCTTGGATGCTTCACTCATCTGATCATGTCTTCAGGGGTCTGGAATCCGGCTAGAAATGGCTCAGGTTTGGAAATGAATCAATAGCTTCGCGTTAAAAATAAAGCCCCCGGGTGGATACCGGGGGCTAACCAAATTCTCAGCCGCGTCAACACTTTAATTGAACGGCTCGCACCCGATGGAGCTTCGTTTTCTATCGCACGCCAACTGGATGGGTGCTGAACACGTTTCACTTCGACGACAACATCCGCAGTGTTTTCGCTGGCGGCTAATCTCGCTGTGAGTGTGGGGCGCCCGACTCGCCACCCTGTTTCGCATCCTCCACCAGCAAATCCACCAGCTCCCTTGCATAGGCCGGCAAGGCGTCCAGGCTGCGCACCACGATCTGCATGGCGCGTTCGGCCCAGGGATCGGCCAGGGGCACGATGCTGATGGCCATGGTCTGGGCGTGCCGGTGCGCCGCCGAGCCCGGCAGGATGGCCACGCCTACCGCCGCCTCCACCATGCGGCAGGCCGCCTCGAAGTTGCTGACCTGGATGCGCTGCTGCATGGGCCGGTGCAGGCCTTCGCAGATCTGCTGCAGGAAGGCGCGGATGGCGCTGCTCTCGTGCAGGCCCACGTGGTCGAAGTCCAGCGTGTCGGCAAAGCTCACGGCCGTGGCGCCGGCGAGCTTGTGGCCGGCGGGTACCACCAACACCAGGCGGTCGCGCCGGTAGGGCAGCACCTGCAGGTTCTCGGTGCGCACCAGGCCGGCCACGATGCCGATGTCGGTCTGGCCTTCGGACACGGCGCGCACGATGTCGTGGCTCAGGCGCTCCTGCAGGTCCACGTTCACGTCCGGGTGGGCCAGCAGGTAAGAACGCAGCACCGGCGGCAGGAATTCGCCCAGGGCCGTGGTGTTGGCGTGCACGCGCAAATGGCCGCGGATGCCGCGCGCGTACTCCTGCAGGTCGGTGCGCAGGTGTTCCAGCTGGCCCAGCACCAGGCGGGCATGGTGCACAAAGGCCTGGCCCGGCGGCGTGAGCGTCACGCCCTGGGAGCTGCGGTGCAGCAGCTTGACGCCCAGGCTTTCCTCGATGTTCTTGATGCGGGTGCTGGCCGCGGGGGCCGACATATGGGCCGCCTCGGCGCCCTTGGTCAGGCTGTCGGCTTCGGCGATGCGCACCATGAGGCGCAGATCGACCAGATCAAAGGGCATGTTCATCAAAATTGGCTGTCAAAACACGACAGATCATGAAAGAAGGCGTCGATTGCTGCGTTTCCATCATCGACCGCCCTGATTATGCCGCTCCTGGCCTTTGCAGCCTCAAAAAGTCGATTCGATACTTTTTGTTCGCAATTTACGCATTATTTTGCTATTAATGGTTTTGAAAGTATCAAATACAGTGGAGGCATGGAAAAAGTCCGCGCCTCTGCCACGTCACAGCCGAAAGCCGTGCTGTTTGACGCCTATGGCACCTTGTTCGACGTCTACAGCGTCGGCCTGGTGGCGGAGCAGCTGTTCCCCGGCCAGGGCCAGGCCCTGGGCCAGCTCTGGCGCGACAAGCAGATCGAATACACGCGCCTGGTGACCACCAGCAACCACGGCACACACTACCAGCCCTTCTGGCAGCTCACGCAGGCCGGCCTGCGCTACGCCTGCAAGCGCCTTAAGCTCACGCTCACGCCCGAGGCCGAGCTGCAGCTGATGAACCAGTACCGCCACCTGAGCGCCTTCCCCGAAAACCGGGACGTGCTGCAGGCGCTGAAAAGCCGCGGCATCACCACCGGCATCCTTTCCAACGGCGACCCCGAGATGCTGGGCATCGCCGTGCGCAGCGCGGGCCTCGAAGGCCTGCTGGATCACGTGATCAGCGTGGACGCCGTGCGCAAGTACAAGACCCACCCCGAGGCGTACGCGCTGGGCGAGCAGGCGACCGGCCTGCGTGCCACGCAGATCGTCTTCGTCAGCAGCAACAGCTGGGACGCACTGGCCGCCACCTGGTACGGCTACCGGACCCTGTGGGTCAACCGCTATGCGCTGCCTTTCGAGGAACTGGGCACCCAGCCCACGCGCACCGGCAACACGCTCAACGACGTGCTCGGCTTCTTCCCCGCGGAATGACGCCGACGCCCGCACACGATTTTTCAAGCTTGAGGAGTTAAGACCATGACGCAACGCACCAAAGCCCACCGGCTGCAAGTCGCCACCCAGCTGTACCGCTTCATCGAAGACAAGGTACTGCCGGGCACCGGTATCAGCAGCGCGGATTTCTGGAAGGGCTTCGACGCCATCGCCCACGAACTGGGCCCCAAGAACGCCGCCCTGCTGGCTGAGCGTGACCGCCTGCAGCTGGAGATGGATGCCTGGCACAAGGCCCACCCCGGTCCCATCAAGGACATGAAGGCCTACCGCGCCTTCCTGGAGAAGACCGGCTACCTGGCCCCGGTGCCCGCCGAAGTGCACAGCGACACCGCCAACGTGGACGCCGAACTGGCCGTGCAGGCCGGCCCGCAACTGGTCGTGCCCATCCTGAACGCGCGCTACGCGCTCAACGCTGCCAACGCCCGCTGGGGTTCGCTGTACGACGCGCTCTACGGCACCGATGCCCTGCCCGAAGACGGCGGCGCCACCAAGGCCGGCCCCGACGGCAAGAGCTACAACCCGAAACGCGGCGCCAAGGTCATCGAATACGCGCGCCACGTGCTGGACCGCGTCGCCCCGCTGGTCAAGGGTTCGCACCTCAACGCCACCGCCTACACCGTCGAAGGTGGCAAGCTGAAGGTGGCGCTGAAAGACGGCAGCAAATACTGCCTGGTCGACGCGCACAAGTTCGTGGGTTATCAGGGCAGCGCGGTGGCGCCCTCAGCCGTGCTGTTGCGCAACAACGGCATCCACATCGAGATCCAGTTCGACCGCAGCACGCCCATCGGCCGCAGCGACGCCGCTGGCGTGAGCGACCTGCTGGTCGAAGCCGCGCTCTCCACTATCCTGGACCTGGAAGACTCCGTGGCCGTGGTCGACGCCGACGACAAGGTGCTGGCCTATGACAACTGGCTGGGCATCCTCAAGGGCACGCTGACCGAAGAGGTGAGCAAGGGCGGCAAGACCTTTGTGCGACGCCTCAACGCCGACCGCGTCTACAAGGGCGCCAACGGCGAAGAGATCCGGCTGCACGGCCGCTCGCTGCTGTTCGTGCGCAACGTCGGCCACCTGATGACCAACCCGGCCATCCTCTACGGCGACGGCAGCGAGATCCATGAAGGCATCATGGACGCCGTCATCACCACCACCATCGCCCTGCACGACCTCAAGGGCCTGACGAGCAACGGCGTGCGCAACTCGCGCACCGGCTCCATCTACATCGTCAAGCCCAAGATGCACGGCCCGGCCGAGGTGGGCTTTGCGAGCGAATTGTTCGCCCGCGTCGAGCAGCTGCTGGGCCTGGCCGAAAACACCGTCAAGCTCGGCATCATGGACGAAGAGCGCCGCACCAGCGTGAACCTCAAGGCCTGCATTGCGGCCGCCAAGAGCCGCGTGGCCTTCATCAACACCGGCTTCCTGGACCGCACCGGCGACGAGATGCACACCGCCATGTACGCCGGCCCCATGATCCGCAAGGCCGCCATGAAGGGCACCGAGTGGATCGACGCCTACGAGAAGAGCAACGTGCTTGAAGGCCTGGCCTGCGGCCTCAAGGGCCGCGCCCAGATCGGCAAGGGCATGTGGGCCATGCCCGACCTGATGGCCGCCATGCTCAAGCAGAAGGTGGTGCATCCGCTGGCTGGCGCCAACACGGCCTGGGTGCCCTCGCCCACCGCCGCCACGCTGCACGCCCTGCACTACCACCAGGTCAACGTGGCCGAGATCCAGGACAAGCTGGAGCAGCAGGCCACCGCGAAGAACTTCAAGACGCTGGAAGACAAGTTGCTCACCGGCCTGCTGACCATCCCCGTCGCCGCCAAGCCCAACTGGAGCGCCGAGGAAATCCAGCAGGAACTGGACAACAATGCGCAGGGCATCCTGGGGTATGTGGTGCGCTGGATCGACCAGGGTGTGGGCTGCTCCAAGGTGCCCGACATCCACAACGTGGGTCTGATGGAAGACCGCGCCACGCTGCGCATCTCCAGCCAGCACATGGCCAACTGGCTGCTGCACGGCATCACCAACGAAGCGCAGGTGCGCGCCACCTTCGAGCGCATGGCCGCCGTGGTCGATCAGCAGAACGCCGGCGACCCGTTGTACCAGACGATGGCCGGCAACTTCACCACCTCCATGGCCTACAAGGCCGCCACCGACCTGGTGTTCAAGGGCCTGGAGCAGCCCAGCGGCTACACCGAGCCGCTGCTGCACGCCTGGCGCCTGAAAGTCAAGGCTGCGGGCTGATTGCACACAAGACCTGAGGAGACGAACGGCGCCTGCGGGCGCCGTTTCTTTTTTGGCCGGCGGGAATGCCCACGCGCTGCAGCGGGCGGCGACTGTCTGCACAATCTACCCATGGACGCCCTGCAGCCTTTGATCGACTTCGCCGCAGGGCACCCGCGCCTGCTGGTCATCACCGGCGCCGGCTGCAGCACCGCCGCCGGCATCCCCGACTATCGCGATGAGAACGGCGCCTGGAAACGCCAGGAGCCCATGCGTTATCAGCTTTTCGTGGAGAGCGCGCTGGCGCGCCAGCGCTATTGGGCGCGCAGCATGCTGGGCTGGTCCACCATGGCCCGTGCCTTGCCTACAGCCGCGCATCACGCCCTGGTGCAGCTGGAGCGCGCGGGTCGCATCGTCCAGCTCGTGACGCAGAACGTCGACGGCCTGCACCAGGCCGCGGGTAGCACCGCGGTGGTGGACCTGCATGGCCGTATCGACACGGTGTGCTGCCTGGGCTGCGGCGTTCGTTCACCGCGCCGCGTCTTGCAGGAAGAGCTGATGGCGCGCAACCCGGACTGGCTGGGACACGATGCACGCAGCCTGCCCGATGGCGATGCCGATCTCGAATCGCTCGACTTTGCCGCCTTCGACGTACCTGCCTGTCCGCACTGCGGCGGTCTGCTCAAGCCGGATGTGGTCTTCTTTGGTGAGAGCGTGCCGCGTGAGCGCGTGGCCGATGTGCGCGCTGCATTGGCGCAAGCCGACGCCGTGCTCGTGGCTGGCTCCTCACTGATGGTGTATTCGGGCTACCGCTTTGTGGAGGAGGCCGTGGCGGCTGGCAAGCCGGTGGCGGCGGTCAACAGGGGGCGCACGCGAGCCGATCCGGTGCTGGCCCTCAAGGTGGAAGCGGAAGTGGGGGTCGCCCTCCATGCACTGGCAGGGGCGACGACCGGGCTGGAGCTGGTTTTGGCGACGCGCGCCTAGTTCGCCAGCTCAAGCTTTGAGCCCGGCATCGAACATGCTGGCGCCTTGGATTTCAAGCGGCCACGCCAAAGAGGGCGCCAACCCCTGCGGTCAACGCCATGGCGATGGCGCCCCAGAAAGTGACGCGCGCAATGGACGCCACGACCGGTGAGCCGCCGGCGCGCGCCGCCAGCAGGCCGAGCAGCGCAAGAAAGAACAGAGAGCTGCCGGCGAGACCCCACATGAGCAACGAAGCCGGAAACAGGAGAACCATCAAAAGGGGAAGCGCTGCCCCCACTGCAAACGTGCCCGCCGAGGCCAATGCGGCTTGCACGGGTTTGGCGGCCAATGTGTCCGATATGCCCAGCTCGTCTCGGGCGTGGGCGGCAAGCGCATCGTGCTGCATCAATTGGGTGGCGACACTCGACGCCAGGGTGTCATCCAATCCGCGCTTGGCGTAGATGGCCGTGAGCTCTGCGTGTTCCTGTGCGGGATTCTCGGCCAGCTCCCGTCCCTCGCGCGCCAGATCCGCGCGCTCGGTATCGGCTTGCGAACTGACCGAGACATACTCGCCTGCGGCCATGGACATGGCGCCGGCGACCAGGCCGGCGACGCCGGCAACCAGAATGCCCTGGGTATCTGCGCCTGCCGCGGCGACACCCAGGACAAGGCTGGCTGTAGAAACGATGCCGTCGTTCGCGCCCAGGACGGCGGCTCGGAGCCAGCCCGTGCGGTGAGTTCGGTGTCTTTCGTCGTGTCGCATAGTGTCTCTCGATGGTAGGGAGTTTATTTCGATGTTGAACGTTTGAGGTAAGCGGATGACGAGGGCGATCCGCATTTGTCTGAATTGTTATTCCTCATTTCTCTGCTTCGAGAGACACAAACGGTCCGGACGACATAACAAATCGTAAATGCGGCGCAAACGGGCGTGTCGACTGAACCGGGAGACCTCAGTCCCTGCCGCCAAACAGATCCTGAAACTTCTGCGACGTATCCGTCGATTCCTCGGCCTTGCTCATCGGCACCCCCTTCGGATACTCCTCCGCAATACGGTCTTCCCAGTAGGTCGTCGGGTTCGGCGCGTTGCACAGGCGGCGAAAGACCTCCTGCGGCACCTGCTTGTAGGCGAACACGGTCTTGTCGTCACGGTGCAGGTCCAACTGGTGGGTGGTGGCGTCGTAGTCCGCGCGACGGAAGCGGCCGATCGTGAAGGTCTTGGTCTGCATGCCGGATTATCCTAAGCGCCAACTCCGGGGGCAAGTGGTCCTCACGCATTGCCGACAGCGTATTCGGGCTGAAGCGCAAGCGTAAAAATCTGCTCTGCCGGGCGATTGAGAATATTTCCAGACGACTTGTTGCAATAGAAATCGCTGCTTAAGGTCGCCTTAAGGTCGTCTTAAGGTTGATTGACTACTCTTCACCCCAGCGAGAAAAGCGTCTCGCCTACGCAGTTGGCTTCGACCACCTCCGATCAATCTTCTTGAAAGTCAAACATGATGTACACAAAAAAGATCCTGGCCTCCGCCGTTGCCCTGTTGGCACTGGCCGCTTCTGCGCAAGCCCAGGTCGTCGCGCCGCAAGCGCCCGTCCGGACCTCGCCTGCCGCAGATTTCCGGGATCCGGCAAACCAGAATCGTGTTGCCCGTCCGGAAACCAACAAGTCCGACGTTCGTCATGAGCGCATGGAAAAAGCCGAGCATCCCGAGCGTCATGAGCGCATGGAAAAAGCCGAGCGTCATGAGCGTCATGAGCGCATGGAGAAGGCAGAGCGTCCCGAGCGTCATGAGCGCATGGAGAAGGCAGAGCGTCCCGAGCGTCATGAGCGCATGGAGAAGGCAGAGCGTCCCGAGCGCCAGGAAAAGGTTGAGCGCAACGAATACCGTGCCGCTCGCTGAACAGCGATAAGAACCTGAGCCCATCCAAGCCGATCGCTGATGCGATCGGCTTTTTACATTTTCATGAAATCAATGAAACTCAAAAAATATTTCCAGCATGCGCTGCTATCGGGTATGGCGATGGTGTTCGCGAGCAGCCATTGCGTGGCAGCTGAAACAACTGCCATTGTGGGGCTAGACTACACACAGGGGACGTATGGAACCAGCACCATGACAAGGCAGTGGGCTGCGCCGCTTGGCGTCAAGTACGAAGCCGAGGCTGGCTACGTCAAGGTAATGACGGCGTACCTATCGGTGGCCAATGTCAATCCGAACTCGCAAGGAGAATCACTTGCATGTGGAAATTCGGCAAGTACGCCAAAAGACGTGCAAGGCATCGGTGACACGACCGTAT
>JAXMMJ010000087.1:0-5363 GCA_034366585.1 Hylemonella sp.
GCGTGAAGCCAATGCCCTGGCCGCCGGGGATCTGTCGCACGAAGTCCGCACCGGCGCCCAGGGGCCGGTAGGCCAGCTGCAACAGGCCCTGCACCAGATGTCGGTCAACCTGCGCACCGTGGTGCAGGACGTGCGCGGCGAGATCGACCGCCTCAACCGCGAGGCGCTGGAGATCGCCGCCGGCAACCAGAACCTGGCCGAGCGCACCGAGTCGCAGGCCAGCAGCCTGGAGCAGACCGCCGCCTCCATGGAGCAGATCAGCGGCACCGTGCAGCAGAGCGCCGACTCGGCCGCCCACGGCGCGCAGATGGCGCACGAAACCTCGTCAATCGCCGGGCGCAGCAACGAAGCCGTGCGCGCCGTGGCCCAGACCATGACCGAGATCACGGCGTCTTCGCAGCGCATCGGCGCCATCATCGAGCTGGTCGAAGGCGTGGCCTTCCAGACCAACCTGCTGGCGCTCAACGCCGCGGTGGAAGCCGCGCGCGCCGGCGAAGCCGGGCGTGGTTTTGCCGTGGTGGCCGGCGAAGTGCGCCTGCTGGCCCAGCGCACGACCACGGCGGCGCGGGAGATCCGCCAGCTGATCCAGGAATCCGGCGCCAAGGTGAGCCAGGGCAGCACGCGCACGCGCGAGGCCATGGCCCGCGTGCAGGAGTCCATCGAAGCGGTGGCCAAGGTCAGCACGGCGCTGGACCAGATCAGCCTGGCCTCGGAAGAGCAGAAATCAGGCATCTCGCAAGTCAGCGCCGCCGTGGTCCAGATGGACACCATCACGCAGCAGAACGCCGCGCTGGTGGAGCAGCTGGCCGTGGCGGCCCGCTCCCTGCAGCAGCAGGCCCAGGGCGTGAGCGACTCCATGCGCCTGTTCCGGCTGGTGCGCGGGGAGCTCTCGCTGGCGCAGCGGGATGCCGTGGCCTTGCGGCTCGAAAGCCGGGCGCTGCTGGGCCAGCCGGCTGAAGCATCGGCGAGATAAAGCAGGCCGGAAATACCGATCACACCTATAGAATCGATCAAATCGAAATCGCCCCCCGACCCTGAGCGAACTCCTGCATGAACGACGATTTCAAGAACAAGCCCTACCTCACGCCGCAGGAAGTGGCCGAGTGGATGATGGTGTCACCCGTCACGGTACGCGGCTGGGCCCAAAAAGGCCTGCTGCAGGCCGAAGTGACGCCGGGCGGGCACCGGCGCTTTCGCCGCGAGGAAGTGGAGCGCTTTGCACGCCAGTGGAACCCGGCCGGCAACAAGGGGCCGCTGCGCGTGCTGATCGTCGACGACGACCGTGCCGTGCTGGGTTTCCTCAAGGAATTGCTGGAAGGCGGGAGCTATCCCGTGCAGGTGGAGATTGCCGAGAACGGCTTCGAAGCCGGCCGCAAGGTACACGCCTTCACCCCTGAGGTGGTGCTGCTGGACCTGATGATGCCCGGCATCCGCGGCACCGAGGTCTGCCGGCAGATCAAGCAGATCCCCGGGCACGCCGATGTGCGCGTGATCGCCATGAGCGGCTACCTCACCCCCGAGAACGAGGCCGAACTGCTGGCCGCCGGGGCCGAGGTCTGCCTGGCCAAGCCCATCGACACCGCCAGGCTCCTGAGCCTGTTGGGCCTCGAGGACTGAAGGGCGGGCGCAGGCGGTATGCTCCCCAGCGGATGATGAGCGTACCCCCACCCACCCTGTCGCGAACCGCTGCCCTGCTGCGACAGCAGGTCTGGCTGGTGGCGGCCGCTGCCGTGCTGGCCGGGGTGATCATGCTGCTGCCGCTGCACGAGGTACAGCTGCCGCACCAGCACTACCTGCCCTTGCACACGGGGCTGGAGTTCGTCTCGATTGCTGCAGCCTTTCTGGTGTTTGCGACCGTCTGGCACACCCGCTCGCGCGACCACTCGTCGCTGCTGGTGGTGATTGCCACGGCCCTGTTCGCCGCCGGCTGGCTCGACTTTTTCCATGCCCTGTCCTACAAGGGCATGCCCGAGCTGGTGTCGCCGTCCTCCGTGGAAAAAGGCATCGCCTTCTGGCTGGCCGCCCGCCTGATCGTGGCCGTGACGCTGCTGGCGGCGAGCCTGCGGCCCCGCCTGCCGGTCCCCAGCAAGGCGCTGCGCCTGGGTGTGCTGGCCGCCTTCACCGCGCTGAACCTGCTGGTGATCTGGGCCGTGCTCTGGCACGAAGCGCTGCTGCCGCGCACCTACATCGAGGGCGAAGGCCTGACGCCGTTCAAACGCTGGATCGAATGGCTGATCACCGGCATGCTGGCCGTGGCCGCCTGGCGCTTCTACCGGCAGGCGCGTCACTCGGACGACGACTTCCTGCCGCTGATCTTCGGCGCGGCGGCGCTGGGGGCTTTAAGCGAACTGTTCCTGGCGCAGTACGAGGTGATCAGCGACACCCTGAACCTGATGGGTCACCTCTACAAGTTCGTCTGCTACACCCTGATCTACCGCGCCATGTTCGTGGTCAACGTGCGCCGTCCCTACCAGCAACTGGCGGCGCAGACGGCCACGCTGCGGCAGGCCAACGAAACCCTGCGCACCCAGTCGCTGGCGCTGGCTTCGATCACCTCCCCCGTGCTCGTGACCGACCTGGACGGACGCGTCAGCTGGCGCAATCGGGCGTCGGCCGAACTCACGGGGGAGCAGGTGGACGACACGCCGCTCTCGCTGTTTGCCGCCCCCCTCACGCCCGACGCGGCGCAGGCCGCGGACATGCGCCAGGCGCTGCAGGCGGGCCAGATCTGGCGCGGTCTCGTGCACTCACGGGACGAGCACGGCAAGGCCGTAGTGCTCAACCGCACCGTGACGTCCCTGCGCAACGAGGGCGGCGAGATCATCGGTTATGTCTCGGTCGCCGAGAACATCACCGAACAGAGCCGGGCCGAGCTGCGACAGCAACGGGTGCTGGAGACGGCGATCGACGGTTTCTGGATTGCCGACGCAGAAGGCCGGCTGCTGGAGGTGAACGACGCGTATGTGCGCATGACGGGTTATCCCGCCAGCGAACTGATCGGCCAGCCTCTCACGCAGCTGGAAGTCGTCGAGAACCCCGAGGTGACACGCCAGCGCCTGGCACGGCTGCGGGAGATCGGCCGCGAGCAGTTCATGACGCGCATCCGGCACAAGGACGGGCACACCCTGGCCGTCGAGATCTCGGCCGCCTGGGACGCGCAGTCGCGCTGCTTCTACGTCTTCACGCGCGACCGCACCGAGCGTGAACAGTCGGAAGCCGTCCAGCAGGACCTGGAGCGGCAACTGCAGCAGTCGCAGAAGGTGCAAGCCCTGGGCCAGCTCACCGGCGGCATCGCGCACGACTTCAACAACATCCTGGCGGCCATCCTGGGTTATTCGAACCTGGCGCTGAACCGCTTCGTGCCCGACAAGCAGGGCAAGCTGGCCAGCTACCTGCGCGAGGTGATCATGGCCAGCGAACGGGCGCGCGACCTGATCGCCAAGATGCTGAGTTTCACCCGCATCCAGCCCAACACCCGCACGGGCGTGATCTCGCCGGCGGCGGTGATCGAGGAAGTGGTGGCCATGATGCGGCCCTCCATCCCCGCCAGCATCGAGCTGCGCGTACGCATCGACGCGCAGCAGGGCATCCGCATGGATGCGGGCGAACTGAACCAGGTGCTGGTGAACCTGATCATCAACGCGCGCGACGCCATCGACGACCACGGCGTGATCGACATCAGCCTGCACCCGGTCGAGATGGATGGCCAGATCTGCGCCATCAGCCGGCAGCGCCTGAGCGGCCGCTACCTGGCGCTGGACGTCGGCGACAGCGGCAGCGGCATCGCCGCGGAACATCTGCCGCGCCTGTTCGACCCCTTCTTCACCACCAAGGACGTGGGCAAGGGCACCGGCCTGGGCCTGTCGGTGGTGCACGGCATCCTGCGCCGCTCGGACGCGCATGTCGTGGTGAACTCCACGCCCGGCAGCGGCAGCCTGTTCCGCCTGCTGTTCCGCATCGCCACGCCCTCAGCCAGCGCGTCGGGCCAGACGGTGGAGGCGCCGCACGTCCCGGCCGGCACCGGCCAGCGGGTCTGGGTGGTGGACGACGAGCCGGCGGTGGCCCGCTACCTCGGCGAGTTGCTGGTCGACTGGGGCTACCGCGCGCGCGTCTTCAACGACCCGGCCGAAGCCCTGGCCGCGCTGGAGGCCGCGCCGGACCAGATCGACCTGCTGATCACGGACCAGACCATGCCAGGCATGAACGGCATGCAACTCGCCCTGCTCGCTCGCCACTTCAAGCCGGACTTGCCGGTGATGCTGTGCACCGGATTCACCGGCGACATCCAGATCGACCAGGCGCAGCAGCAAGGCATACGGCATGTCTTCGCCAAACCCATCCCCGTGCAGGAACTGGTCCAAGCCCTGGCCAACGAACTGGGATCACAAGGCCCGCAAGCCGCACGCTGAAGCGCCGGCCTGAGGCCACCCGGCCTCAGATCGCCACCAGCTTGCGCACGCCGTCGGCTTCCATGCGCTTGCCCTGGCCGGCCGCGATCACAGCGCCACGCTCCATCACCACGTACTCGTCGGCCAGCTCCTGCGCGAAGTCGTAGTACTGCTCCACCAGCAGGATGGCCATGTCGCCACGGTCGGCCAGCATGCGGATCACGCGGCCGATGTCCTTGATGATGCTGGGCTGGATGCCTTCCGTCGGTTCGTCCAGCACCAGCAGCTTCGGGCCCGCGGCCAGCGCGCGGGCAATCGCCAGCTGCTGCTGCTGCCCGCCCGACAGGTCACCGCCACGGCGGTTAAGCATCTGCTTGAGCACGGGGAAGAGTTCGTACAGCTCGGCCGGGATCGGCGTGCCACCGGGTTTGCTCGCCAGGCCCATGCGCAGGTTCTCTTCCACCGTGAGGCGCGCAAAGATCTCGCGGCCCTGGGGCACGAAGCCGATGCCGGCTCTTGCTCTCTGGTAGGGCGTGTCCTTGTGGACGGCCTTGCCTTCGAATTCGATGCTGCCGCTCTTGATGGGCACCAGGCCCATGAGGGATTTGAGCAGCGTGGTCTTGCCGACGCCGTTGCGGCCCAGGACCACCGTCACCTTGCCTTTTTCTGCATTGAGGCTGACGTCGCGGAGGATGTGGGAGCCGCCATAGTATTGATTGATATTTTTGACATTCAGCATGTCGGGCTCATTTCTTTCTGGTTGCACCAGGGCTGGGATGCTTTGCCGGGATGTGCGCCCGGCAGCGCACTCACTTTCTCTTGCTTCGCCAAGAGAAAGTAAGCAAAGAGAAGGCGAGCCGGATTCGTCGACCCGCTACGCGGGCACGCTGCGTTGCTCGTGACCGGCGGGAAGCGCAGAAACTCGCTGCGCTCAAACATCTGCGCTTCTTTTTCCGCCGCTCCCTGCGCTACTCG
>JAXMMJ010000088.1:0-22572 GCA_034366585.1 Hylemonella sp.
AGATCCATGTCCGCAGGAGCTCAAAAGAGCGACTTCACCTCGAATCTAGGCCGGATTTACGGCATCTATACGGGTGGTTTCGTCGCCTTCGTCGTCTTTATCGGCGTTCTCGAACGCGCTGGCGTTCCCAACCACATTCTCGGCTATCTCTTCGTCGCCTTCACCATCGGCGTCTATGCCGCGATCGGCATCATGTCGCGCACCATGCAGGTCGACGAATACTACGTCGCCGGCCGCAAGGTGCCGTCCTTCTACAACGGCATGGCGACGGCGGCGGACTGGATGTCGGCGGCCTCCTTCATCGGCATGGCGGGTACCCTGTACCTGACCGGTTATGCGGGCCTGGCCTTCATCATGGGCTGGACCGGCGGCTACTGCCTGGTGGCCCTGTTCCTGGCGCCCTATATGCGCAAGTTCGGCCAGTTCACCATCCCTGACTTCCTGGGTGAACGTTATGGCGGCAACCTGCCGCGCTTCCTGGGCATCCTGGCCGCCATCCTCTGTTCCTTCACCTATGTGGTGGCGCAGATCTACGGTGTGGGCCTGATCACCGCCCGCCTGACCGGCGTGGCGTTCGAGATCGGGATTTTCCTGGGCCTCGGCGGTATCCTGGTGTGTTCCTTCCTCGGCGGCATGCGCGCCGTGACCTGGACCCAGGTGGCGCAGTACATCATCCTGATCGTGGCCTACATGATCCCGGTGGTGTGGCTGTCCGTGAAGCAGACCAATGTGCCGATCCCGCAGGCTGTCTACGGCTACCAGCTGGAGAAGGTCACCGCCAAGGAAAAGCAGCTGACCAACGATCCCAAGGAACTCGAAGTCCGTGAGATCTTCAAGCAGCGTTCCGCCGCCCTGGCCGAGAAGCTCAAGGATCCCGCTGCTGCGCTGGCTGCCGACAAGGCTGCTGCCTCGCAGAAAGTGGCTGATCTGAAGGCTGCCAATGCACCGGGGGCCGACATCACGGCCGCCGAGAAGGCCCTGGCGGCCCTGCCCAAGGACGCTGCTGCTGCCAAGACGGCCTGGACGGCTGCCAAGGCCGGTGCGGACGCCAAGTCCAGACCTCTGAACAACATGCCGCCCCACGCGGCCCAGTTCTCGGGTGACCCCAAGGGCGATGCAGCAGCACAGAAGGCCTACGACGTTTCGCGCCGTAACTTCCTGGCGCTGATCTTCTGCCTGATGGTGGGGACGGCCGCGCTGCCGCACATCCTGATGCGCTACTACACCGTGCCCAGCGTGCGCGAAGCCCGTGAGTCGGTGACCTGGTCGCTGTTCTTCATCTTCCTGCTGTACTTCACGGCGCCGGCCCTGGCCGTGCTGGTGAAGTTCGAGGTGTTCAACGTGTTGATCGGCACACCGTTCGACCAGTTGCCGCAATGGGTGCAGTCCTGGAACCGGGTCGACCCGACGCTTCTGTCGGTGGTGGACATCAACAAGGACAACATCCTGCAGCTCAACGAGATGTCCATCGGTGGTGACATCGTGGTGCTGGCTACGCCGGAAATCGGCGGTCTGCCCTACGTGATCTCCGGCCTGGTGGCTGCTGGCGGCCTGGCTGCTGCGCTGTCGACTGCCGACGGCCTGCTGCTGACGATTGCCAATGCGCTGTCGCACGACCTGTACTACAAGATGATCGACCCGAACGCTTCCACCGCCCGCCGCGTGACCATCTCCAAGGTCCTGCTGCTGGTCGTGGCCCTGGCGGCTGCCTACGTGGCCGCCCAGAAGCCGGCCGACATCCTGTTCCTGGTCTCCGCAGCGTTCTCGTTCGCGGCAGCTGCGTTCTTCCCGGTGCTGGTCCTCGGCATCTTCTGGAAGCGCGCCAGCAACATCGGCGCATCGCTGGGCATGATCGCCGGCCTGGGCACCACCGTGTACTACATGGTGATGACCCAGCCCTGGCTGCGCGGCATGTTCGGCATCACCTCGCCGGTTCAGCTGTGGTGGGACATCCAGCCGATCTCCGCCGGCCTGTTCGGCGTGCCGGTCGGTTTTGCCGTGATCATCCTGGTCAGCCTGGTGACCCCGGCCCCGAGCCAGAAGGTTCAGGAACTGGTCGACCACGTCCGTTACCCGAACCTGGGTGGCAGCAAGGCTTGATGACAACCTGACCCACGTCAGGATTTGAAGCCCGGCAACGCAAGTTGCCGGGCTTTTTTCATGGTGTTTACGCTAAGCTCTAAGCTGGCTTGTGAGGAGACAGCCACCCATGGCAGCACCCAACATGACGACTCCGGCGAGTTCCGGCGCCACCCCTTCAGTGGCCGCCCAGGTACCTTCGGGCAGCCTGCTCGCGAACCTGCGCCAGGAACTGGCACGCTACACGCCGTTCTCGCAGATGGCCGCGCCGGAACTTGATTTTTTCCTTGCCCATGCCGAGCAGCTTTACTTCGCGCCCGGCGAGACCCTGATCGAGCCCGCCAGCGGCGAGGTCACCCAGCTTTTTTTCATACGCCAGGGGGCGGTCACAGGCAAGCGTGGCCTGGCCGATCTCTCGGGCGGTGCCTTCCAGTTCGAGACCGGGGACCTGTTCCCGATCAGCGCGGCGATCGCCAAGCGCGCCGTGACGGCCACCTATGAGGCCACGGCCGATACCTTTGTGCTCGCGCTTCCCACCGATGCCATGCAGGCGCTGGCGCTCAAGAGCGTGCCCTTCGCTGATTTCCTGAACCGGCGCGTGCTGAAGTTTCTCGAGCTTTCGCGCCAGGCCCTGCAGGTGGCCTATTCCTCCCGCACCCTGGCCGAGCAGTCCCTGGAGACGCGTCTGGGCGATTTGACGCCGCGGACGCCCGTCACCTGCCGGCCCCACACGCCGCTGCGCGAAGCGCTGACCGAGATGCACCAGCGCCGCATCGGCTCCATGCTGGTGACCAGCGAGCGCGGCGAGCCGCTGGGCATCCTCTCGCGTGACGACATCCTGGGACGGGTGACGCTGCAGGGGGTGCCGCTGGAGACGCCGATCGGCGACGTCATGGCGCAGCCGGTGCACCATCTGACGCACGAGCACACGGCGCAAGACGCGGCCCTGCTGATGAGCCGCCACACCATCCGCCATGTGCCCATCACGCGTGACGGCGTGGTGGTGGGCATCGTCTCCGAGCGGGATCTTTTTGCCATGCAGCGCCTGAGCCTCAAGCACGTCAGCACCTCGATCCGCGGTGCCGCCGATGTGGACACGCTCAAGCTGGTGGCGCAGGACATCCGCCGCTTTGCGCGCAGCCTGCTGAGCCAGGGGGTGCAGGCGCGCCAGCTCACGGCCCTCATCAGCCACCTCAACGATGTGCTGACCGAACGCCTGCTGGAACTCAAGGCGGCGCAGCACGGTATCGAGCTGGGCCGCCTGTGCTGGCTGGCGCTGGGTTCAGAGGGGCGCAGCGAGCAGACCATCGCCACCGACCAGGACAACGCCTTGATCCTGCCCGACGACAGCACGCCCGCGCAGCGCCAGCAGGCACTGGCCTTTGCGCGCGACGTCAACCAGGCGCTGGACGCCTGCGGCTACCCGCTGTGCAAGGGCGGCATCATGGCCGGCAACCCGGAATGCTGCCTGACGCTGCGCGAGTGGCGCGAACGTTTTTCGCACTGGATCGAACACGGCGCGCCGCAGGACCTGCTCAACGCCAGCATCTATTTCGACTTCCGGCCGCTGGCGGGCGACGCCACGCTGGCCCAGGCCCTGCGATCGGAGGTCAACCGCTCGGCACAGCTGGTGCCGCGCTTCCTCAAGCAGATGGCGCTCAACGCGCTCACGCGCACGCCGCCCCTGAGCTGGGTGGGCGGCCTCGCAGCCGACGATCAGGGCCTGATCGACCTCAAGCTGCAGGGCACGGTCCTGTTCGTCGATGCAGCGCGCCTGTATGGCCTGGCGCAGGGGCTGGCGGCCACCGCCACGCGCGAACGCCTGGAGGCCGTGGGGCCGGTGCTGGGCGTCGAGGCCGCTGAGTACGAGGCCTGGGTGCGCGGTTTCGAGTTCCTGCAGATGCTGCGCCTGCAGATCCAACTGGAGGGCACGGCCACGGGCGACCAGCCCAACCACATCCGGGTCGACAGCCTCAATGACATCGACCGGCGCATCCTCAAGGAAGCCTTCCGTGTGGCGCGCACCCTGCAGCAGCGCATCCAGCTGGACTACGAACGATGAGCCTGCTGGACTGGCTGCCCGGAGCGCGGGCCCGTACCCCGGTGAACGAGGCGCGCTGGGTCATGCTGGACGTGGAAACCAGCGGGCTGGATCCGCACCACGATCGCCTGCTGGCCATCGCCGCCATCGCCCTGCGCGTGGACTGGGGGCGCCGCCGCCTGAGCGTGGACCTGGGCGACAGCTTCGAGGTGGTGCTGCGCCAGGAGCAGGTCACGGCCGCCAAGGACAACATCCTGCTGCATGGCATCGGCGTGCAGCGCCAGCGCGAAGGCATGGCGCCCGGGGCGGCCCTGGAAGCCTTTGCCGGTTTTGTCGGGCAGTCGCCCCTGCTGGCCTTCCATGCGGCCTTCGATGAGGCCATGATCACGCGTCACATGCGCCTGTACCTGGCGCGCACGCTGCCCAATCCCTGGGTGGACATCGAGCACCTGTGCGCCGTCACGCACGAAAAGGTGCGGGCCCGTTCCCTGGACGAGTGGATGCGGCACTTCGGCATCGAGTGCGCGGTGCGCCACCAGGCCGCTGCCGACACCCTGGCCGAATGCGAACTGCTGCTGCGCGTCTGGCCGCGGGTGGCGGCCCAGTGTGCCGACTGGCGCGGGGTGCAGCGCCTGGCCCGCCAGCAGAGCTGGATTGCCCGGGCCTGAGCCCTCGCCATGGGGCCCGTCTGGCCATGGTGGCCTGGTTGGGCTATAATGCTTGGTTCCCACCTTGCCGTACCCCAGTAGACGCCGGGGATGGCTTCCATCCACAAGGAGTATCAATGCGTCATTACGAAATCGTCCTCATGATCCATCCGGATCAGAGCGAGCAGGTCCCCGCCATGCTCGAGCGTTACAAGGGCATGATCACCACCGGCGGCGGCAAGATCCACCGCGTTGAAGACTGGGGCCGTCGCCAGATGGTCTACATGATCAACAAGCTGGCCAAGGCCCACTACCTGTGTCTGAACATCGAAGCCGACCAGGCTGTGATGGCTGAACTTGAGCATGCCTTCAAGTTCAACGACGCCGTGCTGCGTCACCTGACGGTTCTGAAGAAGAAGGCCGAGACCGGCCCGTCTTCCATGATGAAGACCGTCGAGCGTGAAGACGCCCGCAAGGCCCAGCAGGCTGAATTCCAGGCCTGATCGTTAAGCAGAGGAGTGAACCCCGGCGCCAACCAGCTGGACCTGAATGCTTCGATCGCAGAGCTCAACGCTATGCGATACACGCCGGCCGGAGTGCCGGCCCTGGATCTGAGGCTCGAACACGAGTCGTTGCGCCAGGAAGCAGGACAGGAACGGCAGGTGAGGGCCAGCGTCAAGGCAGTCGCCTTTGGCGCGCTGGCTGAACGGCTTGTCAAGCAGACGGTCGGCAGCAGCTGGAGGTTCCAAGGCTTTGTCGCCACTCCCCGCAACGGCAAGAACCTGGTATTTCACATCCAAGATTTCAGTCAAGATTAAACAGGAGGCCCCATGGCCACGTTCAAGAAATTCAACAAAGACAAGCGCCCCAAGCGCAACACCCAGTCGCTGCTGTTCAAGCGCAAGCGTTTCTGCCGCTTCACCGTCGCTGGCGTCGAGGAAATCGACTACAAGGACATCGACACGCTGCGTGATTTCGTCGCCGAAAACGGCAAGATCATCCCGGCTCGCCTGACCGGCACCCGCGCCATCTACCAGCGCCAGCTCAACACCGCTATCAAGCGCGCTCGCTTCCTGGCGATGCTGCCGTACAGCGACCAGCACCGCATCTAAGGAAGAACAGACCATGCAAATCATTCTGCTCGACAAGGTCGTGAACCTGGGTAACCTCGGCGAAATCGTCAAGGTGAAAGACGGCTACGCCCGCAACTTCCTGATCCCCTCCGGCCGCGCCCGTCGCGCCACCGAAGCGGCCAAGAAGGACTTCGAAGTCCGCCGCGCCGAACTGGAAAAGGCAGCTGCCGCCAAGCTGGCCGAATCCCAGGCCCTGGGCGAGAAGCTGGCCGGCACCACCCTCAAGCTGACCCAGAAGGCCGGCGTGGACGGTCGCCTGTTCGGTTCCGTCACCAACTTCGACATCGCCGAAGAGCTGGTCAAGACCGGCTACAAGGTGAGCAAGGCCCAGGTGCGCATGCCCAACGGCCCGATCAAGATGGTCGGCGACAGCACGGTCAGCGTGGCCCTGCACACCGACGTGGTGGTCGAGATCACCATCTCCGTGTACGGCGAAACCGCCTGACCCGGCTGATCTCCTGAAAAGCCGCCGGGCTCTGGCCCAGGCGGCTTTTTCTTTGGGTCAGCGACTTATCCTTGCAAGTCCACAGACTGCCCACAGTTATTCAATGGGTTGTCCACAGCATTTCACTCGACGCTGGGTGCGCCGCGTCGTAGGATAGAAAACCACAAGGAACACCACTGAATGTCAGCCGTATTGACCGCCGTAGACGAAGGTTTCAGCCCCGACCGCCAGATCGCGCAACTGCGTGTCCCGCCGCACTCCATCGAGGCCGAGTCCAGCGTGCTGGGGGGGCTGTTGCTGGACAACGCCGCCTGGGACCGCGTCAACGACCTGCTGGGAGATGGTGACTTCTACCGTTACGAGCACCGGCTGATCTACGGCGCCATCGGCCAGCTGATCAACGGCAGCCGCCCGGCCGACGTGATCACCGTCTTCGAGCAGCTGCAAAGCCAGGGCAAGGCCGAGGAAACCGGCGGCCTGGCCTACCTGAACGCCCTGGCGCAGTACGTGCCCAGCGCCGGCAACATCCGCCGTTATGCCGAGATCGTGCGTGAGCGCGGCATCCTGCGCAAGCTGGTGGCGGCCAGCGACGAGATCGCCACCAACGCCTTCAACCCCCAGGGCCGGCCGGTGGCGGCCATCCTGGACGAGTCCGAGCAGAAGATCTTCAACATCGGCGAGGAGGGCTCGCGCATGAAGCGCGGCTTCCAGTCCATGGACACCCTGGTGGTGGACCTGCTGGACCGGGTGCAGGAGATGGCCGACAACCCCAACGACATCACGGGCGTGCCCACCGGCTTCTACGACCTGGATCGCATGACCTCCGGCCTGCAGCCGGGCGACATGATCGTGCTGGCCGCGCGCCCCTCCATGGGCAAGACGGCCTTTGCCATCAACATCGCCGAACACGTGGCGCTCAACGAACAGCTGCCGGTGGCGGTGTTCTCCATGGAAATGGGGGCCGCCCAGCTGGCGGTGCGTATCGTGGGTTCCATCGGCCGCATCGACCAGGGCCATCTGCGCACCGGCAAGCTGACGGATGAAGAGTGGCCCCGCCTGACCGAGGCCATCGAGAAGCTGCGCACCATCTCCCTGCACATCGACGAGACCGCCGGCCTGACCGCCAGCGAACTGCGCGCCAACGCACGCCGCCTGGCGCGCCAGTGCGGCGGCAAGCTCGGCCTCATCGTGGTCGACTACCTGCAGCTCATGAGCGGCTCGTCGGGCAACGACGAGAACCGCGCCACCGAACTCGGCGAAATCTCGCGCGGCATGAAGATGCTGGCCAAGGAGCTGGGCTGCCCCCTGATCGCGCTCTCCCAGCTCAACCGCAGTGTGGAGACCCGCCCCGACAAGCGCCCCATGATGAGCGACTTGCGCGAATCCGGCGCCATCGAGCAGGACGCGGACATCATCATGTTCATCTACCGCGACGAGTACTACACCAAGGAAGCCTGCAAGGAACCCGGCGTGGCCGAGATCATCATCGCCAAGCAGCGTAACGGCCCGACCGGTGTGGTCAAGCTGGCTTTCCTCAAGAACCTGACGCGTTTCGAGAGCCTGGCCGGCGGCTACGGCAGCGGCGACTTCTGATCTGCCGCGACCATGGAAAAGGGGCCTGACGGCCCCTTTTTTCTTGTGTGACTGCCCCGCTTCCGGGGCAGTTCGCGTGTGGTCTGACCCACAAGGTCTACAGGACCTCGCTCGCGAAATCCGCCAGGCGCGAGCGTTCGCCGCGTGCCAGCGTGATGTGCCCGCCGTGCGGCCAGCCCTTGAACTTGTCGACCGCGAAGGTCAGGCCCGAGGAGCCTTCAGTCAGGTAGGGCGTGTCGATCTGTGCCAGGTTGCCCATGCAGATGATCTTGGTGCCGGGGCCGGCGCGCGTGATCAGCGTCTTCATCTGCTTGGGTGTGAGGTTCTGCGCCTCGTCGATGATGACGTATTTGTTGAGGAAGGTGCGCCCGCGCATGAAGTTCATGCTCTTGATCTTGATGCGGCTGCGGATCAGTTCGCTGGTGGCCGCGCGTCCCCATTCGCCGGCGCCCGTGTCGGTCTTGGACAGCACTTCGAGGTTGTCGTCCAGCGCGCCCATCCAGGGGCCCATCTTTTCCTCTTCCGTGCCGGGCAGGAAACCGATGTCCTCGCCCACGCTCACGGTGGCGCGGGTCACGATGATCTCGGTGTAGCGCCGGTCGTCCAGCACCTGGGTCAGGCCGGCGGCCAGCGCCATCAGGGTCTTGCCGGTGCCGGCCGTGCCGGTCAGGGTGACGAAGTCCACCTCCGGGTCCATGAGCAGGTTCATGGCGAAGTTCTGTTCGCGGTTGCGCGTGGCCACACCCCAGACGGCGTGTTTGAGGTGGGTGTAGTCCTTGAGCGTCTTGAGCACGGCGCTTTTGCCACGGATCTCGGTCACGCGTGCATAAAAGCTGGGCTCGCCCGGGGCCTCGAAGTAGACGAACTGGTTGATGTGCAGGTTGGGCACGATGGGCCCGGTGATGCGGTAGAAGGTGTGCTGGCCCTGCTGCCAGCTTTCCACGCTCTGGCCTTCGGTGGTCCAGAAATCGGGCGGCAGTGCCAGTGAGCCGGAGTAGAGCAGGTCGCCGTCTTCCAGGGTCTTGTCGTTCTGGTAGTCGTCGGTGGCCAGGCCCAGCGCGCGTGCCTTGACGCGCATATTGATGTCCTTGGACACCAGCACGACTTCGCGCGGGGCGTACTGCACGCGCAGCGCCTCCACCACGCCCAGGATCTGGTTGTCGGCCTTGCCCTGGGGCAGGCTGGTGGGCAGGGTGTAGTTGAGCGGTTGCGTCTGGAAGAAGAGCTTGCCGCCGGCCTCGCGGTGGCCCGTGCTGTCGAGCTTGAGGCCGGTGGTGATGTCGGCGCCCTGGGCGCCGGCCAGCGCATCCAGCGTGCGGCTGGTCTGGCGGGCGTTGCGCGCCACCTCGGTCATGCCCTTCTTGTGGCCGTCGAGTTCCTCCAGCACGATCATGGGCAGGAAGATGTCGTGTTCCTCGAAGCGGAACAGGCACATGGGGTCGTGCATCAGCACATTGGTGTCGAGCACGAACAGCTTGGCCGGACCGGTCGGGGCGGCCTTTTTCGAACGCGGCCGGTCCTGTTGCTTCTCCTGGGTGCCGGGGGCGGGGCGGGGCGGTGTGCGTCGGGTCTCGACCTGGATGGCCGGGCCCTGGGCGTCGCTTCCCAGGCTCGCGCCATGTTCGAACAGGTCGCGTGCCTGAACCTTGTGCGGGGATTCAGGGGCGTCGAAGGAGGCCGAGGTCTTGCGGCCGCTGCGTGGCTTGCCTCGGGCCGGGGCTTCGAAGGCTTCAGGAGTGAGGAGAGCGGCGCGCTTGGTGGGGGCGGGGGGCAGGGGCATGGGTGGTGGAGCTGGAGGAGAGTGGGGCGGTTGCCGTGCGGAAAACAAAAAAGCCGCCCGGTAAACCTGGGCGGCTTCGTTTGGCGTGAGCGGTTGCAAACCTCAACGGCATGAATTCATTATGCATGAGCCGTCTGAAAGTACATGCCCCTGTTGCTCAAAAGCATCAGGGCCGGTCAGGCTCAGGCGGTAGCAGCGGCGGCGGCCTTCTTGAGGGCCTTGACGGCCTTGAGGACCTCGTCCACGTGGCCGGGGACCTTGAGGCCGCGCCATTCCTGCTTGAGGATGCCGTCGGCGCCGATCAGGAAGGTGCTGCGCTCGATGCCCTTGACCTTCTTGCCGTACATGATCTTGTTCTTGACCACGCCGAACATGTGGCACATCTTCTCTTCGGTATCGGCGATCAGCTCGAAGGGCAGTTCGAGTTTGGACTTGAACTCGTCGTGCGACTTCATGTTGTCGCGCGACACGCCAAATACCATGGCGCCGGCCTTGACGAAATCCTTGTATTTGTCGCGGAACTGCATGGCTTCGGTCGTGCAGCCCGGGGTGTTGTCCTTGGGATAGAAATACAGGACCAGGGTCTGACCGAGATGGGAGGTGTTGGAAACCCGGATGCCACTGGTGGCGTTGGCTTCGAATTCCGGAATCGGTTTGTTGACAACAATCGCCATATGACTCAAATCTTGTGTGACAGCAGCTGTCGGAGAAGGGTCGGGATGCTTGCCGTGACAGCGGGGCTCGAGGTCCGACTCAATCCTGAGATTTTACCCTGAAATCCACCTCCTGGCGCGGGCCAGGGCTAGGGAGTTTCCAGTAACAGCGCGGCCACCACGTGCCGGCCTTCGCCGGCGAGGATGTTGTAGGTGCGGCAGGCCGCTGCCGTGTCCATGGTCTCCAGGCCAATGCCCAGGGCCACCAGGGTCTGCAGCCATTCGGGGCGGGGGAAGCGCAGGCGTGCGCCGCTGCCAAAGAGCACCAGTTCCGGGCGCAGTTCGGCCAGGGTGGCGAAGTGCGCGCCCTGCAGGTCTTCGTAGCGGCGGCATGCCCAGACCTGACGTTCGCCGCGCGAACCGAGCACGAGGCTGGTGCTGAATTTTTCAGCATCCACGGCAATCCAGCCTGGACCGTAGCCGTTGATGGTCTGGACCGTGGGTTTATCAGGCTGGAGTTTCATGAAAGGACTTGGTTCTGTGGTCAAATTATAGGTTTCGCCTCGTCTAAAGGCTGGCTGTTGCAGGCCATCCTGTGTATCCCGGAGGGACTTTGAAGACCATACGCAAATCGGAAAAGCTGGCCAACGTCTGCTACGACATCCGCGGCCCCATCATGGAGCGCGCCAAGCAGATGGAGGAGGAGGGCCACAGCATCATCAAGCTCAACATCGGCAACCTGGCCGTGTTCGGTTTTGATTCGCCTGAAGAAATCCGCCAGGACATGATCCGCAACCTGCCCAATGCGGCGGCCTACTCTGACAGCAAGGGTATCTTCGTCGCACGCAAGGCGGTGATGCAGTACACCCAGGAGCAGGGCATCAAGGGCGTTGCGCTCGATGACATCTACCTGGGCAACGGCGCCAGCGAGCTCATTGTCATGGCCACCAATGGCCTGCTCAATGACGGCGACGAGATGCTGCTACCCGCGCCTGACTATCCCCTGTGGACGGCGGCGGTCAGCCTCTCGGGCGGCACGCCCGTGCACTACCTGTGCGACGAGGCCAACGGCTGGATGCCCGACCTCAAGGACATCCGCGCCAAGATCACGCCGCGCACCAAGGGCATCGTGGTCATCAACCCGAACAACCCGACTGGCGCCTTGTACTCCGACGAGCTGCTCAAAGGCATCGTCGAGATCGCCCGCGAGCACAACCTGGTCATCATGGCCGACGAGGTCTACGACAAGGTGCTCTACGACGGCGTCAAGCACACCGCCCTGGGCAGCCTGTCGGACGACGTGCTCACGCTGACCTTCAACTCGCTCTCCAAGAGCTATCGCTCCTGCGGCTACCGTGCCGGCTGGATGGTGGTCTCGGGCGACAAGAAGCCGGCCAAGGACTACATCGAGGGGCTGAACATGCTGTCCTCGATGCGCCTGTGCGCCAACGTGCCGGGGCAGTCTGCCATCCAGACCGCGCTGGGTGGCTACCAGACCATCAACGACCTGGTGCACGAGGGTGGCCGCCTGCGCCGCCAGCGCGACATCGCGTACGAGTTGATCACCGCCATCCCAGGTGTGTCCTGTGTCAAGCCGCAGGCGGCGCTGTACATGTTCCCCCGGCTTGACCCCAAGGTCTATCCGATCGAGGACGACAAGCAGTTCATCCTGGAGCTGCTGGAGGAGACGCGCGTGTTGCTGGTGCAGGGTTCGGGTTTCAACTACCCGGACAACCAGCATTTCCGCATCGTTTTCCTGCCGCACGAGGACGATCTGCGCGAGGCCATCGGCCGTGTCGCCAAGTTCCTCGAGAGCTACCGCAAGCGCCAAGCGCACGCCTGAAATCTGCAAGAAGGCGCCGGTACGGCGCCATGGACTGAGTCAAAGATGAAAGCTATACAAGTAGGCCTGCTGGGCATCGGCACCGTCGGCTCGGGCACGTACAACGTGCTCCAGCGCAACCAGGAAGAGATCAAGCGCCGCGCCGGCCGTGGCATCGAGATCACCATGGTGGCCGACCTCGACGTCGCCCGCGCCCAATCCCTCGTGGGGCCGGGTGTCAAGGTGGTCAACGACGCGCGTGCCGTCATCGCCAACCCCGAGATCGATATCGTCGTCGAGCTCATCGGCGGCTACGGTATTGCCAAGCAGCTGGTGCTCGAAGCCATCGCGGCGGGCAAGCATGTGGTCACGGCCAACAAGGCCCTGCTGGCCGTGCACGGCACCGAGATCTTCGCGGCGGCCTCGGCCAAGGGCGTGATGGTGGCTTTCGAAGCCGCGGTGGCCGGTGGCATTCCCATCATCAAGGCCCTGCGCGAAGGCCTCACCGCCAACCGCATCCAGTGGATCGCCGGCATCATCAACGGCACCACCAACTTCATCCTGTCCGAGATGCGCGACAAGGGGCTGGATTTCGACGTGGTGCTCAAGGAAGCGCAGCGCCTGGGTTACGCCGAAGCCGACCCCACCTTCGACATCGAGGGTGTGGACGCCGCGCACAAGGCCACCATTCTGTGCTCCATCGCCTTTGGCGTTCCGGTGCAGTTCGACAAGGCCCATGTGGAAGGCATCACCAAGCTGGCCGCGCAGGACATCCGTTATGCGGAGCAACTGGGTTACCGCATCAAGCTGCTGGGCATCACCAAGCGCACGGCCAAGGGCATCGAGCTGCGTGTGCACCCCAGCCTGGTGCCGAGCAAACGCCTGCTGGCCAATGTGGAAGGTGCCATGAACGCCGTGGTGGTCAACGGCGACGCCGTGGGCACCACGCTCTATTACGGCAAGGGCGCGGGCTCCGAGCCCACGGCCAGTGCAGTGATTGCCGACCTGGTGGACATCGCCCGCCTGCACACGGCCGATCCGCTCAACCGCGTGCCGCACCTGGCCTTCCAGCCCGACGCCATGAGCAATGTGCCGGTGCTGCCCATGAGCGAGGTGGTGACCAGCTATTACTTGCGCCTGCGCGTGGCCGACCAGGCCGGCGTGCTGGCCAAGGTCACCGGCATCCTGGCCGAGGCCGGCATCAGCATTGACGCCGTGCTGCAGCGCGAGGCCGACGAGGTGGGCGGCGAAGGCTCCACCCAGACCGACCTCATCATCCTCACGCATGACGCGCGTGAAGGCACCATGGACGAGGCCCTGGCCAAGCTGCAGGCTCTGCCCACCGTGCTGGCGCCCATCGTGCGCATCCGCAAGGAAGAGCTGGCCGGATGAAGTACCTCAGCACCCGTGGTCACGCCGACCGCAAGCGCTTCTGCGAAATCCTGCTCGAAGGCCTGGCACCCGACGGCGGCCTGTACCTGCCCGAGTCGTATCCGCAGGTGAACGAGGCCACGCTGGCGAAGTGGCGCCGCCTACCCTATGCGGACCTGGCCTTTGAGATCCTCTCGCTCTACATCGACGACATCCCGGCCGACGATCTGCGCGCCCTGTGCCGCAAGACCTACACCGAGGCGGTGTTCGGCTCAAAAGAGATCGTGCCGCTGAAGCCGCTGGAGAACGGCATCTATCTCGAAGCCCTGTCCAACGGCCCCACGCTGGCCTTCAAGGACATGGCCATGCAGCTGCTGGGTAACCTGTTCGAGTACGAACTGGCCCGGCGCGGCGAGCAGCTCAACATCCTGGGTGCCACCAGCGGCGACACCGGCAGCGCGGCCGAGTACGCCATGCGTGGAAAGAAGGGCGTGCGCGTTTTCATGACCAGCCCGCACGGCCGCATGAGCCCCTTCCAGCAGGCCCAGATGTTCAGCCTGCAGGACGCCAACATCCACAACCTGGCGGTCAAGGGCGTGTTCGACGACTGCCAGGACATCGTCAAGGCCGTCTCCAACGACCTGGACTTCAAGCGCCAGTACAAGATCGGCACCGTCAACTCCATCAACTGGGCGCGCCTGGTGGCGCAGGTGGTGTACTACTTCGCCGGCTACTTTCAAGCCACGAAGAACAATGCGGAGAAGGTCAGCTTCACCGTGCCCTCGGGTAACTTCGGCAACGTCTGCGCCGGCCATGTGGCCCGCATGATGGGCCTGCCGATCGAACGCCTGGTGGTCGCGACCAACGAGAACGACGTGCTCGACGAGTTCTTCCGAACCGGCGTTTACCGCGTGCGCGGCAGCGCCGACACGCACGAGACCTCCAGCCCGTCCATGGACATCTCCAAGGCCAGCAACTTCGAGCGTTTCGTGTTCGACCTGCTGGGCCGCGACGGCGCCAAGGTCAAGGCCCTCTTCGGCGAACAGCTCGGCAAGAGCGGTCGCTTCGACCTCAGCGCCGAGCCGGCGTTTGCTTTGGCCCGCAGCCGGTATGGTTTTGTCAGCGGCAAGAGCACGCATGCCAACCGGCTCGCTACCATCCGTGACACCTGGGAGCGTTTCGGCGTGATGATCGATACGCACACCGCCGACGGCGTCAAGGTGGCGCGCGAGCACTTGCAGCCGGGTGTGCCCATGATCGTGCTGGAGACGGCGCTGCCGATCAAGTTCGCGGCGACCATCGTCGAGGCGCTGGGGCGCGAGCCCGAGCGGCCGGCCAAGTTCGAAGGCATCGAAGCCTTGCCCAAGCGCGTGGTCGTGATCGCTGCCGACGTGCAGGTGGTCAAGGACTACATCGTGAGGCACTGCGCCTGAGATGTCGTTTCGCTCCGGAGTCAATTTGTGTGCTATCAAAAACATAGCTTTGGAGTGATCGTTTCATGAAAGTGGTGGGTTTCGCCGGTTACTCCGGCTCGGGCAAGACCACCCTGGTCGAGCAGCTCATCCCCGCGCTCAAGCTGCGCGGCTTGCGCGTGTCCGTGGTCAAGCACGCCCACCACAAGTTCGACATCGACCACCCGGGCAAGGACAGCTGGCGGCACCGCGAGGCCGGGGCTTTCGAGGTGGTGATCGCCTCCAACCGCCGTCTCGCCCTGATGCGCGAGTTCGAGCAGCAGCACGAGCCAAAGGTGCACGAGCTGATCGCCGAGCTCTACGACGGCGTGGACTGGGTGCTGGTCGAAGGTTTCAAGAACAGCGACCTGCTCAAGGTCGAGGTCTGGCGCGCCGAGGTCGGCAAGCCGGTGCGTTACCCCGACGACGCCTTCATCGCCGCCGTTGCCACCGACGACGCCAGCCGGCTGCCGGTGCCCACGGGCCTGGACCTGCTGGACCTCAACGATCCCGACGCCGTGGCCGGATGGCTGGTGGCCCATGGCGAGCGTTTCGAATACAGTCCCGAGGTCTACACCGCATGAATGCGCCCCGTGCTCCGCTGAAGTCGCTGGATGAGGCGCTGGCGGCGCTGCTGGCCCACGCCACGCCGCTGGCGGGCACGCAGACGGTGAGCACCTTTGAGGCCGACGGCCGCGTGCTCGCCCAGGACCTGGTCTCGGCCCTGCACGTGCCGCCGCAGGACAACAGCGCCATGGACGGTTATGCCCTGCGCTGCGCCGACGTGCCCGCTGCGGGTACCGTGCTGCAGGTCACGCAACGCATCCCGGCCGGCCACCATGGCCACCTCCTGGAACCGCAGGCCGCCGCGCGCATCTTCACCGGCGCCCCGGTGCCGCCCGGGGCCGATGCCATCGTCATGCAGGAAGACTGCGAACCCGTGGGCGAGGGTAGCGTGCGCGTGAACACCGTGCCCCGTAGCGGCCAGTGGATCCGCCGGGCCGGCGAAGACGTCACGCGCGGCGCCGTGGTGCTGGCGCGCGGCCAGCGCCTGGGTCCCGCTGCGCTGGGCATGGCCGCCGGTATCGGCCTGAGCCAGCTGACCGTGGTGCGCCGCCCGCGCGTGGCCCTGTTTTCCACTGGCGACGAACTGGTCATGCCGGGTGATGTGCCGCCCGAGCAGATGGCGCCCGGCGCCATCTACAACTCCAACCGTTTTTTCCTGCGTGCGCTGCTGCAGCGCATGGGCTGCGAGGTCACCGACTACGGCATCGTGCCGGACCAGCGCGAGGCCACCCTCCAGGCCCTGCAGGGTGCGGCCCAGAACCACGACCTGGTGCTGACCAGCGGCGGTGTGTCGGTGGGCGAGGAAGACCACATCAAGCCCTCGGTACAGCAACTCGGTGAACTCGACCTCTGGCAGATCTCTATGAAGCCGGGCAAGCCCTTTGCGTACGGCAAGCTCTACCGCAGCGGCCCGCAGGACGCCTGCCACTTTGCCGGCCTGCCCGGCAACCCGGTCTCCAGCTACGTCACTTTCATGCTGCTGGTGCGGCCCTTCCTGCTGCGCCTGCAGGGTGTGTCCGATGTGACGCCGGTGCGCATGGCCTTGCCGGCGCACTTCGATCTGACGCGCGGTGACAAGCGCCGCGAGTTCCTGCGTGTGCGCCGTAATGGCGCCGGTGGCCTGGACCTGTTCCCCAACCAGAGTTCGGGCGTGCTGACCTCGGCCGCCTGGGGCGACGGCCTGGTCGACAACCCGGCCAACACGACGATTGCCCAAGGCGATATCGTGCAGTTCATATCCTTTGCGGAGCTCATGGGATGAAGGTCAACGTCAAATACTTCGCTTCCATCCGTGAGAGCGTGGGCACGGGCAGCGAGCCGCTGCAGACCACGGCGACCACGCTGGGTGCGCTGCGTGATGAGCTGATCGCCCGCGGCGGCGCCCATGCCCAGAGCCTGGCACGTGGCCGTGCCGTGCGCGTGGCACTCAACCAGGTCATGAGCGGCGAGGACGCAGCGCTGACCGAGGGCTGCGAAGTGGCCTTCTTCCCGCCGGTGACCGGAGGCTGAGATGGGCGCGCGCGTCGTCATCCAGACCCAGGACTTCGACGTCGGCGCCGAGATCGCGGCGCTGCGCGCGCAGGACAAGCGGGTCGGGGCCGTGTGCAGCTTCATCGGCACCGTGCGCGACAGAAACAGTGCCCCCACGCTCGGCACTGGCGTGTCCTCGCTGCCCCCCGAGGGGGCTGTTTCGCCTAGGGGCGGCCCGGCGGCGAAACACGACGACCAGACTGTTCTCACCATGGAGCTGGAGCACTACCCCGGCATGACTGAGAAGTCCATCGAGGACATGATCGATGCGGCCTTCCAGCGTTTCGACATCTACGCTGCGCGCGTCATCCACCGCGTGGGGCCGCTGTTGCCGCTGGACCAGATCGTGCTGGTGGTGGTCACCTCGGCGCATCGCGGCGAGAGTTTCCAGGCCTGCGAGTTCCTGATGGACTACCTCAAGACCCAGGCCCCGTTCTGGAAGAAGGAACAGACGCCCGAAGGCGCGCGCTGGGTCGATGCCCGCGTCAGCGACGACCAGGCGCTGGCCAAGTGGGGCATCGCCTCCGGCAACTCCGCGGCTTGATTCCCGGGCCTGTCTCCCGGTTCCCCGGGGCAGCATCAGTAGAAACCTCAGTGTCGGTGGGTCGGTCCTGACCTTAGGATGGTAAGAGTTCTTATCAATACCCAGGATCGACGGCATGGAGATCAAGCTCCCCAATCTGGCCAACCCGGCCGCCCCGCAAAAGGCACCCTACCTGCGCATCGCCACCGAAGAGGCGTTTGCCACGCAGGAGATGATCGACATCTACAAGAAGATCCTGGAGCGTGGTGACGCCGACCCTGGATTTCGCGGCCTGATGGGCTTCTACATGAGCAGCCCCAGCGAGCGGGCACAGCACATCATGCGTGGCCTGCTGGACCTGGACCAGCTGCGCCTGCAGCACATGGACGCGGCAGGTGTGGACATGGCCGTGCTCGCCTTGACCTCGCCGGCCGCGCAGGTCATGGACAAGGCCACCGCCGTGTCCTTCGTGCAAACCGCCAATGACCAGCTGGCCGAAGCCGTGCGCCGCCACCCCACGCGCCTGGCCGGCATGATTGCCATCGCCCCGCAGGACCCGGCCGCTGCCGCCAAGGAGATCGAGCGCGGCGTGCGCAAGCTCGGCATGCACTCGGTCATCATCAACTCGCACACCCAGGGCGAGTACCTGTCCGATCCCAAGTTCTGGGACATCTTCGCCGCTGCCGAGGCGAATGACGCGCCCATCTACCTGCACCCCAATGCGCTGCCGCCCGGCATGCTGCAGCCCTTCCAGGAATGCGGCCTGGACGGCGCCATCTACGGCTTCGGCGTGGAGACCGGCCTGCACGCCATGCGCATCATCACCGCCGGCGTGTTCGACCGTTTCCCGAAACTGCGCATGATCCTGGGCCACATGGGCGAGGCGCTGCCTTTCTGGGCCTACCGCCTGGACTACATGCACCAGGCCACGGTGAAGTCCAAACGCTACCCTAGCATCCAGCCCATCCGCAAGCGCCCCAGCGAGTACCTGCGCGAGCACTTCTACATCACCAACAGCGGCGTGGCCTGGGAACAGGCCATCAAGTTCACGCAGGATTTCATGGGAACCGACCGCGTGATGTACGCCATGGACTATCCCTACCAGTACGCGCCCGATGAAGTGAACCTGCTCGACGCCATGGACATGCCGCTGGAGCACAAGCGCCAGTTCTTCCAGACCAATGCCGAAACCGTGTTCAAACTGAAGTAACCCACGAGACGAGGAGACCGAGATGAAGACGATCAAGCATCTGTGCGCAGGGCTGCTCCTGCTGGCCGGCGCTGCCGGCGCCCAGACCTGGCCCGCGCAGACCGTGCGCATCATCGTGCCCTTCACGCCGGGCACCGGCATGGACACCATCGCCCGCACCGTGGCGCCGCGACTGTCCGAGCGCCTGGGCCAGCCCGTGGTGGTGGCCAATGCGCCGGGCGCCAGCGGCAACATCGGTGCCGACCAGGTGGCCAAGAGCAGCCCCGACGGCTACACCGTGCTCATGGGCGCCAACACCATGCTCATGGCCTCGCAGCTCTACAAGAACGTGCCCTTCGACCCGGTGAAGGACTTCGCCCCCGTCTCCATGGCGGCCTGGGGCACGCTGATGCTGGTGTCCAACCCCAAGACCGGCATCAAGTCCCTGCAGGACCTGCTGGACAAGGCGCGTGCGCGCCCCGGCAGCATCAGCTACGGCTCGCCCGGTGTCGGCACGCCACACCACATGGCCATGGAACTCTTCAAGGTGCAGACGCAGACTTTCATGCTGCACGTGCCCTACCGCGGCACGGCCGGCTACACCACGGACCTGCTCGCGGGTGAGCTCAACGTCGGCTTCCTGCCGGTGCACGTGGCGCAGGGCTTCGTCAACAGCGGGCGGCTCAACGCCCTGGCCGTGGGCAGCCCCAAGCGCCATCCGGTGTCGCCCAACGTGGCCACCTTTGAGGAACTGGGCGCCAAGGGCGTCGACGTGGACCTCTGGTACGCCTTCTTCGTGCCGAGCAAAACGCCTGCGGCCGTGCAGCAGCGCCTGAACGGCGAGATCGCCGCCATCCTCAAGTTGCCCGAAGTACGCGAGGTGCTGGGCAAGGCCGGCCTGGACGCGGCCTCGTCCACGCAGAATGAGCTCATGAGCATCGTGAACAAGGACTACCCGCGCTGGGGCGCGGTGATCCGGCGCAACGACATCAAGGCGGAGTAAGTCCATGGGCGAGTTGCATCAGGGTACCCGCATCGCCGTCGTGGGCGGGGGCGTTGCCGGTCTGGGCCTGGCCCTGTCCCTGCACCAGAGGGGCATCGCCTGCGACGTGTACGAGGCCGTGCCCGAGGTCAAGGAGCTGGGCGTGGGCATCACCCTGTTGCCGCACGCCATGCGCGAGCTGGCCGCGCTGGGCGTGCAGGGCAAGCTCGAAGCCGTGGGCATCGAGAACCTGGAGAGCGTGTTCTTCAACCGCTACGGCCAGTACATCTACAAGGAGCCGCGCGGGCGGCACGCCGGTTATCCCCACCCGGAGGTGGGCATCCACCGCGGCAAGCTGCACCGCATCCTGTACGAGGAGGCGCTGGCGCAGATCGGCCCGCAGCATATCCACACCGACCACCGCTGCACGGGGGTGGAGCAGGACGCACTGGGGGCCACCGTACATTTCGTCGATGCCAGTGGGAACAAGCGCCCCAGCGTGCGGGCCGACATCGTGATCGCCTGTGACGGCGTCAACTCCACCATCCGCCGCCAGTTCTACCCGGACGAGAAGGTGGCCTTCGCCGGCATCAACACCTGGCGCGGTGTCACCGTGCACAAGCCCATCCTGACGGGCAAGAGTTATATGCGCGTGGGGTCCATCCACACCGGCAAGATGGTGATCTACCCCATCGTCGACAACGTGGACGGGCAGGGCAACCAGCTCATCAACTGGATGGCCGAGATCCAGCACGAGGGCGAGTCCATGAACGACTGGAACCGCCCCGGCAACAAGGCCGACTTCGAGGCCATCTACGCCGACTGGAAGTTCGACTGGCTCGACGTGCCCGCCCTCATCGCCAACGCCCAGTACATCCTCGAGTACCCCATGGTCGACAAGGACCCGGTGGCGCGCTGGACCTTTGACCGCGTGACCTTCATGGGCGACGCGGCCCATCCCATGTACCCGCGCGGCTCCAATGGCGCCGCCCAGGGCCTGATCGATGCGCGCACGCTGGCCGAGCTGCTGGCGGTCACCCCCGACCCGCAGGCCGCCCTGCAGATCTACGACCAGGCCCGCGTGGAAGCCACGGCGCGCGTGGTGCGCACCAACCGGACGGCGCCGCCCGATCTCATCAACATCAAGGTCGACGAACTCAGCGGCGGCAAGCCTTTCCGCCACATCGACGATTTGATCAGCCAGGAAGAGCTGCGCCAGATCTCGGAGAACTACAAGCGCATCGCCGGTTTCTCGCAGGACGCGCTGAAAGCGCCGCGCTAGCGCTCCTGCGCCAGCACCTCGAACTGGCGCGACAGGCGGTTGCCCTGCGGGTCCACCACCGTCACGCTGTGCGTGCCCACCGGGATGTCCAGCGCGCGCTGGTGGAAGGTGCGCGTGCTGCCGATGTAGGTATCGTCCAGGTGCCAGTGCAGCGTGGTCTCGCGCTCGCGGTGCACGGCCTCGAACACGACCCGGCTTTTCGTCTCGGCCAGGTCCATCGGGATGTAGATGCGCGTGCCCGCCGTGGGGTAGAGGAACTCGATCGGCGCGCGTGAGGGGCCGCTGCCCGCGCAGTCGCTGCGGTAGGGCGGCAGCACCTTGTAGTCGCCATGGTGCCGGCGGTAGAAGAACTCCGGTCCCGGCGGCAGCACGAACCAGCTGGCCTGCACCATGTGGGCCACGCGCTCGCAGCCGCTGTCCACGCGCTGGCGGCGCGTGCGGTCCAGGTGCACGCGGATGTTGTGCGGGCTGAGCTGGTCGAAGTGGCTGTCGCGCGGCGCCCATTGCCGTTCGACCTCGCAATTGCCGTTGGCCAGGTAACCGTCGTTGGCGCAGACCTCCACCTCCTTGAGATGCTGCGCGGGCGGGTTGAACCAGCCGGCCGGCTCCAGGCGATTGAACAGGTCGAACAGGATGGGGGCCGCTGCCGTGGCCCCGGTCAGGCCCGGGCGGCCTTCGCCGCTGGCGTTGCCGGCCCACACGGCCACGGTGTGTCGGGTCGTGTTGCCCACGGCCCAGGCATCGCGCAGGCCCCAGCTGGTGCCGGTCTTCCAGGCGATGCGCCGGCTGCTGGCAAAACTCTTCCAGTAGCCTTCCTCGTTGGGGCGCGCCACCTCGAGCAGGGCGCGCAGCGTCAGCCAGGCCGCACCGGGGCTGATCTCGGCGACCTTGCCACCGGTGCTGTCGCCGTCGGCCAGCAGCTTGAGGCGGCGGTAGTGGATGGGCGCGGCCGGGCCGTCCTTGCGCGCGATGTCAGCCATATTGGCGTACATGGACGCCACGTCGCGCAGCGTGGCCTCGGCCCCGCCCAGGATCAGCGTCAGGCCGTAGTCGTCCGGCTTGCGGGTGAGGGTGCTCATGCCGAACTGGCGCAGGTACTCGTAGAAACGCTGTACGCCGTGCTGCTTGAGCATGCGCACCGAGGGCACGTTGAGCGACTGCGCCAGCGCCACTTCCGCCGGTACCGCGCCGCGGTAGCCGTGGTCGAAGTTCTCCGGCATGTAGCCGCCGTACTGCGTGGGCACGTCGGCTACCAGCGTGCCGGGCAGGATCTCGCCAGCGTCCAGCATGGCCGCATAGAGGAAGGGCTTGAGGATGCTGCCCGTGCTGCGCGGGCGGCGGATCAGATCCACCGCATGGCCGCGCTCGTTGTTCACCGCCCACTCGTTGTTGCCCACATAGGCCAGCACCTCGAAACTGTGGTGGTCCACGATCAGCGCCGCCGCGTTGTGGATGTCCTGCCGCGCCAGCGCGGCGGCGCGCTC
>JAXMMJ010000089.1:0-4485 GCA_034366585.1 Hylemonella sp.
GTACGGCACCATCCGCATGCACCAGGAGCGCGAGTATCCGCAGCACGTCAGCGGCTCGCAGCTGCAGAACCCGGACTTCGTGGCCCTGGCACGCGCCTACGGCTACGCCGGCGCGCGTGTCACGCGCACGGCCGAGTTCGAGGCGGAGCTGAAAGCCGCGGTGGCCCGGCCCGAAGGCACCCTGATCGAGGTCATGCTCGACCCCGAGGTCATCACCACCCGCGGCACCCTGGGCGCCATCACGCAGGCGGCGCTGGCGCGCCAGGCCAAGGATTGAGGGGAGGGCAGGCTGCGGCGAGCGCCGCGGCCAGGCATAAAAAAAGCCGGCTTTGCAGCCGGCTTTTTCGTAAGCGGGGTGAGCCGATTACTTGAGGTGCTTGCCGATCAGGGCAGCCATCTCGAACATCGAGACTTGCGCCTTGCCGAAGATCGCCTTCAGCTTGTCGTCAGCGTTGATGTTGCGCTTGTTGACGTTGTCCTGCAGCTTGTTCTTCTTGATGTAAGCCCACAGCTTGCTCACGACTTCCGTACGCGGCAGGCCAGCGGAACCCACCACTGCGGCCAGGGCCGGGCTCGGGGTCAGCGGCTTCATGAAAGCTGCGTTGGGGGTGCGCTTCTTGGCAGGAGCCTTTTTCTTCGCAGCGGCCTTTTTGGCCGGAGCCTTCTTGGCAGCGGCTTTCTTCGCCGGAGCCTTCTTCGCAGCCGGCTTCTTGGCCGGAGCCTTCTTGGCAGCGGCCTTCTTCGCCGGAGCCTTCTTCGCTACCGCCTTTTTAGCGGGAGCCTTTTTCGCAGCGACCTTCTTGGCCGGAGCTTTCTTGGCCGGAGCCTTCTTCTTTGCAGTTGCCATGATTGAATTCCTCTTCTAGAAGTTGATTAATCACCAGAGGGAACTGCTTCCTCTCTGGTATTGCGGATGCTATAGGAGAAAAAACGCATCTCCAAGCGAAAAGTGCGTTTTCTCCCTCTGAGATGTTGTTTTTTTCATCGTGATTTTCGGGCTGCTACGCTCTGCAAATCGCTTTTTCCCCTCTGGAGACGCCTTCTGGAGGGGCTCAACACGCTCTGCGGCGAGAGGAGAACCATGCGCGCACTGACCCGCTGCCACCCCCGTTTCTCCTCTGGGGAGGCCGCTTTTTCGCGCGTGATTTCTTCAGCGCGTTCCGAGGTGACGGCGGTGCGGCGCCCGGGGTGTGCCGCGAAGGCGGCCCGGTGGCGCGCCCGCCGCGACCCACGCTGTCGCCTGAAAAGGCCCGGCGAGCCGCTTGAACGCCCTCAGGAGCCCTTGTCAGCCGCCGCCCCATGACTGCCCCGCCCGACCTTCATGTTTTCGTCTACGGCACGCTGCGCCGCGGCGAAGCCAACGACATCAACCGCCTGCAGCCGGCGCCGTGTTACCTGGGGCAGGCACGCATCGGCGGCGTGCTCTATGACCTCGGGCCCTATCCCGGCCTGCTCCTGGATGGCACGGAGCCGGTGCTGGGCGAGGTCTATGCCATCACCCCCGAACTGGAGCGCCAGCTCGATGTGATCGAGGAGGTGGCGCCCGTGCCCAGCGGCGAGTACGCGCGCCGCCACGTCGAGCTCGTGCTCGACGGCCGGCCCTTGCGTTGCCTCGTCTACGAAATCGATCCGGCACGCGTACGCGGCCGGCCGCGCATCACCACGGGCGACTGGTTGCAGCGCCGCTGACGCCTGTTTCTGCGTGCCGCACCCGGTCTGCGGCATTGCGGTGTCGGATCGCGGCGGGCTGTCGCGGCTGCATTTCAAAACCAGCCCACTCCGTTCCACAATTTGAAATCTATCACTGACGCATCGCAGCAAATTTTCTCAATACGAGATATTGAATTTCACATTGCAAATCAAATGACGTAAGTCTTTGATTTTTAATGAAATAAAAAATGTCTTGTATAAGACACAAGAGGTTTCCAAAGTCTTATACAAGACTTAAAGTAGACCCATCGAGCCAGGCTGCACCGCCGCCCCGGAATCGAACGGTTTCATCCACCTGCTTTAGGAGTTACACCATGCCGCAAACCCTGACCGAACAACTCAGCCGTGAGCAACAGATCGCCGCCCTGGAAAAGGACTGGGCCACCAACCCGCGCTGGAAGGGTGTCGAGCGCGGCTACAGCGCGGCCGACGTGGTGCGCCTGCGTGGCTCCTTCCCGATCGAGCACACCATTGCCCGCCGCACGTCCGAGAAGCTGTGGGACATGCTGCACACCGAGCCCTACGTCAACTGCCTGGGCGCACTGACGGGTGGCCAGGCCATGCAGCAGGTCAAGGCCGGCGTGAAGGCCATCTACCTGTCGGGCTGGCAGGTTGCCGCCGACAACAACACCTATTCGTCCATGTACCCGGACCAGTCCCTCTACCCGGTGGACTCGGTGCCCAAGGTCGTGGAAACCATCAACAACACCTTCCGTCGCGCTGACGAGATCCAGCATTCCAAGGGCATCGACGCCGGCCACAAGGACTACATCGACTACTTCGCCCCCATCGTGGCCGATGCCGAAGCCGGTTTCGGCGGCGTGCTCAACGCCTTCGAACTGATGAAGGCCATGATCCGCGCCGGCGCCGGTGGCGTGCACTGGGAAGACCAGCTGGCCTCCGTCAAGAAGTGCGGCCACATGGGTGGCAAGGTGCTGCTGCCCACCCGCGAGTCCTGCCAGAAGCTGATCGCCGCGCGCATGGCCGCCGACGTCATGGGCGTGCCCACCCTGGTGATCGCCCGTACCGACGCCGAGGCCGCCGACCTGCTGACCTCCGACTACGACGAGATCGACAAGCCCTTCCTGACCGGTGAGCGCACCGCCGAAGGTTTCTACAAGACCCGCAAGGGCCTGGACCAGGCCGTCGCCCGTGCCAACGCCTACGCCCGCTACGCCGATCTGGTGTGGTGCGAGACCGGCACGCCCGACCTGGACTTCGCCAAGAAGTTCGCCGACGCCGTGCACAAGGTCCACCCGGGCAAGATGCTGGCCTACAACTGCTCGCCGTCCTTCAACTGGAAGAAGAACCTGGACGACGCCACCATCGCCAAGTTCCAGCGCGAGCTCGGCGCCATGGGCTACAAGTACCAGTTCATCACGCTCGCGGGCATCCACTCCATGTGGTACAACATGTTCGACCTCTCGCAGGACTACGTGAAGCGCGGCATGACCGCCTACGTGGAGCGCGTGCAGGAACCCGAATTCGCCGCCCGCGACCGTGGTTACACCTTCGTGTCCCACCAGCAGGAAGTCGGCACCGGCTACTTCGACGACGTCACCACCGTCATCCAGGGTGGCAAGTCCAGCGTCACCGCGCTGACCGGCTCCACCGAAGAAGAGCAGTTCCACTAAGCATCTGACACCCAGCCACGGGGCTGACGCGCCTGCGTTTTCGCAGGTCCGTCAGCCCCGTGCAATTTCCGGGACGATTTTGATTACTTTTGGAAATGACGTCATTCAATAAAATTAATAAGAAGTTTTATTCTGTGACAGCATAAAAAATGAATTTACCTTATTAGTAGCTGTTTATATATTTGCGCCATACCAAGCCGGTTGCCTGTTTCTTCCCTCAGGCAGCCCCTGCTGAAACGATTTCTAAAACTACGGACCCGCAAGGGCATTAATCATCATGAGCAAGAAATTCAACGTCCTGATCCTGGGGGCCTCTTATGGCTCACTGCTCGCCAGCAAGCTGCTCATGGCTGGGCACTCCGTCAGCCTGGTGTGCCGTCGCGAGACCGCCGAGCTGATCAACCGCGAAGGCACCCGCGTGCGCATTCCGGTCAAGGGCCGTGAGGGCCTGGTCGAGATCGATTCGCGCCAGCTGCCCGGCAAGCTCGACGCGGTCTCTCCCTCGCAGGCCAAGGCCGAGCAGTACGACCTGGTGTGCCTGGCCATGCAGGAACCGCAGTACAGCGCCCCCGGCATGCGTGAGTTGATGAAGGCCATTGCCCTGGCCAAGGTGCCCTGCATGTCCATCATGAACATGCCCCCGCTGCCTTACCTGGCCCGCATTCCCGGCCTGGATGCCAGCGCCCTGCGTGCCTGCTACCACGACGCTACCGTCTGGGAGCACTTCGAGCCCGGCCTCATGACCCTGTGCAGCCCCGATCCGCAAGCCTTCCGTCCGCCGGAAGAGCAGCCGAACGTCCTGCAAGTCGGCCTGCCCACCAACTTCAAGGCAGCCGGCTTCGCGAACCCGGCGCACACCGCCATGCTCGAGCAGATGGAAGCCGACATCACCGCCGCCCGCCTCACCGTGGACGGCGAAGCGCTGGACATTCCGGTCAAGCTCAAGGTGCACGACTCTATCTTCGTGCCGCTGGCCAAGTGGGCCATGCTGCTCACCGGCAACTACCGCTGTGTGCAGGCTGATGGCATGCGCGCCATCAAGGACGCCGTGCATGGCAACCTGGAGCAGTCGCGCCAGGTCTACGCCTGGGTGGTGGACCTGTGCGTGCAGCTGGGCGCCCAGCCCGACGACATGGTGCCT
>JAXMMJ010000090.1:0-30993 GCA_034366585.1 Hylemonella sp.
GGGCGAGGAGTGCAACAACGAGTGGCGCCGTTTGCACCCCATTCCCTTCGGGTTGCGACCAAAAAGGCCATGCGCCGCGTTGCGAAGCCTTGCCGGGGGGCGACCCCGGCTGCGTTTCACGCCTTGCGCATGACCTTTTTGATTCGCAACGCATCTTGAGAAATGAGTGTGAACAGGCCCTAGTCCTGCTGGCGGGCGAAGACGTAGCCCACGCCGCGCACGGTCAGGATGCGCTTGGGTGCTTTCGGGTCGGCCTCGATGGCGGCGCGGATGCGGCCCATGTGCACGTCGATCGAGCGGTCGAAGGCTTCCAGCTCGCGCCCGCGTACCGCTTCCATGAGCTGGTCGCGCGTGAGCACGCGCCCGGCGCGCTCGGCCAGTGCGACCAGCAGGTCGAACTGGTAGGAGGTGAGTTCGCAGGCCTGGCCGTTGACACTGACCGTGCGCGCGTCGCGGTCGATGGCCAGGGAGCCGAAGCGCAATTGGCTGGCCGGTGCCGGCCCGTTGCCGCCACGGCGGCGCAGCACGGCGCGGATGCGCGCCAGCAGTTCGCGCGGCTCGAAGGGTTTGGCCAGGTAGTCGTCAGCACCCATCTCCAGGCCGATCACGCGGTCCATGGGGTCGCCCTTGGCGGTGAGCATCAGGATGGGGGTCTGGGCCAGGGCCGAGGGCAGGGCGCGGATGCGTCGGCAGATTTCCAGACCGTCCATGTCGGGCAGCATGAGGTCGAGCACCAGCAACAGGGGTGCCGGATGAGCGGCTTGCAGCCGGGCCAGGCCTTCTTCGCCGCTGCCCGCGATGTCCACCGTGTAACCGGACTGCGCCAGGTACTCGCTGACCATGGCGGCCAGGCGGGCGTCATCCTCGATCATCAGCAGGGGCTGGTTCATTTCGGCAAGTCTATCGCTCATGCCCTCATGATGGGCGGCGGCCGTCAGCCGCCCTTGTCGCGGCGGTAAAGATAGGTAAACGCTTCAGTTGTGGGCCCGCCGGGTGGCGCGTGCCGCCAGCCCCACCAGCAGCAGCACGGGCAGGCCCAGCAAGGCGGTGGAGACGAAGAAATGGCTGTAGCCATAGGCGTCCACGTAGTGGCCCGAGAAACCCGCGATGAACTTGGGCGCCAGCAGCATCATGGAACTGAACAGCGCGTACTGCGTGGCCGAGTAGCTGATGTTGGTGAGGCTGGAGAGGTAGGCGATGAAGGCCGCCGAGGCGATGCCGCTGGAGAGGTTGTCGGCCGAGATCACGAAGATCAGCGCCGTCACATCATGCCCGCGCGTGCCCAGCCAGGCGAACAGCAGGTTGCTGGCCGCACTGAGCACGGCGCCCAGCATGAGCACGCGCATCACGCCCAGGCGCATGGCCAGCACGCCGCCCACGAAGGCGCCCACCAGGGTCATGATGACGCCGTAGATCTTGGTCACGGCCGCGACCTCGTCCTTGGTGTAGCCCATGTCCACGTAAAAGGGATTGGCCATGATGCCCATGACCACGTCGCTGATGCGATAGACCGCGATCAGCGCCAGGATCAGGCCGGCCTGCCACTTGTAGCGGCTCAGGAAATCGGTGAACGGCTCCACCATGGCGCCCTGCAGCCACTCACCCAGGTTGCGCGCCGGCGGGAGTTCGCGGCGCATAGGTTCGCGTGAGAGCAGCACCGTCAGCACACCGGGCAGCATGCTAGTCGCCATGACCAGGTAGGCGGTGGCCCAGGCGGCATTCTGGTAACCTGTGGCGTTGATCTCGGCCCGGGCGGCCAGCCACAGCACGCCGGCGCCGGCCCAGATCATGGCCATGCGGTAGCCGGTCTGGTAGGCCGCCGCCAGCGCGGCCTGGCGCTCGGCCCCGGCCGATTCGATGCGGAAGGCATCGAGCGCGATGTCCTGCGTGGCCGAGGCAAAGGCCACGGCCAGTGCACACCAGACCACGACCTGCAAACCGTCCTGAGGGTTCGCCAGCGCCATGCCGGCCAACCCGGCCATGATCGCCGCCTGCGAGAACAGCAGCCAGCTGCGGCGCAGGCCCAGCCAGCGTGTCAGGCCCGGCAGCGGCAGGCGGTCCACCAGCGGCGCCCAGGCCCATTTGAAGGCATAGGCCAGGCCGACCCAGCTCAGCTCGCCGATGGTGCCGCGGTCCACGCCGGCCTCGCGCAGACGGAAGCTCAGCGTGCCCAGTACCAGCAGCAGGGGCAGTCCGGCCGCAAAGCCCAGGGCCAGCATGCGCAGGGTGGCGGGTTCAAGGTAGACGCGCAGCGTGTCGGCCCAGGAGGGCTTGAGTTGGTCCGGTTCGGGCGCACTTGATGTCATGCAGGGAATAATAAGCGTAGCCCTCCTGCTCACCATGCCCATGATCGAAACCAGACGACTTTCCTTTGCCGCCCTGAGTGCCCTGCTGCTGGCCGCCCTGCTGCTGACGGGGTGCAACGAGCGTCCCGCGCCGCAGCGGGACGGCGTGGACGTGGGCAAGAACTCGGCCTTCACCAAGCTGGTGTCGGCCGAGCAGGTCGAGAAAACGGCCGAGCAGCAATACACCCAGCTCCAGATGCAGGCCGCCAGCAAGCATGCCTTGCTGCCCAGGGACCATCCGCAGGTGCAGCGGCTGCAGGCCATCGCCAGGAAGATCATTCCCCACGCGCTGGCGTGGAATCCGCGCGCGCAGGACTGGAAGTGGTCGGTCAGCGTGATCAACTCGTCGCAGGTCAATGCCTTTTGTATGCCGGGCGGCAAGATCGCCTTCTATACCGGCATCCTGGACCGGTTGCAGCTCAGCGACGATGAGGTGGCCATGGTCATGGGCCACGAGATGGCGCACGCGCTGCGTGAACATGCGCGCGAGCGCATGGGCAAGGGCGCCGTGACCCAGGGCGTGGCACGCGTGGGCGGTGCGGTGGTGGCCGCCTGGCTGGGGGTGGATCCGCGCCTGACCGATGGCGTGGCGCGCGGCGGCGCCAATCTGCTGGCGCTGGAGTTCAGCCGCAGCGATGAATCGGAGGCGGACCTGGTCGGCCTGGAGCTGGCCGCGCGCGCCGGCTACGACCCGCGTGCCGGTGTCAGCCTGTGGCAGAAGATGAGCGCCGCCAGCAAGGGCGCGCCGCCGCAGTGGCTCTCGACCCATCCTTCGGGCAAGACGCGCATCGCCGAGATCGAGAAGAACCTTCCCAAGGTGCTGCCGCTGTACGAGCGGGCACGCTCGCCGGCGTCACCTCGCAGCACCAGCCGGCCATGAAAAAGGCGCAGCCGGGCTGCGCATTTTTTTCGGGAGGGCCGGATGCGGATCAGAAGCGATAGACCATGCCGACGGAAACGCTGGGCAGGTAGCCCAGGCCCCCGAGGGAGTCGTTCATCTTCTTCTTCTGTGCATCGACGTCGGCCTGGGTGATGCCGTTGTAGCCCACCAGGTCGGTATCGATCTCGGCCGTGAACGAGCCGAGGGTGACGCCGACGTCGGCGTAAAAGCCCAGGCCCTTGGTCGAGACATGGTGGCCGTAGCCCAGGCCCAGGTAGGCGGTGGTGCTCGGGTATTTCAGGTTGACGTTGAATTTCTTGCCGGTGGTGTCGGTCGTGACATTGCCGATGGTGGTGTTGGGGCCGCCCACGCCATTCACGGTCAGCTTGGTGTCGTTGGCCGTGACGCCGCCGACCAGGCGAAAGCCACCGCTGAAGGGGAACCAGTCGGCAAAGAGGCCGGCGCGGCTGGATTTGAAGGTGGCGTCGTAGCGCACGCCGTTGTCGGTACCGTTGGCGCTGGCCGACAGGCCGCCCGCGTACTCGCCGCGCACGCCCCAGCTCTGGCTGACCGGGTGGGCATAACCCAGGGTGTAAAGGCCGGGCAAGCCGATGCCGCCATAGATGTCTTGCGCCTGGACGTTGGTGCCCAAGCCGGCGAGCAGGCCGAAGCTGATGAGGTATTTTTTCATTTCAGGGGGGTAAAAAGGAAATTCAGGCCACGATTATTTCAAAACAAGGGCGCGCGGGCTATCGGTAACCCCTGGTGGTAGTCGGGCACAGCGCGAGGAGCCCGAAGCGCTCGGGCGTAGCGCGTCAGTAGCGGTAGATCAGGCCAAGCGAAACGCTGGGCAGGTAGCGAAAGCCCAGCCAGCCGTTGGTCTGTGAGCGCCAGCCTTCCATGCCCGCCGCCGAACTGGCGCCGCCGCCCTGGCTGCTGTCGGCGTCGGCCGGCAGGGTGCTCAGTGAGACGCCCATGTCGGCATAAAAGCCCAAGCCCTTGCTCGAGAGGGCGTGCTGCCCGTAGCCTATGCCCAGATAGGTCGAGGAGTTGGGGTACTTCAGGCGCGGGCTGTTCGGGTTGACGGACCAGCCGTTCGCCGGTGCGTTGACGAGCTCTGGCCGGTTCTCGGTGAGGTTGACGCCACCCACGAGACGCAGGCCGCCACCAAAGGGGAACCAGTCGGCATACACCCGGGCGCGGTTCGCCTGGAGTCCGGCGCCGTTATCCACCAGGCCCTCGCTGCCGGCGCGATTCCAGTTCAGGCCCGGGCTGGAATCAGCGCGCAGGCTCAGGCTGCCGCTGAGCGAGTACAGGCCGGGCAGGCCCAGATCGGTATAAATATTCTGTGCCACTGCGGGGCCAGCCGCTGCGGAACAGACGGCCAGCGCCACCCAGTGGGCGCGTAGCGAGTTCATGACTAACCCTGAAGAATTCAGACACTGGTCTTGATTATTCAGAATATCGGCAGACAGCAGCGCTTAGATGAGCGGTGTGCATGGTCTTTGTGCAGGTTCACAGCCATGTATGGAAAGACATGAGCGGGCGCTCACGTCCCGCCGACGAAAGGATTGCTCTGGCGTTCGCGGCCGAAGGTGCTTTCGGGGCCGTGGCCGGGGATGAAGACGGTGTCGTTGCCCATGGGCCACAGTCGCTCGGTGATGCTGCGGATCAGGTCGGCGTGGTTGCCCTGGGGGAAGTCGGTGCGGCCGATCGAACCGGCAAACAGCACGTCACCGACGAAGGCGCGCTGCGCTTCAGGGGAGTGGAAGACCACGTGCCCCGGCGTGTGCCCCGGGCAGTGCCGTACGTTGAGCGTGCAGTGGCCGATGCTGACGGTGTCGCCGTCCTGCAGCCAGCGGGTCGGGGTGAAGGCCTCGGCCGGCGGCAGGCCGAAACGGCGGCTCTGCTCGGCCAGGCCGTCGATCCAGAACTGGTCGCCCGGGTGCGGACCGATGATGGGCAGGCCCAGCTGGCGCGACAACTCGGCTGTGCCGCCGGCGTGGTCGAGATGGGCGTGGGTCAGCCAGATGGCCTTGAGCGTGACACCCAGCCGTGCCACGGCAGCGGTGATGCGGGGCAGGTCGCCGCCCGGGTCGATGACCGCGGCTTCCAGGGTCTCGTCACACCAGACGATGGAGCAGTTCTGTTCGAAGGCGGTGACGGGAACGGTCTGGTACTTGAGCATGTTGAAGGATCAAAGACGGGGCTGGTATGCTTTGACCAGCATTTTGCATGGATCGCGGACGTCTGGCGGCCGCGATCGGGGAGCACGTGTCCTGCGCAGCAGGCAGCTGACAACAAAAAGCAGGGAGACTGGATGTCACCGGCAAGCATGCACAACAAGAAAACGATTCAGGTAGAAAGACACAGCGCAAGACCTGTCCTGGCGGGCGTCGGCATCATGGCCCTGCTCTGCACACTCTTGTGGACCGGCGCGCTGGCCGTCGACATCCCGGCCAGCCAGTTCCTGGTGTTGCACACCACGCTGGAGGTGGCCTCCATCATCGTCTCCATGCTCGGCTTCGGCATCGCCTGGCATGCCTATTCGAGCGAGCGCCCGGGCAATATCGTGATCCTGGGCGTGGTGTTGTTCGCCACCGCTTTGCTCGACTTTGGCCACACCCTGTCCTACGCCGGGATGCCGGATCTGGTGACGCCGTCCAGCCCAGGCAAGGCCATCGCCTTCTGGCTGCCCGCGCGCCTGCTGGTGGCCGTCGGCCTGCTGGCCATCGCCCTGCGGTCCTGGCGCCCGCTGGGCACACCGCACATCCGTCACGGGCTGATGACCGCCGTGCTGGGTTATGTGGCGCTGGTCTACTGGCTGATCTTGGTCCGGCCGGACCTGCTGCCGGCCTTGTTCGTGCCCGGGCAGGGCTTGACGCCCTTCAAGGTCCGCCTGGAGTACGTGCTGTTTGCGGTCTACGGCAGCGCTGCTGCGCTGTTCTATTACCGGCAGCGTCATCGAGCCGGCACGTCGTCGTCGCATGCCAGCGATCTCGACCTGTTTGCCGCCGCCGCCATTGCCGGACTCTCCGAGCTGTTTTTCACGCGTTATGAGCGCGTCACGGACCTGGTCAATGCAACCGGCCACCTCTACAAGATCGTCAGCTACTACTTCATCTACCGCGCGGTTTTCGTCAACAGCGTACGCCAGCCTTTCGAGGCCTTGCATGCGGCGCTGGGCAAGGAGAAGACCCGTGCCGCCGAGCAGCACTCCTTCGTGCGCACGCTGGATCTGCTGGAAGAGGCGGTGATCGAGCTAGACGCACGGGGACGCATTGTCAGTGCGAACAGCGGCTGGTGGCTGCTGATCGGCGCCACCCCGACGTCGGATGTCAGCCTGATGGAGCACCTCAATGAAGAGGACCGCAGTGCCTTCGAGCTCCATTTCCTCAGCCTGGCAACCGGCAAGAAGGACGAGTTCCGCGGGCGCTACCGCTTCCAGTCGCCGGCACGGTCCGAGCAGTGGCTGGAGTGCCGGTTTGTGGTCGAGCGTGCCGAGACGGGCGAGATCTCCGGTGTGCGTGGCGTATTGCGCGATATCACCAAGAGCTATCTGCAGGAGCGCCACATCAGCTATATGGCGCTGCACGACGCGCTGACCGGGCTGCCCAACCGCGTGCTGCTGGAAGACCGCATCAAGCAGGCCATCCAGCAGGCGGCGCGCACCGGCAACCATGTGGCGGTGTGTTTCATCGACCTCGACCATTTCAAGAACATCAATGACGCCTATGGTCACAAGGCGGGGGATGCCCTGCTGCTGACGCTGGCCCAACTTCTCAAGGGATGCTTGCGCGAGGGGGACACCCTGGCGCGCTGGGGGGGCGACGAGTTTGTGGTGCTGCTGCCCGATCTGCACAGCGCCGATGCCGTGCGGCAGGTCGCGCAAAAGATGGTGGAGTCCATGCGCCAGACGATCGTGCTGGACGGCTTGAGCATCAATGCCACCTTCAGCATGGGCATCGCGGTCTATCCCGATGACGAGGGCGAGGGGGACATCGACAGCCTGCTGGCCCGGGCCGACCGGGCCATGTTCTACGCCAAATCCCAGGGGCGCAACAACTTCCAGCTGTTCGCCGACATGTCATCCAAGGGCCTGGGCAAGAAGGAGCTCTACATCCAGACGCGTCTGGCCCAGGCCATCCGGGAGCGACGCATCGCCGTCTGGTTCCAGCCGCTGGTGGCGGCCGAGCCCCTGCCCGATGGCCGGGCGCGCCTGGTCGGGGTGGAGGCGCTGGCGCGCTGGCACGATCCCGACCTGGGCTGGATCTCGCCTGGCAGCTTCATCCCGATGGCGGAAAACCTGGGCCTGATCGGGGAACTCGGCCTGCTGGTCCGTCGCCGGGCCTTTGAGCAGTTCCGTGCCTGGCGCCGGACCCATCCGGGGCTGACGCTGTCGGTCAACATCTCCAAGCGCCAGCTCTTCGCGACGGACTTCATGTCCATGCTGCTGGCCGATGTCGAGGAGTATGGCCTGGACCCCCATGCGCTGGTGCTGGAAATCACCGAGTCCGTGGCCCTGATGGACGTGGAGTTCGCCGAAGAGCGCCTGCGCCAGCTGGCCGGGGCTGGCTTCACCTTGTCCATTGACGATTTCGGTACGGGTTATGCATCGCTGTCGCAGCTGCACGAGTTGCCGATCAGCGAGCTGAAGATCGACATTTCCTTCGTGCGCCGGATGCACAGCGAGGAGGGCCGGCGCATGACGCAGGGCATCGTCAGCATGGCCCAGGCCCTGCGCCTGCGCACCGTGGCTGAAGGCGTGGAGGACGAGGCCACGGCGCAGGTCCTGCGCGAACTGGGCGTCGACCTTCTGCAGGGTTACCACTTCAGCCGCCCTTGTCCGGCCAGCGAGCTCGAAGGGCTGGCCCTGCTCGCGGCGGACGCGCACCGTGGCGGTTGAGGGTTCGTGCGCGCCACGCTTTTCTCGGCACAATCCAGTCCATGAATCCGTCCCTGCCCCCCGAAGTTTCCCGCCTGCTGCCCGATGACGACGCGCAGCGCGCCATGTTGCATAACGAGGTGCATGCCCGTCCTTCGGCGCGTATCCGCCTGCCGGCCCTGGTGGTCTACGTGGCCGTGCTCAACGAAGGCATCAGCCGCGAGCAGGAGTGCGAGCATCTGCGCCGCCTGCCGGGCCAGCAGGATCTGACGCCCGAGCGCCTGCAGGGCAATTTCCTGCGCCTGCGCTTCGAGGGCTATACCGTCAAGTGGGAACGGCACACCGAATTCACGCGCTATTCCATCGTGCAGCCGCTGCCCGCGCACGCGCACCTGGGTGCCAGCGACCCCGAGCTGTTGTCTGCCCTGGTGGTGGCCCCCGGGTGGTTGCGCGAGATACCGGGCCGCACCATCGCTGCCATCAAGCTGGCCATGGTGCATGGGGACCTGCGCACGCCCGAAACCACCATGGCGCAGGCGCGCAGCTGGTTCGGCGACCATGCCGTGGTGGCCTCGGTCATGGGCAACAACGGACACTCCTGGGCGGTGACCGATTTCCAGTTGCGCGACAGCGGCTTCGAGCGCCTGCTGGTGATCGCGCCGCCGGCCACGTCCGAGACGCGCGCCGGCCGTATTTCACAGCGCCTGCTGGAACTGGAAACCTACCGCCTCATGGCCCTGCGCGGATTGCCCGTGGCCAAGGGGCTGGGCCCCATGCTGAGCGACGCCGAGCGGCAGCTGGCCGACATCACGGCGCAGCTGGAGAACAAGTCGGCTTCCGAACAGGAATTGCTGGACACGCTGGTCTCGCTGGCCGGTCGGGTCGAGCGCGCCACCGCCGAGCACGACTACCGCTTCTCGGCCACACGGGCCTATGACACCCTCGTGGGGCAGCGCCTGGCCGAACTGCGCGAGCAGCCCGTCTCCGGCACCCAGACCCTGGGCGAATTCCTGCAGCGCCGCCTTTCGCCGGCGATGGCCACGGTCGTGGCCACGGCGCAGCGCCTGGCCTCGCTCTCCGAACGCGTGTCGCGCGCCAGCGCCTTGCTGCGCACGCGCGTGGACATTGCCACCGAAGTGCAGAACCAGCAGCTGCTGGCCAAGCTCACCCGCGGGCAGGAACTGCAGCTGCGCCTGCAGTCCACCGTGGAAGGCCTGTCCATCGCGGCCATCTCCTACTACGTCGTCAGCCTGCTGCTCTACGGCGTCAAGGCCGTCAAGGCGATGGGCGTGCCGCTCAATACGGAGATCGCCGTCGGCGCGCTGATCCCGCTGGTGCTCTGGGGCGTGTGGCGCACCACTCGGCGCATCCACGCCCGGCTGCACGCCGGGCATTGAGCGACGGTCAGATCAGTCCTTCGTAGGCGATCGTCAGGGGCGCGTGGTCGGAGAACTTCTCACCCTTGTAGATGGACTCGCTGCGCGCCCGCGCGGCCAGCGCCGGCGTGGCCAGGTGGTAGTCGATGCGCCAGCCCACGTTCTTGGCGTAGGCTTGGCCGCGGTTGCTCCACCAGGTGTAGGCGGCGTCGGTGGTGTCGGGCTGCAGTTGGCGGTAGACGTCGACCAGGCCGCCTTCGCCCAGCAGGCGTGTCATCCAGGCGCGCTCCTCGGGCAGGAAGCCCGAGTTCTTCAGGTTGCCTTTCCAGTTCTTCAGGTCCATCTCCTTGTGCGCGATGTTGACGTCGCCGGTGACGATGAACTCGCGTTCCTGCCGGAGCTGCTGCAGGTGCGGGTAGATCTGGTCGAGGAAGCGGAACTTGGCCTGCTGCCGCTCTTCACCGGACGAGCCGCTCGGGAAATAGCAACTGATCAGTGAAAGCTTGCGCTGCGGTGTATCAAAGCGCAACTCCACGTAACGGCCCTCGGTGTCGAATTCGGGCGAGCCATAGCCGATGCGCACGTCGCTGGGTTCGTGCCGGGTGTAGAGGCCCACGCCCGAGTAGCCCTTCTTCTCGGCGAAATGGAAGTGGCCGCGCAGGCCGCAGAGCTCCTCGAAGCGCCCGGCCACGTCGCCGGCCTGCGCCTTGACTTCCTGCACGCCAATACAATCGGGGCGCGTCTGGTCCAGCCAGGCTTCCAGCCCTTTGCTGGTGGCAGAGCGGATGCCGTTGAGGTTGAGACTGACGAGTTTGAACAAGGAATTCCCCATGGTGGACGGTGTGGAGGGTGGTCAGGACAGCCTGGCCCAGGATTTCGTGGCCTTTGCGGTCGAATGTGGCGTGCTGCGTTTTGGCGAGTTCAAGACCAAGGCCGGTCGTCTCTCCCCGTATTTCTTTAACGCAGGTTTGTTCGACGACGGCGCCAAGCTGGGTCGGTTGGCCGAATTCTATGCCCGGCGCGTGATCGCCTCCGGCATCGAGTTCGACATGATTTTCGGCCCGGCCTACAAGGGCATTCCGCTGGGCGCGGCGCTGGCCGTGGAGCTGGCGCGGCTCGGGCGCAACGTGCCTTTTGCCTACAACCGCAAGGAGGCCAAGGACCACGGCGAGGGCGGCACCCTGGTGGGCGCGCCGCTCAAGGGCCGGGTTCTCATCGTCGACGATGTGATGTCCGCGGGCACCGCTGCGCGCGAATCCATCGCCCTGATCGAGGCGGCCGGTGCCACGCCCCATGGCGTGGTGATTGCCCTGGACCGGCAGGAAATGGCCACCGAAAACGGCCAGGACGTGCCCTACAGCGCTGTGCAATATGTACGGAATCGCCTGGGATTGCAGGTGGCCGCCATTGCGAAGCTGGCTGATTTACTGCAGTATTTGGAACAACACAGCCGCGCCGGCCTGGCCGCCGACCATCAGCGCGTGCTGGCTTACCGGCAGAAATACGGCGTCCAGGACACTTGAACATGAAGCGATTGGCAGGAATGGTAGGGGTGGGGCTGCTGCTTGGCAGCACCTTGCAGGTCTACGCGCAAGGCAGCGCCGAGGGCGGCATCTACACCTGCATCGACGCCAAGGGGCGCAAGCTCACCTCCGACCGTCCCATCCGCGAGTGCGCCGATCGTGAGCAAAGGCTGCTCAACCCCAGCGGCACGGTGCGCGCCATCGTCGGCCCCACCCTGACCGGGCCGGAACGAGCCGCCCTGGAGGCCAGAAAACGCCGTGAAGCCGAAGAGCAGGCACGCCAGGCCGAGGAAAAGCGCCGCGAGCGCGCCCTGCTGGTGCGTTATCCCAGCCGCTCCGTGCACGACAAGGAGCGCTCCGAAGCCCTGACCTCCATCAGTTTGGTGCGGCAGGCGGCGATGAACCGCGTCAAGGAGCTGGAGCGTCAGCGCAAGGAACTCGACACCGAGCTGGAGTTCTACGCCAAGGATCCGAGCAAAGTGCCGCCCTCGCTCCAGCGCCTGGTGGATGAGAATGCGAAAAGCATGGAGGTGCAGCAGCGCTTCATCGCCGACCAGGAGGCCGAGATGGGGCGGGTCAACCGCCGTTTCGACGAGGAGCTGGTGCGCCTGCAGCAGCTCTGGGCGCAGATCGCCGCGCCGTCGAACTGAACACCGCAGGCCGGCCACAGCCGGCTGCCTGACCCCCGAAGAGACTCAAGCCAGCTTGCTGCGCAACAGGTCGTTGACCTGTTGCGGATTGGCCTTGCCCTTGCTGGCTTTCATGACCTGACCCACGAGCGCGTTGAAGGCCTTGTCCTTGCCGGCCTTGAACTGCGCCACGTTGTCGGCGTTGGCCGCGATCACCTCGTCGATGATCTTTTCCAGCGCGCCGCTGTCGCTCATCTGCTTGAGGCCCTTGGCCTCGATGAGGGCATCGATGTCCTGGCCTTCGCCGCTCCACAGCGCGTCGAAGACCTGCTTGCCGGCATTGTTGGAGATGGTGCCGTCGGCGATGCGGGTGATCAGGGTAGCCAGCTGTGCCGCGCTGACCGGCGCCCGCTCGATGGCGAGTTCGCCGGTGTTCAGGCGTCGCGAAACCTCACCCATGATCCAGTTGCTCGCCAGCTTGGCTTGCTTGCAGGCTTGGGCCGTCGTCTCGAAGTAGGCTGCCATGGCCTTGCTTTGCGTGAGCGTGGTGGCGTCGTACTCGGGTAGGCCGTAATCGGCCACGAAGCGTGCCGCCATGGCGCGCGGCAGCTCGGGCAGTTCGCTGCGCACGCGCTCGATCCACTCCGGCTCGATCACCAGCGGCGGCAGGTCCGGATCGGGGAAGTAGCGGTAGTCGGCCGCGTCCTCCTTGGTGCGCATGGACCGTGTCTCGCCGGTGTCGGGGTCGAACAGCACGGTGGCCTGCTGGATCGCATGGCCGTCCTCGATCTGCTCGATCTGCCAGCGCACTTCAAAGTCGATGGCCTGCTGCATGAACTTGAAGCTGTTCAGGTTCTTGATCTCGCGGCGTGTGCCCAAGGGCTGGCCTGGCTTGCGCACCGAGACGTTGGCGTCGCAACGGAAGCTGCCTTCCTGCATATTGCCGTCACAGATGCCGATCCAGGTCACGATCTTGTGCAGCTCCTTGGCATAGGCCACGGCTTCTTCGCTGGAGCGGATGTCGGGCTCTGTCACGATCTCCAGCAGCGGCGTGCCCGCGCGGTTGAGGTCGATGCCGCTCTGGCCGATGAAGTCCTCGTGCAAGGACTTGCCGGCGTCCTCTTCCAGATGCGCGCGCACCAGGCGCACGGTCTTCTTCTCGTCACCGAGGAAGAACGCCACCTCGCCTCCCTGCACCACCGGGATCTCGAACTGGCTGATCTGGTAACCCTTGGGCAGGTCGGGGTAGAAGTAGTTTTTGCGCGCAAAGATGCTGCGCGGGGCGATGGTGCTGCCGATGGTCAGGCCCAGGCGGATGGCGCGCTCGACCGCACCGCGGTTCATCACCGGCAGGGTGCCGGGCAAGGCCAGGTCCACGGCGCAGGCCTGGGTGTTGGGCTCGGCGCCGAAGGCTGTCGGTGCGCGGCTGAAGATCTTGCTCTGGGTGGAGAGCTGGGCGTGCGTCTCGAAGCCGATCACGACTTCGTAGCCCTGGACGAGTTTGGCAGTCATCTCAAAACCCTCCCGGGGTGCGGAGGTGGAAGTCGGTAGCCTGCTGCAGGCGGTGCGCCATGTTGAGCAGCCGGCCTTCCTGCAGGTAGTTGCCGATCAGTTGCAGACCGACCGGCATGTCGTTCGCGCCAAAACCGCAGGGCACGCTCATGCCGGGCAGGCCGGCCAGCGAGGCGGGCAGGGTGTAGATGTCGGCCAGGTAGGCCGCCACCGGATCGTCGGTCTTGTCGCCGAGCTGCCAGGCTACCGTGGGGGCCACCGGGCCGGCGATCACGTCGCAGCTTTTGAAGGCCTGCTGAAAGTCGTCGGCGATCATGCGGCGGATCTTCTGCGCCTGCAGGTAGTAGGCGTCGTAGTAGCCGTGGCTCAGCACATAGGTGCCCACCATGATGCGGCGCTTGACCTCGTCGCCGAAGCCTTCGGCGCGGGTGTTCCGGTACATCTCGAGCAGGTCGCTGTACTTTTCGGTGCGGTGGCCGAACTTCACGCCGTCGAAACGCGAGAGGTTGGAGCTGGCTTCGGCCGGGGCGATGATGTAGTAGACCGGAATCGCGAGTTCGGTACGCGGCAGCGAGATCTCGATCAGCTTGGCGCCCAGCTTCTCGTATTCCTTGAGCGCGGCGTCGATGGCGGCGCGCACATCGGCCGCCAGGCCGGCCCCGAAGAACTCCTTGGGGATGCCGATGCGCAGGCCGTCGAGCTTGTCGTTGAGCGAGCGCGAGAAATCCTCGGCGGGCACATCCAGCGAGGTCGAGTCGCGGTCCAGGTCCGGGCCGCACAGGGCCGACAGCAACAGGGCGCAGTCCTCGGCCGAGCGCGCCATGGGGCCGGCCTGGTCCAGGCTGGAGGCGTAGGCGATCATGCCGTAGCGACTGGCGCGGCCGTAGGTGGGCTTGATGCCCGTGATGCCGCAGAAGGCGGCGGGCTGGCGGATGGAGCCGCCGGTGTCGGTGCCGCTGGCGGCCGGGGCCAGGCGTGCGGCCACGGCCGCGGCGCTGCCGCCCGAGGAGCCGCCGGGGGTGCGGCTGCGGTCCCAGGGGTTGCGCACGGGGGTTGGGGCGCTGTGGCCCACGGCCGGCACGGCCACGCTCTCGTTGGCCGAGCCCATGGCGAATTCGTCGCAGCTGAGCTTGCCCAGGGTCACGGTGCCGGCTTCGGCGAGACGGCGCACGACCGTGGCGTCGAAGGGCGAACGATAGCCGGCCAGCATCTTCGAGCCGGCGGTCGAGGGGAAGTCTTTGGTGACGAAGATGTCCTTGTGCGCGATGGGCACCCCGGCCAGGGGGCCGGCCGCGCCCGTGGCCAGTGCAGCATCGGCCACGCGGGCCTGCGCCAGGGTGGCGTCCTCATCCACGGCCAGGAAGGCCGCGAGGTCCTGGTGGTTGCGCATGCGGCCGAGGAAATGCTGTGCGGTCTCCACGGCGGAAACCTGTCTGTCGCGCAGCTGGCGGGCCAGCTCGGTGAGGGAGAGTTGGTGCAGGTCGGACATCACTCGATCACCTTGGGCACAAGGAACAGGCCGCGTTCGACGGCGGGCGCGCTTTGCTGGTTGGCCTCGCGCTGGTTGGGCTCGCTGGCGACGTCTGCGCGCAGGCGCAGTGCGGCCTGTCCGGCCACGGCGCCCATGCTGGGATGGGCCAGGGGCTCGATGCCGGTCGTATCGACGGCACGCATCTGCTCGACGATGGCAAAGAAGCCGTTGATGCGCTCCCGCATGCGGGCGCTCTCCTCGGGGGAGAGCGCCAGACGGGCCAGATTGGCGATGCGCGAGATGTCGTCAGGGTTCAGGGACATGGCAGCAGGGGTTGAAACCGGGTGTAATCCCGAGGCCCGAAGGCCCCGAAATAGCGGGTTATTCACAGGGGATAGGGTATTATCCCGCCTTTAGTGGCATTGTTTCCTGTCCACAGGATTTGCGACGCCACAAGACGAATCAAACCCGCGCGTTTTGCGCATCGGGCGACGGGCGAACGAAGGTCGGCCGTGCCCTCAGAGAGGAACGAGTAATGTTTGGAGCTTTCCGTCAGTATTTTTCCACTGACCTGGCCATCGACCTGGGCACGGCCAACACCCTGATCTACGTGCGTGACCGCGGCATCGTGCTGGACGAGCCCTCGGTGGTCGCGATCCGCCACGAAGGCGGCCCGCAAGGCAAGAAAACGATCCAGGCCGTGGGCCGCGAAGCCAAGGCCATGCTAGGCAAGGTGCCCGGCAACATCGAGGCCATCCGCCCGATGAAGGACGGCGTGATCGCCGACTTCACCGTCACCGAGCAGATGCTCAAGCAGTTCATCAAGATGGTCCACCCGCGCGGCGTGTTCAAGCCCAGCCCGCGCATCATCATCTGCGTGCCCTGCGGCTCGACCCAGGTCGAGCGCCGCGCCATCCGCGAGTCGGCCCTGGGCGCCGGCGCCAGCGACGTCTACCTGATCGAGGAGCCCATGGCCGCGGCCATCGGCTCGGGCCTGCCCGTGTCGGAAGCCAGCGGCTCCATGGTGGTGGACATCGGCGGCGGCACCACCGAAGTCGGCGTGATCTCCCTGGGCGGCATGGTCTACAAGGGCTCCGTGCGCGTGGGCGGCGACAAGTTCGACGAGGCCATCATCAACTACATCCGCCGCAACTACGGCATGCTGATCGGCGAGCCCACGGCCGAAGCGATCAAGAAGAACATCGGCTCGGCCTTCCCCGGCAGCGAGGTGCGCGAGATGGAAGTGCGCGGCCGCAACCTGTCCGAAGGCGTGCCGCGCAGCTTCACGATTTCCTCCAACGAAATCCTTGAAGCGCTGACCGATCCGCTCAACAACATCGTCTCGGCCGTGAAGAACGCGCTGGAGCAGACCCCGCCCGAACTCGGCGCCGACATCGCCGACCGCGGCATGATGCTGACCGGTGGTGGCGCCTTGTTGCGCGACCTGGACCGCCTGCTGTCCGAAGAAACCGGCCTGCCGGTGCTGGTGGCCGAAGACCCGCTGACTTGCGTGGTGCGCGGCTGCGGCATCGCCCTGGAACGCATGGATCGTCTCGGCGCCATCTTCACCAACGAGTAATCAACAAGGTCAGCGATGCCACTTGGTACGCTGGACAGGGCACCTCCCCCGTTCTTCCGGCAGGGCGCTTCGGCCCTGTCCAAGCTCATGCTGTTCAGCGCCGTGGCGCTGTTCCTCATGGTGGCGGACACACGTTTTCAGCTCACCGGCCCGGTGCGCATGACCATCGCCTCGGCGCTGTATCCCGTGCAATGGGCCCTGCTGCAGCCCGTGACCTGGACGCGCGACGGCTTCCACCACGTGCAGTCGCTGCGCAGCGCCCAGGACGACGCCACCACCCTGCGCGAGCAGCTGCGCCTGCAGGCGCCGCGGGTGCAGCAGTTCGACCAGCTGTTCCAGGAGAACGAGCGTCTGCGCCAGCTGCTGGAACTGCGCGAGCGCATGCCCACGCCCGGCCTGGCCGCGCAAGTGCTCTACGACGCCGCCGATCCCTACGCGCACAAGGTCATCATCGACAAGGGCCTGATCCACGGCGTGAGCGCCGGTGCTCCCGTGCTCGACGAATCCGGCGTGCTGGGGCAGGTGACCCGCGTCTATCCTTCGCTGAGCGAGGTGACGCTGGTGATCGACGCCGACCAGGCCATCCCCGTGCTCAATATCCGCACCGGCGTGCGCGCCGTGGCCTTCGGCGACCCGAGCCTGCACGGCGGTGCGCTGGAACTGCGCTACATGGGCAGCAATGCCGACGTGCAGCCCGGCGACATCCTGACCACCAGCGGCATCGACGGCGTGTTCCCGCCGGGCCTGCCGGTGGCGCGCGTCGAGAAGGTCGAGCGCCGCGTTGAACTGCCCTTTGCGCTGATCTACTGTGTGCCGCAGGCCCGGGTAGCCGGCGCTTCGCAGGTGCTGGTGCTGCCCACCCTGGCCGGCCAGCAGCCGCCGCGTCCGCAGGACAAGCCGGTGATCGCCGGCAAGCCGGCCAAGAAGGACAGCGGCAAGGGGGTGCAGAAATGATCATGCGCCCCGGCCAGCAGCTCTTGCTGCCCGCCAACCCTCTTTTCATCTGGGGCAGCCTGGCAGGGGCTTTCGGCCTCAACCTGCTGCTCAACATCGCGCTCTGGGGGCGCGCCGCCTGGGCGCCGGACCTGCTGGCCCTGACCCTGGTCTTCTGGGGCGTGCACCAGCCGCAGCGCGTCGGCATCGGGGCGGCCTTCGTGTTCGGCCTGCTGATGGACGTGCACCAGGGCAGCGTGCTGGGGCAGCATGCCCTGGCCTATTCGGTCCTGAACTTCCTGGCCATCGCCATCCACCGCCGTTTGCTGTGGTTCACGCTGGCCTCGCAGTCGGTGCACGTGCTGCCCCTGCTGATCGCTGCCCATTCGGTGGCGCTGGCCGTGCGCCTGATGGTGGGTGGCAATTTCCCGGGTTTTTCGATGCTGCTGGCGCCGCTGATCGAGGCGTTGCTTTGGCCGCTGGCCTCCATGCTGCTGCTGCTGCCACAGCGGCGCGCGCCCGACCCCGACGCCAACCGGCCGCTGTAATATGGCCCCCACGCTTGTCACTGCGTGTACTGCGCTGCCCCCCGAGGGGGCTGGTTCGCCTTGGGGCGGCCCGGCGGCGAACCGGTTAGCTACTTACTAGTCCTCGCACCATGACCGAACTGCGCAACGTCGAAGCCGACCTGCATCGCTTCCGTGCGCGCGGGCTGGTCGTCTCCGCGCTGGTGTTCGCCTGCTTCGTGATCCTGTTTTTCCGGCTGGTCTACCTGCAGGTGGTCCGCCATACCGAGCTGCAGGAGCAGGCCGAGATCAACCGCACCACGGTCGTGCCCCTGGTGCCCACGCGCGGCCTGATCCTAGACCGCAATGGCATTCCGCTGGCGACCAACTACTCGGCTTACACGCTGGAGATCACGCCCTCCCAGGTCGCCAATCTGGAGCAGACCATCAATGAGCTGGCCGACATGGTCGAGATTACGCCGCGCGACCGCCGGCGTTTTCGCAAGCTCATGGAAGAGACCAAGGGCGCCGAGTCCCTGCCCATCCGCACGCGCCTGTCCGACGAGGAGGTGGCGCGCTTCGCCGTGCAGCGTTATCGCTTCAGCGGCGTGGACATCCGCGCGCGCCTGTTCCGCAACTACCCCTGGGGCGAGCTCGGCAGCCACGTGGTGGGTTACATCGGCCGCATCAACCCGGCCGAGAAGAAGGAGCAGGAGGAGTGGGACGATGAGGACCAGGCCAACTACCGCGGCACCGACTACATCGGCAAGCTCGGTGTGGAGCAGAGCTTCGAAAAACACCTGCACGGCATCACGGGTTTCGAGCGCGTCGAGACCTCGGCCGGCGGGCGGGCCGTGCGCAAGCTGGCCAGCAGTTCGGCCAAGCCCGGCAACAACGTGGTGCTGTCGATTGACATCAAGCTGCAGAACCTGATCGAAGAGATGTTCGGCCAGCGCCGCGGTGCGCTGGTGGCCCTCGACCCCAGCAACGGCGAGATCCTGGCCTTCGTCAGCAAGCCGACTTTCGACCCCAACATGTTCGTCGAAGGCATCGACTCCGAATCCTGGCAGGCACTCAACGAGTCGATCGACAAACCGCTGCTGAATCGGGCCCTGCGCGGCACCTATCCGCCGGGTTCGACCTACAAGCCTTTCATGGCCATGGCGGCGCTGGAGACTGGCAAGCGTTCGCCGTCCACCATCGTCTACGACGGCGGCTCCTGGACCTTCGGCGACCACACCTTCCGCAGCCACGGCGATGGCGGGCTGGGCCCGGTGGACATGCACCGCAGCATCGTCAAGTCCAGCAACGTCTACTACTACTCCCTGGCCAACGAGCTGGGCGTGGACGCCATCCACGATTTCATGAAACCCCTGGGTTTCGGCCAGCTCACGGGCATCGACATCCAGGGCGAGGTGCGCGGCGTGCTGCCCAGCCAGGCCTGGAAGCGGCGGACCTACAAGCGGCCGGAGCAGCAGAAATGGTATGCCGGTGAAACCATTTCACTGGGCATCGGCCAGGGCTACAACACCTTCACCATGCTGCAGCTGGCCTCGGCCACGGGCACGCTGGCCAACAACGGCATCAAGTACACGCCCCATCTGGTCATCGGGACGCAGGATGCCGGGAGTACGGTGATACAGGACGTGGCCAAGAAACAGCCGGAGAACCTGCGCTACGGCCAGCAGAACCTGGCCATCGTGCGCCGGGCGCTGGCGGCCGTCACGCAGGACGGTACCTCGGCGCGCTCTTTCCTCGGCGCCAAGTACCTCAGCGCTGGCAAGACCGGCACCGCGCAGGCCGTGACCATCGGCCAGAAGGAGAAATACGACGCGCGCAAGATGGAAGAGCACCAGCGCGACCATGCGCTGTACATTGCCTTCGCCCCGGTGGACGAGCCCAAGATCGCCTTGGCGGTGATCGTGGAGAACTCGGGTTTCGGCGCCGAGCATGCCGCCCCGATGGCGCGGCGCGTGTTCGACTACTGGCTGCTGGGACAGTACCCGAGCGAGGAAGACCTGGCCGCCGTCAAACAGGGCCGCGCGGCGACGCCGATCGGCAAGCCGCGCCTGGCGGCCGAGGTGGCCTGGCCGCCCAAGGGCAAGGCAGGCGTGCAGGTGGCTGTAGAGCCTTGACCCGCTCCCCTCGCTAGCGCAGGAAAGCGTCGTAGCCGGTCTTGAGGATCAGCGCACTCACCACGACGATGAACACGCCGCGCACGAAGCCGGCACCGTGTTTGAGGGCCAGCCGTGTACCCAACAGGCTGCCCACGATATTGGCCAGCGCCAGCGTCAGCGCGAAATGCCACCAGACATGGCCTTTGATGGCGAACAGCAGGAGCGCCGAGAGGTTGCTGCTCAGGTTGAGCAGCTTGGCCCCGGCCGAGGCGTGCAGGAAGTCATACCCCAGCCAGCGCACGAAGAGGAAGACGAAAAAGCTGCCCGTGCCCGGGCCGAAGAACCCGTCGTAGAAGCCAATCAACAGGCCTACCGTGCCGGCGGCCAGCAGCTCCTGGCGGCCCGCATAACGCGGCGCATGGTGGCGGCCCAGTTCCTTTTTCATCAGCGTGTAGACCAGCACCAGCAGCAGCACGGCTGGCAGCAGCTTGCGCAGGAAGTCGGGCGCAATCAGGGTGACCAGCCAGGCCCCGGCCAGCGCGCCGGTAAACGACAAGGCCATGGCCGGGAGCATGGTGCGCCAGCGCAGGTCCACGCGCCGCACGTACTGCACCGAAGCGAAGGCCGTGCCCCAGACCGAGGCGGATTTGTTGGTGCCGAAGAGGGTAGCCGCATGGGCCGTGGGGTAGGCGGCAAACAGGGCCGGCAGCAGGACCAGGCCGCCGCCGCCGACGATGGCATCGACAAAACCCGCCAGCAGCGAAGCCAGCGTGACGAGAAAGAATTCCATGAAAGGGAGACCGGAAATAAAAAGGCACCGGGGTTAGCGGTGCCTTGGTGAACGCCATCTGCTCTGGATGGTATCAATATTCTTGTACGTTTGAGTCGAAGTCTTCCTCGGTTCCTCTCATGCAGCGCCCGGGGCGCGCTTGCGAGTGGTCGTAATGTAAGTCAGTGCGCCAGGCCACGGACTAGGGGTTTCCCCGGGCTGGGGCCGCGGCTTGTCCAGGCTGTGGCACGGATACTGCTTCCTGGCTGGTCCGTGTCCTGCAGGAAACCCCACCATGCTCGAGAGTGAACGCATCGCCATCGCCGCCCATCTGCATGTGCAGCTGCGCCGGGTCACCGGACGGGTGACCGATACTGAATGGATGGCCCGCAACCTGGAATATGCCGACGACGTGGTGCGTTTTGCCCGCGCAGCCGCCCTGGAAAAGGGCCTGGACGAGCTGGCCGAGTTGGCGCACCGCATGGATACCGCCATGCAGGCCCTGCGTCCTGCACCAAAACCAGTCAAGGCCGCTCCCAAGGTGATGCCCAGGGAGGAGGCATCGGACTTGTCGGGGCTGGAGGCGCGTTACGTCGGGCGTCTGCGCTGAGCGGTTTGCTCAGGCCTCGGCCAGGATCAGGTGCGCCGCGCGCTCGGCGATCATCAGCGTGGGTGAGTTGGTGTTGCCGCTGGTGATGGTGGGCATGACACCGGCATCGGCCACTCGCAGGCCGCGGATGCCGCGCACGCGCAGCTGCGGGTCGACCACAGCCATCGGATCATCTGCACGGCCCATGCGGGTGGTGCCCACTGGGTGGAAGATGGTGGTGGCGATGTCACCGGCCAGACGCGCCAGGTCTTCATCGCTCTGGTACTGCGTGCCGGGCTTCCATTCCTGCGGCTGGTACTTGGCCAGCGCGGGCTGCTCCACGATGCGGCGGGTCACGCGCAGCGAATCGGCCGCCACCTTGCGGTCCTCTGCGGTGCTCAGGTAGTTGGGTGCAATCGCCGGCGCGTCCTCGAAGCGCTTGCTGCGGATCTGGATGGTGCCGCGGCTGGTCGGGTTGAGGTTGCAGACGCTGGCGGTGAAGGCGTTGAAGCCGTGCAGCGGTTCACCAAAGGCGTCCAGCGAGAGCGGCTGCACGTGGTATTCGATATTGGGCCAGGGCTGGGCCGGGTCGCTCCGGGTGAAGGCGCCGAGCTGGCTGGGCGCCATGCTCATGGGGCCGCTGCGCTTGATCGCATACTCCAGCCCGATCATGGCCTTGCCCCACAGGCTGTTGGCCATGGTGTTGAGCGTCTTGACACCCTGCACCTTGTAGACCGAACGGATCTGCAGGTGGTCCTGCAGGTTGGCACCCACGCCGGGCAACTCGTGCACCACGGGCACCTCGTGGCGGCGCAGCAGCTCGCCGGGGCCGATGCCCGAAAGCTGCAGGATCTGCGTGGAGCCCACACTGCCCGCGCTCAGCACCACCTCACGCGTGGCGGTGGCCGTCACCATCTCCTGGCCGGTCCAGACCTGCACGCCGGTGCATTGCTTGCTGCCGTCGGGCGCGGTGTCCACGACCAGGCGCGCCACCTGCGCCGAAGTCCAGAGCTCGAAGTTGGGGCGTCCGTAGCATTTCGGGCGCAGGAAGGCCTTGGCCGTGTTCCAGCGCCAGCCGCTCTTCTGGTTGACTTCGAAATAACCCACGCCTTCGTTGTTGCCGCGGTTGAAGTCTTCGCTGGCAGGGATGCCGGCCTGCTGTGCCGCTTGAGAAAAGGCGTCCAGCACGTCCCAGCGCAGGCGCTGCTTCTCGATGCGCCATTCGCCTCCCGTGATGTGGTGGCGCATCAGCGTGCGGTAGTGGTCGGTGGGGTGCTTTTTGAGGTCGAGCAGCTCGGTCGGCACGCCCTTGGCGCCGTGCAGGGCGTCGGCACCCTTGTAGTAATCCTCGTGGTGCTTGAAGTAGGGCAGCACCTGGTCCCAGCGCCAGCCGTCGTCGCCGGTCAGCTGCGCCCACTGGTCATAGTCGCGCGACTGGCCGCGCATGTAGATCATGCCGTTGATGCTGGAGCAGCCGCCCAGGGTCTTGCCGCGCGGATAACGCAGGCTGCGGCCGTTCAGCCCGTCGGCGGGCTCGGTGTTGTAGAGCCAGTCGGTGCGCGGGTTGCCGATGCAGTGGAGGTAACCCACCGGGATGTGGATCCAGTGGTAGTCGTCGCGGCGCCCTGCCTCGATCAGCAGCACGCGCTTGCTCGCGTCCATGCTGAGCCGGTTGGCCAGCAGGCAGCCGGCGGTGCCCGCGCCGATGATGATGTAGTCGAAAGTCAATTCGGACATAGCCTTGTCTCCGCAGCGTGTTCGAGGCAAAGCAACGCACGCCAAGTTTTTAATCAGGGCCACCGCGGAACCGGCTTCGCCGGGCCGCTGGTGGCGTCCCCCTCCGGGGGAAGACGGCCTTCAGGCCGGCTCAGGGGGCTTCTTACTTCGACGTCGGCATCGCGAACTCGGCGCCTTTGCCGATGCTCTCCGGCCAGCGCTGCATCACCGATTTCTGCTTGGTGTAGAAACGCACGCCTTCTTCGCCATAGGCGTGCATGTCGCCAAACAGGGAGCGCTTCCAGCCGCCAAAGCCGTGCCAGGCCATGGGCACGGGAATCGGCACATTGATGCCGACCATGCCCACCTGGATGCGGTGCGAGAACTCGCGCGCCACGTGGCCGTCGCGTGTGTAGCAGGAGACGCCGTTGCCGAACTCGTGGTCGTTGATGAGCTTCACGGCGGTGGCGAAGTCCGGCACACGCACGCAGGACAGCACGGGGCCGAAAATCTCTTCCTTGTAGATCTTCATCTCGGGCGTGACGTGGTCGAACAGCGTGCCGCCCAGCCAGAAACCGTTATCGCAACCGGGGCCGGCGGCCTTGCCCTTGAAGCCGCGGCCGTCGACCAGCAGCTTGGCGCCTTCCCTGGCGCCGTGTTCGATGTAGCCGGTGATGCGGTTGTGCGCGATGTCGGTCACGATGGGGCCCATCTCGGCGTCCAGCTCCATGCCGTTCTTGATCTTCAGTGACTTGGTGCGCTCGATCAGCTTGGGCATGATCTTGTCGGCCACGTCGCCCACCAGCATCGCCACCGAAATGGCCATGCAGCGCTCGCCGGCCGAGCCGTAGGCCGCGCCAATCAGGCCGTCCACGGCCTGGTCCAGGTCGGCGTCAGGCATGACCACCATGTGGTTCTTGGCGCCGCCCAGGGCCTGCACGCGCTTGCCGTTGCGCGCGCCGGTTTCGTAGATGTAGTTGGCGATCGGCGTGGAGCCCACGAAGCTGATGGCCTTCACGTCATGGTGGGCCAGCAGCGCGTCCACGGCCTCCTTGTCACCCTGCACCACGTTGAACACGCCGTCGGGCAGGCCTGCTTTCTTGAGCAGATCGGCCATGAAGAGCGAGGGCGAGGGGTCGATGGGGCTGGGCTTGAGGATGAAGGTGTTGCCCGCGGCAATCGCCACCGGGAACATCCACATCGGCACCATGACTGGGAAGTTGAAGGGCGTGATGCCCGCCACCACGCCCAGGGGTTGGCGCATGGTCCAGTTGTCCATGCCGGTGGAGACCTGCTCGGTGAAATCACCCTTGAGCAGTTGCGGAATGCCGGTGGCGAATTCCAGGATCTCGATGCCGCGCGTCACCTCGCCCTGGGCGTCGGTAAAGACCTTGCCGTGCTCGGCCGTGATCAGGCGCGCCAGGTCGTCGCGGTGTTGGTTCATCAGCTCCAGAAACTTGAACAGGATGCGCGCGCGGCGCAGCGGCGAGGTCTCGGCCCAGGCGGGGAAGGCCGCTTGCGCTGCGGCCACGGCCTTGTCGACTTCAGCCGCGCTGGCCAAGGCGGTGCGGCCGCTGACGGCGCCGGTGGCGGGGTTGTAGACGTCCTGCGCGCGGCCGGAGGTGCTGGCGACGACCTTGCCGCCGATGTGATGGTCAATATTTGTAATGCTCATGATGAAGTCTCCACGTGGATGGCGAAGTGTCGGGGAAATTCAGGGGTTTTTCCAATGACTTGCACAAAATGGTGGTATAAATTTTTCAAATATGGCCGCACCTGCCGATCCCCAAACCCTGCGCGCCTTCGTTGCCGTGGCGCGCGAGGGCAATGTCTCGCGCGCGGCCACCCGCCTGCACCTGAGCCAGCCGGCCGTCAGTTTGCAGCTCAAGGCTCTCGCTGAACTTACAGGCCTGCAGCTCTTCACGCGCACGCCGCACGGCCTGGCACTTACGCCCGACGGTGCGGCCCTGCTGCCGCAGGCCGAAAAAGCCCTGGCGGCGCTGGCCGACTTCGGCCAGGCGGCACAAAGCCTGCACAGCACCGTGCGCGGCCGCCTGCGCATCGGCACCATCCTCGATCCGGAGTTCATCCGCCTGGGCGCCTTCCTCAAGGAACTGGTGGAAACCGCGCCGCAGATCGAAACCGAGCTGCGCCAGGGCATGAGCGGCGAGGTGCTGGCGCAGATCGGGCGTGGCGAACTGGACGTGGGCTTCTACCTGGGCCTGCCGGGCGAGACGCGGGAGGCCGGGCCCTACGAGGTGCGGGTGCTCTCGCACTTCAGCTACCGCGTGCTGGCGCCGGCCGGCTGGGGCGAGCAGGTGCTGGGCCGCGACTGGAAAGCCTTGGCGGCCTTGCCTTGGATCGCCACCCCGCCGGCTTCGGCGCACCACCGTTTGCTGGCAGGCGTGTTCGGCCCCCTGGGCGTGGCGCCGCGCCAGGTGGCCCTGGTGGACCAGGAAGCCTCCATGCTGGACCTGGTGCGCTCAGGCGTGGGCCTGAGCCTGGTGCGCGAGTCCATCGCCATCACCGAGGCGCAGGCGCGCGGCCTGGTGGTGGCGGACCGCGTGAGCCTGGAGTGTCAGCTGTGTTTTGTCAGCCTGCGCGTGCGGGGCGGTGAACCGGTGCTGGCGAGTGCGTGGGCGGCGTTGGGGCAGGTCTGGCGCTGAACGTCACTTGCCCAGATAGCCCATCCACTGCCAATACGTCGCCCCCAGCAACAGCACCAGCGCAAACCCGATTACCGTGAGCACCAGCCCCGTGCGCACGAAGTCCTTCACGGCAAAGGTGTCGGTACCGTAGGCCACCATATTCTGTGGCGCATTGACCGGCAGGATGAAGCCGAAGCTCACCACGAACTGCAGCAGCATGGTCATGCCCACCAGGTTCATGGGCGCGGCATCGGGGCCGCCGGCGATCTGCTGCAGCACGCTGATCATGATGGGGATCATGGCCGAGGCCAGGGCGGTGGCGCTGGCAAAACCCAGGTGCACCACAATCAGGAAGAGCGAGAGCAGGGCCAGGATCATGAAGGCCGAGGCGCCGGCCAGGCCGAGGTTGGCGACGATGATGTTCGCCAGCCAGGCGGCGGCCTTGGTCTGCAGGAGCGCCGTGCCCAGGCTGATGCCGGTGCCGAACAGCACGATGGTGCCCCACGGAATACGCGACTGCGCTTGCTTCCAGCCCATGACACCGACGCCCGGTGTGAACATGAGCGCGATGGCGGCGATGGTGGTGGACGAGGTGTCGAAGGGGTGCAGCACCTTCTCGGTCGCCCAGAAGGCCAGCAGGGCCAGCGTGATGAACAGCAGTTTCTTCTCGGCCCAACTCATGGGGCCCAGGGCGTGCAGCGCGAGGCGGATGGTTTCCTTGCCGCCGGCGATTTCTTTGGTTTCTGGCGGCATCATCTTGATCATCACGAAGTACAGCGCGATGGACATCAGGATGGACCAGGGCGCCGCGGCGATCAGCCAGTCGCTCCAGGTGATGGTCTGGCCGTAGGCCTTCTCGATAAAGCCAATGGCCACCATGTTCTGCGCGGCCGCGGTCTTCACGCCCACGTTCCAGATCGAGGCGGACTGTGCGGTGGCGATCATCAGCATGCCCGCGAAACGCGAGCGCTGGTCTACGCCGAAGGCGAGGATGATGCCCATGATGATGGGCACCAGGCAGGCCACGCGTGCCGTGGTCGAGGGCACCAGGAAGGACAGCACGATGCCCACCAGGATGGCGCCGATCAGCACGCGGTTGGTCCGCGCGCCGACCTTGGAGAGGATGAAGAGGGCAATGCGCTTGTCCAGCCCGGTGATGGTCATGGCCGCCGAGAGGAAGCAGGCCGCGGCGACCAGGGCCAGCGCCGTGTTGGCAAAACCGCCCAGCGCCAGCGTGAGCGCCGGCCCGGTGCCCAGCACGGCCTCGGGTTTGGCGGCATTGGGCGCCATGCCGAGCATGAAGGCCATGAGGGCGGTGATGAGCACGGCGCTGATGGCGTAGTCCACCGCTTCGGTCACCCACAGGATGACGGAGAACAGCAGCAGGCCCAGCATGATCTGCCCGGCCACCGGCAGCCCCATCGGTTTGGGCAGGAGCATGACGACGATCAGGCCGGCCAGGGCGGCCAGCAGGCCCGCCACGTTGACCGATTCGCGGGCCGGGGCCCGGCTCGCTGTAACAGCTTCATTCGATGCCATGGCGGTCTCCTCCTGTGATGGAATGGTCAGCGCATGCTACGCCCAGCGCCGGGGCACTTCTTGATGTGCATCAAATACGGGCCCGGTCGCGGGCCGCCGGGCTCAGCGCCCGGGCCAGACCGGCTTGCGCTTTTCCTTGAAAGCGGCCTGGCCCTCTTTCGCGTCCTCGGTCAGCGTGAACAGCGCAATCTGGCTTTCGGTGAAGGACATGCTTTCCTCGAAGGCCATGGCCTCGATCTTTTTCATGGTGTACAGGCCGCGGCGTATGGCCGCCGGCGACTTGTCGAGCAGGCGCTCCAGCAGCCACTGCAGCTTGCCGTCCAGGTCGTCATCGACATAGTTGACCAGACCGTATTCCAGGGCCTGGGCCGAATCGAGCGGTTCGCCGGTCAGGCACAGTTCGGCCAGCTTGCGGCGCGGGATCTGGTGCTGCAGCACGCTGAGCACCTGGGCCGGGAACACGCCGACCTTGACCTCGGGCAGGCCGAAGGTGGCATGGCGGGCGGCCACCGCCAGGTCGCACATGGCCAGCAGGCCCATGCCGCCGGCCATGCAGGCGCCGTTGACACGTGCGATCAGCGGCACCGTGCTGGCCTTGGCCGCGCGCAGTACCCGCGCCACATGGCCGTGGGGCTCGGAGTAATCGGTCGTGAAGGCCTGGTCGGCCTGCAGGTCGGCGCCCGCGCAAAAGGCCTTGTCACCCGCACCGGTGACGACGATGGCCCGGATATCACGTTGCGCCTGGGCGCCATCGATGGCCCGCGCCATGGCAGCCAGCACGCCATGGCTGACCGCGTTGCGGCGCGCCTCGCGCTGGATCGTGAGCCACAACACGGGACCGCGCTGTTCGACCAGCAGCTCGTCGGTGGCGGGGGTGGCGCTCATGGGCTCTCCTGTGGCGTGGATGGGATGCCGCTATTGTGGCGGCGAAATCAGGCGCTACGATGCATGCCATCACGGTCCCTCGACAGCCCTTCATGACCCATACCCCACCCAGCTTGCGCCGGCAGTCCTTGCCGCAAGGGGTGGCGGTCGTGCTGCAGGGGCAGTGGACGGCGGCGCAACTGGCCGAACCATCGGCCTGGGCCGCGCTGCAGCGCGAGTTGCCAGCGGCATTGCAGGGCAGTCAGGCCTGGGACTTGCGCAGCATCCAGCGGCTGGACCATACCGGCGCCCAGCTGCTGTGGAACAGCTGGGGCCGGCGCTGGCCCGCGCAGCTCGACACCTTGCCGGCGCAGCGGGCGGTGCTCGAACGCGTGGCGCGCTACACCGTGGCGATGCCGCCCTCCGAACACCACGGCCCGGTCTATCTGTGGGAGCGGCTGGGGCGTCAGGTCTTGCTGGTGCTGGCGCACCTGCAGGGCATGCTGCGCCTGACGGGGCAGCTGGTGCTGGACCTGCTGCGCCTCCTGCGTCATCCACGGCGGGGACCCTGGCGCGATTTCTCGGGTCATCTGTACCACATCGGTGCCACGGCGCTGCCCATCACGGCGCTGGTGGGCTTCCTGATCGGCGTGGTGCTGGCCTACCTGGTGGCACAGCAGTTGCAGCTCTTCGGCGCCGACCCCTACATCGTCAACCTGCTGGGCATCTCGGTGATCCGCGAGCTCGGCCCCGTGCTGGCGGCCATCCTGATCGCCGGACGTTCAGGCTCGACCATCACGGCGCAGATCGGCGTGATGCGCGTGACGGAGGAGATCGACGCCATGCGCGTGATGGGCATTGCGCGCGGCTGGCGCCTGGTGCTGCCGAGCGTGCTGGCCATGGCCGTGGCCATGCCCCTGATCTCGGTCTGGACCACGATGGCGGCCCTGGTGGGAGGCATGATCGCCTCCGACCTCACCATGGGCGTATCGCCAGCCTATTTCCTGTTGGCCCTGCCCGATGCGGTGCAGGCCTCCAACCTGACGCTGGCCACGGGCAAGTCGGTGGTCTTCGGCGTGTTCATTGCGCTGGTGGGCTGCCATTTCGGCTTGCGCGTCAAGCCCAATACCGAGAGCCTGGGCCAGGGCACCACGGCTTCGGTGGTGGTGTCGATCACGGTGGTGATCCTGGTGGACGCGCTATTCGCCGTGGTGTTCAGGAACGTGGGCATATGACGATGAGCCCGCCCATGGTCGAGATCGAAGGCCTGTCCTCGGTGTTTCGCAGCGCCGGCCGCGAGTTTGTCGTGCACCGCGATCTGAACCTGAGGATCGATGCGGGTGAGCTGATGTCCGTGGTCGGCGGCTCGGGCAGCGGCAAGACCGTGCTGCTGCGCCAGATGCTGGGGCTGGAGCGCCCGGCGCGCGGCCGCGTCAGCGTGCTGGGCCGCCCGGCCAGCGAGCTCGGCGCACCGGGGGCGGCCAGCCGCGTGGGCATGCTGTTTCAGCACGGTGCGCTGTTCTCGGCCTTCAGCGTGCTGGAGAACATTGCCTTTCCCCTGCACGAACTGCGCACCCTGCCACCAGAGCTTGTGCGCGACGCGGCGCTGGTCAAGCTGCAGATGGTGGGGCTGGACCCGTCGCAGGCCCACAAGATGCCGGCCGATCTCTCGGGGGGCATGGTCAAGCGCGTGGCGCTGGCGCGTGCGCTGGTCATGGACCCGCCCCTGCTGCTGCTCGACGAGCCGACTGCCGGCCTGGACCCCGACAGCGCTGACGACTTCTGCGATCTGCTGCGCTCGCTGCACCAGGAGCTGGACCTGACGGTGGTGATGGTCACGCACGACCTCGATACCATCTTCGAGTTGAGCACCCGCGTTGCCGTGCTGGCCGAGCAGCACGTCGTTGTCACTGGCACCCCGCAGGAGGTGATGGCGCATGCCCATCCCTTCATCCGCGGCTTCTTCCGCGGGGAGCGTGGGCGGCGGGCGCAAGCCCTGTTGCATGATTCGACGAAAGACGGGTAGAAAGCAGCTTATGGAAAACAAGGCCCATGCACTGGTCGCCGGCACCTTTGTGCTGCTGGTCACGGCGCTGCTGGTGGCGCTGGCGGTCTGGCTCACGCGCCAGGCCGGTGAGGTGCGCAGTTACGAGGTGTCCACACGCGATGCTGTCACCGGCCTGCAGTCGCAGGCCTCGGTGCGCTTTCGCGGCGTCAAGGTCGGGAAAGTGGCGAACATCGGTTTCGACCCGCTGAGTCCGGGCCTGGTGCTGGTGCGCCTGGAGCTGGACGCGAGCGCGCCCATCACCCGCTCGACCTATGCCAGCCTGGGCTACCAGGGCCTGACCGGCATTGCCTTCGTGCAGCTCGACGACAGCGGCGAGTCGCGCGAGCCGCTGGCTGTGGCGGGCGGCCAGGCGCCGCGCATCCCCATGCGTCCGGGCCTGATGGACCAGTGGTCGCGCCAGGGGGAGCGCCTGCTGGGTCAGCTGGAGGAAACGACGCGCCGCGTCAACCAGCTGCTGGCACCCGAGAATCAGAGGGCGCTGCGCAAGAGCATCGACGCCCTGGGCGAGGCGGCCGCGGCCGTGCCACCGGCCATGCAGGAGGCGCGCGTCTCCTTCCAGGCCATGCGCGAGTCGGCCAACAGTGTCGGTGCCAGTGCCGAACAGGTGCGCAAGACGGCCGACCACTATGCGGGCCTGGCCCAGCGCCTGCAGCAAGCCGGCGGTACGCTGGACCAGTTGCAGCAGGGCGTGGGCGCGCTGGCCAGCACGGGCCAGGCCCTGCAGCAGTCCAGCCTGCCGCGCCTGAACCGCGCGCTTGATGACGCCGGCCGCTCGGTGCGCCAGGTGGGGCGCGCCGCCACCACGCTGGACGACAACCCCCAGGCCCTGATCTACGGCCCGACCCTGACCCTGCCCGGCCCGGGCGAACCCGGTTTTGTCGTGCCGCGAGGTGTGCGATGAGGAGAGACCACGTGACCCAAGCAGCAGCCCCTTTTCGCAGCGCCCTGCGCTGGACGCTGGTGCTGTCGGCCGCCTTGCTGACAGCCTGTGCCGGCCTGCCCGAACGCGCGCCGGCGCCGCTGCGTTATGACTTCGGCCCGGCT
>JAXMMJ010000091.1:0-7733 GCA_034366585.1 Hylemonella sp.
AAAGAAGTGCAGATGTCTGAGCCCGCAGGGCGAGTTTCTGCACTTCCCGCACTGGCCGAGCAACGCAGCGTGCCCTGCGCATAGCGCAGGGACGACGCACCCGGCTCGCCTTTTCTTTGGTGACTTTCTTTTGGCGAAGCAAAAGAAAGTTACTGCCCTGTCGGGGGCACATCCCGACAAAGCCACGCAAGCAAGCCCCCACCTTAAAGCCAAAAAACTAAAATCAGCCCCGTGAACGACATCCTCAACATCTCCGCCTACAAATTCGTCCCCCTCCCCGACGCCCAGCAACTGCGCGACAAGCTGCACGAACAGGCGGTGGCGCTCGACCTCAAGGGCACGGTGCTGCTGGCCGAGGAAGGCATCAACCTGTTTCTCGCGGGGCCGGGCGAGGCTGTGCGCGCCTTCGTGGCGCAACTGCATGAAGATCCACGCCTGGCCGACCTCACGCCCAAGGAAAGCTGGTCGGCCCGCCAGCCCTTTCGCAAGATGCTGGTCAAGGTCAAGCGCGAGATCATCCGCATGAACCACCCCACCATCCGGCCGGCCGAAGGGCGGGCGCCGGCCGTGCCGGCCGCCACCGTGCGCCGCTGGCTGGACCAGGGACACGACGATGCCGGACGCCCGGTGGTGACCCTGGACACGCGCAATGCCTTCGAGATCGACCACGGTACCTTCGAAGGCGCGATCGACTGGCGCATCCACAAGTTCTCCGATTTCCCCCAGGCGCTGGAGGCTCACCTGGCGGAACTCCAGGGCAAGACCGTGGTGAGCTTCTGTACCGGCGGCATCCGCTGCGAAAAAGCGGCTATCTTCATGCGGGAGAGCGGACTGGAACACGTCTACCAGCTCGATGGTGGCATCCTCAAGTATTTCGAGGAAACCGGCGGTGCACACTTTCGGGGCGAATGCTTCGTATTCGACGAACGCGAGGCCCTGGGGGTCGATCTGCGCGCCCGGCGCGACTAGGACGGCGCGGGTGCGACTTATTTCACCCTCGTCATCCCGTTCTCGCATGCAAAGCCTTTCGTCCTGGCATGGGGTCGATTACCATGTTCACAAGCCCGCCGTCGCTCCATGACGATGGCGTGCCCACTCCATGCGCCCAGAACGGTCTGCCAACTCATCCTGTAGCCGTCGTCCACCTCCGAACGTAGGACGCAGAGCCTTGCTGGCCGCTGCCCTGCCCTGCTTGCTGCCGCTGTCTGCCTGCAGTCTCCGGCGGCCGCTGGTTCTGTCCGGCCATCCCTGGCCCGGTTATGAGTCCATGTTCCTGGCCCGCACGCTGGGGTACATGCCTGAAGACCTCCGACTGCATGAAGCGCCCACGGTGCAGGCCTCGATCGACGCGGTCAAGCAGGGGATGGCCGATGGCGCCATGCTGACCCTCGATGAGATCCTCATGCTGCGGGATCAGGGTGTCCCCTTGCAGGTCGTGCTGGTCTTCGACGTTTCCAAGGGTGCGGACGTCCTGCTGGCACGCCCGACACTGCGGCGCCTGGCCGACCTGAAGGGACGGCGCATCGGCGCCGAAGACAGTGCCCTGGGCACTCTGATGCTGTCCATGGTGCTGGAAAAAGCCGGCCTGCAGGCCCAGGATGTGCAGGTGCAGCGCATCCTCTTCGAGGAACAGGAAGCCGCCTGGTCCCGGGGTGGCATCGATGCCCTGATCACGTATGAGCCGGTGGCAACACGGCTCAAGAAAAACGGCGCACGCCAGCTGCTTAGCACGCGCGAGATGCCCGACACCATCTTCGATGTGCTGGCGGTACACCCCGCGGCCCTGGAGTCGCACGGGCACATCCTGCGCAGCGCCATCGCCGGATATTTCAAGGCCCTGGGCTACCTGCGCCAGAACCCCTGGGACGCGGCCTACCAGACGGCCCCTCGTCTGAATGTGACCGCGGAAGAAATGATCGGCTCGCTACGCGGACTGGAACTGCCCGACCTGATCGGCAACCAGCGCTACCTCTCGGCACAGGACGGCGACCTGCAACGCGTGACCAACAAGCTGTCTTCCATCATGCTGCAGGCTGGCATCATCCGCCAGCCCGTGGACGCCAGAATGCTCTTCAGCGGCACCTACCTGCCTGCCGCCGAGTCATGATGATGAAACGCGCGCTGCGACGCTCACTGACCGGTCTGCTGCTGGCCCTGGCCGGTCTGCCCTCGTGGGCCAGCCAGGAAACCGTCGTGGTGGGTGTCCTGTCGTTCCGTCCGGAAGCCGTCGCGCTGGCCCAGTGGAAGCCCCTGACCGACTACCTTAACCGCGCGGTCCCCTCGGCGCACTTCGAGCTCAAGGTGTACGAATACGGCCCCATGCAGGAAGCCGTGCGCCAGCAGGCGGTGGACCTGGTGATCACCCAGCCCGGCGAGTACGTGCGCATGGTGCACCAGAACGGCCTCTCCACCCCCCTGGCTTCCCTGATCAATCTGGAGAACCGCCAACCGGTACGGGCCATGGGCGGCGCGATCCTGGTCCGCAGCGAGCGCCAGGACCTGAGCGACCTGAAGGATCTGCAAAGTCTGCGCATCGCCACCGTCTCGCGCCTGTCCTTTGGCGGCTACCAGATCCAGGCCACAGAGCTGGCGCGCCGGGGCATCAGCCCCGGGCCCCTGGTGGAAACCGGCCTGCCGCAGGACCGCGTCATTGAAGCCGTGCTGGCTGGCCAGGCCGACGCCGCCTTTGTCCGCACCGGCCTGCTCGAAACCCTGGTGCGCGAGGGGCGGCTCAAGCCAGGTGAGCTCAAGGTCTTGGGACAACAGAACTACCCCGGTTATCCCTACGCCCTGTCCTCCCGGCTCTACCCGGAATGGCCGGTCGTCGCCATGTCGCACCTGTCGGAAGACCTGTCGGTACGCATCGCCGGCGCCCTGCTTTCGCTGCCGCACGGCGGCGAAGCGGCGCGGCGCATGGGGATCTACGGCTTCACCGTGCCGGCCGACTACGAACCGGTGCGCGCCATGATGCGCGAACTGCGCGCCCCGCCCTTCGACAAGCCGCCGGTCATCTCCTGGCGCGACATCTGGCAGCAATACGGCCTGCTGCTCGCCAGCGCGGTCCTGACCCTGCTGCTGCTCGTGGTCATGGGCCTGCGCGAGATGGTGTTGCGCCAGCGCATGGACTCATTCAGCAACGCCATGGGCGAAGGCATGTTCGTGCTGGACCGCCAGGGCATCGTCACCTACATCAACCGCGCCGCCTGTCGCCTGCTCGGTTACCAGCGCGAGGCGCTGCTGGGCCGGCAGCTGCTGCCCCTGATCGTCTCGCCCTCGCCTCAGCCGTCCGCCCCCGGCAGCCTCAATCCCCCCCTGCTCGATCCGCAGCGCTGGCAGCAGCCCTACGAAGGAGAGAGCACCTTCGTGAGCGCCAGCGGGAAGACTTTTCCCGTCGAGATCAGCAGCCGGCCGGTGCGGCGCAAGGACCGATTCGTGCGCATCGTGACCGTGTTCTCCGACATCTCCGAGCGCAAGGCGCACAGCGAACACGTCTACCACCTGGCCTACCACGATGCCCTCACCGGCCTGCCCAACCGCCGCCTGCTGTTCGAGCGCCTGCAGGAAACCCTGGGGCGCAGCAACGGAAGCAGCCGCGGCGCACTGCTGTTCTCGGATCTGGACCGTTTCAAGCAGCTCAACGACACCCTGGGCCACAAGGTCGGCGACGCGCTGCTGCAGGCCGTGGCCGGGCGCATGCAGCGCATCGTCGGCGGCCAGGGCATGGTGGCGCATACCGGCGGCGACGAATTCGCAGTGCTGCTGAAGCAGCTCGACACCGACCCCGAGCGCGCCAGTGCCCAGGCACGCAGCCTGGCCGAGAAGCTGCGCAGCAGCATGCGTGAACCTTTCGGCATCGACAGCCAGTACCACCAGATGTCGGTCAGCATCGGCGTGGCGCTGTTCGATGGCCCCGAGACCGGTGCCGACGAACTGATCAAGCGTGCCGACATGGCCATGTACGAGGCCAAGGCCGGCGGACGCAATGCCATCCGCTTCTTCGACCACGACATCGCCGTGCATCTCAGCCAGCGCGTGACCCTGGAGGCCGACCTGAACCAGGCGCTGGCCCTGCAGCAGTTCCGCGTGTTCTACCAGCCGCAGTTCGACAGCGAGGGCCGCATGGTCGGCGCCGAGGCCCTGGTGCGCTGGTTGCATCCACAGCGCGGCCTGGTGACGCCGGGGCACTTCATCCCCCTGGCCGAGGAAACCGGCCTGATCCTGCCACTGGGCCAGTGGGTGCTGGAGCAGGTCTGCCAGCAGATCGAGCGCTGGCGCGGCCAGCCGGTGCTGGGCGAGCTGGTGATCTCCGTCAACCTCTGCGCGCACCAGCTGCTGCAGGCCAACTTCGTCGAAAACGTCACCTCGGTGCTGATGGCCACCGGCGCCGACGCCAGCCGGCTGCAGCTGGAGCTGACCGAAAGCGTGCTGGCGCACAACATCGACGACGCCACCAGCAAGATGCGCAGGCTGGTGGAGCAGGGCGTGCAGTTCGCGCTGGACGACTTCGGCACCGGCTACTCCTCGCTGAGCTACCTCAAGCGCCTGCCCATCCAGCAGCTCAAGATCGACGCCTCCTTCGTACGCGACCTGCAGACCGACCCCAATGACGTGGTCATCACCCAGACCATCATCGCCCTGGGTCGCAGCCTGGGCCTGGAGGTGATCGCCGAGGGCGTGGAAACCGAAGCCCAACGCGACATCCTGCTGCAGCAAGGCTGTCGCCTGTTCCAGGGCTATTTCTATGCCCGACCTCAAGCTTTGGCCGATTTGGTCGATCTAGTCCATAAAGTTCATCCGTTTCCCCTGGAGTCTGCCCCATGACCGGTTTTTTCGGCCCCGCCACGGCCCTGATGGCACGCCTGCGTTTCAGCTACAAATTCGCCCTCTCCGGCCTCGTGGCCCTGGCCCTGCTGCTCTACATGGGCATCTCCCAGCTCTCGGCCCTGCAGTCGCGCGTGAGCATGATCGCCTCGGAGCGCGCCGCCGTGGCCCTGATGGCGGATCTGGTCGAATGGAACAAGGTGCTGATCGAAAGCCGGCGCATCACCATCACGGCCGCCCCCGGTGACCAGGGCGTGCGCCAGCGCTTCAAGGACAACGCCAAGGCGGTGGATGCAGTGCTCAAGCGCATCGAAGACGGCGTGAAGGCCTCCACCCCCTGGTTCGACATGGGCAAGGAGCTCAAGGGCCTGCAGGAGGGCTGGGCCGAGCTGCAGAAAAAGGTCGACGCCCTGCCCCTGGACGCCGACTTCGCACAGAAGGCCTTCGGTGCGCACGCCCCCGAATACGGCCGCCTGTACGCCTTCATGCGCGACATGGGCAACCGCTCGCGCATGTCGCTGGACCCGGACCTCGATCTGTTCTACCTGGGCTACCCCCTGGCCAACAACACGCCCAGCACCGCCGGCATTGCCGTGCGCATGGCCGCCTATTCCACGCTCAACGTCTCGCGCGGCGACATCAAGCCCGCGGACAAGGTGTTCTACGAAGTGACCGAGGCGCGCCTGAGCGACACCTTCGGTACGGTCGAGACCATGCTCTCCCAGGCCATGAAGGCCAACCCCGACGTGGAGAAGAAGCTCAGCAAAAACTTTGACACACTCAAGTCCAGTGCCAAGGAGTTCATCGCCTTCACGCGCAAGAACTTCACCACGGCGGACACCATCGGTGTCAACCAGCAGCAGGCCGGCCAGGCGGCGCAGGCCACCATCGACGCGGCGTGGGCGCTGGTCGAGCAGAACCGCAAGGTCATGGACGAACTGCTGGCCGAGCGCTCCAGCAGCGCTGCCACCAAGCGCACCCTGCTGGGCATCGTGCTGGGCCTGGGCATCCTGGTCTCGATCTACCTCTACATGGGCATGTACTACGGCATCACGGGTGCCATGCAGCAGGCCAAGCAGGCCGGCCGCGCAATTGCCGCGGGCGAGCTGGGCACCGTGCCCGAACCGGCTACCCGCGACGAATTTGCGGACCTGATGGACGACCTGCGCAGCGCCGACCGTTCGCTCGTAGGCATCATCAGCAACGTCAAGGGCGCGGCCGAGTCCATCGCCACCGCCTCCTCGGAAATCGCCCAGGGCAATGCCGACCTGAGCTCCCGCACCGAACAGCAGGCAGGTTCGCTGGAGCAGACCGCTTCGGCCATGGGCAGCCTCACCCAGACCGTGCAGCACAGTGCCGACAACGCGCGCCAGGCCTCGCAACTGGCGGCCACCGCATCGGAGGTCGCAGCGCGTGGCGGCCAGGCCGTGGGAGAAGTCGTGAGCACCATGGCCGGCATCCAGAACGCCTCGAAAAAGATCAACGACATCATCGGCGTGATCGACGGCATTGCCTTCCAGACCAACATCCTCGCCCTCAATGCCGCAGTGGAAGCCGCGCGCGCCGGCGAGCAGGGTCGTGGTTTTGCCGTGGTGGCTGGTGAAGTGCGTTTGCTGGCGCAGCGCAGCGCCGAGGCCGCCAAGGAGATCAAGGCCCTGATCTCCGACAGCGTGAACCAGGTGGACAAGGGCTCGCACCTGGTCGGCGACGCCGGCAACACCATGGGCGAGATCGTGGCCCAGGTCCGGCGCGTGACCGACCTGATCGGCGAGATCAGCGCGGCCACGGTCGAGCAGTCCTCGGGCATCGCCCGCGTCAACGACTCGATCACCGGCATCGACCAGATGACGCAGCAGAACTCGGCCCTGGTCGAGGAATCGGCCGCCGCCGCGGCCAGCCTGCGCGATCAGGCCAACCGTCTCAACGAGATGGTCAGCGTGTTCAAGATCACCAGCTGATCCATGGCCACGAGGCCCGGGCCGGGTCTCGTCTCTTGTCTCAGGCCAGGAAGCGTCGCTCGGGCAGGGGAATGAACTCGGTCTCGCCCGGCACCGTGCCCAGGCGCTGGGCCTCCCAGTCATCGGCCGCCTGCGTGATGCGCTCCTTGCGACTGGAGACGAAGTTCCACCACATATGGCGTGGCGCATCCAGCGGCGCGCCGCCGATCACCACCAGGCGGGTGGCCTCGCTGGCAAGCAACTCTGCCCCCTCCAGACCTAGCACCACCATCTGCTGCGCTGCCAGCGGCTGGCCATCGAGCGTCAAAGCACCCTGCACCACATAAACCGCCATCTCAGGCGCCAGCGCGGGCAGCTTGAGGCGGCCACCGGCTGGCAGCTGCACATCCAGGTACAGCGTGGGCATCAGCGTATGCACCGGCGAACGCAAGCCAAAGGCCTGGCCCACCAGCACACGCACCGTCGCATCGTCCACCCGACCCTCGGGGATCGCCGCGGCCGGTGTGTGCTCGAAAGACGGCTCGGCCTCCTCGCGCTCGCGCGGCAGGGCCACCCAGAGCTGCAGGCCATGGTTGGTGTAGGTGCTGCTGCGTAGCGACTCGGGGCGGCGCTCGGAATGCACGATACCGCGCCCGGCGGTCATCCAGTTGATGGCGCCGGGCTCGATCAGCTGCGAGGAGCCAATGCTGTCGCGATGCATCATCGCGCCCTCGAACAGGTAGGTCACCGTGGCCAGGCCGATGTGCGGATGCGGCCGCACATCGTGCTCGGTTCCGGGCGTTTCCAGCGCGGGACCGAAGTGGTCAAAGAAGATGAAAGGGCCGACCGAACGCTGCGTCGCAGCGGGCAGCAGGCGCCGCACCATGAAACCGCCCCCCAGATCCTTCTGGTGGCCCGTGAGGATGTGTTGTGGCGATGTCATGGTTGGGGCCTGTTCACGCTAATTTCTCAAAT
>JAXMMJ010000092.1:0-4393 GCA_034366585.1 Hylemonella sp.
CCCGCGCAAGACCCTGGGGTTCAGAACTCCGGCCGAGGTGCTCTTCGAAGATTGCCTCAAGCAAAATGTCGACATCCAGCCCATCGTTGCACTTGGCCTTTGAATCCGCCCTTACTTTCTCTTGGCGAAGCAAGAGAAAGTAAGTCGCCCGCCGGGGCGAGACCCGGCCCGCCACGAAAGCCCGGGATGAAATAGAAAGAAGTGGGGCGCTCTTACTGCGCCACCCATCCCCCATCCATATTCCAAGCCACCCCCCGCACATTGTTGCCAGCAGCTGAACAGAAGAACACAGCGAGTTCGCCCAGTTCATCCGGGGTGGTGAACTGCATGGAAGGCTCCTTCTCGCCCAGCAACAGCTTCTTGGCTTCTTCATTGGAGATCTTCAGCGCGGCGGCCTTGGCGTCCACCTGTTTCTGCACCAGCGGGGTCAGCACCCAGCCCGGGCAGATGGCGTTGCAGGTCACGCCCGTGCTGGCGTTTTCCAGCGCGGTGACCTTGGTCAGGCCCACGATGCCGTGCTTGGCTGCCACGTAGGCCGACTTCTCGGCCGAGGCCACCAGACCGTGCACCGAGGCCACGTTGATGATGCGGCCCCAGTTGGCCGCCCGCATGGCCGGCAGGGCCAGGCGCGTGGCGTGGAAGGCGCTGGTCAGGTTGATGGCGATGATCGCGTCCCAGCGCTCGGGCGGGAAGTCCTCGATGCGTGCCACGTGCTGGATGCCCGCGTTGTTGACCAGGACGTCCACGCGGCCGAACTGCGCGGCGGCGTACTTCATCATGTCCTCGATCTCGGCCGGCTTGCTCATGTCGGCCCCGTGGTAGGCCACCTTGACACCCAGCGCAGCGATCTCGGCCTTCGGGCCTTCGACGTCGCCGAAGCCGTTGAGCACGATGTTGGCGCCCTGGCGGGCCAGGGCCTTGGCGATCCCCAGGCCGATGCCGCTGGTGGAGCCGGTGACGAGGGCTGTTTTTCCTTTGAGCATGCTGATGTCTCCTATAAAGGCTTTACGTTTGAATTAGGATGATGCCAAGTGCACCCGATGATCTGATTTCACCATGTCCGAGCCTACGCTGAACTACGTAACCTGTCCCGACGCCGCCGGCGGCCACCGCATGGCCTGGTGGCAGTGGGGCAACCCGACAGCGAGCCATGTGGTGATGTGCGTGCACGGCCTGTCGCGACAGGGGCGCGACTTCGACGTGCTGGCCCAGGCCCTGTGCGATCGCGCCGGCGGTCAGCTGCGCGTGGTCTGCCCCGACGTCGCAGGCCGCGGCCAGAGCGACTGGCTCAAGGACCCCATGGGTTACCAGATCCCGGCCTACGCGGCCGACATGCTGGTGCTGCTGGGCGAATTGAAGCCCGTCACGCTGGACTGGGTCGGCACCAGCATGGGCGGCCTGATCGGTCTGGTGCTCGCGGGCCAGCCGCAGCTGCCGTACAAGATCCGCAAGCTCGTGCTCAATGACGTGGGCCCGGCCATTTCCTGGCAGGCTATCCAGCGCATCGGCGAGTACCTGGGTGCACCGGTGCGTTTCAGCTCCGTCGAGCAGGCAGCCGAGGCACTGCGCCTGATTTCTGTGGGTTTCGGCCCGCACACACGCGAGCAGTGGCTGGCGCTGACGCGGCCCATGCTCAAGCCGGCCAGCGATGGCAGCGGTCTCATGCTGCACTACGACCCGGCCATTGCCGTGCCCTATGGCAGGCTGACGCAGGAAAATTCGGCGCAAGGCGAAAAGACACTCTGGCAGCTTTACGACGCCATCACGGCCCGCACGCTGCTGCTGCGCGGCGCCAACTCCGACCTGCTGTCGCCCGAGACGGCCCTGGCCATGACCCAACGCGGCCCGCGCGCGCAGCTCGTCGAATTCCCCGGCGTCGGCCACGCCCCCACCCTGGTCGCGGCCGACCAGGTGCAGGCCGTCGGTGATTTCCTGCTCGGCGCCGGCGCATGAGTTCCCCATGAAAAGCCACGCTTCCGAATTGCCCGGCAGCGAGCCGCGCTCGCCGCTGATCGCCGCCACCGCCCACAGCCTGCCCGAACAGGCGCACGCCCTGGTCCGCGCACGCGCCTTTGCCGAGCCTTTGCTGGCCAACGAAGCGCTGGACACCGGTGAGAACACCCTGGCCCATGCCGATGCGGTCGCCGCCATCCTCCAGTCCATCGGCGGTTCCGAGGCCATGCAGGCGGCCTGCTATCTGGTCTACACCAGCAACCACCTGAACAAGCCGCAGGAGACCATTGCCAAGGCCTTCGGCGAGAGCTATGCCGAACTGGCAGTGGAGACCACCAAGCTGGTGCAGGTGCAGCGCCAGGCCAGTGCGGCCCAGCAAGCAGCCCTGCGTGCCGGCACGCCCGTGCCCATGGCCCAGACCACAGCAGCGCAGACCGAGAACGTGCGCAAGATGCTGCTAGCCTTCTCGCGCGACCTGCGCGTGGTGCTGCTGCGCCTAGCCTCGCGCCTGCAGACGCTGCGCTATTTCGCGGCGACCAAGCAGGCGCTGCCCGCCGGCCTGGCGGCCGAGTCACTCAACGTGTTCGCGCCGCTGGCCAACCGCCTGGGCATCTGGGAGATCAAATGGGAGATGGAAGACCTGTCCTTCCGTTTCCTGGAGCCCGACACCTACAAGCAGATTGCGCGCCTGCTGGATGAAAAACGCATCGAGCGCGAAGACTACGTGCTGCGCTTGCGCGAACGGCTGGAGACCGAACTGCGCACGCAAGGCATCCCGGCTCAGGTGCAGGGAAGACCGAAGCACATCTACAGCATCGTCAAGAAGATGCGCGGCAAGTCGCTGGACTTCGACCACGTCTACGACGTGCGTGCCCTGCGCATCGTGGTCGGTTCAGTGCCGGACTGCTACGCGGCGCTGAGCTGGGTGCACAGCCAGTTCACGCCCGTGACCGAGGAGTTCGACGACTACATTGCCCGGCCGAAGGCCAACGGCTACCAGTCGCTGCACACCATCGTGCGCGACGCCGAGGGTCGCCCCATCGAGATCCAGATCCGTACCCAGGCCATGCACGAACACGCCGAGCACGGCGTGGCCGCGCACTGGGCCTACAAGGAGGCCGGCGCCAAAGGCTACTCGGGTGTAACGGCCGACAGCGCCTACGACGCCAAGATCGCCGTGCTGCGCCAGCTGCTGGCCTGGGAGCGCGACCTCTCGGGCCCGCAGCAGACGCAGGGCGTTTTCGAGGACCGCATCTACGTGCTCACGCCCGATGCCGCCATCGTCGAGTTGCCTCAGGGCGCCACCCCGGTGGACTTCGCCTACAGCGTGCACACCAATCTGGGCCACCGCTGTCGTGGTGCCCGCATCGATGGCGCCATGGTGCCGCTGAACACACCGCTGAAAAACGGCCAGACGGTGGAGGTCGTCACCGCCAAGGAAGGCGGCCCCTCGCGCGACTGGCTCAACACCGAACTCGGGTTCCTGGTCAGCCCGCGGGCGCGCAGCAAGGTGCGCGCCTGGTTCAACGCCCAGGCTACGCACGAGACCATCGCCCGTGGCCGCGAGGCGGTGGAAAAGCTGCTGCAACGCGAAGGTCGCACCGCCATCAAACTGGACGACCTGGCCGCGCAGCTGGGTTTCGCATCGGCCGAGGCCCTGTTCGAGGTGGTCGGCAAGGACGAGTTCTCACTGCGCAGCATCGAGACCGTGCTGCGCCCGGCCGAACCGCCCGCACCGGCCGACGAACAGGCCCTGCTCAAGAAATTCAAGGGCGGCAGCAGCTCACGCGGCGGCGTGCTGGTGGTGGGCGTCGACTCCCTGCTCACGCAACTGGCCAAATGCTGCAAACCCGCGCCACCGGACGAGATCCGCGGTTTTGTCACGCGCGGCAAGGGCGTCAGCGTGCACCGCGCCGACTGCAGCAACCTGCACCAGCTGGTGGCCAAACACGGCGAGCGCGTGATCGAGGTCGAATGGGGCGCGCCCAAGGGCGGTGACGTGCCGCTCTACCCGGTGGACGTGTCCATCGAAGCCGCCGACCGCCAGGGCCTGCTGCGCGACATCCTCGAAATATTCTCCAAGGACAAGCTCAACGTCGTCGCTGCCCAGACGCAAACCGTCAAGGGCGTGGCGTGGATGACACTGACCGTGGAGATTTCGGATTCGGGGCGGCTGGGAAAGGTGCTGGCGACGGTGGAGGGGTTGTCGGGGGTGAGGACGGCGCGGAGGCGGTAACGCCTCTTTTGAAGCATCTTTGCTGGCGAGGCATTGCCGGGATATGCGCCCGGCAGCGCACTCACTTTCTCTTGCTTCGCCAAGAGAAAGTAAGGGCGGATTCAAAGGCCAAGTGCAACGATGGGCTGGATGTCGACATTTTGCTTGAGGCAATCTTCGAAGAGCACCTCGGCCGGAGTTCTGAACCCCAGGGTCTTGCGCGGG
>JAXMMJ010000093.1:0-60479 GCA_034366585.1 Hylemonella sp.
ACGGCGCTGGATTATCCGGTGGTGGTGCTCGACGCCCACGTGCGCGAAACCGAAGCCCAGCCCGGCCTGCAGCAACTGCTGATGGACAGCGACGAACTGAGCCACCTTGGCCAGGGCCCGGAAGACTGGCCCATCGTGCCGGCCGCCCTGGGCCTGACCGCGCTGGGCACGCCCCAGGCCAGCCCGCCCCCGGCCGCCAGCGCCGAGCGCGCACGCCAGCTGGCCGAGCTCTTCCACGATTACGAACTGATCCTGCTCTACGCCCCGGCGCACGAGCTGGCGCGCACGTTGCAGGGCAGCAGCCTGTCGCCGCTGCTCCCCGTCTCGGCCAGCGACGCCGCGCTGCTGACCGCCTACCATGCGCTCAAGCAGTTGTTGAACATGGGCAAACTTAGGCCTACCATCGTGGCTGTGATGGACGATTCCAACCTGGCCACCCGCGTCTCGGGGCACAGCATCAGCAGGAACCTGCAGGACTGTGCCCGGGATTTCCTCGCCTGCGAGGTGCCGGCCCTGACCGTCTGCCCCGACCAGGCCGGGGAGATCCAGCGCCTGGCGCTGCGCACCCTGGAACATGCGCTGCAGCCGCCGCGCTGGACGCCACCCCCTGCCGCCGGCCGCGCCAACCGCGCCGCGAGGAGCATCTGAGATGTATACCGCCAAAGGCCAGCTCGACCGCGACGCCCTGATCCGGCAGTACTCGCCGCTGGTACGCCGCCTGGCCCACCACATGATGGCCAAGCTGCCGCCCAGCATCCAGGTCGACGACCTGATCCAGGTCGGCCTGATCGGCCTGTCGGAGGCGCTTACCCGTTTCGAGGCCAGCCAGGGCGTGCAGTTCGAAACCTTCGCCACCCAGCGCATCCGCGGCGCCATGATCGACGAGCTGCGCGAGAACGACTGGATGAGCCGCGGCTCGCGCAAGAGCCAGAAGGAGATCGAGGTCGCCCTCACCCGCCTGGAGCACAAGCTGGGCCGCTCGGCCAGCGAATCCGAGATCGCCGCTGAACTGGGCATGGAGCTGGCCGAGTACCAGGCCCTGCTCTACAAGGTCAAGGGCACGCAGCTGGTCTACCTGGAAGACATGACCGGCAACAGCGAAGGCGAAGACGGCTTCCTCGACCGCCACATGGTCGACGGCGACTCCGACCCCATGCAGCTGCTGCGCAACCAGCGCATCCGCGACTCCCTGGTCACCGCCATCAAGGGCCTGCCCGAGCGCGAGCAGTACATCATGAGCATGTACTACGAGCAGGACATGAACCTCAAGGAAATCGCCGCCGTGCTGGGCATCACCGAATCGCGCGTGTGCCAGCTGCACAGCCAGTCGATTGCGCGACTGCGGGCGAAGATGCGGTCGCACTGAAGCTTCAACGCTTCATGACGAAGGGCTGCATGAAGCAGCCCTTCGTCATTGGGGTTCGGCTAACGAGCCTGTGCAAAAACCCTCTCGCCATAGGCAAGAGAGTGCATGTCAGAGATGATGGGGCGCTGCTCGCGCATGGGCTTCCTCCGCTGTGGTTTTAGTTGTTCTGCTGCTCATTTTCCTCATCGGCGCCCCCGCTGGCAAGGCCTGCGCCCTGCTTTTTGCATCAACCGTAGCCCCTATGCGCCAGCTTCTCGATGTTGTGCACCAGGCAATACAGCTGCCACTGCGTACCCACCTTGGTCCTGCCACGCAGCGTGAAGCGACCGAGCCCCTTGTTATGCCGTAGATTGGCAAACACCGGCTCCACGGTGCCGATGCGCTGGCTGTACAACTGCCTGCCCCAGGGGGAGTCAATCGCCTGACGCATGCGCTCACTGGAGTTTGCGGGGTCTCTTGTCTTGGGCTCGAAGCGGGTGACTTGGCGGCCTCGTCCGTCGTTCGGTTTGAGCGGGCCTCTGAGGCATTGCCCGCTGAGTTTGCAGGCCTCGCAGTCCAGCGCTTTGGCGGTGTAGGTCTGGTAGTGCAAACCAGTGGCGGTGGTGTGCATGCTGCCTGGGCTTGTCATCAACTTGCCGGCAGGGCAAGTGGCGGTGTCGTCGTCGTTGAAGCGGAAGTCTTTGGGTTGGAAGCGCTTGACTTCTTTGGGCTGCCCGGTTGGCATCTTCTCGGACAGCGGATCGGGTTTGACTTTGTACTTGGCGTGCTCTGCAAAGCGCTCATCCCGGCGGCGCATCTGGTTATCGGCAATGAGTGCGGGGATGCTGTGGTCCTTCAGATGCTGGACATTGGCATCGCTGTGGTAGCCCGCGTCCGCGGTGATCAGGGTGTGGTCTTCCCGGTAGGGCTGGCTCTGCGCAATCATGGGCAGCAGCATGGCCTGTTCGGAGCCTGAGCCGCTGACCTGGGCCGCCACGATGATCTGGTGCGTGCTATCCACCGCCGCCTGGGCCGCGTAGCCCTGGATCACGCCTTTGCTGGTGGCCATCTTGGCGCTGTCGGGGTCGGTGATGTTGGTCTTGAGTTCCTGGCCCTTGCGGTTGCTGCGCTTGGGCGCGCGGGCAACGAAGTCGCGGGTGGTCTGGGCTTCGCGGCGCAGCTCGTCGATACGGGTCTGGCGCCGGGTATCGAGGTCGTGGCGCTGTTCGCCCTTGCTGTCCTGGCTCTGGTGCAGGGCGATGATCTTGTCGGCAGCCTTGTCCAGGCGCTGGGCGCGGTGCAGCAGTTCGGCGTGGGTGCCGCTGCGCTCCTTGCTGGCGTTGGCCGGCAGCTTGACGCCGTCGATGGCAAACATCTGGCGCCCGATGAGGCCCAGGCGGTCGCAGGTGAGCAGGACTTGGGTGAACAGGGGTTTGATCTGCTCGCCCAGCTCGCGCACGAACTTGGCGATGTGGGTGTAGCTGGGCTGGGCGTCACCGCTCAAAGCGATGAACTGGACGTTGTGCAGGCAGGCCTGCTCAATGCTGCGGCTGGAGATGAGGCCTCGGCTGTAGGCCAGCAGCACGATCTTGAGCATGACGCGCGGGTCGTAGGCGCTGGCGCCAGTCTCGTCGTTGTTGAAGCGCGCATCCAGTGCCGAGAGGTCCAGTTCGTGATCGACCAGATGATCGAGGGCGAATTCGAAGCTGCCGGGCTGGATCTGTTCACTGAGCACAACGGGCAGCAGCCGTGGGTTGCGGTCTACCAGCTTGTATCGGGCCATGCGCAACTCCTCTTCAACAAGGGATGCTGCATGGACTCGCTTAGGGGCTATTGGTTCCGACTCGCGGAGGGTTTTTGCACAGCCTCAACGTTTGACGTAATCGGATACCGCAGGCAATTCGCGCTTGGCAGAAATGCTGGGCATCACTGTCACTTACGCCGGCCAAAGAAGGGCAAACACGACGCCAAGAGCGCTAAGCCAGGCAAAGAAAGCGCGATGATCCGCGAACCACAGGAATGCCTTGTTGACGCTGCGCTCAACAGGATTTGTGGCAGCGAGCATCTGCTGCCTGTCGTGTTCGCTTTTGAGTTCTTCAGGGTTGCCCCCACCAAACACGATGATGGTCGGCAGGAAAGCGGACGCGAGAAAGATTGACGCAAAAACGACCAGCAGCGTTACGCGCATGGTTTCCTCGCGTTTAAGCGTGCAACGCCCAACGGTGGACTTCAGCGGCCGCCTGCAGCGGTCCGCTGCAAGGACTGGTTAGCTGGATGCCCGAGTAGCACGCGGAACTCGTTCTCTAGAGCTGTGCGTGCTTGCGGAACCTGATTCTTAATTGCATCCCACCCTTCATTCCACGCCTTCTCCTTTTGAGCACGCGTGTCGTCGTTGAGGGTAGTGTCATCAAACTTCACGTACACACCGAAGTTGATCACATGACGCCGAACCTGCATTGCCAGTTCCTGCAGTGACTCGCACAACTCGGTTGGAAGATAGATTCGATGTTTGTCAAAGAAGCGAAAGAATTCGGCGAGCTTGTTCATCGCATTGCGATGCTTTTCTTCTTGTGGCGGTTCACCAACCCACTGCATGGGAGACAGGAAGCTCTCCGCTTCCCATAGCACTTCGGCGAGATGACCGTTTAGCTCAGCAATGACACTGGCGCGCTTTTCGTGCAGGCGCGAAAAGCGCACTTGGTGCTCAATAGTTCTGAGCTGGAGTTCATTCTTTAGATGCTCGATCGTGGCGTCGGACTTGGCCTTGAGTTCGGATTCAAACCGCTTTGTGTCACGAGTGATCAACTTCTCTAGCAGCGACTTTGCAAGGATGCCAAGCACCGCAAGTAAGACGGCATTGCCACCGAGGGCGAAAAGAATGGTTTGCCAAGTTTCCATAGACAGCTAACTTGATATAGGCCGCAAAAGTACGGAACAACATGGCCGAGTGTTCATCGTGTGCGCATCCCTTGCTGCAAGCTAAATGCTTGTTTTGTTTGAAGAATTCAAATCAATATAGCGCAGAGCCGCTCCATCACAAACCGTAAAACCCCGCAAGGTTTCCATCGCCAACAAAAAAGGCTGCCCACGGCAGCCCTTGTGTTGGGAGCGCTGTCAGCTCAGGCGGAAAAAGCCTTGTAGCTGCCGGCCCGGCCCGCGGGGGCGGCGTAGGTGCTCTTGCGGGTGGCGGGCACCATGGCGTGCAGGGCGCGCTCCACCACCACGCTGCGGCGGATCAGGTTTTCGCGCTGGATGTTGAGTTGCACCGCCAGCTTTTTCAGGCGGGCGCGCAGTTCGGGGCCGGCCTGCTGCGCACCGCCCAGGCGGTCCATGAGACCGGAGAAATCCAGGGCCGCCTGCTGCAGGGCGTTGCTGGCGTTTTCCAGCATCTGCGGCTCGCCGGTGGCCACGGCCGCTGCCACGGCTTCGCATTGCAGTTCAATCAACGACAACGGTTTTTCAATCTGGGCGGGCAGCATGGGTTATGACTCCGGGGTGCTCAGTTCTGCGTGCGGTTCAGCATTTCCTGGGCGTTGGACAGCAATTTGTCAGCGATGGCTTCGGGGTTGACGACATAGGTGCCGTCTTCGATGGCCTGGCGCACCGCGCTGACTTTTTCGGTATTGATGTCAGCCGCCTCGCCGCGGTTGGCCTGCTCCAGGCTGCGCACCGAGGTCGACACCGTCACCGCCACGCCAGAAGAACTGGCCGCGCTGGCTGCCGTGGCGGCCGCTTCCTTTTTCGCAGGTGCAGCCGCGCCGGACGCCGCTGTTGGCGGTGTCGAAACTTTGGGCAAATCTGCCGGTTGACCTACTTTCATGGCGTTCTCCAAAACTGCCGCGGATAGAAGCTATCCGCCCGGAGGGCATTCAGAGCCCCGTACGTTCGGTATCGGCAGCATCATGACTGACTTTAGGTTTTTCTCCGCTTTTCCTTCGATCAGCTGATGTCACATCTCGATCTGGACGGTCCGGGCATCGAGAACAGTAGTTGTGAGCACGCGCCCACTATCCATACGAACCTTGGCCAGCTGGCCCACCACACCCGGCGACAGCGCCTGGGCCTGGGAGCTGATCTGGAAACCGCCGCCCTGCACCAGCACCCGCACCTGGGCGCCAGCCTGGAACACCTGGGCGGCGCGCACCATGTTCTGGCGCAGGGTCTGGCCGGTGCTCAGGGCGCGGTTGGCCACCTGGCCCGCCCAGGCATCGCGAGCGGCCAGCACGGGGCTGGTTTCGGCGGCCCAATCCACCTCGGCGAGCATCAGGTCGTCCGCTTCCAGCGGGCGGCCCGGCGCCACGTCGCGGCGCAGCACCCAGGCCGAGCCGGTGGCCTTGACGGTCACCGGCAGGGAAACATTCCAGCGGGTTGCGCCTTCCATACAGCGCAGGCCGACACGGCCCTGGCCCCAGAGGCGGCTGCCCGGCGGCAGATAGGCTTCGACGCGGGCGCAGGGCGCCAGCTTGAGCCGGCTGTCCAGCGGGCCCAGGGTGGCCTGCAGGCGCACCGGCTGTTCCATGCGGGCGGCCTGGGTCGCCAGCGTCTGGTCCAGCCAGCGCTGCGCCAGCGCCGGCAACTCGGCTTCGCCGGTCACGGCCTGGGCGCGGGCCGGCAGCTGCATGAAAACACAGGCGAACAGGACCAGCGCGGCGTAGGCGCCGTGCATCCACGTCTTGCAGCCCGAGGGCATCTGCTTCATGACTTGTTTCTCCTGCCTGAACGGCGTCGCCGGGTGTTACAAAAAAATGCTCAGGACTCCACCCACATTGCCGACTATACGTACAGGCATGGCGCGCAAAGCTGGCAAATGCACAGCTTTCCCCCCTCATTTCAGGCGCTCGCGTATTCAAGTTCTTCCCATAATTTCCGTACGGGGTCCCAGCCAGCACCCGCCCTATGGGCCCCCACCGACCGCAGAGGTGATTTATGTTCGACAAACTGACCAGCGCACTGGACTTCCACGGGAAGGCCCTGGTGCTGCGCGCCGAACGCCAGCGCACCATCGCCAGCAACATCGCCAATGCCGACACGCCGGGCTACGTGGCCCGTGACTTCAATTTCCGCCAGGCCATGACCCAGGCCCTGGACGCCGGCAGCCCCGCCAGCCTGGCGCAGCCCGCGGCCAGCGCCCCCAACCCGCGCCACCTGCCGCTCAACGCCAGCTGCAGCGCCCTGGGCGCCAACCTCGGGTATGCCCAGCAGACCCAGCCGGCCATGGACAGCAACAGCGTCGACCTCGACCGCGAGCGCGGCAACTTTGTCGACAACGCGGTGCGCTACGAATCCACCCTGCGTTTCATTAACGGCAGTTCGCGCACGATCTTGAGCGCGATCCAGGGCCAGTAAGCCGCCATCGGCCAAGGAACACCATCATGTCCATGTTTTCCATCTTCGGGGTTTCGGGCAGCGCCATCAGCGCGCAGTCCCAGCGCCTCAACGTGGTGGCCAGCAACCTGGCCAACGCCGACGCCGTGGCCGGCCCCGACGGCAAGAGCTACAAGGCCCGCCAGGTGACCTTCGAGACCGTGCTGATGGACTCCGCGTCCTCGGCCGGTGTGAAGGTCAGCAGCGTCAAGGAAGACCAGACCCCGGCCCGTCGCGTGTTTGAGCCCACCCACCCCTCGGCCGACGCCGAAGGCTACGTGACCCACTCCAACGTGAACCCGGTGGAGGAGATGGTCAACATGATCTCCGCTTCGCGCTCTTACCAGAACAACGTCGAAGTCATGAACACCGCCAAGACCCTGCTGCTCAAGACGCTGCAGCTCGGCCAGTAAGGAAGCCCCATCATGGTCGCCAGCGTCAGCAACACCCTCTCCTCTCCCGTCACAACGAACACGGGCGGCGGCAGTGCCGCCGACGTGGTCGGCATGCAGGACCGCTTCTTGAAGCTCCTGGTCGCGCAGATCAACAACCAGGATCCACTCAACCCGATGGACAACGCCCAGATGACCAGCCAGATGGCGCAGATCAACACGGTCAGCGGCATCCAGCAGGTCAATCAGACCTTGCAGGGGCTGGCCAGCCAGTTCACCTCCATGCAGGTCCTGCAGGCCACCAACCTGGTCGGGCACGATGTGCTGCTGCCGGGTTCCGCGCTGACGCGCGACCCTGGCACCGGGCTGGCCGGCGCTGCCTTCGATCTGGCGGGCAACGCCGACCAGGTCAAGATCGAAATCCTGTCGCCCGCCGGCAATGTGATGGACACCATCATGGCCGGCGCCCTGGGCCCGGGCCGCCACTCCTTCGGCTGGGACGCCACCAACTACCCGAACGCCAATCTGAGCTACCGCATCACCGCGACCAGCGGCAAGTCCCCGGTGTCTGCCACGCCCTACAGCCTTGACCAGGTGCAGGCCGTGGGGGCCAGCAACGGCACGGTCACGCTCGACATGCGCAGCGGCAAGAGCGTGGCCTACGCCAGCGTCGCCGCCTTCCTTTAATCCACCACCAGGAACCCCATCATGGCTTTCCAAACAGGTCTCTCCGGCTTGAACGCCGCCAGCAAGAATCTGGACGTGATTGGCAACAACATCGCCAACGCCAACACCACGGGCATGAAGTCCTCGCGTGCTGAATTTTCCGATCTGGTGGCCTCCTCCATCGGCGCGGGGGGCACCAACGGCGCTGGCCTGGGCGTGGCGGTAGACACCGTAGCCCAGCAGTTCACGCAGGGCAACCTGACGATCACCGGCAATGCGCTGGACATCGCCATCAACGGCGCCGGTTTCTTCCAGCTCGAGCTGCCCGATGGCTCGCTCGCCTACACCCGCGCCGGCAACTTCAAGCTAGACAACACGGGCACCATCGTGACGAACGGCGGCGCCAAGGTGCGCGGCTACCCCACCACCACGGCGGGCGTGCCCACCAGCACCACGCCAGCCGCGCTGACCCTGCCCACGGGCGCCCCCATCCCGGCGCAGGCCACCACCACCATCACGGCGGAATTCAACCTGCCGGCCGGTGCCACCACGGTCTACAACGCCGCCACCAACACCCCGCCGTACACCACTTACGGCACGGCGCTCACGGTGTTCGATTCCCAGGGCAATGTCGTTCCTTTCAGCGTGAACATCACGCGCGCGGCCGGCACCGCCGGACCACCGGCGCTGGACAACTGGCAGGTGTGGGACAGCAATGCGCCGCCGACAACGCTGACGAACACTCCCCTGTTCACCCTGTCCTTCGATGCGACCGGCGCGCTGGTCAGCCCGGTCGTGGCGCCTACGGTGACGATTGCCACCCCGTCGCCCACCACTCCGTCGATCTCGGCCACGCTGGATGTCTCGGGCGTCACGCAGTTCGCCGCTGCCTTCGGCGTGACCAACCTGAGCCAGAACGGCTACACGGCCGGCTCCTTTGTCGGCCTGGCCATCGGCGAGAGCGGCGTGATCAGCGCGCGCTATTCGAACGGCCAGACCCAGGCCGCGGGCATGCTGGCGCTGGCCGATTTCCGCAACCTGCAGGGCTTGTCACCGCTGGGCGGAAACAACTGGGCGGAAACCTACGCCTCGGGGCAGCCCCTGCTGGGCCAGCCCGGTCAGGGCAAGTTCGGTGTGACGCGCGCCGGTGCGCTGGAAGACTCCAACGTGGACCTGACCGCCGAGCTGGTCAACATGATGACGGCGCAGCGCGCCTACCAGGCCAACGCCCAGACCATCAAGACCCAGGACCAGGTGTTGCAGACCCTGGTCAACCTGCGCTGAGCCGCACTGAAAGAGACACGCCATGGACCGCCTGATCTACACCGCGATGACCGGGGCCAATGCCGCCGCCCACCGGCAGTCGGTGCTCTCCAACAACCTGGCCAACGTCTCGACCAACGGCTTTCGCGCCGAGCTCTCGACCTACCGCGCCGTGCCCCTGCGCGGCGACGGCGCCACCACGCGCGTGTTCGCGCTGGAAGCCACCGCCGGCCACCGCGAAGCGCCCGGCCCGGCCCAGCGCACCGGCCGCGACCTGGATGCCATGCCGCAGGGCAACAGCTGGTTCGCGGTGCAGGGCCTGGACGGCACCGAGGCCTACACGCGCAGCGGCGGCTTCGAAGTCTCGCCCCAGGGCGTGCTGCAGACCAGCACCGGCCTGCCGGTGCTCTCTGACGGCGGCGCGCCCATCAACGTGCCCAACGATTCGGTCATCAGCCTGGGCTTCGACGGCACCATCAGCGCCAAGACCGGCAACCAGCCCTCGAGCACCGTGGGCCGCCTCAAGCTGGCCACGCCCACGGCGGACGACCCGCTCAGGCGCGGTGCCGACGGCCTATTCCGCCCCCAGAGCGGTGACCCGCTGCCCAACGACGCCAACGCCCGCATGCTGGCGGGGGTGCTCGAGGGCTCCAACGTGAATGCGGTGGAGACCATGGTCGGCATGATCCAGACCGCGCGCCAGTTCGAGGTGCAGATGCGCCTGCTGCAGACCGCCGAATCCAACGACCGCTCCGCCGGCCAGCTGCTGGGCCTGCAAGGCTGAGCGCAGCGCACTCCAATCCTTTAGGAAACCACCATGTTCAACTCCCTGTGGATCGCCAAGACCGGCATGGAAGCCCAGCAGATGCAGCTGGACGTCATTTCCAACAACCTGGCCAATTCGTCCACCAACGGCTTCAAGCGCGCGCATGCCGTGTTCGAGGACCTGATGTACCAGAACCTGCGCCAGGCGGGCTCCAGCACCTCCGAGCAATCGCAGCTGCCCACCGGCCTGCAGGTCGGGCTGGGCGTGCGCACGGTGGCCACCAGCCGCAGCTTCACGCAGGGCAGCTTGCAGCAGTCGGGCAACAACCTGGACATCGCCATCCAGGGCAACGGCTTCTTCCAGATCACCATGCCCGACGGCACCATCAACTACACGCGCGACGGCGCCTTCCAGGTGAATGCGCAGGGCCAGGTGGTAACCTCCAACGGCCTGCCGGTGGCCAATGGCATCACCGTGCCCGCCAATGCCACCAGCCTCTCGATCTCGGCCGACGGCACCGTGACAGCCAACATCCCTGGCAACGTCACCCCGCAGCCGATCGGCACCATCGCGCTGGCCAGCTTCATCAACCCGGCCGGCATGGAGCCGCGTGGCCAGAACCTGTTTGCCGAAACAGCCGCCTCGGGTCAGCCCAACACAGGCACTCCGGGCGCCAACGGCCTGGGCCAGCTGATGCAGGGCTTCCTGGAAACCTCCAACGTCAACGTGGTGCAGGAACTCGTGACCATGATCCAGACCCAGCGAGCCTACGAGATGAACTCCAAGGCCATCCAGACCTCGGACCAGATGCTGCAGAAACTGGGACAGCTGTGATGAAACACCATGCCCTCATGATCGGCGCGCTCGTACTGGCGGGCTGCTCCTCCATGCCCAAGCCGGCGAACGTGGACTTCGCCGAGCCCCGTGTGGCGCAGGCGCCCGTGCAGAGCGCCGCACGCCCGGCAACGGGCAGCCTGTTCCTGCCCACCAACTACCGCTCCAACTTCGAAGACCGCCGTGCGCGCCTGGTCGGCGACACGGTGACCATCCGCATCGTGGAGAACGTCACGGCGAGCCAGAAGTCCGGCTCCACGGCCAACCGCACCAGCAGCATAGAAGGCAGCATCACCGCCGTGCCAGGCCTGACCTTCCCCGGCACCACGGCGGAGAACAATTTCCGCATCGGAGCGGCCAGCAAGGCCGACTTCTCGGGCAAGGGCGGCACCGAAGCGGCCAATACCTTCTCCGGCACCATCACGGCCACCGTGGCCAACGTGCAGCCCAACGGTCACCTGGTCGTCACGGGGGAAAAGCAGATCGGCCTGAACCACAACGTTGATGTGCTGCGCTTCACCGGCACGGTCGACCCGCTGGCCATCCTGCCAGGCAACATCGTGAACTCCAGCGCCGTGGCCAATGTGCGCGTCGAGTCCCGTGGCCGCGGACCGCAGCACGAAGCGCAGACAGTAGGCTGGTTAACCCGGTTCTTTTTCAACATTTCACCGTTCTGAGCGCTTACAGAATCAGTTGTCGCCTGTTTCGACTTTTCCTGCCAGAACTTGAGCCCCGCACCATGAACACCGGCCATTTCCCATCCATGCTTGTCGCCCTGCGCCGCGGTGCCGTGCTACTCGGCCTGTGTCTGCTCGCCGCACAGCCCGCGCTGGCCGGCCGCATCAAGGAAGTGGCGGCCATCGAAGGCGTGCGCAGCAACCAGCTCACCGGCTTCGGCCTGGTGATCGGCCTGGACGGCACCGGCGACCAGACCACGCAGATGCCCTACACCACCCAGACGCTGAGCAACTACCTGCAGCAGATGGGCATCACGCTGGCGCCCGAGCTGGCCTCCCGCCTGCAACTCAAGAACGTGGCTGCGGTGCTGGTCACGGCCCAGCTGCCCGCCTTCGCGCGCCCGGGCCAGAGCATGGACGTTACTGTCTCCTCGCTGGGCAACGCCAAGTCGCTCAAGGGCGGCACGCTGATTTCCACGCCGCTGCGCGGCGCGGACGGCCAGGTCTACGCGCTGGCGCAGGGCAGCCTGATCATCGCTGGCGCCGGCGCTGCGGCCGGCGGCAGCAAGGTGCAGATCAATCACCTGAGCGCCGGCCGCATTCCGGGCGGCGCCCAGATCGAGCGCGCCGTGCCCACGCCGCTGCTCGAAGGCGACAGCATCCGGCTCGGCCTCGAGGCCAGCGACTTTCAGACCGCCCGCCGCGTGGCCTCGGCCATCAACCAGCGCTTCGGCGCCGGCGTGGCCCGCGCGCTGGACGGCCGCACGGTGGACGTGCGCGCCCCGACCGAGGCCAACGACCGCATCAGCTTCATCGCCGAACTGGAGGAGCTGCCGCTGGAGTCGTCAGTGCCCGCGGCACGGGTGGTGATCAACTCGCGCACCGGCTCGATCGTGCTGAACCAGGCCGTCACGCTGGGCCCCTGCGCCATTGCGCACGGCAACCTCTCGGTCAGCATCAGCTCCACGCCCATCATCAGCCAGCCCGGCCCTCTCTCCTCGGGCCAGACCGTGGTGGCCGAGAAGGCCAATATCGAGATCCGCCAGGAGCCGGGCATCCTGATCCAGGTCCCGGCCGCACCCAAGCTGGCCGACGTGGTGCGCGCCCTCAACGCGCTGGGCGCTACGCCGCAGGACCTGCTGGCCATCCTGCAGGCGATAAAGGCCGCCGGCGCGCTCAATGCCGAACTCGAAGTGATCTGACATGCAGTCCGGCGCGCTCAACCCCATGTCGCAGTCGCTGGCCGCCGATGGCGCCAGCCTGAACCGCCTGAAATTCCAGGCTGGCCAGGCCACGCCGGCTGCCGTCAAGGAAACGGCCAAGCAGTTCGAATCCCTGTTCATGCGCGAGCTGCTCAAGAGCATGCGCGACGCGACGGCTTCCATGAAAAGCGGCATGATGGACAGCCCCGGCGGCGACCTCGGCACCGACCTGCTGGACCAGCAGTTCGCCGTGCAGATGGCCGGCCAGCCCGGTGGCCTGGCCGAGGTGATTGCCAAACAGCTGATGCAGCAGATCGGCATGAAGGACCAGACCGCCCAGCCCGCACCCACTGCCGCCGCTGCGGTGCCGGCGCCCGCCGCCGCACGCAGTTTCGTGCAGCAGCATGCCGCCACCGCGCAGGAGGTGCAGCGCAGCAGCGGCCTGCCGGCCAGCTATATGTTGGGCCAGGCCGGGCATGAGAGCGGCTGGGGCCAGCGCGAGATCCTCATGAAGGACGGCAGCCCCTCGCACAACCTCTTCGGCATCAAGGCCGGCGCCGACTGGAAGGGCAAGGTGGCCGAGGTCACCACGACCGAGTACGTGGACGGCCAGCCGCAGAAAACCGTGGCGCGCTTTCGTGCCTATGACTCGCATGCCGAGTCGTTCCGCGACTTTGCCCGGCTGATCGGGAACAGCCCGCGTTATGCACAGGCCCGCCAGCAGACCGGCTCGGTGCAGGGCTGGACCGAGGGCCTGCAGGACGCCGGCTACGCCACCGATCCCGACTACGCGGCAAAGCTCAGCCGCGCGATCAACACCACGCTGCGGCTGCAGCATGCACAGAGCTGAGGCAGGACGCGATGACCGCCATCATGAACATCGGCGTACGCGCCCTGACGGCCAACCAGGGTGCGCTGCAGACCATCAGCAACAACATTGCCAACGTCAACACGCCCGGCTATTCGCGCCAGTCGGTGGTGCTGCAGACCGTCCCGGGCCAGTACACGGGCAGCGGCTACTTCGGCAAGGGCGTGGACATCCTGACCGTCACGCGCACCTACAGCGACTTCCTGACGCGACAGGCTGCGATCGCCCAGTCCGTCGCCTCGGCTGATTCGACGCGCCTGGACAAGCTCCGGCAGCTCGAAGACCTCTTCCAGACCGGCAGCAACGGCCTGGGCTCCTCGATCAGCGAGATGCTGAACTCCTTTTCCGACATCGTGAGCGCGCCGACGGACCTGACAGCGCGCTCGGTGGTGCTGACGCGTGCCGACGAGACCGCTTCGCGCTTCCGTGATCTCTCCAACCAGTTCACCCAGCTCAAGATCGGCGCGCGCAGCGAACTGGAGACGGATGCCATCGCCATCAACGGCCTGGCCAACCAGATCGCCAAGGCGAACCAGGAAATTGCCCGTGCCCAGGGCAGCGGCCAGCCGCCGAACGATCTGCTGGACCAGCGTGACCAGCTGATCCGCGATCTCAACAAATACGTCCAGACCAGCCAGATCCCGGCCGACGACGGTACGCTGGGAATATTCCTGGCGGGCAGCCAGCCGCTGGTGCTGGGCACCACGGTCTCACGGGTGTCGATCGTCAACGACGACTTCAACAACCCGTCCAAGGCCAAGTTCGCGATCACCGTCGCAGGCTCGATCATGAAGCTGGACGAGGCCATGCTGGGCGGCGGCGAAGTCAGCGGCCTGCTGCGCTTCCAGAACACCGATCTGGTGGAAGCCGGCAACCTGCTCGGCCGCATGGCGCTGGCCATCGGCACGAAGATGAACGAGCAGCAGACGCTGGGGCTCGATCTCAGCGGCAATGCGGGCACGGCCCTGTTCAACCTGGCCAGCCTGCCGGGTGGCTTCCCTTCCACAACCAACACCGGCGCGGCCACGCTCAGCCTGGCGGTGCAGACCAACCCGTCCGGCAGCACGGCCTTAGTGGCATCGGACTACGAGGTCACCTTCGCCACCGCCACCACGGGGTCGATCACACGCCTGTCCGACGGCGTGCAGACGGCATTCAACTTCGCCACAAACCCCGTGCCGCTGGACGGCTTGAACATCACGCTCGGCGGCGGTGCGGCTGTCGCCGGCGACCGCTTCGTGCTCAAGCCCTTCAGCACCTCGGCCAACAGCATCACCACCGCCTTCTCGTCACCCAGGGGCCTGGCGATGGCCAGCCCCGCGGCGGCCAGCGCCGGCATCGCCAACGCCGGCACGCTCACCGTGCAGGACCTGACTGTACGCTCGGTGCCCATCCCCGCCGCTGTCACGCTGACCTTCACCGGGCCGGGCAACTACACACGCTCGGACACCGGCGCCACGGCCTACACCTACGTTCCGGGTCAGCCCATCGAGTACAGCACCGCACCGCCGCTGACGGCCTGGTCCCTCACGCTCAAGGGCGTGCCGCAGGCGGGCGACACCTACACGGTGGCACCCAACCTCTATCCCCAGCTCGATGCCAGCAACGCCCAGGGCATGCTGAACCTGCGCGACCTGGCGATGTTCGACGGCGGCCCGCTGACCGACGGCTACGCCAGCGCCATCGCGCTGCTGGGCACACGCGTACAGAGCGCCCAGTCTTCGGCGACCGTGTCGGAAAACATCGCCACCAACCTAGAGAAGGAACGCACCAGCGTGTCGGGCGTGAACCTGGACGAGGAGGCCGCACGCCTGATCCAGTTCCAGCAGGCTTACCAGGCGGCCGGCAAGATGATGCAGGTCTCCCAGAACATCTTCGACACCCTGATGCAAAGCCTCGGGCGCTGACAGCTCTTTGCAGGACTGACCCATGAGACTCGGAACCGCCAACACCTACGACAACACGCTGGCCAACCTGACCAGCCGCCAGGCCGGCCTGGCCGACCTGCAGGACAAGCTCTCGGCGGGCAAGAAGGTCGTCCGCCCCAGCGACGACCCCACCGGCGCCGCCCAGGCCGAGCGTTCGCGCACGCGCCAGGCCCGGGTCGATGTCGAGCAGCGCGCCCTGAGCCTGCAGAAGAACTCCATGGCCGCGGCCGAGGCCACGCTGGGCGACGCCCAATCCCTGATGCAGCGCATCCGCGAGCTGGCCATCAACGCGGGTGATGCCACGCTGACTCCCACCAACCGCAGAAGCATTGCCCAGGAGATGCGCAGCCTGCGCGACCAGCTGTTCACCTATGCCAACCGGCAGGACAGCAACGGGGTACCGCTGTTCCGGGGCCTGGGCAGTGCCAGCGCTCCCTTCACCGATGCAACCACCGGCGTCACCTTCAACGGCATCCCCGGCCAGCAGGCCAGCTCCACCGTATCGATTCCAGGGGCGCTGGACGGCCAGGCCGTGTTCATGAACGTGCCCACCGGCAACGGCGTCTTCAAAATGTCCCTGGGCGCCGGCAACACCGGCCAGCTCTGGACCGATGTGGGCCAGGTCGTCACGCCGGGTCTGCTGACCGGCAACAACTACACCATCACGTTCAACGTGACGGCCACAACGCCGCCGGTGACCACCTACGACGTGTCGATGACCACGGTCCCCCCGGCGGCGCCTGCCACGACGGCCGTGCTGACAGCGCAACCCTATGTGGACGGGCAGGACATCCAGTTCGACGGCCTGTCCTTCGTGGCGCGCGGCGTTCCTGCCAACGGCGACACGGTCGCCATCGCTGCGAGCACGCGCAGCGACATCTTCGCGGTGATTGATGCAGCCATTGCCGGCATCGATGGCAAGTCCAACGGGCATCTGTTGACCCAGAATTTCACCCGGGCGCTGGCACAGATCGACAGCGGCATGGACCGGCTGCAATCGGCCCGCGGCTCGGCCGGCGAGCTGCTGCGGCGCGCCGACATCATCGACAACAACCAGCAGGACAAGTCGCTCCAGCTCGAAGCCGACCGTTCGCGCGCCGAGGACATGGACATGATCAAGGGCATCTCGCAGTTCCAGAACCAGCAGACCGGCTACCAGGCGGCGCTGCAGACCTACGCCCAGATCCAGCGCCTGTCCCTGTTCAACTACCTGAGCTGAGCTGCCTGGCGCTTTCGGCACTGACTGCACGGCACGGTATGAGCGACTCCGTCCTGGACCAGCTCACCCTGGGCTACCGCTTCCTCTGGAACCATCGGCGCGAGATCGCCGCGGTCGAGCTGCACGCCGACCCCCTGCCCGAGGCCCGTAGCATTGATGCGCGCCACCTGCTGGCCACGCTGGCCGAACTCTGGCCCACGCGTGCGCCCCAGTTGCTGCTGCGTGTGGGCCACCCCCTGTTGCTGCTCGACCTGCTGGCACACGGTCGCGCCGGTGGGCCGTGGCTGGTGCTGCCACCCGAAGTGCATGGCGATGCCGTGCTGCGCCCGCGCGCACTGCAGGCCCAGGCACGCGGCCTGCCCCTGGTGTGGCCGGGCCGCCTGCCCGCCGAGACCGCCCCCATTGCCACACGCCCCGGCATCTACCTCACGGACGAAGCGCAGGCGGCCCTTTCCCCGGGTCAGATCGTGCTGGGCAGCGGCCACCGCGCGCAGACCGACGCCGCACTCGACCAGCACGCCGCCTGGGCCGTTGCCGGCTGGCCCGTCGAGGATGTGCTGCACAGCCTGAGCGCCCAGGCCCGGCAACCCGACCGCACGGCGATCAGCCGCGTGGTGCGCGCCATCGACGACGACGCAGACCTGGACCGCATCGAAACCCTGCTCAGCGCCGACCCGCTGCTGGCCTACCGCTTCCTGCAGCACGTCAACACCGCGGCGCCACAGCGGCGCGGCGCGATCGACACCCTGCAGCAGGGCCTGCAGGTCTGGGGCCTCAAACACGTGCAGGCCTGGCTGCTGGGCCAGTTGCCGCAGGCCGGCAACGAGCCGGACCTGCAACCCGTACGCCTGGGCATGGTCGCGCGTGCGCGTTTGCTCGAACACCTGCTCGATGCCGGTGACGAAGAGGATTTGCGCCGCGAGGTCCAGCTCTGCGGCCTGTTCTCGCAACTCGACCGCCTGCTGGAAGAACCCCTGGCCGCGTTACTGCAACGCCTGCCCCTGTCGCAGCGCATCCTGCAGGCCCTGCTGGAACACAGCGGCCCCTACCACCCGGCCCTGCAACTGGCGCGCTCGCTCGAACTGGCCGACACCCGCGCCACGCGCCTGCTCTGCGCAAGCTACGGCTACACGCCCGAAGACGTGAACCGCGCCCTGCTTCACGCACTGGCCACCCTGCCAAACTGAGCCGGCGCAGCGGGTTAAAGTCGGAGCGATGCAGGCCCCGCCTCCCCACGCTCGTCGCCATGATCCTGCTGGGCGAACCACTGGACGTCCTCACGCTGGGCTTCGGCCTGGCCGTGATCGCCGTCGTCTTTGCCGGGCGCAAAATGTCGGTGGGCAGCGCCCCACCCGTCTGACTGAAACACAAGGAAGCACCCCATGAAACCGAGCACCCCCTCCACCTCGCCGTGGGTGCTGTCCTCGCGCGCTGCGCTGATGAACCCCTCGGTACTGCGCGAGCTGCTCAAGCTCACCGAGCAGCCGGGCATCATCAGCTTTGCCGGTGGACTGCCTTCGCCCAAGACCTTCCCGGTGGAGGAATTCGCGCAGGCCTGCGCGCGCGTGTTGCGCGACGACGCCCAGGCTGCGCTGCAGTACGCGGCCAGCGAAGGCTACGGCCCGCTGCGCGAGATGGTGGCGGCCGGACTGCCCTGGAAGGTGGACCCGGCCCAGGTGCTCATCACCACCGGCTCGCAGCAGGGCCTGGACCTCGCTGCCAAGGTGCTGATCGACACCGGCAGCCGCATCCTGGTGGAAACGCCCACCTACCTCGGCGCCCTGCAGGCCTTCGCGCCCATGGAGCCGCAGGTGCACAGCGTGGCCAGTGACGACGAGGGGGTGGACATCGCCGCGCTGCGCGCCGCCCAGGCCGCCGGCACACCCGCGCGTTTCATGTACGTGCTGCCCAACTTCCAGAACCCCACCGGCCGCATGATGAGCGAGGCGCGGCGCGCGGCGCTGAGCGCCACCGCCGCCGAGCTGGCCTTGCCCCTGATCGAGGACAACCCCTACGGTGAGCTCTGGTTCGACCAGCCGCCACCCGCGCCGCTGACCGCGCGTCACCCCGAGGGCTGCCTCTACCTCGGGTCCTTTTCCAAGGTGCTGGCACCCAGCCTGCGCCTGGGTTATCTGGTCGCACCCAAGGAAGTGTTCCCCAAGCTCTGCAGGCCAAGCAGGCCGCCGACCTGCACAGCCCGGGGTTCAACCAGCGTGTGGTGGCCGAGGTCATGAAAGACGGTTTTCTGGACCGGCACGTGCCGCGTATCCGCGCGCTCTACAAGACGCAACGCGATGTGATGCTGGCCGCGCTGGAACATCACATGCCCAAGGAGGTGAGCTGGAACCGGCCCGTGGGCGGCATGTTCCTCTGGGCCCGCCTGCCCGAGGGCCTGGACGCTGCGGCATTGCTGCCCAAGGCGGTGGCACGCGGTGTGGCCTATGTGCCGGGCGCAGCCTTCTATGCCGGCGCCGCCGATGTGCGCACCTTGCGCCTGTCCTTCGTCACGGCCAGCGCGGAAGAGATCGAGCGCGGTGTCTCCGCCTTGGCCGCCGTGATCCGGGAGCACATGCAATGACCCAGCACCAGCGCCCCTACAAGCAGGTCGATGTCTTCACGACCACGCCCTACTGGGGCAACCCGCTGGCCGTGGTGCTCGACGGCCAGGGCTTGACGGACGACGAGATGCAGCGCTTCGCGCGCTGGACCAATCTGTCGGAGACCACCTTTGTGCTGCCGCCCACGCAGGCCGGCGCCGACTACCGTGTGCGCATCTACACACCGGGTGGTGAACTGCCGTTTGCCGGCCACCCCACGCTGGGCAGTTGCCACGCCTGGCTGGAAGCCGGTGGCGCGCCAAAGAACCCCGACCTCATCGTGCAGGAATGCGCCGTGGGTCTGGTCAGCATCCGACGCGCCGGCCAGCACCTGGCCTTCGCCGCACCGCCGCTCACGCGCAGCACGCCCGCGCCCGAACTGCTGGCCCAGGTGGCGCAGGCCCTGGGTATCACAACGCAGCACATCATTGCGGCACAGGCGCTGGACAACGGCCCGCGCTGGCTGGGCCTGCTGCTGGACAGCGTGGACACCGTACTCGCGCTGGAGCCCGACCACCAACGCCTGCGCGAACTGGGGCAAAAGGTGGGCGTGGCAGCGCTCACGCAGGACAGCGGCGCCGTGCAGCTGATCGCCCGCAGCAGCCGCGAGACCCGTGCCTTCGCCGAACACGCGGCCGACACCCCGCAGCTGGCCGCGCCCGACCTGGAAGTGCGTGCTTTCGCTGCGCCCGTGGGCATCACCGAAGACCCGGTCACCGGCAGCCTCAACGCCAGCCTGGCCCAGTGGCTGATGGCCGAAGGCCGGCTGCCCGCGCGTTATGTGGCTGCGCAAGGCACCTGCCTGGGCCGCGCCGGTCGTGTGCTGCTGGAGCGTGATACGCAGGGGCAAGTGTGGGTCGGTGGCCAGGTACAAACCTGCATCACGGGCAACGTCTTGTTGTGAGCGCGCAGCTCGACCACCTGGTGGTGATCGCCGCCTCGCTGGACCAAGGCGTGGCCTGGTGCGAGGCCACACTGGGTGTGACGCCAAGCCCGGGCGGCCAGCACGCGCTGATGGGCACCCACAACCGGCTCTTCAGCATCGCCAGCCCGACCTACCCGCTGGCCTACTTCGAGATCATCGCCATCGATCCCGCTGCGCCAGCCCCGGCACGCCAACGCTGGTTCGACATGGACGACCCTGCCCTGCAGGAGCGCCTGCGGCGCGACGGCCCCCGACTGGCGCACTGGGCGGCGCGCGTGGACGATGCGCAGGCTGCCGTGGCCGCGCTGCAGACGCTGTGCATCGATCGCGGCGCGGTCATCGCTGCATCTCGTCCCACCCCGCAGGGCCTGCTGCAATGGCAGATCACGGTGCGCGAAGACGGGCAGCGCCTGTACGACGGCGCCCTGCCCACGCTGATCCAGTGGGGCGCGGTGCATCCCGCCGCCGCCATGCCGGCCAGCGGTGTGACGCTGTTGTCTTTTGATCTGCAACACCCGCAGGCTGGCGCCCTGGCCAGCGCCTGCCAGGCCCTCGACCTGCCGGGCGTGCCCGTGCAGCCCGGCCCGGCACACCTGCGGGCCAGGTTGCAGACCCCGAAAGGCCTGGTCGAGATTTGCTCCTGAATTAATAGCACTCGTCGCGACGGCGACAAGCGCCAGACGCCGGACTTGCGACAATTCCCCCATGGGAACCCTCTACCTCGTGCGCCACGGCCAGGCCTCCTTTGGCGCGGCCGACTATGACCAGCTCAGCGAACTCGGCCGCAAACAGAGCGAGCGCCTGGGTCAGTACTGGCGCGAACGCGGCATCCGCTTCGACGCGGTGCTCACCGGCACGCTGCGCCGCCACGCGCAGACCTGGGCCGGCATCGCCGCGGGCGCAGGCTACGACAACCAGGTGCAGGCGCTCGCGGGCCTGAACGAATACGACAGCGAGGCGGTGATCGCGACCATCCACCCGCATCCGCTGCAAAAACCCGACACACCCGAGCTCTACCGCCACCACTTCCGCCTGCTGCGCGACGGCCTGCGCCAGTGGATGAACGGTGTGGTCAGCCCCAGGGGCATGCCCAGCTACAACGACTTCCTGGCCGGCGTGACCGGCGCGCTGGACCAGGTGCGCAAGAACCACGAGGGGAATGTCCTGATCGTCTCCAGCGGCGGCCCCATCGCCACCGCCGTGGGCCACGTGCTGGGCACCACGCCCGAGACCACCATCGAACTCAATATGCGCATCCGCAACAGTGCGGTGAGCGAGTTCACCTACACGCCGAAGCGCCACAGCCTGCTGAGCTACAACACCCTGCCGCACCTGGACCACCCGGACCTGGCGGACTGGATCACCTACGCCTGAAGGCAGGCAGTCCCGGTGTGCGCCGCTGTGTCCTAAACTGGCGGCATGCAGCACTTCACCCCCCCCTCGCTGGAATTTTTCGCCGAGTTGTCTGTCACGGTGGACCGCCCTCTGGAAGTCGGCCAGACCGTGCACGGCATGCGCCGCCTCATCCCCATCCTGGGCGGCGAAGCCCGTGGCCTGGGCTGGAGCGCGCGCGTGCTGCCGGGCGGCGCCGATTTCCAGCTCATCGTCAATCCGCGCCTGGCGGAGCTCGATGCACGATATGTGATGGAAACCGATGCGGGCGACCTGATCTTCGTGCAGAACCGGGCTGTGCGCGTAGCCGAGCCTGAGGTGATGAGCCGGCTCATCCGCGGCGAGGCGGTCGACCCACAACTGATCTACTTCCGCTGCAGCCCGAGTTTCGAAACCGCGTCACCCACCCTGGGCTGGATCAGCGAACGGCTCTTTGTCGGCACGGGCGTACGCCGCCCGGACCGCGTGGAGATGCAGTTCTTCACCGTGGCCTGAGTTGCGCCACGAACGGGCTCAACGGCGCGTGAGCCCGCGGTAGCCCGCGAGCAGCAGGAGTTCGGGATAGGCCACCAACCCGCGCAGGAAGCGCAGCAGCGCACCGCCGGCCAGTTGCGCGGCCGCGTAGAGGTCTCCCAGTGATTGCAGCAGCGGTTCGGACTGGTGTTGCGGGCGGGCCGTGGCCAGTGGCAGCCATTCGAAGCCCAGCACGTCCTGGTCCAGCGACTCCAGCACCAGATGCCGCCCGGGCGCCACCGCCAGCTGATCCCCGGCCAGCAGGAAATAGTCACCCGCGTCCGGGCCATGTCCGGTGGGCCGCTCATCCAGCGTGACCCAGGCCCGGCCCTCCCGTATGCGCAAGGTACCGGCGCCGCGCGGACGCAGGCTCAGCACCTGCCCGGCCGCCAGATTCCAGCAGCGCGCGACGCCGATCGCGTCGAATGATTGTTGCAATTCGTGATCGCCGAGGGAGGCCATGACTGACTCCTTTTGAGAGTGTTCGGCATTGCATCATCAGCAAAATCTGCTGGCCCGTCTAATGAAATCCAGTTAGGCTATTGATTCCGGAAACGCATCAATCAACCCCCCACGGTATTCCATGCCCAGCCCCGACTTCGCGCCCCGCACCCGCCCCATCGGGGTGGGCCAACTGCGCGCCTTCGAGGCCGTGGCACGGCACCTGAACTTCCGCGCCGCCTCCGAAGAACTGGCATTGACGCAGAGCGCGGTGACAAGGCAGATCCAGGCGCTGGAGGACGAGGTGGGCGTGAGCCTGTTCCTGCGCCACACGCGTGCCGTGGAGCTCACCTCTGCCGGGATGCAGCTGCTGCAGGCCGTGCTGCCCTCGCTGGAGCGGCTGGACGGCGCGGTGCGCCAGGTCCGCCGCAGTGCCGGGCGCAAGAGCGTGGCCATCAGCACCTGGGCCTCTTTCGCGTCCATGTGGCTGATCCCGCGGCTCGAAGCTTTCCAGAGCCAGCACCCCGACATCGACATCCGCATCGACGCCTCGGATGCGCTGATCGACCTGGACACTGCCGACGTCGACCTGGTGCTGCGCTACACCCAGGCCTCCAGTGTGCCGGCGCACGCGGTGCACCTGTTCGACGAACAGCTCACCCCGGTGGTCAGCCCCTGGCTGCTCAAGAACCGGCCCCTGCAGCGCGCCGAGGACCTGGCGCATTTCACATTGATCGCGGCCAACGAGGCGCAGCACAGCCACCCCATGACCTGGCTGACCTGGCGACACTGGCTGGACGTCTACCGCCTGCGCAAGCTCGAACCCAAGCGCTGGCTCTACTTCGGTTACGCCTACCAGATCGCACAGGCCGCGCTGGCCGGCCAGGGCGTGGCGCTCACGCGCATGCCGCTGGTGGCCGACAGCCTGCGTTCAGGTGATCTGGTGGAAGTGCTGCCCGGCATGCGCCTGGACTCGCCCATGGCCTACTGGCTGATCGCGGCGCCGCACAGCCATGCGCGGCCCGAGGTGCAGGCTTTCTGCGAGTGGCTCAAAGGGCAGGCGGCGCAAACGCGCCAGGCGATCGGCAAGGACCGTTGAGGCTGCGCTGAACGGATCAGGCCGTGGCGCCCACCAGCACCGAGAGTTCGCGTGCCAGCAAGGCCGGGTCCTGGGAGTTGCGCTCGATCAGCTGGCGCAGGTGCGTGACGCTGTCGAGGTCGATGTGCAGGCACTGCAGGCCCAGCTGGCTGCCCTGCACGCGCGTCACCGCCACGTCCATGGCGATGAAGACGGTGGGCGACAGCAGCAGGCGCAGCCGGCCGCGCACCCCCACCGGACAGGGCAGGGCCGCCCCCATGTCGACCAGCGCCCCCTTGAGGGAGACATCGAGCACCTGGACCTCGCGCATATAACCCGCGAGATTGAGCCGCGCTGGCGCCTGGTACACCGAGCGCAGGAAACGGCGGTAGGCCGTCGAACGGTTGAGCACCGGCACAGCCTCGATCACCTCGACGGGTTGGGGGCGCGTGGCGAATTTTTTCCAGGTATCGAACATGGTGTGCCGCCCCTTCTGTGTTGTGCTGGTGGTATCGCGTTGTCGCTTTGCTGCGCCTATTGTCCGGCCCAAGCGCAACAAAAACGCAAGAAACTCCGACGAAAAACACTGAAAAATCAGGCGGTTACGCGTGCATCACGACAGTCCATGCGCTTAGCGCCGAGACTTGAGAAATCGCTTGAAGTGTGGCGTCTGCCAAGCACAACACTTGAAAAATGAGCGCTTGCCTTCAGCCCTGTGATGACCTATGAAGGAGTCTTTCGCTTCAGAAATTCACACCGTGATCGGCGTGCATCACGCGCGGCATGGCGGCTTTTCAGGTCCAATACAGGCATGACGATGCACGACACCGACGCCCGCCTGACAGAGCTGGAGATCAAGGCCAGCTATGCCGAAGACCTGCTGGAGCAGCTCAATGCCACGATCTACCGCCAGCAACAGCAGATCGACCTGCTGCTGCGTGAAGTCATGAGCCTGCGCCAGCAGCTGCCCGAAGGCAGCGCGCCGGTGCTGCGCAACCCACGCGACGAGCTGCCCCCTCATTACTAGAAGTCGGACTCAGTACTGCTTGTAGGGCAGGAACTTGCCCGAGAGCACCACGTTGACGCGGTCGCCCTTGGGGTCGGCTTGGCGCTGGATGTCCATGCTGAAGTCGATCGCGCTCATGATGCCGTCGCCGAACTCCTCGTGGATCAGCTCCTTGATGGTGGTGCCGTAGACGTTGACGATCTCGTACCAGCGATAGATCAGCGGGTCGGTCGGCACGGCCGTCTCCAGCGAGCCCTTGTAGGGCACGACCTGCAGCCACTTCTGCTCTTCGTCGTTGAGGCCGAAGATCTTGCCGAGCACCTTGGCCTGCTTGGCATCGAAGGTCATCTGGCCCAGGCAGCCGGCCGTGACCCACTCCTTGCTCAGGCCGACTTTTTTGGCCACGTCTTCCCATTTGAGCCCCTTGGCGACCTTGACGGTGATGATCTTCTCGGTGACGTCGTTGCGGTTCATGTGAACTCCTTCATGTTGTGGTTGGGGATGAAAAACTCTCAGTGGGCCTTGGCCCGTGTGACCAGGAAGTCGACGATGTGGTTGCGCAGCGCGTAGTAGCCGTCCAGGTGGTGCAGGCCGGCGCGGCTGCGTTCACGCGGCAGCGGGTTGACCACCACCTCGGCGATGCCGCCGGGCGTGTAGATACCTTCGTGCTCGCTGCCGTTGCTCATGAGCAGGATGCGGTCGGCCAGCAGGATGGCCTCGTCTACATCGTGCGTGATCATGAAGACGGTCTGCTGGGTCTGGCGCACGATGCCCATCAGCTCGTCCTGGATGGTGCCGCGCGTAAGCGCGTCCAGCGCGCCGAAGGGCTCGTCCAGCAGCAGCATCTTGGGCGCGATGGCAAAGGCGCGCGCGATGCCCACGCGCTGCTTCATGCCGCCGGACAATGCGCTGGGTTTCCTGTCGATGGCCTGGCTCAGGCCCACCATGGCCACGTACTTCTCGACATGCACGTTGACCTTGGGCGCGGGCCATTCGGGCCAGCGCGACTTGACGGCAAAGGCAATGTTCTGGCGCACCGTCAGCCAGGGCATGAGCGCGTGGCCCTGGAACACCACGCCGCGCTCCAGGCTGGGGCCCACCACTTCGCGGCCGTCCATGAACACGTGCCCGGCTGAGGCCTGGTCCAGGCCGGCGAGCACGTTGAGGATGGTGGTCTTGCCGCAACCGGAGTGGCCGATGATGCAGACGAACTCGCCGCGGTCCAGCGTGAAGGACACATCGGCGAACACGGGCTTGCCAGCCTGGTAGGTCTTGCCCAGCTGTTCGATCTTGAGAAAATCTTTCACGCCGAATTCCTTTGCTTGCGCCGCACCGGCCAGCCCTTGCGCCGGCATCTCACTCCACATAGGTCACCGCCTTTTGCAAGCGACCGAAGAGCAGGTCCAGCCCCATGCCGACCAGGCCGATAACCAGGATGGCAAACATCACATTGGTCAGCGACAGGTTGTTCCACTCGTTCCAGACGAAGTAGCCGATGCCGGTGCCGCCCACCAGCATCTCCGCCGCGACAATCACCAGCCAGGCGATGCCCATGCTGATGCGCATGCCGGTGAGGATGGTGGGCGCCGCCGCCGGCAGGATGACCAGGAAGGCCAAGCGCTGCGGGCTGACCTCCAGCGTGGCAGCGACGTTCAGCCAGTCGCGCCGGACCGAGGCCACGCCAAAGGCCGTGTTGACCAACATGGGCCAGACCGAACAGATGAAGATGACGAAGATGCCCGACACCGAAGAGTCCTTGATGGTGTAGAGCGCCAGCGGCATCCAGGCCAGCGGGCTGATGGGCTTGAGCACCTGGATGAAGGGGTCCAGGGCACGGTGCAGCAGCGGCGACATGCCGATGGCAAAACCCAGGGGAATGGCGACCCCGCAGGCCAGCAGGAAACCCAGCGCGACCCGGCCCAGCGAATGGGCCAGCTGGATGGCGATGCCCTTGTCGTTCGGTCCGTTGTCGTAAAAAGGGTTGGAGAGATGGCCCCAGACCGTGGCGCCCATCTGGGCCGGCGTGGGGAACCCGCCGCTCTTGCTCACGCCCGGGTCCTTGCCCATCATGCGGGCGTACTCCAGCTGCTCGGGCGTCAGGTTCGCCGCCGGCGCCGCCACGCTGCCGGTGGCCGTGGCAACGTACCAGATGCCCAGCAGGGTCAGCAGGATCAGGGTCGACAGCAGGGCCGAGCGCAGTCGCAGCGATTGCATACGCGTGCCTTCAGGCCGTCTTGCGGATGGGGAAGCTGCGCGCGTACTCGGCGGCCTGGGCCGGGTCGAACTCGCGGCCCATGACCTTGAACTTCGGGTAGGCGCCATCGGGCACCTTCTGGTCCAGCGCCTTCATGTGCTTTTTCGCGTCGGTCAGCAGGAACACCTTCTCGGCGATCTGCTTGTAGTTCACGTCGCCCTTGATGTAACCCCAGCGCTGCATCTGCGTGAGCATCCACACCGCCATGCTCTGCCAGGGCATGGGGTCGAAGTCGGCGCGATCGGGCACGTTCTGGATGCCGCCCAGTCCGTCGGCAAACTTGCCGGTCAGCACCTGGGTCAGCACCACCTCGGGCTGGTTCAGGTACTGGGCCGGCGCGATGACCTTGGCGATCAGCTCGCGATTCTCGGCCTTGCGCGCCATGGCCGCCGCAGTCAGCACCGCACGGTACAGGGCGGCGAAGGTGTTCGGGTTCTTCTGGATGAACTCGGTGCTGGTGCCGAAGGCGCAGCAGGGGTGGCCATTCCAGAGCTCCTTGGTGAGCACATGGATGAAACCCACCTCCTCGTACACCGCGCGCTGGTTGAAGGGATCTGGGCCGAGAAAACCGTCGATATTGCCGGCGCGCAGGTTGGCCACCATCTCGGGCGGGGGCAGCACACGGATCTGGATGTCGGTGTCGGGGTTCAGCCCGTGCTCGGCCACGTAGTAACGCAGCAGGAAGTTGTGCATGCTGAACTCGAAGGGCACGGCGAACTTGAAGCCCTTCCAGTCCTTTGGGTTGCGCTTGTCCTTGTGCTTGAGCGCCAGCGTGATGGCCTGGCCATTGGTGTTCTGGATGGTGGCCACGTTCATCGCAGACGCGGTCGAGCCGATGCCCAGGGACATGGCCAGGGGCATGGGGCTGAGGAAGTGCGTGGCGTCGTACTCCTTGTTCAGCATCTTGTCGCGGATCAGCGCCCAGCCGGCCGTCTTGGTCACCTCCACGCTCAGGCCCTGCTTGCTGTAGAAGCCCAGCGGGTGCGCCATGATCAGCGGCGTGGCGCAGGTGATCGGGATGAAACCGATCTTCAGCTCCTTCTTCTCCAACGCGCCTTTTTCCTGCGCCATGGCCTGCAGGCTGGCCACGGGCAGCACGCTGGCGATGGCCGACATGGCGGCCCCCTTGCCCACGGCGCGCAGGAAACGGCGGCGTACCGCGTCCTGCGGGAACAGGGCCTTGACCAGCGAGGCCTCGATGAACTCGTTGCTGTAGGCCTCGAACTCGGCCGTCTCGCTGCGTGCCCGCAGCGTGGCAGCGGCCTGCGCGCTCGCCACCTCCTGCTGATGCTCGGCCACCGTGTGCTCGCGCCCACAACTGCACTTGAGCATCAGCGGACGGTCAGCGTTATAGGGATCGAAGTAGGGGGTCATGGCAGCACCTCGGGTAGTGGAATGCCATGTCCTACGCAATAGTCAGGCCAGCTTGTGTACAAGCCGGAGTCCCCCGGCAGCCAGCGACAAGGCCTGCGGGCGGGGGTTCATGCACGCGACTGGTGCGCGCGCGGGCACTGCCTTGAGGCCTGTGCCCTGCGGCTGGTGATGGAAAGGTCAGGACAGGGGCGGCGGTGCGTAACGCACCGTGTCCTGCGGCCGGCCCTGGCGATCCACCCGCACCAGCACCATCTCGCTGCTGGCCACGCCACCGCCGGCATAAGCCGTGATGACGCCCTGGTGCGTGACCAGGATGGGCGCGCGGTCCAGCGGGCCGGCCAGCAGGCGCGCCACGAAGGCCTGCAGGGCCTCGGTGTGCTGCGATGTGAGCTCTGCGCGCCCGAAGATGGAGCCCAGGCTCTCTTCCACGGTCACGGCGCCCAGGCCCAGCAGGCGCGCGGTATCGAGGCAGCGGCACCAGGGACTGGAAAACACCTGCGCACGCACCACGCCCTGGCTGCGCAACCAGCGGCCGGCGGCACGGGCCTGCTCGCGGCCAGCCGCGCCCAGGTTGCGTTGGGTGGCGCAATCGCCCCGCCGGAAACCCGGCGGATCGCCGTAACCCGGGGCATCGGCATGGCGCATCAGCAGCACGTGCCGACCCGAGGTCAGCAGCTCACCCGGTGTGGCGGCCTGTGCGGGAGACCCCAGCAGCAAAGCCGGCCAAGCCAGCAGGGAACGTCGCTGCACGTCGTAATCTCAGGCTTCGGCGCGGCCCTGGGTCACCAGGGTGGCGAGGTCACGCTCAAGCAGGGCCGGGTCATCGGCATTGTGTTCGACCAGCTGGCGCAGGTGCGTCATGCTGTCGAGATCCAGGCGCTCGCAGTGCAGGCCGACATGGATGCCCTCGACATGAGCGACCGTGGTCTCCATGGTGATGGCCGCATCGCTGGCCAGTTCCAGGCGCAACAGGCAGGCATCGCCCACGCGCCCGCCCCAACTGGCCGAGACTTCGACCAGCGCGCCCTTCAGCGACACATCATGCAGAAACGCCTGGCTTTCGCGTTCGCCCAGGCGCAGACGCACCGGCGCGTGGAAAACGGAACGCAGGAACTGACGGCGGTCGTGGGAGGTGTTCAAAGGCGGCTCCTGTTCCTGGAACGGACTGGTACTGGGAGTATCCGCAGGGTCGACGAGGCTGTCAAACCGGCCCTGGGGGCCTTCAGTCACGCAACCCCACATGCGCCAGCCAGTCTTCCAGCGGCTGCGGCTGGGAGAACAGATAACCCTGCAGCCGGTTGCAGTGGCTGGCCAGTAGAAAGTCGGCCTGGGCACGGTTCTCCACGCCCTCGGCGACGACCTCCAGGCCCAGGTGCTGCGCCATCGAGAGGATGGACTGGACGATGGCCGTGTCGTTGACGTCGTGGGGCGTGTCCTGCACGAAGCTGCGGTCGATCTTGAGCTCGAACAGCGGCAGGCGCTGCAGATAGCTCAGGCTGGAGTAACCGGTGCCGAAGTCGTCGATCGAGAAACGGATGCCCATCTTCACGAGTTCGATGATGCGTCGCAGGGAGTTGTCCCAGTCCTGGATGAACAGGCTCTCCGTCACCTCAAAGACCAGCTGCTGTGCCGGTGCGCCGGTGCTCTGCAGGATGGCCTGCACGCGCGGCACGAAATCCTCGCTGCGGAACTGGCGCGCGCTGACGTTGACCGCCAGCGACTGCGTCAGCCCCTGGCGGCGCATGCGCGCCAGCGTGTGGCAGGCCTGCTCGATCACCCACTCCCCCAGCGGCAGGATCAGGCCGGTTTCCTCGGCCAGCGGGATGAAACGCATCGGCGGCACCAGGCCGCGCAAGGGGTGCAACCAGCGCACCAGCAGCTCGCCCGCGACTTCCCGGCCCTGGGCGTCGACCTGGGACTGCACATGCAGGCGCAGCTGCCCGGTGGCCAGCGCTTCCTTGAGCTCCTGCTCCAGGGCCAGCCGCTCCTCCACCTCGTGCTGCATCGCCAGCTCGAAGAAGGCGATGCGGTTGCGCCCGGCGGACTTGGCGCGGTACATGGCGGTGTCGGCCTCGCGCAGCAGGTCGTCGATCTGCTGGCCGGCCTTGGGGAACAGGCTGATGCCCAGGCTGCCGGTGCTGGTGTAGCTGAAGTTGTCGATCAGGTAGGGCCGGTCCAGCGCGGCGCGGACCTTCTCGGCCACGGCCATCGCCGCGCGGGCGCTGGCCTCCACGTCCTGGCCCAGCTCGTTGATGAGCAGCACGAATTCGTCGCCACCGATGCGCGCCACCGTGTCCTCGACGCGCAGCAAGGCCTGCAGGCGCTTGGCCACCTCGGTCAGCAGATGGTCGCCGATCGAATGGCCGCGCGCATCGTTGATCTGCTTGAAGTTGTCCAGGTCGACGAACATCACGGCCCCGTACTGGTGGCTGCGCCGCGCCAGCGCGAGCGCCTGTTCGATGCGGTCGCGCAGCAGGCTGCGGTTGGGCAGGCCGGTGAGGGCGTCGAAATAGGCGAGCTGGAAGGTATGGGCTTCGGCCTCCTTGCGCTCGGTGATGTCGGTGTTGAAGCCGTGCCAGAGCGTGCCGCCGTCGGCCAGGCGCTCGGGCTGGGCATTGCACAAGCGCCAGCGCAGGCCCTGCTCGGGCAGCATCACCCGGTACTCGATGCGCCAGGGTTGCAGCGTCTCGGCCGACACCCGGATCGAATCGAGCACCGGCTGCAGGTCATCGGGATGGATGCGCTGCAGGGCCAGGGTGGCGTCGTCGCGCACGGACTCGGGCGTGACCTCGTAGATCGCGCGAATGCCCTCGCTGGCAAACGGAAAGCTCAGTCGGCCGTTGGCGCCCATCTGGAACTGGTAGAGCGAGCCGGGCACGTGCCGGGCAAGGTTGTTGAGCAGCGTCACCTGTGTCTGCAACTCACGCTGCCAACGCAGACGCTCGGTGATGTCGCGGAACACGATGCTGCTCAGCCACTGACCGTCGTTGTCACGGTACAGCGCGGAGGTGATCTCCACCTCAAACAGCGTGCCATCGCCGCGGCGCATGCGCAACTCGCCACGGGCCCGGCCCTCGCGCTGGCGCAGTTCCAGCAGGTCCTTCAGACGAACATCCTGCAGGTCGAGCACGCCCTCCCGGCCACGCTGGCGGATCTCGTCTTCGCTCATCCCCAGCATGGCGCAGGCCGCAGCGTTGGCCGCCAGCACTTCGCCGCCCGGCCGCGTCTGCAGCACACCGTCGAGCGTGTTGTCGAACAGCTTCTGGTAGCGGTCCACCGCCATTTGCAGCTCGGATTTCTTCTTGCGCAGCTCAAGCTGCGCCACCGCCTGGCGCGCCAGCAGGGCCAGGGTCTCGCGCTGCACCGCACTGAACTCGCGCGGCCGGCGGTCCAGCACACTGAGCGTACCCAGCGCATGGCCATCGGGCATCACCAGCGGGGCCCCTGCATAGAAGCGTATGTGCGGATCACCCTTGACCAGCGGGTTGTCACGAAAACGCGGGTCGGCCCAGGCATCGGGCACGACCATCAGTTCAGACGGCTGCTGGATGGTCACGCTGCAGAAAGCCTGGCTGCGTGGCGTCTCTCTGATCGCCAGCCCCAGACGCGACTTGAACCACTGACGTTCCGCGTCGACCAGATTGACAAACGCCATCGGCATGTCCAGCCAGAGAGAGGCCAGACGCGTGAGCTCGTCGAACCCCGCCTCGGGCGGCGTGTCCAGCACGGCATAACTGTGCAGCGACTGCAAGCGCCGCTGCTCGGCCGTGAGAGGAGCGCCGGTAGCAGGGCGGGCCGGATTCATCTCGTCGCCAGCGTGTCCGGCGGCAGGCGGTCGATCTCGGCCAGCAAGGCGGCCAGCGCGCGACCGGCGGCGTCGAGCACGGTGCGGCCCTGCTCGGCCGTGGCCGCGGCCGCGTTGCCCACGGCACCCGCCGGGTTGTAGTCCTGCATCTGCCAGCCCAGCTTGGCGCTCCTGCCATTGCCCAGGATGGGGAATGCCTGTGCGCGCTGCTGCGAAGCGGAGGCAAAGTTCTGCGCCTGCGCCATCTGCACGCGCTCGGGCTTGAGCGCCAGCATCATGGCGGTCTCGATCTGCCCGGCGTGGATGCCGAAGCGGTGTTCCTCGGCGCTGAACTGGCCCTCCACCCGCGCGCCCAGCGGCAGGTTGAACCAGTTGACGCTGTAGACCAGCATCCCCAGCCGCGCGCGCAGGTCACGCGCCACGATGTCCATCACGCCGACCTGGCCGCCGTGCGCATTGAGCAGCACCAGCTTCTTCACGCCGGTGCGCGCCACCGATTCGCCCAGCTCGGTCCACAGGCTGATGACGGTGTGCGCTGACAGCGTGAGCGTGCCGGGGAAGGCCTGGTGCTCGGGGCTCAGGCCCACGGCCTGCGTGGGCAGGAAGAGCACGGGCAGGTCCGCGGCAATGTGCGGCAGGGCCGCGGCCACCACGCCGTCGGCCAGATCCGAGTCCACGCTCAGCGGCAGGTGCGGGCCATGCTGCTCGGTGGCCGCCACCGGCAGCACGGCAATGGCACGCGCCAGGTCGAGTGACGCGAAGTCACGCGTGGAAAGGTCGGCCCAGAAACGCGGGGGGGTAACGCGGGTAGATGTGCCCATGCGCCTATCTTAGGGCAAGGCTCTCAGTACAGGGCCAAACAGCTGCGGCCGGTCAATGCGGGTACATCCAGCGACGCGACCAGGGCAGGCCGCGGGCGGGGCGGCCCGACTTGCGGCACAGCACCTGGTAGAGCGAGATTTCGTCGTTCTCGAAGGCCCACTGGCAGCCCGCCAGGTAGACACGCCAGATGCGCCAGCGGCGCTCGCCCACCATGTCGCGCAAGGTCTCGCCACCGGCCTCGAAGGCCTGGCTCCACAGCCCGGTGGTGCGCGCGTAGTGGCGGCGCAGACTTTCCACGTCCAGCGCCTCCAGGCCGCCGGCCTGCAGGGTCTTGAGCACGGTGCTGATGTGCGGCAGCTCACCCTGCGGGAACACATAACGGTCGATGAAACGGCCGCCGCCGTAGGCGGTCTCGCCGTCGTTGACGTCGGTGGACGTGATGCCGTGATTGAGCACCCAGCCCTCGTCGGCCAGCAGGCCGTTGATGCAGGCGAAATAACCCTCCAGGTGCCGCAGGCCGACGTGCTCGAACATGCCCACGCTGGTGATGCGGTCGAAGGGGCCTTGCACGTCGCGGTAGTCCTGCAGGCGGATCTCGATCCGGTCCTGCAGGCCGGCGGCGCGTACCCGCTCGGTGGCCAGTTCGAACTGGCGCTGCGAGAGCGTGATGCCCGTGCAGCGTGCCCCGAACTTCTCGGCCGCCCGCATGACCAGCGCGCCCCAGCCGCAGCCGATGTCCAGCAGGCGCTGGTTGGGCTGCAGCTGCACCTTGGTCAGGATGTGGTCGATCTTCTTGAGCTGCGCCTGCTCCAGCGTCTCGTCGCCGTTCTCGAAGTAGGCGCAGGAATAGACCATGGCCGGGTCCAGCCAGGCCTGGTAGAACGCGTTGGAGACGTCGTAGTGGTACTGGACGGCCGCGCTGTCGCTCTTCGGCGTGTGTTTGAAGTGGCGGGCGATGCGCGTGAGCCGGCTCTCGGTCCGGCTGCCGGCTTCGGCCAGGCGGTGCGCCATCTCCAGGATGTCGTCCACGCTGCCGTCCACGTCGATCAGGCCCTCGACATAGGCCTCACCCAGGCTGTCCAGCGTGGGCGAGAGCAGCAGCGGCACGGCGCCGGCCTTGCGCACCCGGATCACGACCTTGGGGCTGCTGAAATCGCCCAGGCGCAGGCCCGAGCCGGGCGCCGGGTTCTCGCCCCACTGCACAAGCAGGGGCAGGTTGGATTTGGACTTGAGTTGAGCCACCCAGGGGCTCAACACCGCTTCCATGCTGGACGTCATCATGAATCTCCCTTGGATCGAGCTTTTCATGGACAGGCCAGGAGTGACGGCCTGTGGTCATCTCCACGCATTATTCGGACCAGGACCCGGGGCGTGGAATTTGATAGTGTCTATGAGGCCGATAGGGAATTCAAGGCTTTCAGCCTTGGCTTATATTCACGGATGGCCTGCGCTGCCCGCCCTGCGGTTGGCGTCTGCGGGGAACTTGCACCCCTCTGGCGCACTCCCAACTGTTTCCCCCACCCTGGTACCCATGACTCTTCTTCGTCATCTGCGCTCCCTGTTGCTGGCTCCGCTTTTTACAGCCGCCGCACTTTTCGCTCCGTACGCCAGCGCACAGTTGGGTGCCCAGAAAGCCGTCGTCACCACCGACCAGGCCCGCACCGAACTGCTGGCCCATGCGCCCGAAGGCGTGTCCCCCGGCCAGCCGGTCTGGGTGGGCCTGCGAATCGAGCACAAGAAACACTGGCACACCTACTGGAAAAACGCCGGTGACTCCGGCCTGCCCACCGTGCTGGAGTGGACGCTGCCGCCGGGCGTACAGGCCGGCGAGATCGCCTGGCCTATCCCGAAGAAGATTTCGGTCGGCCCCCTGGTCAACTACGGCTATGAAGACACGCTGCTGCTGGCCGTGCCGCTGACCATCACGCCCGACTTCAAGCCGCCCCTGCTGGGCGACGAGCTCACCGTCAAGCTGCGCGCCAGCTGGCTGATCTGCAAGACCGAGTGCATCCCCGAGGAAGGCGAGTACACCCTGCGCATTCCGCTCAAGGGATCGACCGCGCTGAATGGCCCCACCTTCGAGGCCGCCCTGAAAGCCCAGCCCCGGGCACTGGACGCCGGCAAGAACAGCCGCATCCAGATCGAGGGCCAGACCCTCAAGCTCAGCGTTGCGGGCCTGCCCGCCAGCCTGCAGGGCAAGCCGCTGGACGCCTTCCCTGAAACCGCCGAAGTGATCAACCCCTCGACGCCCTGGCAGCAGCGCTGGCAGGGCGCCGTGTGGACGGCCGAACTCCCGCTCATGGCGCAGCGCAGCGCCAGCCCCAAGCTGCTGCCGGTGGTGCTGACCCAGGGGGGCCAAGGCTGGCGCGTCGAGCTGCCGGTCAGCGGCAACTGGCCGGCCAGCGCCGCGCCGGCCGCCATCTCGCCGGCGCTGCAGGCGGCCCTGGCCGCCAATGCCGCACAGGTGCCTGCGGCTGCGCCGCCACTGGGCTTCTACGCCGCGCTGCTGGGCGCGCTGATCGGCGGCCTCATCCTCAACCTCATGCCTTGCGTGTTCCCGGTGCTGGCCATCAAGGTGCTGAGCTTCACGCGCCACGCCGACGACCACCGCAGCCACCGCATCAGCGGCCTGGCCTATACCGCCGGGGTCATCGTCAGCTTCGTCCTGCTGGGCCTGCTGCTGCTGGGCCTGCGAGCCGCCGGCGAAAGCCTGGGTTGGGGCTTCCAGCTGCAGGACCCCTGGGTGGTAGCGGCCCTGGCCGCGCTGTTCACCGTCATGGCGCTCAACCTGGTGGGCGTGTTCGAGTTCGGCCAGTTCGCGCCCAGCTCGCTGGCGGCCTTCCAGGCGCGCCATCCGGTGATCGACGCCTTCCTCACCGGCGTGCTGGCGGTGGCCGTGGCCTCGCCCTGCACCGCGCCCTTCATGGGCGCCTCGCTGGGCCTGGCCGTCACGCTGCCGCCCACGCAGGCCCTGTTGATCTTCGCCGCGCTGGGGCTGGGCCTGGCACTGCCCTACCTGGCCGTCAGCTTCGTGCCGGCGTTCGCGCGCCTGCTGCCCAAGCCCGGGGCGTGGATGGACGCGCTGCGCAAACTGCTGGCCTTCCCCATGCTCGTCACCGTGGTCTGGCTGGTCTGGGTCATGGGCCACCAGAGCGGCGTGGACGGTGCGGCCGCCCTGCTGACCCTGCTGATCGCGCTCAGCGCCGTGATCTGGGCGCTCACACTGCAGGGCCGCCTGCGCACGGTGATCGCCGCGCTGCTGGTCGCCGCCGGCGCCTGGGCGGCCTGGGCGCTGGGCCCCTACATGTTCAAGATCGAGACCGCCACGGCCAGCGAAGCCAGCGGCGAACGCTGGTCGGCCTGGAGCCCCGAGCGCGTGCAGACCCTGCTGGCCGGGGGCCAGACCGTCTTCGTGGACTACACCGCCGCCTGGTGCGTGACCTGCCAGTACAACAAGCAGACCACGCTGGCCGACGCGCAGGTGCTGGCCGACTTCGATGCCAAGAATGTCGTGATGCTGCGCGCCGACTGGACCCGGCGCGACCCGGCCATCACCGCCGCCCTGGCCCAGCTGGGCCGCAACGGCGTGCCGGTCTACGTCTTCTACCGCGCCGGCCGCGCGCCACAGGTGCTGTCCGAAGTGCTGAGCGTGGGCGAAGTGCGCCAGGCACTGGCTTCCCTTTGAAACACCGGAGATCACCTGTGGCACATCGCCTGTTCGTCGCCCTGCTCGTGCTGTGCAGCGTCCTGCTGCCGGGCCCGGCGTCGGCCGCCCTGGGCCTGGGCCAGACGGCACCCGATATGGCGCTGTCCGATGTACAGGGCAAACCGGTCCGCCTGAGTGACTACCGCGGCCGCCATGTGGTGCTCGAATGGAACAACCCGGGCTGCCCCTTCGTGCGCAAGCATTACCGCAGCGGCAATATGCAGGCCCTGCAGGCCGAGGCCCGGGGCCAGGGCGTGGTCTGGCTCACGGTCAACTCCACCGCGGACGGCAGCGCCGACTTCCTGACACCCCAGCAGATGGCACGTTGGCTGGCCGAGCAGAAGGCCACGCCCAGCACCGCAGTGATGGACGAAAGCGGCGAACTCGGCCGCGCCATGGGCGCGCGCAGCGCGCTGCACATGTTCATCCTCAACCCGCGCGGCGAGCTCATCTACGCCGGCGCCGTCGACAGCATCCCCTCGCCCAAGGCGGAAGATATCCAGACCGCCACCAACTACGTGCGCCAGGGCCTGAAGGAGGCGCTGGCCGGCCAGCCGCTGAGCGTGGCCACCAGCCGGCCCTACGGCTGCCCCATCACCTATCGCTGATGGACCAGGGCGACGACATCCGCTGGGTCCTGCGCCACTGCCGCACGGTGGCCGTGGTCGGCCTCTCGCCCAAGCCGCACCGTGACAGCTATATGGTGGCGCGCTACATGCAAGCCCACGGCTGGCGCATCGTGCCGGTCAATCCCATGGCAGCCGGCCAGAACATCCTGGGCGAGCCGGTCTATCCCAGCCTGGCCGAGGCCGCCCGCCACGAGCGCATCGAGCTGGTGAACTGCTTTCGCAACAGCGCGGACATCCCGCCCATCGTGGACGAGGCCATCAGCATCGGCGCCCTGGCCGTCTGGATGCAGCTGGGCGTGGAACATGACGAGGCCGCAGGCCGGGCTCGCGGCGCCGGGCTGCGCGTGGTGCAGAATCGCTGTCTGAAAATCGACCACGCACAGAACCAGAACCATGAGTGAGACCGCCAGCCCCGGCATCGTCGACGGACCCGAGCCGATCTACGTGCCTTTTGAGGAATTCCGCACCGGCCTGCCCGCCGGGCGTTTCCGCCTCATCGTCAACCCGGAGCGTGCGCGCAAGTACGTCAAGCACCGCCTGATGCTGACCGCGCTCATCCTGCCCATCATCGGCACCGGCATCGGCATGGCCTATTTCGGCTACCCCTGGCTGGGCCTGGGGCTGGTGTTGTTCGGCGTGGGCGCGCACCGCGTGGTGGCCCACCAGGCGCCCAAGATCCTGCTCTACATGGCCACGCACGACATCCGCATCTACCGCGAAGCCATCGACTTCGAGATCATGGAAGTGCGCCTGGCCCAGTAGCCGGCCCGAGCCGCCGCCGGGCCGTCCCAAGGCGACGAGCGCCCCCTCGGGGGGCAGCGAACGACACGCAGTGCGGGAGCGTGGGGGTCCGTGTTCAGGCCTGCGACAATTGGGGGCTATGAGTTCCAGCTACGCCCCCCTGCAAAACGACACCTTCCTGCGCGCCTGCCTGCGCCAGGCCACCGACTACACCCCCCTGTGGCTGATGCGCCAGGCCGGGCGCTACCTGCCTGAGTACTGCGCGACGCGTGCCAAGGCCGGCAGCTTCATGGGCCTGGCCACCAACGTGGACTACGCCACCGAGGTCACGCTGCAGCCCCTGGCGCGTTACCCGCTCGACGCGGCCATCCTGTTTTCCGACATCCTGACCGTGCCCGACGCCATGGGCCTGGGCCTGTCCTTCGCGCAAGGCGAGGGCCCGCGTTTCGCCACCCCGGTGCGCGACGAGGCCGCCGTGGCCAAGCTCGAAGTGCCGGACCTGGACAAGCTGCGTTACGTCTTCGATGCCGTCACCTCCATCCGCAAGGCTCTCAACGGCCGTGTACCGCTGATCGGCTTCTCCGGCAGCCCCTGGACCCTGGCCTGCTACATGGTCGAGGGCGCCGGTTCGGACGACTACCGCCTGGTCAAGAGCATGCTCTACAGCCGCCCGGACCTGATGCACCGCATCCTGCAGGTCAACGCCGACGCCGTGGCCGCCTACCTCAACGCCCAGATCGACGCCGGCGCCCAGGCGGTGATGGTGTTCGACAGCTGGGGCGGCGTGCTGGCCGACGGCGCCTTCCAGGAATTCAGCCTGGCCTACACGGCCCGCGTGCTGGCCGGCCTCAAGCGCAACGGCGTGGACGGCAAGATCGTGCCACGCATCGTCTTCACCAAGGGCGGAGGGCTCTGGCTGGAACAGATGGGCCAGCTCGACTGCGAGGTGCTGGGCCTGGACTGGACCATGAACCTGGGCAAGGCGCGCGCGCTGGTCGGCGGCAGCAAAGCCCTGCAGGGCAATATCGACCCCAATGTGCTGTTCGCCCCGCCCGCGGCCATCGAGACCGAGGTGAAAAAAGTGCTGGAGAGCTTCGGCGCCCCGCACCGCGACCCCAAGAGCAGCGGCCCCACGCAGATCTTCAACCTGGGCCACGGCATCAGCCAGTACACCCCGCCGGACCATGTGTCGGCGCTGGTCGAGGCCGTGCACACGCATTCGCGGCGGATGCGCGCCTAGGCCGTCAAGATCGGGCACGTCATGGTTTTCCCGAATTCCGGTGCCCCACCCTGGCAGCCCCAAAAAAGCTCAGTGCAGACTCACTTATGCACAAAATCCGTGCTGCGGTGCGCCAAAGTGCCCCCCGGGGTGTGACTGTTGCTACAAAACCAATAGCGCCGCTAAGTTGTTGATTTATAAGAAATTAGCTCTTTGCTTTTTTTGAGGGCATTTTGAGCAAAGCCTTGATTTTCAAGGCTTCAGCGCGGCTCATGACAAGCTATCAACAAAGTTATCCACAGAAACCTTGAATCATTCGCAAAGTCATTCCAGATCAAGCACTTAGCGTGACTTTCGCCAGTCGGCATGAAGACTGGCCTCCAAACACCCACATCGCATGACGCAGCCGCTCCCCGTCCTGGTCCAGACCCCGGCCCACAGCCAGGTGGCCGGCACGCTGAGTTATCTGAGTGAGTCGGCACTTGCGGCGGGTACGCTGGTGCGCGTGCCGCTGGGCCGGCGCGAGACCCTGGGCATCGTCTGGGATGCTGCGTCGCAAGGTCAGGCCGAGGTCGAAACCAGCCGCCTGCGCCCCATCGCCACCGCGCTCACCGCCCTGCCCCCGCTCAGCGCCGCCTGGCGCCAGCTGGTGGACTTTGCCGCCAGCTACTACCAGCGCGCCGCCGGCGAGATCGCCCTGGCCGCGCTGCCGCCACAGCTGCGCGAACTCAGCAGCGAACAGCTGGCGCGCCGCCTCAAGCGCACCGCAGCCGAGACCGCGCCCCCGACCACAGAGCAGGCGCCCACACTCACGCCCGAGCAGCAAACCGTGCTGGCGCAGATCGAAGCCCAGGCCGGCCCCTTCCTGCTCTTCGGCGCCACCGGCAGCGGCAAGACCGAGGTCTACCTGCGCTGCGTGCAAGCCCTGCTGGAACGCGACCCCGAGGCCCAGGCCATGGTCATGGTGCCCGAGATCAACCTCACGCCCCAGCTCGAATCGCGCTTTGCGGCCCGCTTTGGTGCCGACGTCGTGGTCTCGCTGCACAGCGGCATGACGAACCCGCAGCGCCTCAAAAGCTGGCTGGCCGCGCACAGCGGCGCGGCGCGCATCGTGCTGGGCACGCGCATGGCGGTGTTCGCTTCCATGCCGAAGCTGCGGCTCATCGTGGTGGACGAAGAACACGACCCCAGCTACAAACAACAGGAAGGCGCGCGTTACTCGGCGCGTGACCTGGCCGTCTACCGCGGCCGACTGGAAGGCGCCAAGGTCCTGCTGGGCTCGGCCACCCCCTCGCTGGAGTCCTGGCACCACAGCCGCCCGGTGGCCGAGGGCGGGCGTTATGTGCGCTTGCTCATGCCCAGCCGCGTGGGTGACGGCGGGGCTTTGCCTTTGGTGCGCCGGGTGGACATGAACCACCAGCCCAAACACGCGGTGTTCTCACCGCCCCTGCTCGAAGCCCTCAAGGGCCGCATCGCCAAGGGCGAGCAGAGCATGGTTTTCCTGAACCGGCGCGGTTACGCCCCGGTGCTGCATTGCAATGACTGCGAGTGGAAAAGCGAATGCCCGCACTGCAGCGCCTACCGCGTCTTCCACAAGCTGGACCGCACCCTGCGCTGCCACCACTGCGGATTCACCGAACGCGTGCCGCGCGCCTGTCCCTCCTGCGGCAGCCCCGACATCCGCCCCATGGGTCGCGGCACCGAGAAATTGGAAGAACACCTGGCCGAGCTGCTGGCCGATGTGCAGCGGCCTGACGGCACCCCCGTGCGTATCGTGCGCATCGACGCCGACACCACCAAGCTCAAGGGCGAACTCGAAGCCCAGCTGGCCCAGGTGCACAGCGGCGAGGTGGACGTGCTGGTCGGCACACAGATGATCGCCAAGGGCCACGACTTCCGTCGTATCACCCTGGTGGCCGCCGCCAACCCCGACAGCGCGCTTTTCTCCAGCGACTTCCGCGCGCCCGAGCGCCTGTTCAGCCTGCTCATGCAGGCCGCGGGCCGCGCGGGGCGCGACGCCGGCATCAGCGCGCAGAGCGAGATGTGGGTGCAGACCCAGCACCCCACCCACCCGCTTTACGAAAACCTCAAGAAACACGACTACCCGGGTTTCGCCGCGCAGCAGCTCAAGGAACGTGAACAGGCTGGCCTGCCGCCCTACAGCTTCCAGGCCCTGGTGCGGGCCGAAGCGCGTACCCAGGAAACGGCCCAGGCCTTCCTCAACGCGGCCAGCACCTTCGGCACCGAAACCGCTGCGGCACTCAACGTCACGCTCTACCCGGCCGTACCCATGAGCGTGCAGCGCGTGGCGAATGTGGAGCGGGCGCAGATGCTGATCGAGTCGCCCTCACGCGCGGCGCTGCAGCGGTTCCTGGCGGGCTGGCATGAGGTCTTGCATCAAGTGCGGCAGGGGCCCGAGGGCAAGGGGCTGATCCGCTGGGCGGTGGATGTGGATCCGCTGACGATATAGGAAAGTACTGCGCCGCACTCCCCCGACGGCCCTTGGTGCGTTTCCCCATCTCGGATCGAACGCTAATATTGCCTCGACAAGACACTTATGCACGACATGCGAATCTTGCGGTCCTGTTCCTGCAAACTCTGCCACCTTGCCCTTAGGCATGCAAGAATTGCAGAAAGGAGCGTCACGCCATGCATTTAAAGAAGATCACGCTCATTAATTTCCGCTGCTTTACAAAGTTGGAGATTAATTTGCACCCTCGCCTAACCGTGCTTGTTGGCGTAAACGGTGCTGGGAAGACGGCCGTCTTGGATGGCATCGCGACTGCACTAAGTCCTGTACTCACACATCTTTCCTCAGCCCATCAACGTCTCACAGGGCGTGGCATCAAAGATACAGACTTCCGTATCGAATCATTGGCCGGTCGGGGTGGCAAGGAGCGTTGGGGTATCGCCGACTATTCGCAAGTAGTCGCAGAAACACCCGATGGATTAACGTGGGACTATTGGCGCCCGTCAAGCTCGAACAAAGAGCCTCTTGAAAAGCACGGGGGGAAACAGCTCAAGGAATACATGCAGAGTATTCTTGAAAGCTACAGAACCGCCACCCCTGCGCTTACGCCGGTATTTGCCTATTACGGCGCACGCCGCGGCTACATCGACGTACCTGAACGGCTGAGAGGAGCGAAAGAAAATTACGCTCATCCAACATCAGCGTTAATCGGCGCCTTGAATTCTTTGAGCGATTTCCGGGAGATGCTCGCGTGGTTTGATCAAGAAGAGTCGTCCGAGTTACGGGCTAACAAGGGACTACCTAGTAGCAACTTTGCTCACTCCAAAGCTTTGACGGCTGTTCGAGCTGCAGTTGTTAGCTTACTAGGCGGAGCATTCAAGAATCCACATTTCAACAGTGCGCATAAGTTCGTCTTGGAACGCGAAGACGGCGGAGCACCAATGCTTGCGAGCCAACTCAGTCAAGGCTACCAAAGCATGTTGGCCTTAGCGATGGACTTCTCTCGAAGGCTCGCGATTGCTAACAGCCATCTAGTTGGGGACGATGCTCATGTCAGCAACGGCAGCGAGGATGCAGGTCAGCAATTGGATTTACTTGGCTCTGATTCTGACCCTGCAGTCGAGCTGCATGCCTCGCCCCCGTCCGCCATGAGTGCGCCAGCAATCATGCTGGTAGATGAAATAGACCTGCATCTTCATCCGGTGTGGCAGCAGCGGGTTTTGCTTGATTTAATGCGTACTTTTCCCAAGACTCAGTTCATCGTAACAACTCACAGCCCTCAAGTACTCACCTCAGTCAAAGCTGAATGCGTCCGAGGGCTAAAGTGGGAAAAGGACAAATTCGTCGTCAAAGATGACTATCAGTTTTCTGAAGGTGCCGAAGCGCAACTTGCGCTTGAAGATATTCTCGGAGCGCCGCCTCGCCCTGAAAATCTAGCGGTCGTCAAAAAACTCAAGGCTTATCTTGAACTTATCGAAAATGATCAATGGGATTCCCCGACGGCTGCCAAGTTACGTACAGAGCTAGATGAGTGGGGGCGAGGACATGAGTCAGCCCTACTTAAAGCAGACATGGATATCAGAATGCGTCAGTTTCGTCGCGACAAAGCTATCGGATGAAGAAGATCAAAAAGTCCGTCTCGCCACCCGAACTGGCAAACCACTTGAATGCAAATCCGAACGACGATTGGGACCAGTTTTGTGGCAACAATCGCGATGGCAAGGAGGCAGTCCAGTCTCGACTGCGCTCAGATCAACGTGGGGTCTGCGCCTACTGCGAGATCGAACTAGCTCAGTTCCACGGAAGAGGGCTTGATGATTTTCGAATTGAACACTTTCATCCTAAGGAACGACCGCCGTATCCGCCTCCGAACTGGGCGCTAGATTGGGACAACCTCATTGCTGTATGCACTGGAGGCAACAGTCGCTACATCGGAGATGCCGGCCTATTTACGTCACCTGATCACTCCTGCGATGTTCCTAAAGGGAATCAGAATTTGGTTGGCGTTATTCTGGACCCGACTAGTGACATCCCCGCATACCCGCCCCTCTTTGAGTTCGACGAGCAGGGTGGTATGTCGGTAGGTAATGAATGCCCGGTAGACATAAGAGCAAAGGCGCAGAACACAATCGATTGCTTAAGACTGGACCCCGCATGTGATAGCTCATCACAAAGCCCTCGTCTCCGAAGGTTTCGCAAAGTTGTTATTGACGGGCTACGTCAGAAGATTCTCGAAATTACCAACACCGGGGAAGATATTCAAGCTGCGGCAGATGAGTTGGCCAGCATTTTTTTCCCGAATGAGGGCGATGCTTCATGGCCTAGTTTCTTTAGTTGCATTCGCTGGTATCTTGGGCCTGCAGCGGAAGCCCGCCTTCGGGCAATTGGCTATGACGGTTAACTGACATCACCCATCAATCGCCTTGTAGCGTCAGACACTGCCGAAGCTGCCCAATACAAGGGAGGACATGTTTCATGAAGCCGAAACCTGACTTCTTTCCTCACGGATGCGCGGACTTCACGGATTTTATTTCGCTTCACTGGCGAGATCAGTGTCTAGGTCTTAGTCAGTTTTCTAGGTGCGACGACATAATCCACCGCGCCTCGCCGATGGCTTATTTGCCTAGCGCCTTGCGGATGCCCCCGCCGTAGGCCTGTTTGGGGGCGAACAGCCCGAGCAGGGATACTCGTTGCCGCGACTTGGCCCTGGTTACCCGAGACCACGTCGCGGCTGCGCTGTGCGCTGTATATGACCTTTGAGATCGATTCTCTGATCTCACGCCAGATCGAAGCGATCCAGATTCATCACCTTCACCCAGGCCGCGACGAAGTCCTGCACGAACTTCTCCTTGCCGTCGGATTCGGCATAGACCTCGGCCAGCGCGCGCAGCACGGCGTTCGAGCTGAACACCAGGTCCACGCGGGTGCCGGTCCACTTGACCGCGCCGGTCTTGCGGTCCTTGGCCTCGAAGTTGTTGCCCGCGCGTTTCCACTCCGTCGCCATGTCGAGCAGGTTGACGAAGAAGTCGTTCGTCAGCGTGCCGGGTTTGGCGGTGAGCACGCCGTGCTTGCTGCCGTCGAAGTTGGCGCCCAGGACACGCAGGCCGCCGACCAGCGCCGTCATCTCCGGCGCGGTGAGCGTGAGCAGCTGGGCCTTGTCCACCAGCAGATGCTCGGCCGGAATGCCCGACTTGGCCATCTTCACGTTGACGTAGTTGCGGAAACCGTCGGCCATGGGCTCCAGGTGCTGGAAGGATTCCGCATCGGTCTGCTCGGCCGTGGCGTCAACGCGGCCCGGCGCGAAGGGCACCTCCACCGCCGTGCCGGCCGCCTTGGCGGCCAGCTCGATGCCGACACCACCGGCCAGCACGATCACGTCGGCCAGCGACAGCTTGCCGCTCGCCTTCTGGATGGCTTCGAGCTTGGGCAACACCTTGGCGGCGACCTGGTTGACGGCCCAGTCCTTCTGGGGGCTAAGGCGGATGCGCGCGCCGTTGGCGCCGCCGCGCTTGTCACCCCCGCGGAAGGTGGAGGCCGAGGCCCAGGCGGTGCTCACCAGCTCGGCCACGGACAGGCCGGAGGCGGCGATCTTCGCTTTCACTTCGGCGATGTCGGTCGCCGTGGGCTTGTGCGTGGCGGCGGGCAGCGGGTCTTGCCAGAGCAGGTCTTCCTTCGGGACCTCGGGACCGAGGTAACGGGCCTTGGGGCCCAGGTCGCGGTGGGTCAGCTTGAACCAGGCGCGGGCATAGGCTTCGGCGAAGGCTTGCGGGTCGTTGAGGAACTTGCGCGAGATCTTCTCGTAGGCCGGGTCGAAGCGCAGCGACAGGTCGGTCGTGAGCATCGTGGGCTTGCGCTTGGGCGAGTCGGGCGTGGGGCCGGGGATGTTGGCCTCGGCATCCTTGGCTTCCCACTGGATGGCGCCAGCGGGGCTCTTGGTCTTCACCCATTCGTACTTGAACAGGAACTGGAAGAAGTCATTGCTCCAGCGCGCCGGGGTGCTGGTCCAGGTCACCTCCAGGCCGGAGGAGATGGTGTCCTTGCCCTTGCCGCTGCCGAACTTGCTGGCCCAGCCGAAACCCTGCTGCTCCAGCGGGGCGGCTTCCGGGTCTGCGCCCACGTTGTCGGCCGGGCCGGCGCCGTGGGTCTTGCCCAGGGTGTGGCCGCCGGCGATCAGGGCGACGGTTTCCTCGTCGTCCATGGCCATGCGCGCGAAGGTCTCGCGGATGTCCTTGGCGGCCGACACCGGGTCGCCATTGGCGTTGGGGCCTTCAGGGTTCACGTAGATCAGGCCCATCTGCACGGCGGCCAGGGGGTTCTCCAGGTCACGCTGGCCGCTGTAGCGGGTCTCGTCCGACAGCCAGGTGGTTTCCTTGCCCCAGTACACGTCCTGGTCCGGTTCCCACACGTCTTCGCGGCCGCCGGCAAAACCGAAGGTGCGGAAGCCCGCGTTTTCCAGCGCCACGTTGCCGGCCAGGATCATCAGGTCGGCCCAGGAAATCTTCTGGCCGTATTTCTGCTTGATGGGCCACAGCAGGCGGCGGGCCTTGTCCAGGTTGACGTTGTCGGGCCAGGCATTGAGCGGCGCGAAGCGCTGCTGGCCCCGGCCGGCGCCGCCACGGCCATCACCCACGCGGTAGGTGCCGGCGCTGTGCCAGGCCATGCGGATCATCAGGCCGGCGTAGCTGCCGGAGTCGGCGGGCCACCAGTCCTGCGAGTCGGTCATCAGCTTGTTCAGGTCGGCCTTGAGCGCCGGGTAGTCCAGCTTCTTGAAGGCCTCGGCGTAGTTGAAACGCTGGCCCAGCGGGTTGGACTTCTCGGAGTGCTGGTTCAGCAGATCCAGGCGCAGCTGGTTGGGCCACCAATCCTTGTTTTGCGTACCGGTGCCGGCGGCACCGTGGAAGGGGCATTTGGCTTCATTCGACATGGTTCTCTCCTGCGGGTTGTGAGGTGGACGTTCGGGCCGGACGTCTCAACTGGCTTGCGCCAGTGCGGCCAGACATTCAAGCCAGGCCGACGGGCGGCTGGACACGGTGGAATGGGCTGGACTGGGCATGACGGGCTCCTGGCTTGAACGAGGCTCAAGTTTATGAAAAAGCTATTGAAATAGATATTTGATTTCCAATATCTATCAAATAGCCAGCGCCTATACGCAGAGCCATTGCAGCACGAAGCAATAGCCCTTGTCTGTACCGGGGAGGGGATCAGCCCATGAGGCCGACCGGCAAGCTCAGGGCGCGGGGGCCAGTTGCGTGATCAGGCGGTGGTAGAAGCGGATGGCATCGGCGTAGTTCGCAATGCTCAGCCGCTCGTTGGTGCCGTGGAAGCGCTTGAGGTCTTCGGCATTCGCCCGCACAGGCGAAAACTTGAAGATGTGGTCGCTGATCTCGCCGTAGTGGATCGAGTCGGTGCCCGCCACCATCAGGCCCGGCGCCACCAGGGCGTCGGGGAACACTTCGCGGATGGTGCGGTTCAGGGTGCGGTACTGGGCCGAATCGGTGGGCGCCACCTTGGACGCATCGACCGCGCCGGGCAGGGCGTAGAGTTCGAACTGGCTGGCCGGCACCACGGCGCCCACGTGGCCGCGCATATGTTCCATGACCTGCTCCTTGCGGTCGCCGGGCAGGATGCGGAAGTTCACCGTGGCCTCGGCGCGGCCGGGCAGCACGTTGTCCTTGTTGCCGGCGTTCACGATAGTCAGCGCGGTGGTGGTGCGCAAGACGGCGTTGGTGCCGGCGGCGCGCTCCAGCTGGCTCTGCACCACGGGGCCGAACAGCCAGAGGTTGGACAGGGCCACCCGGGAAAAACCGCCCATCTCGGGCGCCAGGGTGTCGAACATCTCGCCGGCCACGCCGCGGATGCCCCCGGGCAACTGGTGGTCGTCCAGGCGCTTGAGGGCCGCGCTCAGCATGCCGATGGCGCTGCCGCCCCGGGGCGGCGGCATGGAGGAATGCCCGGGTGTGGCCGACACGTTGAGGACCACGGAGAGATAACCCTTTTCCGCCACGCCGATCAGCGCGGCCGGCTGCCTGAGCCCTGGCAGCACGCCTTCGAGCACGAGCAGGCCTTCGTCCAGCACGAAGTCCAGGCGCACGCCGCGCGACTTGAGCAGGGCAGCGATCTTCGCGGCCCCGCGCAGGCCACCCACTTCTTCGTCGGCACCGTAGGCCAGGTAGAGGGTGCGCGAGGGCTTGTAGCCGCTGGCCAGCAGCAGCTCCACGGCCTCCAGCTGGGACAGCAGGTTGCCCTTGTCGTCCCAGGAGCCGCGCCCCCAGACGTAGCCGTTCTTCACGCTGCCCGAAAAAGGCGCTTCGCTCCAGTCGCCTTCGGTGCCCGGCGCGATCGGCACCACGTCCTGGTGGGCCATGAGCATGATGGGCCGGGCCTGGGGGTCGCTGCCCTCCCAGGTGTAGAGCAGGTTGAGTTCACCCACCACCTCGCGCTTGAGGGCGGCGTGCACACGCGGAAAACGCTGCTGCAACAGCGTGCGCAGGGCGCGGAACTGGTCCGCGTTGAGCCCGGCCTCCGTGCGCGAGGACACGGTGCGCAGGCGCACGGCTTCGGCCAGGCGGCCGGCTGCGCCGGCTTCGTCGACCTGGATCGGCGCCAGCGGCGTCACGGCCAGCTGGCGCGAGCCTTTGCGCCAGGTGTTGATGCCGACCGCCGTGGCCAGGAGCAACACAAGCACGACGATGAAGAGAAGCGCTTTCTTGATCATGCGTGAGGTCTTGAACAAGGGAAATCGACCGTGAAGTTCAGGTCATCAGGCCGACAGCCCCCGAGAAGCTCAGGAAGGCCACCGCGGTGGAGACCAGGATGATGCGGGCGATGCGCCCGTTGTCGGCGCCGAAGCGCTCGGCCAGCAGCGAGACGTTGCTGGCGCTGGGCAGGGCCGCGGCCAGCACCATGACGGTGAGCGCAAAGCGGCTCAGCGGCACGCCCATCTGCACGGCGCCCACGCCCACCAGCAGTACCAGCAGGGGGTGCAGCAGCAGTTTGAAGACGGCCACGGGCACGTAGTCGCGCAGGGGGATGGGAGCGTGCTTGCTTTCCACGGTGAGGATCTGCGAGCGCGCCAGCACGGCGCCGATGGTGAACAGCGCCACCGGCGAGGCGGCATCGGCCAGCAGGCCCACGGTCTTGTGCACCGGGCCGGGCAGCTCCAGCTGGACGTAGGAGGCCAGCCCCCCCAGCAGGATGGCCCAGGGCATGGGGTTGGTCAGCATGCCGCGCAGGGCGTTCTTGAGCGCCACGGCCATGCCGTGTTTGTCGGCGCCGTCCAGGCGCGACAGCGCGATGCACAGCGAGGTGGTGATGACCATGTCCACCAGCATGCCCACGATGATGGGCGCGGCCGCCAGCGGCCCCAGCAGGGCCACCAGCAGGGGCACGCCCATGAAACCCGTGTTGGGGAAGGCCGCCACCAGGGCGCCAAACGAGGCGTCGTTCCAGCGGATGCGGTCGTTGAGGGTGACGGCGATGGTGAAACCCACCATGACCAGGCCGCAGAACATCCAGACCAGAAAGACCGAGTAGTCCAGCAGCTGGGCGATCGGCGTGCTGGCGCCGAAGCGGTACAGCATGCAGGGCAGAGCGAAGAACAGCACGAAACCGTTCAGGCCGGGGATGGCCTCCAGCGGCAGCATGCGCCGCCGGGCGGCCAGGTAGCCGCACAGGACGAGTGCAAAGAAAGGGAAGGTGACCGAGAAGATTTGCAACACGGTGTGTATTGTCGCCGCACTGTGAAATGGTCTCTCGTTATGATCTGAGCGCAAGTTCTGAATAACGAATGTCGTCTTCCCCCACCCACGGTCTCAATCTCGCGCAGCAGGACGCCGTCAATTTCCTGCAGGGCCCCTGTCTGGTGCTGGCCGGCGCCGGTTCCGGCAAGACCCGCGTCATCACGCACAAGATCGGCCGCCTGATCCAGGCCGGGCTGGAGCCCAAGCGCATCGCGGCCATCACCTTCACCAACAAGGCTGCGGCCGAAATGCGCGAGCGCGCCAAGAGCCTGATCGGCAAGGCCGCGAAAGAGGTGCGCATCTGCACCTTCCACGCCCTGGGTGTGCACCTGCTGCGTGAAGACGGCGAGGCCGTGGGCCTGAAACCGAAGTTCTCCATCCTGGACAGCGACGACGTCACCGGCATCCTGAAGGACGCCGGCGGCAGCACCGACGCGGCCACCGCGCGCCAATGGCAGTGGACCATCAGCCTGTGGAAGAACATGGGGCTGAACGCCGAGCAGGCCGAAGCCCTGGCCAAGGACGACAACGAGCGCATCACCGCGCGCATCATGGCGCGCTACGAGGAACGCCTGACCGCCTACCAGAGCGTGGATTTCGACGACCTGATCGGCCTGCCGCTCAAGCTGCTGCGCGACCACGCCGAGGTGCGGACCAAGTGGCAGAAGATCATGGGCCACATCCTGGTCGACGAGTACCAGGACACCAACGCGACTCAGTACGACCTGCTCAAGCTGCTGGTGCCGCCGGACCCGCGGGATGCGCGTTTCACCGCCGTGGGCGACGACGACCAGTCCATCTACGGCTGGCGTGGCGCCACGCTGGACAACCTGAAAAGACTGCCGGTGGATTTCCCCACCCTCAAGGTCATCAAGCTGGAGCAGAACTACCGCTCCACCGGCGCCATCCTGCAGGCCGCCAACAACGTGATCGGCCCCAACCCCAAGCTCTTCCCCAAGCGCCTGTGGAGCGAGCTGGGCGAGGGCGAGCCGGTGCGCGTGGTGGACGCCGACAGCGAGGAACACGAGGCCGAGCGCATGGTGGCGCGCATCCAGAGCCTGCGCTCGGAGTCGCAGCACAAGGAGTTCCGCCACTTCGCCGTGCTCTACCGCGCCAACCACCAGGCACGCATCCTGGAGCAGGCACTGCGCAAGGCGCAGATTCCCTACAAGGTGTCGGGCGGCCAGAGCTTCTTCGACCGCGCCGAAATCCGCGACCTCTGCGCCTGGTTCCGCCTGTGGGTCAACAACGACGACGACCCGGCCTTCCTGCGGGCCGTGACCACGCCCAAGCGCGGCATCGGCCACCAGACCCTGCAGCAATTGGGCACCTTTGCCGGCCAGTACAAGCTGAGCCTGTTCGAGGCGCTGTTCTCCAACTCCCTGCCCTCGGTGCTCAATGCCCGCGCGGTGGGCAGCCTGCACGAGTTCGGCCGCTACGTGAACGACCTCGAATACCGCGCGCGCCACACCGAAGGCGCCGAGGACGCCATGGCCTTCCTGCTGGACTGGCTCAAGGACATCGGCTACGAGAAGCACCTCTACGACGGCGAGGACAGCGAGAAGCTCGCGGCCTCGCGCTGGACCAATGTGCTGGATTTCTGCGACTGGATGGCCAAGCGCTGCGGCGGCGAGATCGACGACACCGCCGGCGTGACGCTGGCCAGCGAAAAGAAGACCCTGCTGGAAGTGGCGCAGACCATCTCCCTGCTATCGACCATCAGCGAGCGCGACAAGGACCAGGACGTGGTGACGCTCTCCACCCTGCACGCCGCCAAGGGCCTGGAGTGGCCGCACGTGATGATGGTCGGCGTGACCGAGGGCATGCTGCCCTTCAAGCTGGACGAAGGCGCCGACTCCCTGGGCGGCTCCACGCGCGAGCACGAGGCCGTCAACGAGAGCGTGGCGCTGCGTCTGCAGGAAGAGCGCCGCCTCATGTACGTGGGCATCACACGCGCGCAACGCACGCTGGCCGTGAGCTGGCCCCGGAAACGCAAGAAGGGGCGCGAGATGGTCAGTGTGCAACCCAGCCGCTTCATCGCCGAGATGGCGCTGAACCAGGCCACGACCAAGGAAGACCCGCGCGAAAAACTGCGCGCGCTGCGCGCCGAGTTCGCCAAGAAGGCGCTGGACACCGCGGCCGCTCAAGCCCTGGCGGGAGACGCGGCATGAACCTGCGGCGGGTCTTGGCAGGGCTGCTGCTGGGCAGCGTCGTGCCGGCCTGGGCGCAGGCCCAGGCGACCGCTCCATCGCCTGCCAGCGGCTGGCAGGCCTGCGCGCAGCAGACCCAGGACGCGAGCGCGCGCCTGGCCTGCTACGACCGCTGGGTGCAGGAGCAGGGCCAGCCGGCCGCAGCCGGCGCCACCACCCCGACGACTGTACCCACCGAACCCGGCGGCAAGACCAGTGCGTCCCCCCGGCCCCCAGAGTGCCGCAGCGGCCCGCAGTCGGCCCTCTCGCGCTACTGGGAACTGGAAGACGGCAGCGACTGCGGCCGCTTCAACATCCGCGGCTACCGCCCCATCAGCCTCTCCTACATCCATTCGGACACGGTCAACCGGGCGCCAAGCTCGCCCACGGCCGGCCACAGCGCCACCAGTGAAACGCCCTACCTCATCAACGAAGGGCGCATCCAGCTCTCGGTGCGCACCAAGGTCGGCCAGGGCTTCCTGCCGGTCAGCAATTTCGGCGGCCGCGATTCCTTGTGGTTCGGCTACACGCAGCAGTCCTACTGGCAGCTCTTCAGCGGCTCGATCTCGCGGCCCTTCCGCACCACGGACCACGAGCCCGAGATCATGTACATCGTGCCGGTGCCGGCCGACCTGCCCGGCGGCTGGCGCCTGCGCTACGCCGGGGCGAGCTTCAACCACCAGTCCAACGGCCAGAGCCTGCCGCTGTCGCGCAGCTGGAACCGCGCCATCCTGATGGCGGGCATGGAAAAGGGCGAGCGTTTCACGGTGACCGCCCGCCTGTGGAACCGCATCCCCGATGGCGACGAGATTGACGACAACCCGGAGATTGACCAGCTCATCGGCCGCGGCGAAGTCACCGGCGGCTGGCAGGTGAACAAGGACAACACCCTGCTGCTGACGCTGCGCCACTCCATGACCAGCCCCGCCAACGGCTCCTACCGGCTGGAATGGCTGCAGACCCTGGGAGAGGCCAATCGCAACGGCAGCCCGAGCGGGCTGCGCATGCATGTGCAGCTGTTCAATGGCTACGGCGATTCGCTGGTGGACTACAACCGCGGTCGCACCGTGCTCAGCATCGGCCTTAGCCTGGTGGACTGGTAAGCCGACCGGCCCGGGTGTTCACTCGGGCTTGATGCCGGCGTCCTTCACCACCCGCGCCCACTTGGCCAGGTCGGACTTCAGGTAGTCGGCCAGTTCCTGCGGGCTGCTCACACGCGGCTGCATGTCCAGGCCCTGCAGGCGCTCCTTGTATTCGGCCGAGTTCACCGCGGCCTGGACCTCGCGATTGAGCTGCTGCACCTGTGCGGCCGGAGTTTTGGCCGGGACGAACAGCGCGATCCAGATGGTGGTCTCGTAGCCGGGCAGGCCCTCTTCGGCGATCGTGGGCAGCTCGGGCAGGCTGGGGTAACGGCGCAGGCTGGCCACGCCGAGCGCGCGCACGCGACCGGCTTTCATGTTCTGGATGGCCGAGGAGGCGTTGTCGAACATCACAGGCACGTGGCCGGCCAGCACGTCCTGGATGGCAGGTGCCGCGCCCTTGTAGGGCACATGCGTCCACTCGATGCCCGTCATGGAACGGAACATCTCGGCGCCCAGGTGGTAGGTGCTGCCCACGCCGGAAGAGGCGTAGCTCAGCTTGCCCGGGTTGGCCTTGGCATAGGCCACCAGTTCCCTCACGGACTTCACCGGCACCGAGGGATGAACGACCAGGATGTTCTCCACCGTGGCCACCAGCGAGATCGGCGTGAAGTCGCCGACTGGGTCGAAGGGCAGGTTGGCCGTAAGGTTGGGATTGGCCGCCATGATGCTGCTGGTGCCCAGCAGCAGCGTGTCGCCGTCGGGGGCCGACTTGGCCACGTGCGCCGCACCGATGGCACCGGTGGCACCCACGCGGTTTTCCACGATGACAGTGCGTTTGAGGCCAGCGGCCAGCCGCGGCGCCAGCACACGCGCCACCACGTCGGTGGGGCCGCCGGCGGCGAAAGGCACGACGATGCGCACCGGCTTGTCAGCAGCGGGCTGCGCCTGCAGGGGCAGCGCCAGGGCGCCGGCGAGCACGAGGCCCAGGGTTGGCAACCATGTTGTCATGGTGTGCTCCTCAGGGCTTGGCCGCCTTGGCGGCTTCATCCTTGAACACCTGCTGCGCGATCTTGAAGGAGTCGAGCCCGGCCGGTGCGCCGCAGTAGACCGCCGCCTGCAGGAAGATTTCGCACATCTCCTCCTTCGTGACGCCGTTGTTGAGGGCGCCCTTGATGTGCAGCTTGAGCTCGTTCGGGCGATTGAGCGCCGTGAGCATGGCCAGGTTGAGCATGCTGCGTGTCTTGCGCGGCAGGCCGTCGCGCACCCAGACCTCACCCCAGGCGTTCTCGGTCAGGAGCTGCTGGATCGGCGCCATGAACTCGTCGGCGTTGGCCAGCGAGTTGTTGACGTATTCGTCGCCCAGCACGGCTCTGCGCACGGCCAGGCCGGCCTTGTATTTCGGGTTCTCGTCCATGGGGTCTCCGTTGTGGTTGGTTGGTCCCGACGACTTTACAGGGAGCACCACCACCGGCGACACGGTACAAGCCCCTAGGTCAATCACCCCAGCGCACGTAATACACCGCCAGCGCCGTGACCAGGCCGTACAGCAGCATGGCCGCGCTGATGAGGGCAAACATGCCCTCCACCGGCACGTTGTAGTGCACCAGCAGCCAGCCGCCCACGGCCACCAGCAGCAGGCGCAGCGTGCCGGCCAGCACCGGGCCCAGCAGCTTGCCCGCGCCTTGTGCCGCGAAGTACAGGCACAGGCCGAACGCGAAGAAGCCGTAGGCCGGCGCGACCCAGCGGAAGTAGCTGCCGGCGTAGGCGATCACCTGCGGTTGCGCCGTGAACAGCCGCGACCAGCCATCAGGAAAAACCGCCACCCCCAGGCCGATACCGCCGACGATGGCGGCCGCCAGGCCGGCGCCCGTCCAGGCCACGCGCCGCGCGCGCGCCACCAGGCCCGACCCCAGGGCCATGCCCACCAGGGGCAGGCAGGCCACGCCGATGGCAAAGGTGACGGGAATGAGCAGGAACTCCAGCCGCGCGCCGATGCCGTAACCGGCCAGCGCCTCGGTGCCATAACCGGCCACGATGCGCGTGATGATGAGGATGGTCAGCACGGTCTGCAGCGAGGAGATGCTGGCGACGGCACCGACCTTGAGGATGTCGCGGAAGTGGCCGCGCTGCAGCAGCCGGGTGTCAAACACCAGGCGCACGCGCCCCTGCCCCGAGCGCAGGTGGTGGTAGAGGTAGAGCGCGCCCAGGCTGAAGGCGATCACCTGCCCCAGCGCGATGCCGGCCATGCCCAGGCGGGGCACCGGCCCCCAGCCCAGGCCCAGCAGGCCGCCCAGGATGATCTGCCCCAGGGCCACGCACAGCAGGGTGAGCGACGGCGTTTTCATATTGCCCGAGCCGCGGATGACCGAGGCCAGGGCATTGGCCAGCCAGATGCTCAGGGCGCCGGCAAAGGCGATGTGCGCATAGGCCAGGGACTGTTCCAGCGCCGCGCCCTGCCCGCCGATCAGCGCAAACAGGGGTCGTCCCCAGAGCAGGATGAGCGCGCTGAAGAACAGCCCCAGCACCGCGCTGATGATCACGGCATGCAGGGCCAGTGCATCGGCCCGGGCCTGCTGGCCGGCGCCGATGGCACGGCTCACGGCCGCCGAGATGCCGCCACCGATGGAGCCGGCCGACAGCATCTGCTGCAGCATGATGAGCGGAAAGACCAGCGCCATGCCGGCCAGAGCCGGCGTGCCCAGCAAACCTACGTACACGGTCTCGGCCACGCTCACCAGGGCCGTGGCCACCATGGCGAACATATTGGGCACGCTGAGCCGCCAGAGGGTGGGGAGGATGGGCGCGGTGGTCAGGGAATGGGGAGCGGCCATGGAATCTTGAGGGGGCCGCCACCGGCCCGCGTATCCCATGATGGCAGGGTTTCCGGTTTTCTGCTGCGCGCCTGGGCGACAGGGCAACCCCATGCGAAGCACCGTCAGCAGCAACAAAAAAGCCCCTTGCGGGGCTTCTGTCTCAGGCGGCTTGCGCGGCGGCGGGGCTCAGCGTGCGCCCCGTCCAGACAGCACACAGCGTGTCTGCCAGTTGCTCGGGCACCTCGTTGTCAAAGCTCATCAGCAAGTCGGGCGCCTGGGCTGCAGACGCCGATTTCAGGATGCTGGCCAGGCTGGCGCGCTGCGCATCGGTGGCCACGTGGCTGTGGCGCTCGGCCAGGCAGGCCAAGGTGGCGTCCCGCAGGCGGTCGGAGCCCAGCACGTGCCAGGCGTAGTCGATCTCGTAACGCTCGAAGGCGTCTTTGAGGCTTTCGCCGTTGATCTTGGCTTCTTCGGCGAAATGGTTGAGCGTGCGGGTGCAGATGGCGCTCATGACGCTGGCAACCTGCTCGGCGTGCTCGTTCACGGAATTGTCGATGGCCATGGAGGGCTCCTGATGGGTGATGAGCGTGAGCCCAGGGGACGGCTGGGGCATCGCCTGGTGGGCCGATGGCAGACGCTGGAAACAGGGACCGCACCACTTGGAGGCGACAGGGCCCGGTGCGGGAAAACAAAAAAGCCACCCCTGAGGATGGCTTTCCGAGAGATTCTGGTGGCCTGGGGCGGAATCGAACCACCGACACGCGGATTTTCAATCCGCTGCTCTACCAACTGAGCTACCGGGCCTGGAGAGATGGAATTATAGCAGCACTCCGGCGGCCTTTCGGCCGGGCTCAGGCGCTGTTGCGCTTGCCGCGGCTCAGGTCCACGCCGAGCTGCTTGAGCTTGCGGTAGAGATGGGTGCGCTCCAGGCCGGTTTTTTCGGCCACGCGGGTCATGGAGCCGCTTTCGCGCGCCAGGTGGTACTCGAAATAGGCTTTCTCGAACTCGTCGCGCGCCTCGCGCAGCGGCTTGTCGAGCTGGAAGTTCTGCTGCGCCTGCGGGCCGGTCTCGACACTGGCCATCGGGGGCTGGCCCAGGCCGGCCAGGGTCTCGCCGCCGGCCACTGGCGGCTGGCCGCCAGCGAGAGATGGTGCCGCCGGCTGCGGGGTGTTGCGCACCAGGCCCTGCTCCACCGCCTTGAGCAGCTTTTGCAGGGTGATGGGTTTTTCCAGGAAGGCCTGGGCGCCGATCTTGGTGGCCGCCACGGCGGTGTCGATGGTGGCGTGACCACTCATCATGATCACGGGCATGGTCAGCAGACCGGTGGTGGACCATTCCTTGAGGAGGGTGACCCCGTCGGTGTCAGGCATCCAGATGTCGAGCAGGACCAGGTCGGGGCGCTCACGCTGGCGGGCGGCGCGCGCCTGCGCCGCGTTCTCGGCGACTTCGACGGTGTGGCCCTCGTCGTTCAGGATTTCCCACAGCAGGTCGCGTATGCCTAGCTCGTCATCGACTACCAGTATGTTTGCCATGATGTGAACGCGGGTCTCTCGTAGTTCGGGCGGGATTCAGGCCGGGGCCGGTTTCTCCACTGCGAATGATAACGATACTTGCGCCCCCACCACCTGATCCTCGGCCAGGCGGTTCGCCAGGTCGATCCGGGCCCCATGTTCGTCGGCAATCTTCTTCACGACGGCCAGGCCCAGGCCCGTTCCCTTGGCCTTGGTCGTGACGTAGGGCTCGAAGGCGCGTTTGAGGATGGCCTCGGGGAAACCCACGCCCCAGTCCAGCACGCTCAGGCGCACGCGGCCGCTGGCTTCCACCCACTGGGTGCGCACGATGACTGGGAATTCCGGCCCGCTGCGCCCGGCGGTGTCGGTGGCGTCCTGCGCGTTCTGCACCAGGTTGTGCAGCACCTGGCGCAACTGCTGGGCGTCGCCCATGACCCGGGGACAACGCTCGTCAAGATCGGCGCGCACCGGCACGCGGGCGCTGTCGCCCCCATAGAGATGCATCACCTCGCCCACCAGGGCGTTGAGTTCCAGCGGCTTGAGTTCGGCCGCGGGCAGGCGCGCGTAGTCGCGGAACTCATTGACCAGGCGCTTCATGGCGTCGACCTGGTCGACGATGGTCTTGACCGATTTGGTGAGCACGGTCTGCTCGGCTGGCTCGACCTTGCCGGTGAGCTTTTTCTCCAGCCGCTCGGCCGAGAGCTGGATGGGCGTGAGCGGGTTCTTGATCTCGTGCGCCAGGCGGCGCGCCACCTCGCCCCAGGCCTGGGCGCGCTGGGCCGAGACGATCTCGGAGATGTCGTCGAACACCAGCAGCCAGTCCTTGCCCGGCAGCTCGGCGCCGCGGGCCACCAGGGTCAGGGTGCTTCCCTCGCTGGTACCGGCCGCCGGCGAGCCCGAGGGGGGGCCGAGTTCAAAGGATTGCTGCCAGTGGTCCAGCGCGTGTTCGGCGCGTTCCTCCACGAAACGGTCGAACTGCTGCTGCACGTTCCTGGCGAAGTCGGCCAGGCCCTCGATGTCCGCCAGGCGCTTGCCCTCCCAGGCCGCCAGCGGCACACGCAGGATGCGGGTAGCACCGGGGTTGACGGAGCGGATCACGCCCTGCGCATCCAGCACCATGACGCCGGCGGTCAGGTTGTCCAGGATGGTCTGCAAATTCTCGCGCGCCGCATTGACCTGCTCCATGCTGCTCTCCACCGCGCCACGCGCGTCGGCCAGCTGCTGGGTCATGTCGGCAAAGGATCGGGTGAGGCCGCCGAGTTCGTCGCGCCCCTGCAGCGCGGCCTTCGGCGTCAGGTCGCCGGCGGCCACCTGGCGCACGCCGTCGGCCAGCAGCAGCAAAGGCCGCGTGATCTGGTTGCCCAGCACCACGGCCAGCGGCACGGCACCAAACACCGCCAGGAACAGGCTGAGCGTGAGCGTGCCGATGTACATGCGCCGCAGGCCCTGGCGTGCCAGGGCGCGCTCCTGGTATTCACGATGGGCCTCGGTCACGGCCAGGGCGTTGGCCACCAGGGTCTCGGGCAAGGCCTGGGTCACCACGAGAAAGCGTGGCTCATCGAGCATGTCCAGCCCGGTGCGTGGCACCAGCACAAGGGCCTTGATGCGCGCCTGCGCCGGTGCCATGGCGCTGCCGTCTTCCAGGCCCTCGACCCAGGTCACGGCGCGCTGGGTGCGCGCCTTGCGGAACTGCGAAAGCGCCGGTTTTTCGGGGTTGAGCTGGAAACGCGACTCACCCACGCTGGCCAGCACCTGGCCGTTGCTGCTCCAGAGCGTGGCATCGCGCACCTCGAGCTGCTCGCGCAGGCGTTCGAGCATCAGGCCGGCCACCACGTCGGGCGTGTCCTGCAGCTGTGCGGCCGAGGCGCGCGTCTTGCTGGCCAGGTCGTTGGAGAGCGTCTCGATCGTGGCACGCCCCAGGCCCAGGCCGGCTTCGAGCGCGCCCTCGACCTGCACGTCGAACCAGCTCTCGATCGAGCGCGAGACGAACTGGTAGGACACCACGTAGATCAGCAGGCCGGGCGCGAAGCCGGCCAGCGCAAAGACCGCGGCCAGCTTGACCAGCAGGCGGCTGCCGAAGCGCCCCTGCCGCAGGCGCTTGAGCAGGCGCCAGGCGACCCAGCTGATGACGGCCAGCAGCACCACGGCCACCACCACGTTCAGCGTGAACAGGCGCGCGTAATTGCGCTCGTACATCTGTCGGTTGTCGGTGGCCTGGGTCAGCAGGAAGAGCAGCACCAGGCCGATGGCCACGAAGATGGCCAGCACCACGCCCAGGGTCCAGCGCAGGGCTTTGGACTTCTGCCGTTCCAGGCGCGCATGGGCGCCCGCAGCAGGTGTCGTCACTTCAGGTTCTCCGGCTGCAGGCGCTTGCTCGCGCTGACGGCCAGCAGCCAGTCGCTCTCGCCCAGGGCACCGATCTGCAAGGGGCGCGGCAGTTGGGCGATGTCCAGGCGGAAGCGGAATTCGAAGCGATGCTGCGTTCCGGCCTCCAGCTCGGACAGGCTGGCAATGCGCCAGCCCGAAACACGCCGGATCACGCCCAGGGCCTCGTCCAGCGTGTCAAAAGTCTGCGCCAGGGCCACGCCTCCGTCGCTGCCGCTGACCGGGCCGGCGCCCGCAGTGAGTCGCCAGCGGCGGATCAGGGGCTGGAACACCAGGCGCATGTGGCGCTGGGCGCTGCCAACGCGCTTGTCCATCCAGTACCAGCGCTCGCGGTAGACCTCGGCTTCCTCGACGAAGATCACCGGCAGGCCCTTGTAGAGGGCATCCTGCACGGCCGGCGGCAGCTGGAATTTGACGGTTGCCGCCAGTTCGACGCCATCGCCGCTGCGGCTCAGGTCCATCTGGGTGACTTCGGCCACGGCCGGCTGGGCGTGCAGGACCAGCGGCGACACGCCCAGCAGGGCGCAGGCCAGCAGCACGGACAGGTCAGCCCGCGCCCTTCTCCAGCAGTGCGTAATAAAAGCCGTCGTGGTCACTGCTCTGATTGTCCGTGACCGCGGCGCTACTCTGCGACATGGAGGGCCATAAATGCCCGGGCGAAGGCAGCAAACGGGCTTCTCTGTTGTGTGCAAGAAACGCCCGGACCTGATCGTCCCCCTCGGCCCGGAACACCGAGCAGGTGCAGTACACCAATCGTCCGCCCGGCTTGAGCAGCGGCCAGAGCGTCTTGAGCAGGCGCGCCTGTTGCGCCGCGAGCTGGGCCACGTCGCTCTCACGGCGCAGCCAGCGCACGTCAAGGTGGCGGCGCACGATGCCCGAGGCGGTACAGGGTGCGTCGAGCAGGATGGCGTCAAACGCCTGTCCGTCCCACCAGCGCTCGGGCGTGCCCGCATCCGCCGCCAGCACGCGGGCCTGCAGGCCCAGGCGCTGCAAGGTGTCCGTTATGCGCTGGCAGCGCTGGGGATCGATGTCCAGGGCCGTCACTTGCGCCTGCGCCAGTTCCAGCAAATGGGCGGTCTTGCCGCCGGGGGCGGCGCAGGCGTCGAGCACGCGCAGCCCGGTGCGATGCGCCAGGCCCTGCAACAGCAGGGGGGCTGCCAGCTGGGCTGCCGCATCCTGCACCGACACCCGCCCCTGGGCAAAACCCGGGAGCTGCTGCACCGGCACGGGTGCGGCCAGTGTCAGCCCCTGGGCCCCATTGCGG
>JAXMMJ010000094.1:0-13727 GCA_034366585.1 Hylemonella sp.
GGTGACTTCAATGCGGGTTTCTCGCTGTCGGCGGGCAACACCGACAGCCAGAGCTTCAACCTGGGGCTTGACACCACGTACCAGCGGCCGGACGACAAGCTCTCGCTGTCGGCGCAGTACCTGGAAAGCCGCACGCGCAGCGTGAGCAACGGCGTGGTGGTGACCGGCCTCTCGGCGCTGCAGTGGCGCCTGGGCGGCCGTTACGACCGCGACATCACGGCGCGGGAGTTCGGTTTCGTGGGGCTGGAGTTCAGCCATGACCGCATCCGGCAGCTGGACCTGCGCACCGTGCTCAGCAGCGGCCTGGGCCATCACCTGGTCAAGGCCCGCGACGACCAGTGGGACGTCTACGGCGGTCTGACCTATCGCGAGGATCTGTACGGTGGCAGCGGTGTGCTGATCAACGATGTACAGCAGACCCGCATGGCGACGACCGAAATCCTGCTGGGCCAGGAATCCAGCCACCAGCTGGGCGGCACGCCGGCGCGCTTGCGGCAGAAGTTCGTGCTGTACCCGAGCCTGTTCACCGACAAGGGCACACGCGCCACGCTGGACGCCGGCCTGACGCTCGACCTCCACAAGAGCCTGAGCCTGAGCATGAAGCTGCAGGGCCGTTACGACAGCCTGGCCCAGGCGCCGGCCGAGAAGTACGACCTGCTGTTCATCACGGGCCTGAGCGTGAAGTTTGGCAGCTAGTGTTCAAAAATTCTGCGCCAGCCACAGGCGCAGGCGCATGCCGACGCCGGTGGTGTAGCCCACCGCCGCGTGGCGGATGTTGCCCTGGGGGTCGAGCACGATGAAGGCGGGCACGGCCTGCAGGCCGTAGCCTGCCGACAGGCTGCCGTCGGCATCGACGGCGGTCAGCCAGGGCAGTTGGCGCTGCGCCAGCACGCGGGCCACCTGCGTGGCTTCGCCCGAGCGCATGGCGATGGTGAGCACGGGCCAGTCGGGCTGCAGGCTGGTGATGCTACTTTCTTCCATGCGGCAGATCGGGCACCACTCGGCCCAGACATGCAGGGCCACGGCGCGGCCGGGGTAGCGGGCGCGCCACTGTTCGAGCGTGATGTGCGTGCCGGCCGGTGCGCCGGCCAGCGGGGCGCTGAAGGCCGGCGCCGGCCCGTTGGGGACGTGGCGGGCCTGCCAGGCGCTGACGCCCACCACGACGGCCACGATGACCAGCAACGAGATGGCATGCGAACGCCAGTCCCTGAGCCAGCTCCAGAACCAGGCCTTGAGGCCGGCCCCCAGGCGCTGCCAGACCGTCGTCACGTCAGGACTTCCAGCAGGCGGTCCAGCCCGCCGCTGTTGATGGCCACCATGGCCTGTTCACGCACTTTGGGTTTGGCGTGGTAGGCCACGGACAGGCCGGCTTCGCCCATCATGGGCAGGTCGTTGGCGCCGTCGCCCATGGCGATGGCCTGTTGCGTTGTGATGCCCAGTTGCGCGCAGGTCTGCTGCAGCATGCGGCGCTTCTCGGCGCCGTCGCAGATGTCGCCCCAGGGCTGGTTCACCAGGCGGCCGGTGAGCACGCCGTGTTCGATCTCCAGCACGTTGGAGCGGGTGTAGTCGATAGCCAGCAACTGCTGCACATGGTCGGCGAAGAAGGTGAAACCACCGCTGACCAGCAGCACTTTCAAACCGGCGCGCTTGCAGGCGGCGATCAGCTCGGCCGCGCCCGGGTTCAGGCGCAGGCGTTCGCGCTTGACGGCCTCCAGGTCGGCCGTGGTCACGCCCTTGAGCAGGGCCACGCGGCGGCGCAGGCTGTCCTTGAAGTCGGTGATCTCGCCGCGCATGGCGGCTTCGGTGATGGCGGCCACCTCGGCCTTGCGGCCGACGGCGTCGGCGATCTCGTCCACGCACTCGATGTTGATCAGCGTGGAGTCCATGTCGAAGGCGATCAGCTTGTAGTCGCGCAGGCGCAGCGGCGCGGTGAAACCTTGCAGCACGAGGCCGGGGGCGTGTTCGGTGGATGGAGCGGTCATGGGGCGGTTCAGGATTTCAGGTAAAGCGTGTCGGACCAGGTGGCCAGCCACTGCGGGCGGTAGGCGACGAAGATGGCCGTCATCATGCCGGTGACGAAGGCGTCGCCCCAGGCCATGAGCCACAGGGCCACCCAGGCCAGTTCGTCACCGATATTGGGCAGGCTGTGGCCGGCGGCCTGGGCCAGCAGGCTGGCGGCGAAGAGGCACAGCACGGTGCCCAGGAAACCGCGGCCCAGCACGTAGACAAAAGGGTGGTGCGGGACAAAACGGCGCAGCAGGCCGCCCAGGCCCAGGGCCAGCGTGGCCGGTACCAGCCCTTGCCACAGCAGCAGGGCCAGGGCCTGTTCGCCCGTGGCGGGCGTGATGAGCCAGGTGATGGCGCTCACCGCGGTGAGCACGGGGACCGCAAGCGGCCAGCCCAGGCACAAGGTGACCAGGCAGGCACCCGACCACTGCAACTGCAGCGGCATGGCGTGCCAGAAGGGCAGGGCCCACAGCAGCGGCAGCAGGGCCAGGGTGGCCAGCAGCGGCGTCTGCAGGCCGTTGTGGGCCAGCAGGCGCCAGGGCCGCAGCCACAGCGCCGGCAAGAGGATGAGCAGCGCGAGCAGGGGTTCAAGCATGTCTTGTGTCCCTTCGAGTAGTGCAGACACAGCGACGCATACAAAGCTGCAACCGGGGAACGCCGTGGAACCGGCTTTGCCGGGCCACTGGCGTTGCCCCCTTGAGGGGGGTGGCGGAGCGACACGCAGTGCGCGGAGCCTGGGGGTGTTTCATTTTTTTCAGGCCGCGGCGTCGGCGGTGCGCGGGGTGCCGAGCGCACGCAGCACGTCGCGCACCATATGGGCACGGGCCTTGGGGTCGGGCAGCTCGCGCTCGATGCGCAGCTTCTCGTTGCCGGCCAGCTTGATGTGGCGGTTCTTCTGCACCAGCTCGATCACCTTGGCCGGGTCCACCGGCGCGTCCTTGCGGAAGGTGATGTTGATCAGGTGCGGCGCGGCGTCCACCTTGACCACGCCATAGGGCTGGCTGATCACACGCAGGCGGTGCACGTCGATCAGTGTTTGCGCCTGGGGTGGCAGCTTGCCGAAGCGGTCGACGATCTCTTCCATGAGCGCGTCGATCTGCTCGGTCTTTTTCGCGGTGGCGAGTTTCTTGTAGAAGGACAGGCGCATGTGCACGTCGCCGCAGTAGTCGTCGGGCAGGAGCGCCGGCGCGTGCAGGTTGATGTCGGTGGTGACGCTCATGGGCGAGAGCAGGTCCGGCTCCTTGCCTTCGCGCAGGCAGCGCACGGCCTCGCTGAGCATCTCGTTGTAGAGCTGGAAACCCACTTCCAGCATATTGCCGCTCTGGTTCTCGCCCAGCACCTCGCCGGCGCCGCGGATTTCCAGGTCGTGCATGGCGAGGTAGAAGCCCGAGCCCAGCTCTTCCATGGCCTGGATGGCGTCCAGGCGCTGGCTGGCCTGCTTGGTCAGGCTCTCCTTGTCGGGCACCATGAGGTAGGCGTAGGCCTGGTGGTGGCTGCGGCCCACACGGCCCCGCAGCTGGTGCAGCTGGGCGAGGCCGAACTTGTCGGCGCGGGAGATCACGATGGTGTTGGCCGAGGGCACGTCGATGCCGGTCTCGATGATGGTGGAGCACAGCAGCAGGTTGGTGCGCTGGGCCACGAAGTCCCGCATCACGGCTTCGAGCTGGCGCTCGGGCATCTGGCCGTGGGCCACATCGATGCGGGCCTCGGGCAGCAGCAGCTCCAGGCTGGCGCGGCGGTTCTCGATGGTCTCTACCTCGTTGTGCAGGAAGTAGACCTGGCCGCCGCGTTTCAATTCACGCAGCACGGCCTCGCGGATCACGCCCTTGTCCTCGTTGCGCACAAAGGTCTTGATGGCCAGGCGGCGTTGCGGCGCGGTGGCGATCACGGACAGATCGCGCAGGCCTTCGAGCGCCATGCCCAGGGTACGAGGAATCGGCGTGGCGGTCAGCGTGAGCACGTCGACCTCGGCGCGCAAGGCCTTGACGGCTTCCTTGTGGCGCACGCCGAAGCGGTGTTCCTCGTCGATGATGAGCAGGCCCAGGTTCTTGAACTTGGTGTCCTGGCTCAGCAGCTTGTGCGTTCCGACCACGATGTCTACGCTGCCGTCGGCGATGCCCTTGAGCGCGGCCGTGATCTCCTTGCCCGAGCGGAAGCGGCTCATCTCGGCGATCTTCACGGGCCATTTGGAGAAGCGATCCACCAGGGTCTGGTAGTGCTGCTCGGCCAGCAGGGTCGTGGGCGCGAGGAAGGCGACCTGGCGCCCGCCGGTGACGGCGACAAAGGCCGCGCGCAGGGCCACCTCGGTCTTACCGAAACCCACGTCGCCGCAGACCAGGCGGTCCATGGGGCGGGGGCTCACCATGTCCTGCACCACGGCGTGGATGGCGGCGCGCTGGTCGGCGGTTTCCTCGAAGCCGAAGTCGTTGGCGAACTGTTCGTAGTCGCGCGGCGAGAAGCGGAAGGCATGGCCTTCGCGCGCGGCGCGGCGTGCGTAGATGTTGAGCAGCTCGGCCGCGGCATCACGGATCTGCTGGGCAGCGCGGCGTTTGGCCTTGTCCCACTGGCCCGAGCCCAGGCGGTGCAGCGGTGCTTCGTCCGCACTGACGCCGGTGTAGCGGCTGATGAGCTGCAACTGGCTGACCGGCACATAAAGCACGGCGTTGTCGGCGTATTCGAGGTGCAGGAACTCCTGCATCTCGGGTGTGCCGTCGTCCTGCAGCTGGCCGCTCACGCTCATGTTCACCAGGCCGCGGTAACGGCCGATGCCGTGGCTGGCGTGCACCACCGGGTCGCCGACCTTGAGTTCGGACAGGTCCTTGATCAGCGACTCGACGTCGCTGACCTGTTCCTGTTTCTTGCGCCGGCGTGTGCTGGGGCCGGCGGCAAAGAGCTCGGTCTCGGTGACGAAGTCCAGGCCCTCTTCGGTCCAGGCAAAGCCCACATTGAGCGCGGCGGTGGCGATGCCCAGCTTCTCGTCGCTGGCCTTGAACTCTTCGAGCGAGTCGAAGGCGGGCGGGATGACACTGCTGGCGCGCAGGAAATCGAGCAGGCTCTCGCGCCGGCCATCGCTTTCGGCCAGCAGCAGCACGCGGTGCTGGGTGTTGCGGACATGGTCCTTGAGCTTGGCCAGCGGGTCTTCGGCGCCGCGCACCACGGTGAGTTCGGGCAGCAGGTCGAATTCGGCCACGCCCTCTGCACTGCCAGGGCGGATGGCCAGTTGTGCGTGACCGTTGGCCAGGCTGAAGAACTGTTCGATGCCCAGGAAAAGCGATTCGGGCGGCAGCGGCGGCCGATCGGGTTCGCCCTGGGCCAGGCGATAGCGTTCCTTGGTGTCCTGCCAGAAGCGCTGCAGTGCGGGCTCCAGCTCGCCGTGCATCACCACGGTGGCGGCCTGGTCGGTGCCGGCGCCGAGGTAGTCGAAGACGGTGGCGGTCTGCTCGAAGAACAGCGGCAGGTAGTACTCGATGCCGGCGGTGGCCACGCCGTTGCCGATATCCTTGTAGATGCGGCTCTTGGTCGGATCGCCTTCGAGCAGCTCACGCCAGCGGCGGCGGAACAGGGCGCGCGAATCGTCGTCCATGGGGAATTCGCGCCCGGGCAGCAGGCGCACCTCGGGCACGGGGTAGAGGCTGCGCTGGCTGTCGGGGTCGAAGGTGCGGATGGAGTCGACCTCGTTGTCGAACAGGTCGACGCGGAAGGGCACTTGCGAGCCCATGGGAAAGAGGTCGATCAGGCCGCCGCGCACCGCGTACTCGCCCGGGCTCACGACCTGGGTCACGTGGTTGTAGCCGGCCAGGGTGAGCTGGCTGCGGAACTGGGTTTCGTCCAGTTTCTGGTTGGCCTTGAAGGAGAAGGTGTGCGCGGCCAGGAAACCTGGCGGTGCGAGGCGGTACAGCGCCGTGGTGGCCGGGATCAGCACGATGTCGGTCGTGTCCTCGGGCGAGCCTTTGCCGTGGTTGTACAGGCGCCAGAGCGTGGCCAGGCGTTCGCTGATCAGGTCCTGGTGCGGCGAGAAGGTGTCGTAAGGCAGGGTTTCCCAGTCGGGAAACATGGCACAGCGCAGTTCCGGCTTGAAGAAGGCGATCTCGTCGATCAGGCGCTGGGCGTCGGTGGCGTCGCCGCAGACGATGGCCAGCAGCCGGCCGGCGGCCTGCTCGCGTTCGGCCAGGCGGGCCAGCAGCAGGGCGTCGGACGAGCCCGGGGGGCGGGGCAGGGTGTAGCGCTTGCCGGCTTGGAGTTTGGGGAGATCCATCAGGAACCAAATCAAAAAACGCAAAAACCCCCTGCGCGGATGGCGGGGGGTGTGCTGTGCCGATTTTAGTGGACGACGGGCCCTCTAGAATGACAGCTCACCCATGACCTCCAAGTCCACTTCCCCTGCCGCCCGCTATTGGGCCCTCATACCCTGTGCCGGCAGCGGTAGCCGCGCCGGCGGCGCCGGCCCCAAGCAGTACCAGCCCGTCGCGGGCCAGCCCATGGTGCGGCATACCCTGGCGGCTTTCGCCGCGGTGCCGCAACTGCAGCGCACCCTGGTGGTGGTGGCGCCGGGCGACCGTTTTCTCGAACCCGTGACCACGGCCAGTTATGCCCTGGCCGATTGCGGTGGCGCGACGCGCGCCGCCACGGTGACGAACGGCCTGGCCGTGCTGCGCAGCCTGGGGGCCGGCGAGCAGGACTGGGTGCTGGTGCACGACGCCGCGCGCTGCCTGGTGACGCCGCAGCAGATCGGCCAGCTGATCGAGGCCTGCGCGTTGGACGCGGTGGGTGGCCTGCTGGCGCTGAAGCTGCCCGACACGCTCAAGCAGGAACAGGACGGCCGGGTGAGCGCCACGCTGGCGCGCAGCGACAAGTGGCTGGCGCAGACGCCGCAGATGTTCCGCCTGGGGCTGTTGCAGCGCGCCCTGGCGCAGACCGGCGTGGAGGTGACCGACGAGTCCTCGGCCATCGAGGCGCTGGGCCTGGCGCCGCGCCTGGTGAGCGGCAGCGCGCAGAATTTCAAGGTGACCTACCCCGAGGACTTCGCGCTGGCCGAGGCCGTGCTCATGGCCCGGGCGGACGCCACAAGGACAACGTCATGAGCACTCTTTTTTCCATGCGGGTCGGTGAGGGCTGGGACGTGCATGCCCTGGTCGAGGGGCGCAAGCTCATCCTGGGCGGCGTCGAGATTCCCTACGAGAAAGGCCTGCTGGGCCATTCGGATGCTGATGCGCTGCTGCATGCCATCACCGATGCGCTGCTGGGCGCGGCCGGCCTGGGCGACATCGGCCGCCATTTCCCCGACACCGATGCGCGCTTCAAGGGTGCCGATTCATCGGTGCTGCTGGCCGAGGCGGCGGCGCGCGTGCGCGCCCAGGGCTGGCAGATCGGCAATGTCGACAGCACCATCATCGCCCAGGCGCCCAAGATGGCACCGCACATTGCGGCCATGCGCGAACGCATCGCCGCGGTGCTCGGCCTGGGGGCCGATCAGGTCAACGTGAAGGCCAAGACGGCCGAAAAGATGGGTCCCGTGGGCGAGGGGCTGAGCATCGAGGCCAGGGCCATCGTGCTGCTGGCGCGCTAAAAACTCGTGAATAGATCTACTGCGCTTGCCCGTCGCCGCGTTGGGCGGTGCTCGCCATCCTCACGTACCTGAAGTACGTTCCGGTGGCTGCGCTCCGTCCGCCTTGCGCTCGGGCCGCTCGCTACGATTTCTTCACAAGTTTTGGGGCTCAGGCGTGCGCCTGCTTGAGCTGGATGCGGATGGTGAAGCCGCCGGTGCTGCTGTTGCCCAGACCGAACTTGCCCCCCATGCGGCGCACCGTCTTGTCGACGATGGACAGGCCCAGGCCGGCCCCGGTGGCCGCAGTGCGGGCCTCGTCGCCGCGGTAGAAGGGCTTGGTCAGGTTGGGCAGGTGCTCGGGTGCCACGCCCGGGCCGTGGTCGCGCACTCGGATCTGCACCCACTGGTCGCGCGCGCGGGTGGTGATGTCCACGGTGGTGATGCCGCTCTCCGGCTCCTTGCCGTAGCGGCGTGAGTTTTCCACCAGGTTGGAGATGACGCGGCCGAGTTCCACGGCGTCGGCCAGCACCGAGACGTTGTCCTGCAGGTCCAGGTTGAACTGCATGTCGGGACGGTCCTTGAAAGCGAACAGGCTGGCGCGGATGACCTCGTTGAGGTTGACCGGCGCCAGGCGCACGTGGTCGGGGCGTGCGTAGTCGAGGAATTTGTCGATGATGGCGTCGAGCTGTTCCAGGTCGGCCACCATGTGCGCCTGGGCGTCGGGGTCACTCACGCTCATCTCGGTTTCCAGGCGCAGGCGCGACAAGGGGGTACGCAGGTCGTGCGAGATGCCCGCCAGCATGACGGCGCGGTCCTGCTCGATCTTGGCCAGGCGCTGGGCCATGCGGTTGAAGCCGATGTTGACCTGGCGGATCTCGGTGGTCGGCACGCGTTCGTTGAGGCGGCTGGCCGCGAAGTCGCCCTCGCGGATGCGGCTGGCGGCAAAGGACAGCTGCTTGAGCGGGCGGTTGATCAGGCGCGCGATGATGGCTGCGCCGGCCAGCGAGAGCAGGGCGCCGGTGCTCAACCAGATCAGCCAGGTCTTGCTGGCGGTCTGGTTGAAGCGCGAGCGGTCGGTCTGCAGCCAGTAGTTGTCGCGGTCGATCACGAAACCGACCCACAAGCCTGGCTTGCCGTTGACGCTGTTGGCCACCACGGTACCCGGTCCCAGGCGGGCCGTCAGTTCCTGGTTGATGCGCCGGTTGACGCTGTCGGTATCGAAGGGCTCATAGCGGTCGCTGGGCTCGCGCGGCAGCACACGCACGCCTTCCTTCTCGGTCATGGTCTTGATCAGCGAGACGCGCATGATGGCGTCGGAGTGCACCAGCGCCGCGCGGCTGAGGTTGACCAGCGAGGCGATCTGCTGCGCGGTCTGGATGGCGCGCGGCTCGAACTCCAGCGCGCGCAGGGTCTGCAGCCAGGCCAGGATGCTGCCGAACAGCAGCAGGGCGAGCAGGAAGAAGGTGCGCCAGAACAGGCTCAGGCCGGTCTGGTCGCGTACTTCGCCGTCGAGTTCGGCCGGGGTGGTTTCCTGCGGACTGCTGCCGCCATGCTGTTCTTCTGTCAGCTGGGAGTGCCAGCGCGACGGATCCAGCAAAGAGGAGCGTAGCGGGGCGGGGGAACGGTGGCTGCGAAAGATCAACCTGCACCGTCCGGTACGAAGACATAACCCACGCCCCAGACGGTCTGGATGTAGCGCGGCACGGCCGGGTCGACCTCGATGAGCTTGCGCAGGCGCGAGACCTGCACGTCCAGGCTGCGGTCGAAGGGCTCGAATTCGCGCCCGCGGGCCTGCTGGGCCAGCTTTTCGCGCGACATGGGCTGGCGCGGGTGCCGCACCAGAGCCTTGAGCATGGCGAACTCGCCCGTGGTCAGGGGCAGTTCCTCACCTTCCTTGCGCAGGGTGCGCGCACCCATGTCGAAGGTGTAGGGGCCGAAGCTCACCACCTCCTGGTCGCTCGAGGGCGCGCCGGGCGCCTCCACTGCCGGGCGCCGGCGCAGCACGGCGTTGATGCGTGCCAGCAGCTCGCGCGGGTTGAAGGGCTTGCCCAGGTAGTCGTCGGCGCCGACCTCCAGGCCGACGATGCGGTCCACGTCCTCGACCTTGGCGGTCAGCATGATGATGGGGGTCTTGTCGTTGGCCGCGCGCAGGCGCCGGCAGATCGACAGGCCGTCCTCGCCGGGCATCATGAGGTCGAGCACGATCAGGTCCACCGTCTCGCGCAGCAGGATGCGCGTGAGGGACTTGCCGTCCTCGGCCTGGAAGACTTCGAAGCCCTCCTGCGTCAGGTAGCGGCGCAGCAGGTCGCGGATGCGCGCGTCGTCATCGACGACCAGGATCTTGTCGGTACGGCTTGAAATGGACGTCATGTTCTATGCTCGGCCTTGGACGGTGTGCAAGCTGCGGATTCTGCCGGTCACAACCGGCCCTCAGCCTCTAGGAGGCCTGACTTTGACATACTGTTACAAATCTCGGCCCAATGCGCAAGTACGTCCCCGCAAGAATGCCGCATAGCCCCAGGAGTACCGAGCCATGAAAGCGATCTTTCCTTCCACCCCCGTTTTGCTGCTGGCCGTCGGCCTGTGGGCTGCGCCTGTGGCCCACGCCCAGCTGGGGCCGATGCCGCGTGATGTCGTTCAGTTCACGGCCACAGCCACGCTGGAAGCCCGCCAGGACCAGCTCAGCGTGACGCTGCGCGCCACCCGCGAGGGCAGCGACCCGGCGGTGGTGCAGCAACAGCTCAAGGCCGTGCTGGATGCGGCCCTGGCCGAGGCGCGCCCCGCCGCGCAGCCCGGGGCCCTGGAGGTGCGCAGCGGCAATTTCAGCCTCTTCCCGCGCAGCAACCGCGACGGCCGCATCAGCACCTGGCAGGGCACGGCCGAGCTGGTGCTGTCCGGTAGCGATCTGGAGCGCATTGCCGCCCTGGCCGGCCGCATCCAGGGCATGGCGGTGGCGCAGACGGTCTTCGGCCTGAGCCGCGAGCAGCGCGAGCGCCTGGAGCAGCAGGCCCAGGCCCAGGCCATCGAGCGTTTCCGCGCCCGGGCCAGCGAGATCGCGCGGGGTTTCGGTTTCAGCGGCTACAGCCTGCGCGAGATCAACATCAACAGCCAGGAGCAGGGCGCACAGATCCGCCCGCGTTTCCTGGCCATGGAGGCGAAGAGCAGCATGGCCTCCGACGCGCCGCTGCCCGTCGAGGCCGGCCAGGCCCAGGTGCAGGTCATGGTCAGCGGTTCGGTGCAACTCAAATAAAAACAAGCCCGGGTAAGTCCCGGGCTTGCACGGCTCCAGCGCCGACCTACACTGCTTGGAACAGCCATGTTGCCCCTGCCCACCTTTCAGAACCCCCGGCGTCCCGCTGCGGCCTTGCCTGAACCCAAGGTGGGCGACAGCATCGGGCGTTTCAAGCTGCGGCGCCTGGTTGGCCAGGGCGGACAAGCCACGGTCTGGCTGGCGTTTGATCCGCGCCTGGAGCGCGAGGTGGCGATCAAGCTGCTGCGCCCCGAGCAGGGCGCCGACGCGGCGCTGGTGGCCCAGTGGCTGCAGGAGGCGCGCAGTGTGAGCCGCCTGACCCACCCCAACATCATCCCGGTCTTCGAGGCCGATGTGGAGGACCAGCAGCCCTACCTGGTTTTCGAGTACGTACCGGGCCAGACCCTGGCCGCGATCCTGCACCAGCGCGGTGCGCTGCCGCCAGGCGAGGCGGTGGGCCTGATGGTCGACGTGCTGGAAGCACTGGCCGCCGCGCATGCGGCCGGCATCGTGCACCGCGACCTCAAGCCTTCCAATGTGCTGGTCGATGCCAGTGGCCGTGCGCGTGTCATGGATTTCGGCATCGCTGTGCGTGTGCAGGAGAGCGAGGCGCACCCTGTGCCGGCCAAGGCCGCGCAGGCGACCGGTGGCACGCCGGGCTATATGTCGCCGGAGGCGGCCACGGGAGCGCCGCCGACGCCGGCCATGGACATCTTTTCCGCCGCCGTCGTACTGACCGAGATGCTCAGCGGCCAGCGCCTGATCGACGAACGCGATCCCTGGCGCGCCATGCAGCGCGTGGCGCTGGAGGACCTGCAGCTGCCCCCCGAGCTGGGCAGCGAGGCCGATGACGCGCTGCGCGCCATCCTGCTGCGTGGCCTGGCGCGAGACCCGCGCCAGCGTCACCCTTCAGCCCAGGTGTTTCGCGACGAGTTGAAGAAATGGCTGCGGCCGGTGACCACACCGCTGAGTGATGCTGGCGAAAAAGGCAGCAGCGGCACCGTGGAGTTCCTGCTGCGGCGCATGCGCCACAAGAGCGATTTCCCGGCCATGTCAGGCTCCATCGTGCGCATCCAGAGCATCTCCAGCTCGGACCGCGAGAGCGTCGCCACCCTGACCAACGAGATCCTCAAGGACGTGGCGCTGACCAACAAGCTGCTGCGTGTGGTCAACACCCCGCAGTACGCGCGTGGGGGCACCATCAGCACCGTGTCGCGCGCGGTCACGCTGGTGGGTTTCAACGGCATCCGCAACATGGCGCTGAGCCTGGTGCTGCTGGAGCACATGCAAGACAAGGCACACGCCAACCTGCTCAAGGAAGAGTTCCTTCGCTCGCTGATGGCCGGCTCGATTGCCATCGAACTCAGCCCGGTGCGCAGCGAGGGCGAGGAGGCCTTCCTGGGCGCCATGTTCCAGAACCTGGGGCGCCTGCTGACGGAATACTATTTTCCGGAAGAGGCGCGCGCCGTGCGTGCCCTGACCGGTGGCAAGGAGCCCGTGTCCGAGGACAGCGCCACGATCACCGTGCTGGGCATCAGCTACGAGCAGCTGGGCGTGGGCATCAGCCGGGCCTGGCACCTGCCCGATACCATCCAGCACTGCATTCGCAAGCCGACCGGCCCGGCACCGGCCACGCCGCCCAAGGAACTCTCCGACCGGCTGCGCTGGATCGCCCTGGCCTCCAATGAAATGGCCGACGCTCTGCTGCACAGCGAACCGAAGTCTGCCCAGGCCAAGCTGGCGCAGGTGGGCCAGCGTTATGCGCGGTGCATCGGGATCGACGCCAAGGCCGTCGACACGGCGACCCAGCGGGCGCGCGAAAAGCTGGCCGAGCTGGCGCGTGCCATGGAGTTCAAGGTGGCCCCCGATTCACCGGCCGCCCGCCTGCTGCAGGCTGCGCCCACGGGCGGGGCGACGCCGCTGACCGTGACCCTGCATGACCCGGTGGGGGCTGATCCCTTTCACGACTCGGTGGGCTCGTTCGAATTGCATGCCACCCAGCCTGTGACGCCCGAGCAGATCGCGGCCTTGGCGCTGGAATCGCAGCGCGTGGCCGAGATGCTGACGGCCGGCATCCAGGACATCACCAACGCCATGGTCGAGGACTTCAAGCTCAGCGACATCCTGCGCATGATCCTGGAGACCATGTACCGCGCCATGGGCTTTCGCCAAATCGTGTTCTGCATGCGCGATGCGAAGCAGGATGCACTGACCGGCCGCTTCGGCCTGGGGCCGGGCGTGGAGCAGATCGTCAAGTCCTTCCACATTCCATTGCACCCGCAGAAGAGCGACCTGTTTTCCGCGGTCTGCAGCAAGGGCGTCGACACCATGATCAGCGACGCTGGCGCCACGCGCGTGGCCGAGCGGCTGCCGGAGTGGTACCGCACAGCGGTCCATGCGTCGTCCTTCCTTCTTTTGCCGCTGATGCTCAAAGGCTCGCCTTTTGGCCTGATCTATGCCGACAAGGGGGAGCTGGGGGAGTTGCAGCTGGGGGAGAAGGAGTTGGCGCTGTTGCGGACTTTGCGCAATCAGGCGGTGATGGCGTTTCGGCAGTCGTCCTGAGCTTCTGTTTGCCTATGCCCTGGTGGGCGTGGCATTGCCGGGTCTCGCTCCGGCGGCGGGTTTGGTGTCGGGTGATGCGCCCGACAGCGCACTCACTTTCTTTGCTTCGCCAAAGAAAGTAAGCAAAGAAAGGCGAGCCGGATTCGTCGACCCGCTACGCGGGCACGCTACGTTGCTCGGGACCGGCGGGAAGCGCAGAAACTCGCTGCGCTCAAACATCTGCGCTTCTTTTTCCGCCGCTCCCTGCGCTACTCGCCTCCTCATTACGGCGGGGGGAACCGAATACCAATACCGAACCCCACAAGGACGCGCCATGGCGCGTCCTTGTTTGGCTGTTTTGTCTTGAGCTGTTGGTTCCCGGCT
>JAXMMJ010000095.1:0-27971 GCA_034366585.1 Hylemonella sp.
TGTGCCGCCGCTGTTTCCAGATGCGCCTGGACCTGCCGCAGCGCATGCACATGGCGTTCACGTGCAATGTAGACACCCTCGGGTGCCGCCTGCCAGCCCACGGTCTCGAGCAGGCGGCGACGCAGGGTCTCCAGACCGGCACCCGTCTTGGCCGAAAGGCTCAGGCCTTCATCCGGCGCTGCGGCGGCGTCGGCCTTGTTCCAGACATCCAGCACCGGTACACGTGTCGGCAGACGCTGCTGCAACGTACGGGCAATGTCCTCATCCGCCTGGCGATAGTCAGGCAAGGCCTGGCGCGTGAGGTCATGCAGGAAAAGCACGGCATCGGCCGCTTCGATCTCGGCCCAGGCACGGGCGATCCCGATGCGTTCCACCTCGTCGCTGCTCTCGCGCAGGCCGGCGGTGTCGATCACGTGCAGTGGCACGCCTTCGATCTGGATGGTCTGCTGCACCTTGTCGCGCGTAGTGCCGGGGATGGCCGTCACGATGGCCAGTTCGGCCCCGGCCAGTGCATTGAGCAGCGAGCTCTTGCCCGCATTCGGCTGGCCGGCAATCACCACCTTGATGCCCTCGCGCAGCAGACTGCCCTGGCGGGCGTGCTGAAGCACGGTGGCGAGCCGGTCCTGCAGGCGCTCCAACTGGCCGCGGGCATCGGCCTTTTCCAGGAAGTCGATCTCTTCTTCCGGGAAATCGAGCGTGGCTTCCACCAGCATGCGCAACTGGATCAGCGCTTCACGCAGCACTCCGATCTCGCGCGAAAAGGCGCCATCGAGCGAGCGGCTGGCGCTGCGCGCCGCGGCCTCGGTACTCGCGTCAATCAGGTCGGCGATGGCCTCGGCCTGGGTCAGGTCGATCTTGTCGTTGAGGAAGGCGCGTTCGGTGAATTCACCGGGTTGCGCAAACCGCAAACCCGGCAGACAGGCTTGGCCGGTCCGCTCATCGAGCTGCTGGCTCACCTGCAGGCAGCGTGCCAACAGGAGTTGCAGCACCACCTGTCCCCCATGCACCTGCAGTTCCAGCACATCTTCGCCGGTGTAGGAATGCGGCGCCGGGAAATGAATGGCCAGGCCATGGTCCAGCACTTCGCCGGCCGCGTCCCGCAGGGGCAGGTAGGTGGCATGACGGGCCTGCAGCGCGCGGCCGCACAAGGCCGCAACGAAGTCCCCGAGCCCGCGACCACTCACGCGCACGATGCCCACGGCGCCCCGTCCGGGGGCGGTAGCGATGGCGACGATGGGTTCCTCTTGACGTGCCAGCATGGTGCGCTATTTTGTAGCGTGGAGGCCTGAAAGTGAAAGGGCCGCTTGCGCGGCCCCTGTGCGTCTGCTTACTTGAATTTCGGCAAATTGAACTGCGGCGGCACGCCCATGCGGGTGTTGATCACCCACTGTTGCGCGATCGACAGGATATTGTTGGTCAGCCAGTACAGCACCAGGCCGGACGGGAAGAAGAAGAACATCACGCTGAAGATCAGCGGCATGAACCACATCATCTTGGCCTGCAGCGGATCCGGCGGCGCCGGATTGAGTGCCGTCTGCAGCATGGTGGTGGCCGTCATGAGCAGGGGCAGGATGTAATAGGGGTCTTCGGCCGAGAGGTCCTTGATCCACAGGATCCAGGGTGCGTTGCGCATCTCCACGCTGGACAGCAGCACCCAGTAGAGGGCGATGAACACCGGGATCTGGATCATGATGGGCAGGCAGCCGCCCATGGGGTTGACCTTCTCCTCGCGGTAGACACGCATCATTTCCTGCTGCATCTGTTGCGGCTTGTCCTTGAGACGCTCGCGCAGCTCGGTGATGCGCGGTGTGATGGACTTCATTTTGGCCATGCTGGCGTAGGCCTTGGCATTGAGCCAGTAGAAAGCGATCTTCAGCAACACCACCAGCGCCACAATGGACCAGCCCCAGTTGCCGATCAGATGCTCGAGCTTGTCGAGCAGCCAGTACAGTGGCTTGGCCAGGATGGTCAGCCAGCCGTAGTCCTTGACCAGCTCCAGGCCGGGGGCGATGGCTTCCAGCCTCTTTTCTTCCTGCGGGCCGACGAACAGGCGGGCCTCCACAGTGCGGCTCGTCGCCGGTGCAATCGTCTCCAGCGGGGCGATCATGCCAACCGCATACAGGTTGCTGTCGACCTTGCGGGCGAAGATTTCTCGCGGCACACCTTCGCCGAGCAGCCAGGCGCTGGCGAAATAGTGCTGGACCATGGCCACGTAGCCGTTGGAGGACTGCTTCTCGAACTCGGCCTTGTTCTTCTCGATGTCGCTGAACTCGACCTTCTGGTATTTCTTCGCCTCGGTGTAGATGGCCGGGCCGGTGAACGTCGAATAGAAGGACGACTCGCCGGCCAGCTTGTTGCCGTCGCGCACCAGCTGCAGATAGAGCTGGGGCGTCAGCGGCGTCGTGCCCACGTTCTGCACTTCGTGCTTCACGTCCAGGGCATAACTGCCCCGCTTGAGCGTATAGGTCTTGACGAGCTTGACGCCGCCGATTTCAGCCGACTCGAACTTCAGTTGCAGTTCGTCAGCCCCGTCCTTGAGCTCGCGTTCGCCCGACACCAGCTTCATGGGCGTCTTGTGTGTCGGGAGACTGCCGCCGGCAGCGCCGGCAATCAATCCGGACTGGGACAGGTAAACACGATCCTTGCTTTCGTCGAACAGCACGACATGGCGTTCGGGATTTTTCTGGTCGCGATGTTTCAGGAACTCGGAGCGAACCAGCGAACCGCCTTCGGTATCGAAGGTCAGCGTCAGCACGTCGGAGCTCACCACCACGCGCTCGCGCGCGACGGGCGCCTGCGCTTCGGTTTTGGCGATACGGTCACTGCTATTGCCTGCGGGCAGCACGGGCGCGGCCACGGGAACGGCCGCCGGCGTTGATGCCGCCGGTGCCGGGGCTGCCGCCGTCTTCGCCGTCGGCGATGGGAAGAAGGTTGCGGGTCGGCCATTGTGGATCTGCCACTGGTCCCACAACAGAACCAGGGAAAAACCAAAAATCACCCACAGGATGGTGCGGCGAATATCGTTCATGAAATGTTCTTTTCAGAAGAGGAGGAAAGCAAGCCGGTGAAGAGGCGGGGTTTTTGCGAGGGTACGGGATCGTGCCCGCCGGCGCACCAGGGATGGCAGCGTAGCAACCGACCCACGGTGAGGTAGCTGCCTGCCATGGCACCATGCTGACGCAAGGCGTCCAGCGCATAAAGCGAGCAGGTCGGCTCGAAGCGGCAGGCCGAACCCAGCCAGGGGCTCAGAAAGAAACGGTAGCCCTTGACCAGTCCGATCAGCAGATGGCGGATCATGCAGCAGCCTTTGCAGGCTGCTGGGCCTTGCTGAACAGTTGTTCGATTTCGCCACGGACAGCGGCCTGCAGTGCTTCGGACCTTGCGCTTTTGAACTGCGTGCGGTCGTAGGTGCTGCGCAGGCGCACCAGATAGGCGGCTGCAGGCAGCATCGTCTCGTGCTGCGCCGCGATGCTGTAGACCTGTCGCTTGATCAGGTTGCGCGTCACGGCACGACGTGCCCAGCGCTTGGGAACCATGGCACCGATCCAGAGGCCATCAACGGCAAAGGAGGTCTGGGGCACGACTTGCGTGCCTGAGACCTCCAGGACCATGCGATGCATGACAAAATGTTCCGTCCGGGCAAAGGGTGCACACGCCAGTACGGCCTGAAACTGTTCCCGGGTCTTCAGCCGCCGCGCCTGCATGGTGCGCTGAAGTGCACTGCTCAAAACCGGTACAGGGCTCTGGCAGCGCGGTCCGGCTTAGACAGCCAGGCGCTTGCGGCCCTTGGCACGACGCGCGTTGATCACGGCGCGGCCACCACGGGTCTTCATGCGGACCAGGAAACCATGGGTACGCGCACGGCGGATCTTGGAGGGCTGGTAAGTACGTTTCATCTCGAAATCCTAGTGATAAGCGTGGAGTTTTTCTGCCATGCAACCGTACCGTCCATCACTGGCGGCACAGTCCATGAAATGTCCCGTTAGCACTTCTGTGGCCTTGGTTTGCACCTTGCGGCGCTTTCCAGACACATCACAGGCTTCGGGAAAACCATAGATTATCGCAAAAATTTCCAATGCTGGCAATGCCTTGGCTTTCCAAGTGCGTGCAGCACTTGAGGGCCTGGCGGGCTTCTCACCCCTTGTGGATAAATTCTTGATAATTTACAATCCAGCGCACCATACGGCGTATATATCCACAATAATTAGCACGCATGAGCGAGGGACAACTCAACAGTCAGGCCGTGAGCATAGGCCAGGAAGCCGGGCACAGCTTGTGGCAGACTTGCGTCGACCAACTGGCCCAGGAACTCCCCGAACAGCAGTTCAACACCTGGATCAAGCCCCTGACGGCCCAGGTCGCTGAGGATTTCTCCCGCGTCACCCTTTTTGTCGTCAATCGCTTCAAGCTGGACTGGATCCGAGCCCAATACAGCAGCCGGATCGCTGCGCTGCTGGAAAAGGTCTATGGCCAGCCCATGCATCTTGAGTTGGCACTTACCCCCAGGGAAAACAATCCCAGGGTTAAGGAAACGGTTGTCGAAACCGAGGCCCTGCCGGCGGAAGAGTCCTATGCGGCGGGGCTGGAGCGCATCAATCCGGCGAACCGGACCCGTCTCAACACCGCCCTGACTTTCGACACCCTGGTGGAAGGCACGGCCAACCGCATGGCGCGGGCTGCCGCCATGCACGTGGCCAGTTCACCGGGCCAGCTTTACAACCCCCTTTTCATCTACGGCGGTGTCGGCCTGGGCAAGACCCATCTGATGCATGCTGTGGGTAACCGCTTGCTGGCCGAGCGTCCCAACGCCAAAGTTCTCTACATCCATGCGGAACAATTCGTTTCCGATGTGGTTAAGGCCTACCAGCGCAAGACTTTTGACGAGTTCAAGGACAAGTACCACTCCCTGGACCTGCTGCTGATCGACGATGTGCAGTTCTTTGCCAACAAGGACCGCACACAGGAAGAGTTCTTCAACGCCTTCGAGGCCTTGCTGGCCAAGAAATCCCATATCGTGATGACCAGTGACACCTATCCCAAGGGCTTACTGGACATACACGAACGCCTGGTCTCGCGCTTCGATTCCGGCCTCACGGTGGCCATCGAGCCGCCGGAGTTGGAAATGCGCGTGGCGATCCTGATCAACAAGTCCCTGAGCGAAGGCACCGAGATGCCCGAGGAAGTGGCCTTCTTCGTCGCCAAGAACGTGCGCTCCAACGTGCGTGAACTTGAGGGTGCCCTGCGCAAGATCCTGGCCTATTCACGCTTCAACCAGAAGGAAATCTCCATCCAGCTGGCCCGTGAGGCACTGCGCGACCTGCTGTCGATCCAGAACCGGCAGATTTCCGTGGAAAACATCCAGAAGACGGTGGCCGACTACTACAAGATCAAGGTCGCCGACATGTATTCCAAAAAGCGGCCAGCCAGCATTGCGCGCCCACGCCAGATTGCCATGTACCTGGCCAAGGAACTGACACAGAAGAGCCTGCCCGAGATCGGCGAGCTGTTTGGTGGTCGCGATCACACCACCGTGCTGCATGCGGTCCGCAAGATATCCGGTGAACGCCAGCAGCTGACCGAACTGAACCAGCAATTGCACGTGCTTGAACAGACCCTCAAGGGATAGAAGGAGGCATCACCCCCATCAAAAAACGACCTGAAACCCTGGGGATAGTTCTGGCACAAGTCATGAGTTATCCACAGGGGAAAGCAGTTTGGCCAAGTTATGCAGTCTCGCGCCGGATCAAACCCGACGACTACACACATGGTTGGACGACAGGCAAGTCGTTGATAAAAAAAGGGAAAATGATGCTATCCACAGAAAGCAGCCCGCTCTATCTACTACTACTAATTTGAATTAAAGAAATCAAAGAAGAGGTTGACATGATCGTCCTGAAGGCAACACAAGACAAAGTACTCTCCGTTTTCCAGTCCGTTTCGGGCATCGTGGAACGTCGTCATACCCTGCCCATCCTGGCCAATGTGATGATCCGCAAGACCGGCAGTGCCTTGCAGTTTACGACCAGCGATCTGGAAATCCAGATCCGTACCACGGCCGAGCTCGATGGGGATGCCGGCAATTTCACGACCACGGTCGGCGCGCGCAAGTTGATCGACATCCTGCGCACCATGCCGGCCGACCAGACCGTGTCGCTGGAATCGAGCCAGAACAAACTCATCCTCAAGGGTGGCAAGAGCAAGTTCACCTTGCAGACCCTGCCCGCCGAGGATTTCCCGCTGGTGCAGGAAGCCGCCAATTTTGGTCCGGTCTTCAGCGTGCCGCAGAAGACGCTCAAGGAACTGCTGAGTCAGGTCTCGTTTTCGATGGCCGTGCATGACATCCGCTACTACCTCAACGGTATCCTGTTCGTGGCCGAAGGCAAGCAGCTGAGCCTGGTGGCAACAGACGGGCACCGCCTGGCCTTTGCTTCGGCGACGCTGGATGTGGAAGTGCCCAAGCAGGAAGTCATCCTGCCGCGCAAGACGGTGCTGGAAATGCAGCGCCTCCTGAGCGACACTGAGGGTGCGATCGAGATGCAGTTCGCCAGCAACCAGGCCAAGTTCAGCTTTGGTGGCATGGAGTTCGTGACCAAGCTGGTCGAGGGCAAGTTCCCGGATTACAACCGTGTGATTCCGAAGAACCACAAGAACGCCATCGTCCTCGGCCGTCAGCCCTTGCTGGCCAGCCTGCAGCGTACCGCCATCCTGACCAGCGACAAGTTCAAGGGTGTGCGCCTGAACATCGATCCCGGTACCCTGCGTGTGGCATCCAACAATGCCGAGCAGGAAGAAGCGGTGGACGAGCTGGACATCGACTACAGCGGCGACAGCATCGAGATCGGCTTCAACGTGACCTACCTGATCGATGTTCTGACGAACATGGAACAGGACATGGTCAAGGTGGAACTCTCGGACTCGAACAGCTCTGCCCTGATCACGATTCCGGACAACCATAGCTTCAAGTACGTCGTGATGCCCATGCGGATCTGACAGGAGCGCAAGATCATGACCCGCGATGAACGTCTGGTTCATGGCGGGTCTGTTCATTCAAGTGTTTGAATAGTGTTGAGAAGTAAGCCATGACCGAAGAAAACAAGCCTAGCGCTGTAGAGAATTTCAGCGCCCAGCCCCGTATCGATGCCCATCAAGTCGGTGCATCAGAAGGTTATGGCGAATCGTCGATCCAGATCCTGGAAGGTCTGGAAGCGGTGCGCAAGCGCCCGGGTATGTACATCGGTGACACGTCCGATGGCACCGGCCTGCACCACCTGGTGTTCGAGGTGGTCGACAACTCCATCGACGAGGCCCTGGCCGGCCACTGCGATGACATCGTGGTCACCATCCACCTGGACAACTCCATCAGCGTGGTCGATAACGGTCGTGGCATCCCGACCGGCGTCAAGATGGATGACAAGCACGAGCCCAAGCGCAGTGCTTCGGAGATCGCCCTGACGGAGCTGCATGCCGGCGGCAAGTTCAACCAGAACAGCTACAAGGTCTCGGGCGGCCTGCACGGCGTGGGGGTGTCCTGCGTGAACGCGCTGTCCAAGTGGTTACGCCTGACGGTGCGCCGCGAAGGCAAGGTCCACCAGCTGGAATTTGCGCGTGGCTTCGTGCAGAACCGCATTATCGAGCAGATCAACGGCGTCGATGTGTCGCCGATGAAGATCGTCGACAAGACGGAAAAGCGCGGCACCGAGGTGCACTTCCTGCCCGACCTCGACATCTTCCAGCAGAACCATGAATTCCATTACGACATCCTCGCCAAGCGTCTGCGCGAACTGAGTTTCCTGAACAACGGCGTGCGCATCCGTCTCAAGGACGAGCGCAGCAACAAGGAAGACGATTTTTCCGGTGCGGGTGGCGTCAAGGGTTTTGTCGACTTCATCAATGCCAACAAGAAGGTGCTGCATCCCAATGCCTTCCACGCGAACGGTGAGCGTCCGGCCGAAACCTACGGCGGCATCCCGGGCACCAACATCGGCGTCGAAGTTGCCATGCAGTGGAACGACGGCTACAACGAGTCCGTGCTCTGCTTCACCAACAACATCCCGCAGCGCGACGGCGGCACCCACCTGACCGGTCTGCGCGCAGCGATGACCCGAGTGATCAGCAAGTACATCGAGAGCAATGAACTGGCCAAGAAGGCCAAGGTCGAGATCTCGGGCGACGACATGCGCGAAGGCCTGTGCTGCGTTCTGTCGGTCAAGGTACCGGAGCCCAAGTTCAGCAGCCAGACCAAGGACAAGCTGGTCAGTTCCGAAGTGCGTGCCCCGGTGGAAGACATCGTGGCCAAGACGCTGACCGAATTCCTGGAGGAGCGTCCCAACGACGCCAAGATCATCTGCGGCAAGATCATCGAAGCTGCACGGGCGCGTGAGGCGGCCCGCAAGGCGCGCGAAATGACACGCCGCAAGGGCGTGCTCGACGGCATGGGCCTGCCGGGCAAGCTGGCAGATTGCCAGGAGAAGGACCCGGCACTGTGCGAGATCTACATCGTCGAGGGTGATTCCGCTGGCGGTTCGGCCAAGCAGGGCCGTGACCGGAAGTTCCAGGCCATCCTGCCGCTGCGCGGCAAGATCCTGAACGTCGAGAAGGCGCGGTACGAGAAGCTGCTCACCAGCAATGAAATCGTGGTGCTGATCACGGCGCTCGGGACCGGCATCGGCAAGGCCGCCGCGGAAAGCGGCAAGTCGGCTGTTGATGATTTCAACATCGACAAGCTGCGCTACCACCGCATCATCATCATGACCGACGCCGACGTGGACGGTGCCCACATCCGCACGCTGTTGCTGACCTTCTTCTATCGCCAGATGCCCGAGTTGGTCGAACGGGGCCACATCTACATTGCCCAGCCGCCGCTCTACAAGGTCAAGTCGGGCAAGGAAGAGCTCTACCTCAAGGATGCCTCCGCGCTCGATACCTACCTGTTGCGCATCGCCCTGATCGGGGCTTCCATCCACACGGGTGGCGCCAACGGGACCGTGATCACGGGTGACACCCTGGCCGAGCTGGCGCGCAAGCACCAGCTGGCCGAGCGCGTGATCGCCCGCCTGCACAATTTCATGGATGCCGAGGCGCTGCGCTCCCTTGCCGATGGCGTGGTGCTCAAGCTCGATACCGTGGCCGAGGCCGAGGCGTCTGCCGTCGCCTTGCAGGCCAAGCTGGCGGGTGCTGAAGTGGCGGGCGAGTTTGACGCCCGTACCGACAAGCCCATCCTGCGAATCAGCCGCCGCCACCACGGCAACGTCAAGAGCAGCGTCATCACCCAGGACTTCGTGCACGGGGCCGATTACGCCGCCCTGGCCGAGGCGGCCAACACCTTCCGCGGCCTGCTGGCCGAAGGCGCACGCGTCATGCGTGGTGAAGGCGAGAAGCAGAAGGACGAGAAGGTAGTCGACTTCCGCCAGGCCATGGCCTGGCTGATCGGGCAGGCCGAGAACGCGACCTCACGTCAGCGTTACAAGGGCCTGGGCGAGATGAATCCGGAACAGCTCTGGGAAACCACGATGGACCCGACGGTGCGCCGCCTGCTGCGCGTGCAGATCGACGATGCCATCGAGGCCGACCGCGTGTTCACCATGCTCATGGGCGATGAGGTCGAGCCGCGGCGCGACTTCATCGAGACCAACGCGCTGCGCGCCGGCAACATCGACGTCTGAGATTCGACAAGGCGCCGCAGGCCTTTCATCGGCATGAAGCCTGTCGCCGTCATCGACTTCGAGACCACGGGTATTTCACCCGAACAGGGCGCCCGTGCCACGGAAGTGGCCATCGTGCTGGTGGAACAAGGGCGCATCGTCGACCGCTTTCAGAGCCTGATGAATGCGGGCGCCCACATTCCGGCCTTCATCACCCAGCTCACCGGCATCAGCAACGCCATGGTGCAGGCCGCGCCCGACGCCAGCGAGGTGATGCGCCACGCCAGCAACTTCGTCGGTGACGCCCCCATGGTGGCCCATAACGCCTCCTTCGACCGCAAGTTCTGGATGGGCGAATTGTCCCGCCTGGGACTGCCCGCCCGTCAGCCATTTGCCTGCACCATGCTGCTGTCGCGCCGGCTCTACCCCCAGGCTCCGAACCATAAGCTGGGCACGCTGGTGGACTACCACCGGCTGCCGCGCACGGGTGCGGCCCACAGGGCCCTGGCGGACGCTGAAATGGCGGCCGAGTTGCTGCTCCGGATCCAGCAGGACCTGCAGCGTCGCCACGATGTCGCGGACGTCGACCATGAACTGCTGATGACGCTGCAGCAATGCCAGCGCCAGGGTGTTTCGGCCCTCCTGTCGCGGCATGCCCGGATATAGGATGCGGCCTGACCGCATAATCAGGCGATGCCTGCTGAATGGCTCATTCCATGAGTGATAAAAAACCTTTCGAGATCGCGCGCGAGGCGCTCAAGCAGATCACGGCGCGCCAGCTGGCGCCCACGCCGGTCAATTACCAGACGATCTACAACGAGATTGCGGGCATGCCGAATGTGCAGCCCTTCCCGGAAGAGCCGCTGCGGCAGATAGCCCAGGCCCTGCCGGCGCGTAACCCGGGCCAGGAAAAGCAGCGCAGCCTGCTCGAGTACGCGATCGGGCAGCGCAACTGGCTGGGGGTGCAGAACGCGCTGGTGGCCTACAGCGGTTTTTCCATGCCGGGCAGCGGGGATTCGGCGCCGGCACCGCTGGCGCCCGCGCCCACTGCGGCACCGGCACTGACGCCGGAATTCTTCGAACAGATTGCGCGCCTGATCGAATACGCCAAGCCCGCCCTGGGCACGGACGACGCCCGTTTCCAGGAGCAGATGCAGCAACTGATCCAGGCCCTGCGTGACCCGGCGGCCGAGGCTTACAAGGTCAAGGCGCAGCTGGCCGACTTCAGCCATCGCCTGTCCTTTGCGGCCGAAGACCAGGCCGAGATCCACCTGACCCTGCTCAAGCTGCTGCAGCTCATCATCCAGAACATCGGCGAGCTCAGCCCGGACGACAACTGGCTCAAGGGCCAGACCGACGCGTTGAAGGAAGCTGCCCAGCCGCCGCTGACCTTGCGCCGCCTGGACGATGTGGAGCGCCGCCTCAAGGATGTGATCTTCAAGCAGACCGAGGCCAAGGGACGGGCCCAGGAGGCCCAGGAAGAACTGCGGCAGATGCTGGCCACCTTCATCAGCCGCTTGTCGCAGATGAGCGAGACCAGCGGCGCCTACCAGGGCAAGATGGAAGAGAGCATGCGCCAGCTTGAGCAGGCCAAGAAGATCGAGGAGATCGCGCCCGTGCTCAAGGAGGTCATCAGCGCCACGCGGCACATGACCAGCGAGTCGACCAGCGCGCGCGACGAGTTGCGTGCCATGCGCGAGAAGGCGCAGGCCACCGAGGCCGAGATGGTCAAGCTGCACCGCGAGCTCGACCGCGTCAGCGCACAGGCGCGCCACGACAGCCTGACCGGCGCGCTCAACCGCCAGGGCCTGGACGAGGCCATGAACCGCGAGGTGTCCAGCGTGCGCCGCAAGGACACCATCCTGTCGGTGGCCTTGCTGGACATCGACAACTTCAAGAAGCTCAACGACGGCAAGGGGCACGAGACCGGCGACGCAGCGCTCAAGCATCTGGCCACGGTGGCGCGCGAGTGCATGCGCCCGCAGGACACGCTGGCACGTTATGGCGGCGAGGAGTTCGTCGTGCTGCTGCCCGACACGCCGCTGGACAAGGGCGTGGAGGCCATGACGCGCCTGCAGCGCGAGCTGACCAAGCGCTTTTTCCTCGCCGGCAACGAAAAAATCCTCATCACCTTCAGTGCCGGCGTGGCCCAGCTGGCCACCGGTGAAAGCGGTGCTGACGCCATCAAGCGTGCCGACCAGGCCATGTACCTGGCCAAACGTGCCGGCAAGAACCGCGTCATCGGCGCCTGACCACTTCTTCCAGGAGACCCCCGATGAAAATGCTGCTGGCCGGATTGCTGATCTTCCTGGGCGTGCACTCCGTGCGCATGTTCGCCGAGGACTGGCGCCAGCGCATGCGCAGCCGCCTGGGCAAGGGGGCCTGGAAGGGCCTGTACTCCCTGCTGTCGCTGGCCGGGCTGGCCTTGATCGCCTGGGGCTTCGACCTGGCGCGTGAGCAGCCGGTGGTCCTTTGGACGCCACCCACGGGCCTGCGCCACGTGGCTTCGCTGCTGACCCTGCTGGCCTTTGTCCTGCTCGCGGCGGCTTACGTACCGGGCAATGCCATCAAGGCACGCCTGCACCACCCCATGGTGCTGGGCGTGAAAACCTGGGCGCTGGCCCACCTGCTCGCCACGGGCATGCTGGCGCACCTGCTGTTGTTCGGCGCTTTCCTGGTCTGGGCCATTTTCAGTTTCAGCATCTCGCGCCGCCGTGATCGTCGCGATGGCGTGTCCTACCCGCCTGGTCGTGGGGTGGCCACCGGTCTGACCGTGGCGCTGGGGGTGGCCGCCTGGGCCGTGTTTGCCTTCGGCCTGCATGGCCTGCTGATCGGCATCAAGCCGTTTGGCTGATATTGCCGGCGGCGGCTATTTTTCCAGGACCCACTGGATCACGAACTTGGCGACAAAGCCCACCATGCCGAAGGCCAGGCCCAGGAAGATCACGAAGGTGCCGAAGCGCCCGGCTTTCGATTCCCAAGCCAGGTGGCCGATGATGAACAGCATGTAGAGCATGAAGGCGCCCACGCCGAAGGACAGGCCGAAGGCGGCGATCTGCTCCTCGGTGTAGCCGAACATCATTACGCTCCCGCTTGACCCGTCGTCCGCTCGGGCCAGGCCGAGGCATCCACCAGGTCGCGATAGGCGTGCCAGCTGGCATGTCCCAGCATGGGCATGACGGCGATCAGGCCCAGCAGGGCCGACAGCAGGCCCAGCAGGGTGAAACCCATGATGAGCGTGGCCCACCAGGCCATGGGCACGGGGTTGTTCAGCACGGCTTCCCAGCTGGTGATCACGGCCTGCAGCACGCTGATGCGGCGGTCCAGCAGCAGGGGGATGGCAATGGCGCTGGAGGCGAACATGGGCGCGGCCATCAGGCCCCCCAGGGCCAGCCAGACTTCGAACAACCAGTTGTCGCGTGCCAGCACCACGTGGCGCAGGAAATCCAGGGGCTGTTCGATGGGAACCGGGGACATCAGCGTGATCAGCGCGGCCGAGGTCAGGACCCAGCCGGTACCGGCCAGGCCCAGCAGCAGGCCGAATTGCACCAGGCGCCAGTCCTTGCCGTCACGGCTGCTCCCATGGCGGCGCCAGCTCAGCCAGGTCTTCAGCACCAGGCGCCAGGACGTGGCCTCGCCGCGTTCCACCGCCCGGCTGAGTGCATACAGGCCGGTGGCGAGCACCGGCCCCACCACCAGCAGGCCGGAGAAGGCGCCGGCCAGCCACCAGAACTGGTGACGTGCCAGCAGCAGCAGGCCCAGGCCGACGACGGTCAGCACCAGGCCATGCGCGAAGCTGACCCAGCCGCAGCGTCCGATGTCACGCCAGCCCAGCACCAGCCAGCGCATAGGCTGGTGCAGATCGATCGTGCGGATGACGGGTGCTGCGGTAGGTTTCATCAGGCTCCGATGTTAACCGTGCCCGCGATGGTGTCCATGACGGGGCGAGCGGGCGGTGCTTTCATCGAAGACCTTTTTCTGGTCGGCATTCAGCGCACTGTAAAAGGTCCGGGTGGCAGCGTCACGCTGCTCGAAGGCTGCATCCCGTTGCTTGCGCAGTTCGTTCATCTTGTCCAGGCGCTCGGGGGTGCTGAGCTTGGCCATGTCTTCGCGCTTGGGCATGGAAGCGTGGGCCGGCGGCTTCATGGCGGCAAGGAATGCGTTCCAGTTGCTTTCCTGCTCGGCACTCAGCTTGAGCTTGGCCTTGAGGTCGGCCGCGCGCTTGGCCATGTGCTCCTTCATGCGTTCCTGCTGGCGGGCGTGACGCTCGCCATCGGGCTGGTGCATGCCGGGGCCCGCGCCTTGTCCGGCTGCGGGTCCGGGTCCGGACTGTGCCAGGGCAAGCAGGGTGGACGTGGCCAGCACGGCGGCCAGCACGACGGGTTTGAAGTTGACTTTCATATCCTCATCCTTTCAGATCAGACCTGTTGTGAAGTAACAGGGTGCATGCAGTCTGCGCGGCTTGTGTATCGCGGGGATGAGGGTGTGCGTCGCGTGTGTAAAGTCGCTCGCGGCCCCTGCGACCTCAGGCCAGGCGTCCGTTCTGAAAGTCTTCGACTGCTGTCATCAACTCCTCGCGCGTGTTCATGACGAAGGGACCGTATTGGGCAATCGGTTCCTTGAGCGGGCGGCCGGCGATCAGCAGGGCGCGTGCGGGTGCGCTGCCGGCCTCGGCCTGCAGACGCACACCGTCGCCGCTGTTGTCCAGGATGGCCATGCGGTGCAGTGGCACAGCGGTGGCTTGTCCACTGCCATCCAAGACCTGCACGGTGCCGCGGTAGGTATAGAGGAAGGCGTTGTGGCCCGCTGGCAGCGGCTGGTTGAAGACGGCGCCACCGGCGGGGAAATGCAGGTCCAGGTAGAGCGGGTCGGTCGGGTAGGCCTCGACCGGGCGCGCTACGGCGCCGCTCACACCGTGGCTGCGGCCGGAGATCACGCGCACGGTCACGCCCTCGGGTGTGGTGAACTCAGGGATCTCGGCGCTCTGGATGTCGCGGTAGCCCGGCGTGCACATCTTGTCGCGCCCCGGCAGGTTGAGCCAGAGCTGGAAGCCTTCCATCACACCTGCTTCCTGTTCGGGCATCTCGCTATGGACCAGGCCGCGCCCGGCCGTCATCCACTGCACACCACCGTTTTGCAGCAGCCCCTCGTTGCCGGCGCTGTCGCGGTGGCGCATGCGCCCGGCGATCATGTAGGTGACCGTCTCGAAGCCGCGGTGCGGGTGATCGGGAAAACCGGCGCCGTAGTCCTTCGGGTCATCGCTGGCGAAGTTGTCCAGCATCAGGAAAGGGTCGAGCCGGCGTTGCAGGTCGTGCGTGAGCACGCGTGTGAGCTTGACACCGGCGCCGTCGGTGGTGGGCTGGCCGGTGACGAGGCGTTCGACGGCGCGGGGAGAGGTGACGGTCATGGGCGGCGGAGTCCTGTCGGGTGATATGACTGCCGGGCCGGGACGGCCCGGGGCATGGACAGATGTTAGCGGGGGCCGAAACCCCGCGCCGCCATGCAGTTATCAGGCCTTGGGGGCGTCCTTGACGGAGCAGGTGTTGATGCCCAGCAATGCGTAAGGCGGGCACCAGCCCATCAGGCCGGTGGCCATGGGGATCAGCCCGAGCCAGCCCCACCAGCCGACGGTGCCGGTGGCCGCAAGGCCGACCAGGATGGCGCCTACGAGGATGCGGGCGACGCGTTCCATGCCGCCGATATTGGTTTTCATGCAGTACTCCTGTTGTGGATGCGGTTCATTATTGGGGGCCAGGGGGTTGTCGTCAACTGCCCTGGCTGGCCAGGTCGTCGAGGATGGGGCAGTCCGGCCGTTCGTCGCCATGGCAGTGGTGCAACAGTTGTCGCAATGTGCGCTGCATCGATTGCATGGCTTCAATGCGCGTGGCGAGTTCGTCCACGTGTTTCTGGGCGATGCGTTTGACGCTGGCACTGGTTCGCCGACGGTTCTGCCACAGCGTGACCAGCTCGGCGATCTCGGCCATGGAAAAACCGAGGTCGCGCGAGCGCTTGATGAATTGCAGCGTGTGTACGTCGGCCTCGCTGTACTGGCGGTAGCCGCTGTCGGTGCGCGCCACGCGCGGCAGCAGGCCGAGCGACTCGTAATGCCGCACCATCTTGGCCGAGATGCCGGACAGCTCGGCCGCGCTGCCGATGTTGACGGGCCAGAGCATGTGCACCATGGCCTTCAGGCGGCGACCGTGTAGCCTTCTTCGGCGATGGCCCGGGCCAGGGTCTCGCGCGCTTGCTGCGACTGCACTTCCACCAGGTTCTTGCTGCGGTCGATCTTGACCTCGGCTTGTGGGTCCACCTGCTTGATGGCACGTGTCACGGCCTTTTCGCAGTGACCGCAGGTCATGCCGCTGACGTTGAAGTTCTGGTTCATGGGGGCCGTCCTTTCGTTGCTTGTTGGGTTCAGTGAGAGCATATCCTGAACCTTGCCATGATGGGAAGGTCAAGTCCCTGGTTTCGACCTTCCCGGCAGCAGGGTTGATCTGGCGCAAGATTTGACCCTGCCATCGTGGCAAGGTTCAGAATTCGTCGCATGAACACTTCAACATCCCTCGTATCCCCCCCGGCCACGCTGGACCTCGGCATCGGCGGCATGACCTGCGCCTCCTGCGTGAGCCGGGTGGAAAAGGCCCTGAAGAAGGTGCCGGGCGTCAGCGACGCCGCCGTCAACCTGGCCACCGAGTCGGCACGCGTGAGCTTCGCACCCTCGGAGCAGATCGAGGCGCGGCTGCGTCGTGCCGTGCGCGATGCCGGCTACGAACCGCGCGCCGCTGATGCGCTGGAGCAGCAGGAAGACGCCTCGCCCTGGGCCGGTTTTGCGCCGGTGGCCATCGGTCTGGCCTTGTCGCTGCCTCTGGTGGTGCCCATGCTGGGTGATCTGGCCGGCAAGCACTGGATGTTGCCGGCTTGGGCGCAGTTCCTGCTCGCCACGCCGGTTCAGTTCATCCTCGGGGCGCGTTTCTACAAGGCCGGCTGGTTTGCGCTCAAGGCCCTGACCGGCAATATGGACCTGCTGGTGGCCATCGGCACCACATCGGGCTGGGCGCTGTCCATGTGGCTGTGGCTGAGCGCCGAGTCCGGCACCATGGTGCATCTGTATTTCGAGGCGTCGGCGGTGGTGGTGACGCTGGTGCTGCTGGGCAAATGGCTGGAGGCGCGCGCCAAGCGCCAGACCACGGCCGCCATCCGCGCCCTGCACGCCTTGCGGCCGGACGTTGCGCACCTGATCGGGCTGGACGGCGAGGTCGACGTGCCGGTGGCCGAGGTGCTGGTGGGTGACAAGCTGGTGGTACGCCCCGGGGAGCGTTTCCCGGTGGACGGCATCCTGCTCGAAGGTCACACCCAGGTGGACGAGTCCATGCTGACCGGCGAGCCCCTGCCCGTGGCCAAGGACGCCGGCGCCAAGCTGACCGGCGGCTCCATCAATGGCGAGGGCCGCGTGGTGTTGCAGGTCGGTGCCGTGGGCAGCGAGACCGTGCTCGCGCACATCATCCATCTGGTGGAGGACGCACAGGCTGCCAAGGCGCCCATCCAGCGCCTGGTCGACCAGGTCTCGGCGGTGTTCGTGCCGGTGGTGCTGGTGATCGCCCTGCTGACCCTGCTGGGCTGGCTGTGGGCCGGCGCTTCGGCCGAGTCGGCCATCATCCACGCGGTGGCGGTGCTCGTGATCGCCTGCCCCTGTGCGCTGGGCCTGGCTACGCCGGCGGCCATCATGGCGGGGACGGGGGTGGCGGCGAAACACGGCATCCTGATCAAGGACGCGCAGGCCCTGGAGCTCGCGCACAAGGTGGACACCGTGGCCTTCGACAAGACCGGCACGCTCACCGTGGGCCAGCCGCGCCTGACCGCGTTCGAGGTGGCAGCGGAGCAGGACGAGGCGCGCCTGCTGGCCGCCGCCGCCAGTCTGCAGAGCGGCAGCGAACACCCGCTGGCACGTGCCGTGGTGCAGGCCGCGCAGGCCCGCCAACTGGCCGTGCAGGCGCCAGACAACGTGCGCGCCGTGCCCGGGCGCGGCAGCGAGGGCGAGGTGGGCGTGACCAGTTACCTGATCGGCAGCCTGCGCTGGATGGAGGAGCTCGATGTTGGCCTGGGCGCGCTGGCGACGCGCGCCACTGCGCTGCAGGCGCAGGGCGCCACCGTCTCGGCCATGGTCGAGCGCACCACGCAGGGCCTGACCCTGCGCGCATTGCTGGCTTTCGGTGACGAGCCCAAGCCCGGTGCGAGGGAGGCCTTGGCGGCTTTGCGTGCGCGCGGCATCCGCACGGTCATGATTTCGGGCGACAACCGGGGCGCAGCGGAGACCATGGCGCGTCGCCTGGGCCTGCGTCCCGAGGCCGGCGAGGTGCTGGCCGAGGTGCTGCCGGGTGACAAGGCGGCCATGGTGGCCAGATTGAAGGAAGGCGGCCATACCGTGGCCATGGTGGGGGATGGCGTGAACGATGCGCCGGCCCTGGCGGCCGCCGATGTCGGCATGGCCATGGGCAACGGTACCGATGTGGCCATGCACGCAGCCGGCATCACCCTGATGCGGGGCGATCCGCTGCTGGTGGCCGCGGCCCTTGACGTGTCGGACCGCACTGTGGCCAAGATCCGGCAGAACCTGTTCTGGGCCTTCATCTACAACGTGGCAGGCATACCCCTGGCCGCATTGGGCTACCTCAACCCGGTGATCGCCGGTGCCGCCATGGCCATGAGTTCGGTCAGCGTGATGAGCAACGCCTTGCTGCTGCGCCGCTGGCGGCCGAAGGCCTGAACAGCCCTGTTTTCACGCGTTTCAATTTGCCAAGGACACCGCAGGGTGGGGTCTAGAATGTTCCGCTTTCACCCCCACCCGACGAGGTCGTCCCATGAGCACGAAGTTGTTTGCATTGATGCGTCAGTTCACGATCCGTTTTCGCATGCTGGGGGCGATCGGCGTGGTGCTGGCCTTGCTGGCCCTGGTGGGGGGGGCGGGCATGTTCGGTATGTTCCGCATCCACCAGCTCAGCGCTGAGGTGATCGACGAGTCCATGGCCGTGGTGGATCGTGTGGCCCGGCTGCGGCTGGACATGGCCCAGGTGCGGCGCCATGAGAAGGACATGATCATCCAGTACGAAAAGCCGGAACTGATCCGCCAGATCCGGGAGCGCTGGGAAGCCGAGATGAAAACGATCATGCAGACCGCCAATGATCTTGCGACCAGCCTGCCCGAGGCGCGCAGCGCACAGTTGAAGAAGGCGATCGAATTCCTCAAGAACTACCATCAGTTCTTCAGCGGGACGGCCAGCCAGCTCGAGAGCAGCGCCTACGAGACGGCCACGGTGGCCAGCCGCATGAGCGCCCGCTCGGTGGCCCAGTTCGAGGAGGCCGACAAGCTGCTGACCCAGATGGACCAGGACGTTCGTGCCGAGGCGCAGGCCTCCAACGCCAGCCGCAATGCCGTGCTGGACCAGGCGCTCTTCATCTTTGCCGGCCTGGTCGTGCTCAGCCTGGCGATCGTCGTGCCGCTGACCCTGCTCAACATGTACGCGATCTGCCAGCCGGTGGAGCAGGCACGCCGTCTGGCGCAGGCCATTGCCAGCGGCGACCTCTCGCAACGGATGGACGTGCAGGGCCGTGACGAGGCGGCCGACCTGCAGCGTGCGCTGGAGCAGATGCGCAGCGGGCTGGCGGGCATGGTGGCGCAGCTGCGCGAGGCTGGCGAGAGCATCTCCACCGCCAGCAGCGAGATCGCCACCGGCAACCAGGATCTCTCCAACCGCACCGAGCAGACTGCCGGCAATGTGCAGCACACCGTGAGTTCCATCGGTGCACTCAGCGGCAATGTGCAGCAGACCGCCAGTTCGGCGCAGACGGCCAACCAGCTCGTCGCCACGGCCTCGCAGGCCGCACAGCGCGGCGGCTCGGTGGTGACGCAGGCGGTGCAGAGCATGCACAGCATTTCGCAGTCCAGCCGCAAGATCAACGACATCATCGGTGTGATCGACGGTATCGCCTTCCAGACCAACATCCTGGCGCTGAATGCCGCCGTGGAAGCGGCGCGCGCCGGTGAGCAGGGCCGCGGTTTTGCCGTGGTGGCCAGCGAGGTGCGCTCGCTCGCGGGTCGCAGCGCCGAGGCCGCCAAGGAGATCAAGGCCCTGATCGGCGCCAGTGTGACGGCGGTGGACGGCGGCGTGCGCCAGGTGGAAGAAGCCGGCACCGTCATGCAGGAGATCGTCAGCGGTGTGCAGCGCGTGCGCGACATCATCGGCGAGATCACCGTGGCGGCCGGCAGCCAGTCCAGCGGCATCGGCGAGGTCAACCAGGCGGTGCAGGAGATCGATCGCATGACGCAGCAGAACGCAGCACTGGTCGAACAGTCGGCCGCGGCAGCCGAATCCATGCGCGAGCAGGCCGAGCGCCTGGCCGGCATCGTGCGGCAGTTCCGCCTGGAGGCCCAGAGCCGCGGCGGCCACCTGCTGCTGGCCTGAACCGCGCCAGACTGCGCAAAGCTTGACGAGCGTCAAGCCAGCGCGGTGCCAGCCGTGCCAAGCTGGGAATCATCATCTGATCCGATCGGAGGTTCCCCATGGCCCATGCCAGCTTACGCATCATTCACGACGAGCATGCCGCACTGTCGGCCATGCTGCAATCCCTGCGCATGATGGTGCGGCGCGGGCCGGGCGACGGTCCGGAGCAGTTCTTCGACGTGCTGCGCGCCATGCTGTTCTACATCGACGAGTTTCCGGAACGCCTGCATCACACGAAGGAAACCGAGCTGCTGTTCCCGCCGCTGCGCGCGCGCGCGCCGCACCTCAAGGACGCGCTGGACCGCCTGGACCGCGATCACGCCCGCGGTGAGACGGCCGTGCGCGAACTGCAGCATCTGCTGCTGGCCTGGGAACTGCTGGGCGATTCACGCCGTGAGCCTTTCGAGCAGGCCGTGGCGCGCTACCTGGATTTCTACCTGGAGCACATGAAGCTGGAGGAGACCGTCATCCTGCCCGAGGCCGAGAAGGTCCTGAGCGCGCAGGACTGGCAGGCGCTGGACGAGGCCTTTGCCACCAACGGTGACCCGCTGACCGGCAAGTACCCGCGCGACCCGGTCTACGATCGCCTGTTCACGCGCATCGTGATGCGTGCACCCGCACCGATCGGGGTCGGCGCTGGCTGATCCGGGGGCCTAGTTCTCTTCGTCCAGGCGTTTGCCTGCGAACCAGGCGACGTAGAGCACGGGCAGCACCACCAGTGTGAGCAGGGTGGCCGTCACCAGGCCGCCGATGACCACCAGCGCCAGGGGTCGCTGCGTTTCCGAACCGATTTCCTGCGACAGGGCCATGGGCAGCAGGCCCAGTGCGGCCAGCATGGCCGTCATGAGCACGGTACGCAGGCGCTGCATGGACCCGGTGCGGGCGGCCTCAAGCACGGTGTAACCGGAGTTGCGCAGTTGCTGGAACACCGAGAGCATGACCACGCCATTGAGCACGGCCTGGCCCGACAGGGCGATGAAGCCGATGGCGGCCGATACCGACAGCGGGATATCGAACACCCACAGCGTGATAAAGCCGCCGATCAGGGCGAGTGGCACGTTGATCAGGATCAGCGCTGCTTTCTTGAAGGAACCGAAGGCGTCGAACAGCAACACGAAGATCAGCAGCAGCGAGATCGGCACCACCACGGACAGGCGCTGCATGGCGCGTTCCTGGTTCTCGAACTCGCCGGACCAGTTGACGGTGTAGTTCTCCGGCACCTTGACGTTGGCCGCGACGCGCGCCTTCATGTCCTTCACCACGGAACCCATGTCGCGCCCCTTGATGAAGACGCCGATGGCCATGGTGCGACGACCGGCTTCGCGGGCGATGTTCATGGCGCCGGTGGCCTGCCGGATGCTGGCGACCGAGCCCAGGGTGGTGTAACCACCGCCGGGAATGGCCAGGGGGGTGGAGGGCAGATTGGCGATGGTGCGTTCGTCTTCTGGCAGGCGAACCGCCACGGCGAACTTCTTCTCACCCTCCCACAGCAGGGTCGCGGCACGGCCGGCCAGCGCCGATTCGATCACGTCCTGCACGTCGCTGACATTCAAGCCGAAACGCGAGGCGCGTTCGCGGTCGATGTCGATCAGCAGCTGCGGCAGCTCACCCAGGCGGTCTACTTCCGCCCGTTGCACTCCCTGCACCTGGCGGAACTCGCGACGCATGGCCTCGACCGTACGTTGCAGTTCACCCAGATCCTCGCCGGCCACCTTGACGACGATCTGGCCCTTGATCTGCGAAATGGATTCGAGCACGTTGTCGCGGATGGGTTGAGAGAAGGCGGGATCAACGCCCGGAATCACCGCCAGCTTGCGGTCCATTTCCTCAATCAGCGCATCCCGCGTCATGCCCTTGCGCCACTCTTCCACGGGTTTCACATCGACGAAGACTTCGGCCATGCTCAGGGTCTTGGGGTCCGTGCCGTCTTCAGGCTGGCCGGCCTTGGAAACGACGGTACGCACTTCGGGCACGGTCAGCAGTTGCTCGCGCGCAATGCGCAACACCTTGATGGCCTGCTCCTGCGACTGGCTGGCAGGCATGTCCCAGTTGACCCAGAAGGTGCCTTCGTTGAGCTCCGGCAGGAATTCGGAGCCCAGGCGCGCGGCGGCCCCCAGGCCCAGCACGAAAGCGGCCAGTGCGATCACCACCACCTTGCGCTGGTGTGTCAGGGCCCAGTCCAGCACCGGTGTGTAAAAGCGCTTGGCGGCGGCGACCACGCGGTTGTCGCCATGCGGCAGCTTCTTGCGCAGCATCCAGTAGGCCAGCAGGGGAACGAGCGTGAGCGAGAAGATCAGCGAGCCGATCAGCGCCGTGGTCACGGACAGGGCCATAGGCTGGAAGATGCGGCCTTCGTGCCGTTGCAGCGCAAAGATCGGGATGTGCGCGGCGATGATGATGAGCATGGAGAACAGCGTGGGCCGCCCCACCTCGTTGGCCGCGTCGATGATGGTCTGGCGCCGCTCGCTTTCGGACATGTTCTCGTTGTCCTTCTCGAGCCGGTGCATGATGTTTTCGATCACGATCACCGCGCCGTCGACGATGATGCCGAAGTCCATGGCGCCCAGCGACAGCAGGTTGGCTGGCACGCCCATGATCTTCAGGCCCATGAAGGTCGCCAGCAGCGCCAGCGGGATCACGACCACCACGGCCAGGCTGGCCCGGAAGTTCGACAGGAAGATGTAGAGCACCAGCGACACCAGCAGCGCGCCCTCGACCAGGTTGCGGAACACGGTGGAGAGAGTCTTGCCCATCAGCCAGGTGCGGTCGTAGAAGGGCACGATCTGCACGCCCGGGGGCAGACCGCGTTCATTGAGCTGCTCGATCTTGTCCTTCACGCCCTTGAGCACGACGCTGGCGTTCTCGCCCTTGCGCATGATGACGATGCCGATCACAGCGTCGTCGTCGTGGTCCTGTCCGGTGATGCCCAGGCGCGGCACGGAACCCAGCTTGATCTGTGCGACATCGCGGATCAGGATGGGTGTGCCATTTCGCGAGTCCAGCACGATGCGCCCGATGTCGTCGGGCGAGCGCAGCAGGCCGATGCCGCGGATGGCGAACTGCTGCGAGCCCTGGGCGACATAGCTGCCCCCGGCGTTGGAGTTGCCGCGCCCCAGCGCGTCGAGCAGGTTCTGGAAGGTCAGCTTGTAGGCGCGCAGCTTGTCCAGGTCGGGTTGCACCTCGTACTGCTTGATGAACCCGCCCATGGCCACCACGTCGGCCACTCCTGGCACCTGGCGCAGCGCACGCTCGACCACCCAGTCCTGCTGCGTTCTCAGATCGGTGGTGGACAGGCCGTCGCCGCGCAGGCGGTAGCGCATGATTTCGCCTACGGGCGTGGCGTTCGGCGCAATGTTCACCTGGGCCCCGGTTGGCAGGTCCACGCCGTTGAGCCGCTCCATCACCTGCTGGCGTGCCAGGTTGACGTTGGCGCTGTCGTCGTAGGTCACCACGGTGTACGACAGGCCGAACTGGGTATGGGAAAACAGGCGGATCGCGTTGGGCAGGCCGGCCAGTGCGGTTTCAATGGGCAGCGTGACCTGCTTTTCAACCTCTTCGGCAGCGCGCCCCGGGAACAGGGAAATCACCGTGACCTGGGTGTCCGTCACGTCGGGGAAGGCCTCGACCGACAGGCTCTTGAAAGCGAACACGCCAGCCAGCACAAACAGCAGCGTGCCCAGCACGATGAACAGCGGCTGGTGCACCGCATACTGGATGAGGCGCTTCATTTCTGGTCCGCCCCGCGACCCGGCGTCGTCGCGGCTGGCGCGGCGTTGGTGCCATTGCCGGTGCGCGCCTCTTCCTCGGCCAGGCGCAGCAGACGGGCCAGCAGCAGGGCGTTTTCAACCACGACCTGCTCGCCGGCCTTCAGGCCGCTGCTCACGACCACCTGCTGGGGACCCTCGTAGTCCAGTTCCAGGGCGCGGCGCTCGAATTCGCCCGGGCGTGTTTCCACAAAGGCGGATTGGCGCGTGCCCCGCAGCAGCACGGCGGTTGCCGGCACCACGACCGAACCGGGGAACGTGCGTTCAAAACGCGCGGTCGCCAGCATCTCCGCCTTCAGGCGGCGATCCGGGTTGGACACCACGCCACGGATCTTGATGGTGCGTGTCAGCGGGTCGATGAAGTCGGACGCGGTCACCACGCGACCTGAAAACGTCTGGCCGGGCAGGCCGGCCACATGGAACTCGAAGCGGGTGCCTGGCCGAACGACGCCGACTTCGGACTCGCGCGCGTCGATCTGGATCCAGAGCGAGGTCGGGTCGGACACGACGAACAGGGCCGGCACGCCTGGCCCACTCAACTCGGGGCGCAGCTCCTGGCCGGGATTGAGGTTGCGCTCGACCACCACGCCGCCGATGCTGGCGGTCAGCACCAGTTGCTGGTTGACGTTGCCACTCCCGCCGTACAGGCGCGTGCGGGCCTGTGCGCGTTCGACCTCGGCGCGGGCGCGCTCGTGGTCGGCTTCCGTCTGCTCCAACTCCTTGCGCGCCACGATGCCGGCTTCAAACAGCTCGCGCTGGCGCTGCACGGCCTTGGCCGTCAGCCGTGCATCGGCCTCGGCGCGGGCGGTGTCGCTCTGCGCCTGGCCGAAGTCAGGCGAGGCCAGCTGGGCCAGTGCGGCGCCCGCCTGGACACGCTGGCCGACGTCGGCCTTGATGCCCATCACCCGGCCGGCGAAAGAGGGATAGATGCGCTGGGTGCGCTCCTCGTTCCACACCAGTTTGGCGGGCAGTTCGATGGCGATGGACCTGGCCGGTTCGGCCGTTGCCACCGTCAGCAGCTTGAGTTGTGGATGTCCGGCGGCAAAGCGCAGCTGCTGGCCCTGCATGATCGGGGCCTGGGCATCCGCTTTGGGCGCGGGTTGCTCGTTGCAGCCCGTCAACAGCAGGGCGGCCAGCAGCAGGGGCAGAGGGGCGTTCGGGCATTTCAGCATGGTCAACGACATTTCGGGTCTTTATTCATGGGGCGGCGGCGGCCACCGGCAGGCCGCTGCGCAGTTGCCAGGCCCCCAGGGCCTTGGCGTGATCGTTGCGTGCGGCCACGGCATCGAGCACGGTGGCGCGCAGCGTGCGCCGCGCGTCCAGCAGGTCGGTCAGCGAGAGGGCACCCTTGCGGTAGGCCAGCTCGGCGCCTTCGGCCACGCGGCGTGCGCGCGGCAGGATCTCACTGTCATAGGCCTGTGCGCGGGCGGCCGTGCTCTGCACCTCGTGCTGCAGGCGCTGCAGTTCCAGCCGCGCCAGGCGGCGGGTCTTCTCCAGGATGTCCTGCGCCTGGGCTAGCTGCGCGGTGGAGCGGCCGATCTCGCCCTCGTAGCCATAACCCCATTGCAGCGGCATGGACATGCGCAGCGCCACCAGCGCCGTGGAGGTGCCGGGGTAGTGGTCGTAGGACACGCCCCAGGTGATGTCGGATTTCTTCTGCGCACTGCTGCTGTCCAGCGCGGCCTGCGCGGCCTCCACCCGGGCGCGTGCGGCACGCACATCGGCGCGCGCTTCGATCAGCGCGTCGAGTTCCGCGGTGGTGGTCAGGGCGCCAGGCAGGGCTGGCCAGTCGGACCGGGCCCGCATCTGCTCCGGTGCCGCAGCCAGGCTGGTCAGCTGCCACAGCACGAGGGCGGCGCGCTGCAACTCCAGTTCGGCCAGGCGCAGATCGGAACGCGCGCGCTGGGCTTCGATCTCGGTGCGGGCCGTCTCCTGGGCCGAGAGGTCGCCAGCTTGCAGGCGCCGCGCGGCAATGCCTGCCAGTTCGGCGGCGTTGCGCTCGATCTCGGCTACTGCGACCACGCGTTCCTGCGCAGCCAGCAGGTCGTAGAAACCGGTGAGCGCGGACAGTTGCTGCTGCGTGCCTGTTTCGTCCAGGTCGGCCTGGGCTGCGTCGGCGGCACGCTCGGCCGTGCGGGTGCGCAGTTCACGCTTGTTGCCGCGCTCCCAGGTCCAGTCCAGGCCCACCGATTTGTCGATCGTGCGCTCGTGCAGCAGGTTGCCCGTGCCGTTGCCGTTTTGCAGGTCGATCTGGCTGACACTGGCCGAGAGGGTGGGGAAGGGCGTGCGGTCGGCGCTGAGCACGTCGGCGCGAGCCGCGGCCACGGAGCGGCGCGCCAGCGCCACGTCCAGGTTGCCGCGGGCGGCCTGCAGGGCCTGCTGCAGCGAGACAGGCGGCGGCTCAGCGGCCGGCGTCTGGGCCTGGAGGGCCACCGGCAGCAACAGGCTGCCGAACAACAATAACTGACGTATGCTCATGGATCAATCCACTCGGGGGAATCGAGTGTCTCCGGCCACGCCTGACCACCGACTGACTCCCGTCGTGGTGAAAACGCGTAGAACCCCCTCTAACCGCGAGCCCTGCACCCATGAGAATCCTGCTGGTTGAAGACGATCCTGTGCTGCGCGAGGTGATGCGCCTGAGCCTGCGTGATGCCGGCCATCGTGTGGACGAGGCCGGCAACCTGGAGCAGGCCTCGCATTTCTGGCGTGTGCAGCCTTTCGACGCCGTCCTGCTGGACCTGAACCTGCCGCAAAACGCGGCAGCCAACAGCCCCCTGGCCAACGGCCTGTCCCTGCTGCGCGAGGCGCGTGCCCGGGGCGACCGCACCCCTGTGCTGGTGCTGACGGCGCGCAACCGTACCGACGAACGCATTGCCGGCCTCGACGCGGGTGCCGACGACTACCTGGGCAAGCCCTTCGAGCTGGCCGAGGTCGAGGCGCGGTTGCGCGCCCTGGTGCGCCGCACCGCGGGCACCGACGATTTTTCCGAGATTGGCCGCCTGAGCCTGGACCGCAAGGCACGACGTTTTGCGGTCGACGGCGCCCTGCTGGAATTGCCGGCCCGCGAATTCGAGGTGCTGTGGGAGCTCATGACACCGCCCGGGCGGGTGGTCAGCAAGCGCAGCCTGTCGGACAAGCTGTCTGATTTTTCCGACGCGCTGGGGGATAACGCGCTGGAGGCCTTCATCTCGCGCCTGCGCAAGAAGCTGGTCGGCAGCGGCGCCCGCATCCGTACCCTGCGCGGCCTGGGCTATGCGCTGGAACGTGGGGCGGAGGGGTGAGCCTGCCGCAGGACCCGCCCTCCCTGCGCGCGCGCCTGGTGCGCCATGTGCTGCTGCCGCTGGCGCTGACCTGGCTGCTGGGCACGGCCGTGACGGTGGCCGTGGCCTACCACTTTGCGCAGAAGGCCTTCGACCGCGCTTTGCTCGACGACGCTTACGCCCTCGCATCCCGCGTGCGTGCCCTGCCCCAGGGTCTGGCGCTGGAGCTGTCCAGCCGCGAGATGAGCACGGTGCTGTTCGACCAGAGCGAGCGCATCTATTTTGTGGTGCGCCGTGCCGATGGCTCGGTGATGGCCGGCCACCCTGGCCTGCATGCACCCATGCCGCGCAGCCCGGCCGCCATCCTGTTTTCGGAGACCGTCTACGAGGGCCAGCCCCTGCGCACGGTGACGGTGGTGCAGGACGAACCCAACAACTTCTCCGTCATGGTGGGACAGACCACGCGCAGCCGGCGCAACCTGTTGAGCGACGTGCTGACCTACTCGGTGGTGCCCCAGATCGCGCTGCTGCTGCTGCTGGCGGTGTCGCTGCGGCGCATCATCGGCCAGGAGTTGCGGCCGCTGAACGCCTTGCAGCGCTCGGTCGAGCAGCGCGACGCGCTGGACCTCACGCCGGTGCCGGTCTCGGCCAGTTCGCGCGACATCGAACACCTGGGCACGGCCATCAACGCGCTGCTGGTGCGTGTCAGCCAGAGCATGCAGGCGCAGCGCGAGTTTTCCGGCAATGTGGCGCACGAACTGCGTACGCCGCTGGCCGGCATCCGCGCGCTGGCGGAGTATGGCC
>JAXMMJ010000096.1:0-96944 GCA_034366585.1 Hylemonella sp.
GTCGAAGCGGCCGAAGCGCTGCGCGCGCAGATCGTGGCCGCGGGCGGTTCGGCCAGCACCGTGAGTTTCGACGTGGCCGACGAGACCGCAACACGCGCGGTACTGGAGCCCCTGGTGGCGCAACAGCCCATCCAGGTGCTGGTCAACAACGCCGGCATGCACGACGACGCCGTCTTTCCGGGCATGAGCAGCGCGCAATGGCACCGGGTGATCGACGTGTCGCTCAACAGCTTCTTCCACGTCACGCAGCCCTTGACCATGCCCATGATCCGCACCCGCTGGGGGCGCATCATCACGGTCACCTCCATCGCCGGTATCACCGGCAACCGCGGGCAGACCAACTACGCTGCGGCCAAAAGCGGCCTGCATGCGGCCAGCAAATCGCTGGCGCAGGAACTGGCCAGCCGCGGCATCACCGTGAACGCCGTGGCGCCCGGCATCATCACCTCCGACATGAGCAAGGACGCCTTCGATGCCGAATCGATCCAGCGCCTGGTGCCCATGAAACGCGCGGGCCGGCCCGAGGAGGTCGCGGCCCTGGTGAGTTTTCTGGCCTCGGAGCAGGCGGCCTACATCACCGGCCAGGTGATCTCGGTCAACGGCGGGATGATCTAGGCTGCCACAGAGACCTGGCCCTGGCGCGTCGCCACCCGGGCGGCAAACAGGCGGCGGAACAGGCCCAGGCTGAGCAGGCCGCCCAGCGCCCCCAGCAGCACACCGCCCACCACATCCAGCACCACGTGCTGCTTGGTGGCCAGGGTCGAGTAGGCGATGACGACGCACCACAGCCAGTTCAGGGCCAGCCAGACCCGGCCGACACCGACGGCACGCAGCTGATGGTGCAGCCAGATCGCCGAAAACACGGCGATGGCCACATGCAAGGAAGGGCAGGCGTTGCCCGCCGTGTCGACGCCTTCGAGCATGGCCAGGGCGCTGCCCGGTGGCCGCTCGAACGCCGGCACGCTCGTGGGCCAGAAGTAAAAGCAGGCCAGACCGACCAGGCAGGTGCTGCCCACACTCAAGCCGTAATACACCAGCTGCCGCAGATTGGGCATCAGCGCGGGCGACAGACAGGTGTAGAACCACAGCGAGAGGTAGGGCACCCAGGCCCAGCCCTGCATGGGGATGGCCCGGTCCAGCCAGGTGAGGGGCATCGTGCTCACCTGCGCATGCGGGTAACGCAGCAGGAAAAAATAGGCTTCGAAAAACAGCCAGATGAAGAGTGCTGAACCCGGTGCCTTGAGCCACCAGATGCGCCAGAACAGGCAGTTCAATTCGCGCGCCGGGGACTGTGGGGAAAGAGGCATGGTCAATAATCGCTGATCTGTGAGCAATGGTATCAACTTGGCTATGCAATCGCGACGATCCGGCAACCCGCTCTGGCGACTCTACGAAGTTTTTGTGATGGTTTTCGGGCTGGGCTTGCTCGCGTTGATCTGCCTGCTGTCGATTCCGCTGTTCCTGCTGCTCTTCATCGCGCTGCCGCGTCGCTGGCACAGGGCGGTGTCACGCCGCATCATCCGTTTCGGCTTTCAGGCCTACCTGCGGACCCTGCACTGGGTCTGCCAGATCCGCACTGACCTGCGAGAACTGGATGGCCTGCAGGACGAGGGGCCGCTGATCATCATTGCCAACCACCCTTCCCTGCTCGACGCGGTCATGCTGCTGAGCTGTTCGTCCAAGGCGACCTGCGTGCTCAAGGCCAGCCTGCTGCACAACCCCCTGTACGGCGTGGGTGCGCGCATGGCCAGGTACGTGAGCAACGAAAACCCGCGCCACATGATCGAAGACGCCTGCCGTGAACTGGCGCATGGCGCGCATTTCATCCTGTTCCCGGAAGGCGGACGCAGCCGCGACTTTCCCATCAGCAGTCTCTCCGGCGCCTGCATTGTGATCTCGAAGAAAAGCCAGGTGCCCATCCAGGCGGTCATCCTCGAGTTTTCCACGCCTTATCTGGGCAAGCACTGGGGCCTGTTCACCCCGCCCGTCCTGCCCCTCACCATCCGGGCCCGCCTGGGCCGGCGCTTCGAGCCGCCGACGGTCACCGCCCAGGCACTGAGCGAGCTGGACAGCTATTTCCGCAGCGAACTTTCGCCGAAAAACTGAAGCTGTCGCACCGGCTCAGGCCGCGCGCTGGGCGAGACCGGCCAGGCCTTCCATCACCGCCTGGCGCGGGGAGTTGATCACCAGGATCTCGATCTGGGCGGCTTCATCGCCGCCCACAGTCAACAGGGCCGTGACCGCAGCCGCCGTTTCCGACATGGGCCGCGTGCGCACATCCACCTGCACGGTTTCACCCGGCAGCACCGGGCGTTTGAAACTGCATTTGCGAATGCTGGCCAGCAGACCCACATAGTCGCCTTCCAGGCGCCGCGCCGCCGGTGAGCCCGCCCGCATGCCGGCGCCGGCCACCTGCGCCACCAGTTCCACCAGCATCACGCCCGGCACCAGCGGCAGGCCGGGGAAATGGCCGCGCAGGATGGCACCGTCCGCAGACCAGCGCGCACTGGCCTGGTAATGATCGTGGTCCAGCACCGTGAGACGCTCGATCAGCTGCATGTCGCCGCGGTGCGGCAGCAACTGGTAGACGCCTGCGGCGTCGAGCTCGATGGGGTAGCTCAGCGTCTCGCTCATCAGCAGACCTCCGCCCTGCAGGCTGCGTGCGCCTTGGGAGCGGCCCGGCGGCTCATGCGTAGCGCCGCGCGATCAGCGACACATTGCTGCCGCCGAAGGCAAAGGAATTGGACATGACGGCCTGCAGGGACTGGCCGTGGCGCGCCTGGCGGGGCACGTAGTCCAGGGTACAGCGCGGGTCCGGCTTGTCCAGGAAGGCCGTCGGCGGAATGCTGCCGCTTTGCATGGCCAGCAGGCTGATGGCGAATTCGGTCGCGCCCGCGGCCCCGATCAGGTGCCCGTGCTGGGACTTGGTGGAACTCACGGGCAGGTGATCGGCATGGTCGCCAAAGGCCAGCCGGATGGTCTCGCTCTCCACCACGTCGCCAGCCTCGGTGGCCGTGCCGTGGGCATTCAGGTAATGGATGCCGGCGGGCGCGATGCCGGATTCATCGAGCGCCATGCGGATGGCACGGTACTGGCCTTCGCTGGACGGCAGGGTCAGGTGCTTGGCGTCGCTGCTGCTGCCATACCCGCAGATTTCGCCGTAGATCGTGGCCCCGCGGCGCAAGGCGGATTCTGCGGTCTCCAGCACCAGGGACGCCGCCCCCTCGCCGAGCACGAAACCGCTGCGGTCCTGGTCGAAGGGCCGGCAGCTGGCCGCCAGATTGTCGGGGTGGGGCTTGGCCATCACGCGCAGCGCATTCCAGGCCATGAAGACACCGGGCACGTTCATGGCCTCGGCGCCGACAACCACGATGGCATCGGTATAGCCGTGGCGGATGCTGCGATAGGCCTCGCCCAGCGCCATGGCCGAGGAGGAACAGGCCACGCTGTAGGTGTGCGTCGGGCCGCGGAACTGATGGATCATCGAGATGGCGGCCGTGGCGGCATTGGGCATGAGCCGCGGCACGGAGAGCGGATGCATCACCGTGGGGTTGCGGCCGGCCAGCAGCTGTTCGTGCAGGCGGGTGTAGAGGGCTTCGCCGGTGGTCGCGCCCCCCAGGCCGATGCCGGCAAATACGCCGACGCGCTCGGGCTTGAGATCCCAGTCAGCAGCCCGGGCGTCAGCCAGTGCCTCCCGGCTGGCCAGCAGGGCGAATTGCGTGGCGCGGTCCAGCCCCTGCTCGCTGCGGTCCAGCGCCTGTTCAAAGGCGGGATCGACATCGGCCGCCAGGGCATGGGGCAACCAGTGGGTGATGCCGGGTGCGGCAGGCCGGATGGCGCTCTCACCCTGCAAGAGGCGATCAAAGCTGGTCTGGCGTGTGAGGCCCAGTGGCGTCAGCAGACCGATGCCTGTGACGACGACGCGTTGCACGCTCGGGAGGGTCGACATGGGCCGGAATCAGCGCTGCCCACCGGCGGCCACTCAGGCCTTGCCCTGCAGGGAAGCCGGCACCGGAATCTGGCCGTTGTTGGCCGCGCGAATGGTGGTCTCCATATCGGCCACCATCTCGTCAAAAGTCATGCTGCTGTAGCGCGCCGGATCGTCCACCTGAAAACCGTAGAGGTCTTCGACCTCGAACAGCATTTCAACCACGCCCAGCGAGTCCAGGCCCAGGTCGGCCACCTTGAGACCGGGCTGGTCGAACACGGCCGGGTCGACGTTGAACTGTTGAATGACGAAATCTTTGATGATCTGACGCAGCATGGTGGCTCTGTTTCCTCATGGGCTCCCGCGGTCTGGCAGGTAAATCCGTCCGCCTGGCGGTCCGGAGTTCACGGCTGACGAGCATCCCAGGGAATTTGTTGTTTTATACGGCGCCAGGCAGGAATATCCCTGCCTGGCTACAGCCATGCGCCCCGACAAGCTGGCCCATGGTCAGGTTCAAATTGTACCCAGATTCCCCCAGGAATCGTACGGAAAAGGCGGCCCCGGCGAACGGTCCGGCTCAGCGGCGGCGCCCACCCAGGCGCCGTAGCAGCAGCAGTGGCAGTCGCAGGGCAAAACCCAGCATCAGGCGCGTGTGCATCCAGGTCAGCAAGGCGTTGTCGCGCAGGTAGTTGAAGTGCGAGACGCCGCCCTCCTCGGGCCGCAGGTATTTGACCGGCGCGTCGATATTGACCGGCCAGACACCGGCCCAGCACAGGCGCACAGCGGCTTCGATGTCGAAATCGAAGCGGCGCATCCAGCGCTGGCCGCGCATGATCCTGAGCAAGGGCGACACGGGGTAGACGCGGAAACCGTAGAGCGAGTCGCCGATGCCCATCCACAGCGTCTCCAGATTGGCCCAGGCATTGGACACCTTGCGGCCCTGCACGCGCAGCGCTGGCGCATCGGCAGCAAAGACCGGCTTGCCCAGCACCATGCGGCAGGTGTCGTCGCCCGCGGCCTGCATGAACGCCGGGATCAGTTGCGCCGGGTGCTGGCCATCGGAATCCATGGTCAGCACATGCGTGTAGCCGGCCGCCTCGGCCAGAGCCAGCCCGTGCAGGACGGCGGCACCCTTGCCCTGGTTCTGTGCCAGCACCATGACCTTGAGGTCCGGCTCCTGCGCGGCCAAAGCCTGCAGTTGCGCCCCGGTGCCGTCCGTGCTGCCGTCGACCACCACCCAGACCGGAGCCCACTGGCGCAAGGCCTCCTGCACGGTTTCGAGCACCTTGGGACCGGTGTTGTAGCTGGGGATCAGGACCAGATGGGTGCGCGAAGGCGTGGCGCCGGAAGGACGTGACATGGGCGTGGATTATGGCAAACGGCCGTGACAGGCCAGGCAGAAATGAGTATCAGCCGGCCGGGGTGATGCACCAGGGTGCCGTGTCATGCACCAGTCCCATCCACAGCGCCCAGGCCGAACTGGCGGCCAGCGCCAGACCGGCCAGTCGCACGCCCCAGTCACCGCGGCCCGTGCCGCGCAGGCGCAGCCATAACCAGGGGCCGGCCATCATGGAAACGGCCGTGCCAGCGGCGAACAGCGCCATGACCGCCGCGCCTTCGATGGCGCTCCCCGTCATGGCCGCCACCAGCAGGGCTGAATACAGCAGGCCGCAGGGCAGCAAGGCCCACAGCGTGCCCACCACCAGCGGTGCGCCCCGTCCCCGGCCGGCGGCCAGTGCGCGGGCACCGCTCCACAGGCGCCGCGCCGCACTTTCCAGCCAGACCGGCTGCTGCGCACGCACCAGCAGCACCAGACCCAGCATGAAGGCCGCCACATGAAACAGTGTCCAGACCGGGCGCAGCGCAGCCGACTGGATGGTGAGCCAGCCCAGGCCCTGGATGGAAGCCGCCGCCAGGCCACCCAGTGCCGCGTAACCCAGCACGCGACCGAGCTGGAACACCCACATCGCCTCGTTGCGACGTTCGCCGGCGGCCTGGCCCAAACCGGCGCAGGCCGCGCCGCACATGGCGATGCAATGGGGGCCGCCGGCCAGGCCCATGAGCAGGGCCGTGACGGCCAGGGAAGTCTGCATAGGGCCGAGTGTAGGGCCGCGCGAAAGCGCTTAGATGATCTTGGAGAACCGGGCGCGGTTGCGGTCCGCCTGCAGGTAGCGGTCGAAGGCCATGGCCACGGCGCGCACGAAGTACCAGCCCATGGCCGTGACCTGGATGCCCCCATCGTCCAGCGTCACCAACCCCTGGTCGGCCAGCTCGCGCAGGGCCTCCAGTTCCGGGGCGAAGTAGGACTTGAAGTCGATCAGGTAGGCCAGGTTGATGGATTCGAACAACACCTCGCCCTGACACATCAGGGCCATGATGACGGCACGGCGTACCAGATCATCCCGAGAGAGCGCCAGGCCGCGCACCACGGCGAAGCGGCCGTGATCGATGGCGTCGTAGTACTCCTCCAGCGTCTTGGCATTCTGGCTGTAGGTGGCGCCGATGCGGCCGATCGAGGAAACGCCCAGGCCGATCAGGTCGCAGTCGGGCTGGGTGCTATAGCCCTGGAAGTTGCGGTGCAGGCGCCCCTGGCGCTTGGCCACGGCCAAAGCGTCATTGGGCAGCGCGAAGTGGTCCATGCCAACGTAGACGTAGCCCGCCCCCTGGAAGCGCGCCAGCGCGCCGGACAGCATGGCGAGCTTGGCGGCGGCGCCCGGCAGCTCGGCGCTGGCGATGCGGCGCTGCGGCTTGAAGCGCTCGGGCAGGTGGGCGTAGGCGTACAGGGCGATGCGGTCCGGCCGCAGTTCGTTGACCTGCTGAATCGTGCGGGCGAAGGACTCCGGCGTCTGCTGTGGCAGGCCGTAGATCAGGTCCACGTTGACCGAATCGAAGCCACGATCACGCGCCGCCTGCACCAGGGAAAACACCTGCTCGGCCGGTTGCACCCGGTGCACCGCCTTCTGCACGGCGGGGTCGAAGTCCTGCACACCGAAACTCAGGCGGTTGAAGCCGAGTTCGGCCAGGGTGTCGAGCCGACCAGCATCGATGGTGCGCGGATCGACTTCGATCGAGTATTCACCACCGGGCGCCAGCGTGAAGCTGCGCCGCAGCATGGCCATGAGCTCACGCAGTTCGGCGTCGCTCAGGAAGGTCGGGGTACCGCCACCCAGATGCAGCTGCGTGACGGTCTGGCCCACGCCCAGCTGGGCGGTGTGCAGGTCCACCTCGCGGCCCAGGTAGCGCAGGTACTCGGCTGCGCGGTCATGGTGCTTGGTGATGATCTTGTTGCAGGCGCAGTAGTAGCACAGCGACTCGCAGAACGGCACATGCACGTAGAGCGACAGCGGCAGCACCAGGGCGGCCGCGCCCGAGCGGCGCTGCTGCAGGGCGCGCACGTAGTCGTCGGAGCCGAAGGCCTCGACGAAGCGGTCTGCAGTCGGATAGGAGGTGTAGCGCGGCCCCGCCACGTCGTGGCGACGCAGAAGCTCTGGAGAAAGGGGCTCGACGATATCGGCATTCATGAGGGGTCCTCGGATGCTTGCACTGTGCCGGCAAAAGGGGGATTCCATCTTGATGTGCATCAAATGCTGGTAAGGTACGGGCTAGAGTCCATTTCCAGTGGGGAGCTGCCGCCATGGCCGATGTCAAAATAGAGCCTATGAACCCGCAAACGATCAAAGTTGCCTGCTCCAACTGCAACCTGCGCGAGCTCTGCATGCCCATGGGCCTGAGCACCGAGGAAATCGACCGCCTGGACGACATGGTGGCCAATCGCCGCAAGATCAAGCGCGGCACCGCCCTCTTCCGCAATGGCGAGAAATTCACCTCGCTCTACGCCATCCGCACCGGATTCTTCAAGACCTGCGTGGCCTCCGAAGACGGGCGCGACCAGGTCACGGGCTTCCAGATGGCCGGCGAGATCATCGGCCTGGACGGCATCGTCAACGACCACCATACCTGCGACGCCGTGGCGCTGGAAGATGCCGAGGTCTGCGTCATGCCCTTCGACCGCATCGAGGACCTGTCGCGTGAGATCAATGGCCTGCAGCGCCATGTGCACAAGATCATGAGCCGCGAGATCGTGCGCGAGCACGGGGTGATGCTGCTGCTGGGCAGCATGCGCGCCGAGGAGCGCCTGGCGGCTTTCCTGCTGAACCTGGTGCAGCGCCTGCACGCGCGGGGTTTCTCGCAGTCCGAGCTGATCCTGCGCATGACGCGCGAAGAGATCGGCAGCTACCTGGGCCTCAAGCTCGAGACCGTCAGCCGCACTTTTTCGAAATTCGTGGAAGATGGCATCGTCGAGGTCAAGCAGCGCCATGTGCGCATCCTCGACACCGACGCCCTGTCCCGGCTGGTCAACCACCAGACCGAGTGCCACTGAGGCCGAACGGCCCCGGTTCTTTCAGCAGCAGCCTTCCTGCTTGGGGCAGCCTTCGGGCCGTTCGTCCTGCGGTAGCGGGCACTGGTTCAACTCGAAGGGCGACATCGCCAGCAGCGTCGTGAGCGCGCTGGAGAGCATGGTGATGCCCCAGAAGACGAAAAAGGCGATGGTGTAAATGCCCTGGCGCGACAGCTCGACCGGCTGGCCGAACCAGTGCAGGTCGTGCGGATCGACCATGGCAAACACCAACATCTCCAGCACACCGGCGACCAGAAAGGCCGGCCAGGCGATCCACATGAGCTTTTGCAGTTTCATCGTGCCCTCCTCGTAGCAGGTGGCCGGATTCAAGGCTTGTCCGCCGGCCGGGCCGGCGCCGGCGCGCCCGTCGCAGCGTGGTTGCGCGCCTGCACCGCGGGCGCCAGGCTGGCCGGATCGGCCTCGAGCGTCTTGTTGATCTCGATGCCCTTGCGGTAATAGTCCTCGCTGACCACCGGGTCGGGCCGGCTCACGGCCAGGTAGAGGGTGACGAAACCGGCGATCACCACGACGATCGGACCGGCCAGCACCAGCCAGACGTGGCCGAACTTCCACCAGGGCGCGCCCGGCACGGCATTGTTCTTGTCAGTCATTCTGCAAGGCTCCTCAACGTGGCACCAGGAACACCGACTTCTCGCGCAATTGCGCTGACGTGTCGCGTGCGGTGATCTCGAAATGGATGGGATGGGTGCCGGCGGCGGCGCCCTCATAGGGCAACTGCACACGCACCGCAACCCAGCGCGATTGCGTGGCGTCGACCCCTACCTCCTCCTCGGAGGCCACCGACAGGCCCGGCAGGCCGCTGACCGTGAGGCGATAGTGCTGTTCGGACTCGGTGGCGTTCATGATCTGCAGACGGTAGACGTTCTCGATCATGCCGCCGGACACGATGCGTGCCATCACGCCACGGTCGCGCACCACGTCCACCTTAAAGGGCGTGCGCAGCGCCAGGCTCACCAGCATGGCAATGCAGACCCCGGCCAGGATGGAGGTGTAAACCAGCACCCGGGGACGGAACACGTGCCGCCAGGTCTCGGCGCTCGTCCACTTGTTCTTGATGGCGTTCTGCGTCGAGTACTTGACCAGGCCACGCGCGTAGCCCATCTTGTCCATCACGGTGTCGCAGACGTCGGCGCAGGCGCCGCAACCGATGCACTCGTACTGCAGGCCCTTGCGGATATCGATGCCGGTCGGGCAGACCTGCACGCACAGGCTGCAGTCGACACAGGCGCCGAGCTTGAGCGCCGCCGGATCGGCCTTGCGCGAACGCGCACCTCGCGGTTCACCACGCTCGGTGTCGTAGGTGACGATCAGCGTGTCCTTGTCGAACATGGCGCTCTGGAAACGCGCATAAGGGCACATGTACTTGCAGACCTGCTCGCGCATGAAACCGGCATTGCCGTAGGTGGCAAAACCGTAGAAGATGACCCAGAACACTTCCCAGGACGACATGCGCCACTGGATGAACTCCAGGCCCAGCTCCTTGATCGGCGTGAAGTAGCCCACGAAGGTGTAGCCGGTCCACAGCGCCACGGCCAGCCAGGCCAGATGCTTGCCGCCCTTGCGGGTGATCTTGTTCAGCGACCACGGTCCGGCGTCGAGCCGCATGCGGGCCGAGCGGTCACCTTCGATCCGGTGTTCGATCCACAGGAAGATTTCGGTGTAGACCGTCTGCGGGCAGGCATAACCGCACCACAGGCGACCCGCCACAGCCGTGAACAGGAACAGCGCGAGCGCGGAGATGACCAGCAGGCCGGTCAGGTAGATGAAATCCTGTGGGTACAGGACCAGGCCGAAGATGTAGAAGCGGCGCGCGCCCAGGTCGAACAGCACGGCCTGACGCTGGCCCCACTCGAGCCAGGGCAGACCATAGAAGACCAGCTGGGTCAGCCAGACAAAGACCCAGCGCCAGCGGCTGAACAGGCCGCTGACGCTGCGGGGATAGATTTTCTGCTGGGCCTGGTACAGCGAGACCATCTCCGCATCATCCGCGTCGACGGCCGAAGCCGGCGCCTGCGCGACGATGGGGATGATCTTCTGGCCCTTGGGGTCTGATTCTGTCAACTGAACGCCCAGCCCTTACGGGGCCGCCACCTTGTTACCGCCGGAGCGACTCCAGACATAGGCCGACAGGACGTGAATCTGGGCTTCGCTCAGTTTTCCTTCCTGGGCCGGCATCTGGTTGACCTTGCCGTTATTGATCATGGCGACGATGGCATTCTCGCCATAGCCGTGCAGCCAGGTGTCGTCGGTCAGGTTGGGCGCACCCAGGGCCGGGTTGCCCTTGCCGTCCATGCCGTGGCAGGCGGCGCAAGCACCGAACTTGGTCTTGCCCAGCGAGGCGCGCAGCGAATCGTGCGGGCTGCCCGAGAGGCTCAGCACATAGTGCGCCACGTTCTTGACGTCGTCAGGGGTACCCACGGCCGCAGCCATGGGCGGCATATTGCCCATGCGGCCCTTGGTGATGGTTTCCTTGATCTGCTCGGGCGCACCGCCATACAGCCAGTCGCCATCGCTCAGGTTGGGAAAGCCCTTGCTGCCGCGGGCGTCGGAGCCGTGGCATTGCGCACAGTTGTTCATGAACACGCGCTCGCCGATGGCCAGGGCCTGCGGATCGCGCGCCATGTCCTGCACGTTCATGGCGGTGAAGCGGGCGTACAGCGGGGCGACATCCTTCTCGCCCTTTTCCATTTCCGCCTTGTGCTGACCCAGCGAGGTCCAGCCCAGCTTGCCCGGGCTGGTGCCCAGGCCCGGGTACATGGCCAGGTAGACCAGGCTGAAGACCACGGTGATGATGAACAGCCAGACCCACCAGCGCGGCAGAGGGTTGTTCATCTCGCGCAGGTCGCCGTCCCAGACGTGACCGGTCGTGTTGTCATTGGCGGTCATGGCCTTGGCCTTGCCGCTGACCCAGAGCAGGACCAGGCAGGCAATGATGCCGACCAGGGTGACCACCGTGACGAAGACCGACCAGAAGTTGCTTGTGAAATCGCTCATTTTTCTTCCTTTGACGGCGCGTTAATCCTGCTCGAACGGCAGTTGGGCGGCCTGCTCGAAATCGGCCGTATTGCGGCTCGACCAGGCCCACAGCACGATGCCGATGAAGCAGATCAGGCCCGCGACGGTAACGGCGGAACGAAGTGTGTTGACGTCCATGATGGGATCTCCGTCTTTACTTGAGGGCCGTGCCCAGAACCTGCAGATAGGCGATCACGGCGTCCATTTCAGACTTGCCCTTGACCTCCTCGCTCGCCTTGGCGATCTGCTCGTCGGTGTAGGGAACCCCGACCGTGCGCAGCGCCTTCATGTGCGTCGGCAGCGAAGCCGCATCGACCATGTCCTTGTTCAGCCAGGGGTAGGCCGGCATATTGGACTCGGGCACGAGGTCACGCGGGTTGTTCAGGTGGATGCGGTGCCATTCGTCGCTGTAACGACCGCCCACGCGCGCCAGGTCGGGGCCGGTGCGCTTGCTGCCCCACTGGAAGGGGTGGTCGTAGACCGACTCGCCGGCCACCGAGTAGTGCCCGTAACGCAGCGTCTCGGCGCGGAAAGGACGGATCATCTGCGAGTGGCAGTTGTAGCAGCCCTCGCGGACGTAGACATCACGCCCGGCCAGCTGCAGCGCGGTATAGGGCTGGATGCCCTTGATCGGCTCGGTGGTGGACTTCTGGAAGAACAGCGGGACGATCTCGACCAGGCCGCCGACCAGCAGCACCAGCAGGATGAGCACGATCATCAGGAAGTTGTTGGTCTCGATCTTCTCGTGCGAGATGCCGCTCGATTTGGTGTTGTTTGCCATGGTGTATTCCTTCTCAGGCGTGGGCAGCGGCGGCCGGGATGGTGACGTTGGTCGCACGACCGGCGGTGGCCGTCTTGATCACGTTCCACAACATGACCAGCATGCCGCCGAGGTAGAGCAGACCGCCCAGCAGGCGCAGCACATAGAACGGGTAGGTGGCCTTGACCGACTCGACGAAGGTGTAGGTCAGGGTGCCGTCCGGGTTGATGGCACGCCACATCAGGCCCTGCATCACGCCGGCAATCCACATGGCAGCGATGTAGATCACGATGCCGATGGTGGCCGTCCAGAAATGCACCTCCACCGCCCGCATGCTGTACATCTGCTTCTGGCCAAACAGGCGCGGGATCAGGTAGTACATGGAACCCATGGTCACCAGGCCGACCCAGCCCAGGGCACCCGAGTGCACGTGGCCCACCGTCCAGTCGGTGTAGTGGCTCAGGGCGTTGACGGTCTTGATCGACATCATCGGGCCCTCGAAGGTGCTCATGCCGTAGAACGACAGCGAGACGATCAGGAAGCGCAGGATGGGGTCGTCACGCAGCTTGTGCCAGGCACCCGACAGGGTCATGATGCCGTTGATCATGCCGCCCCAGCTCGGGGCCAGCAGGATGAGGGAGAACACCATGCCCACCGACTGCGTCCAGTCCGGCAGCGCGGTGTAGTGCAGGTGGTGCGGACCCGCCCACATGTAGGTGAAGATCAGGGCCCAGAAGTGCACGATGGACAGGCGATAGCTGTACACCGGACGCTCGGCCTGCTTGGGGATGAAGTAATACATCATGCCCAGGAAGCCGGCTGTGAGGAAGAAGCCCACGGCATTGTGGCCGTACCACCACTGGACCATGGCGTCCTGCACACCGGCGTAGGCCGAGTAGGACTTCATGAAACCGGCGGGAATGGCGGCGCTGTTGACCAGGTGCAGCAGGGCGACGGCGAGGATGAAAGCGCCGAAGAACCAGTTGGCCACGTAGATGTGGCGCACCTTGCGGGTGCCGACGGTGCCGAAGAAGACGACGGCAAAGGCCACCCAGACCAGGGTGATCAGGATGTCGATGGGCCACTCCAGTTCGGCGTATTCCTTGCCCTGGGTATAACCCAGCGGCAGGGAGATGGCGGCCAGCACGATGACCAGCTGCCAGCCCCAGAAGGTGAAGGCCGCCAGCTTCTCGCCGAACAGTCGTACCTGGCAGGTCCGCTGCACCACGTAATAGGCGGAAGCGAACAGACCGCAACCGCCGAAGGCGAAGATCACCGCATTGGTGTGCAAGGGCCGCAGGCGACCGTAACTCAGCCAGGAGATGCCGAAATTGAGTTCAGGCCAGGTCAGCTGGGCGGCGATGATGACGCCGACCAGCATGCCGACCACGCCCCAGACCACCGTCATGATGGCGAACTGTCTGACAACGCTATCGTTATAGACCGTCGCTTGTTGGTTTGAAAATGCCATGTGCACCTCTCTTCTTGATTAACCTTACGAAGTTTGCGCTTTTAACCCTGCAGGGGGTTTGACGAATATCAAAGCGTTCAGGAATCCCTCAGAATTCGCTCGCCCTCGGCCTCGATGTCCTCGAACTGGCCACGCTCGATCGCCCACCACAACCCGCCCAGGATGAAAAACACCAGGGCGACCGACAAGGGGATGAGCAGATACAGTATGTCCATCAGGTGACCTCCTTGTGACTTGCGTCAACGACCAGCCGCAGAGCATTGAGCACCACCAGCAGTGAACTGGCCGCCATGCCCAGACCGGCCAACCAGGCCGGCAGCCAGCCGACCACGGCCAGCGGCACGCAGGCAGCGTTGTAGACCACGGCCCAGACCAGGTTCTGGCGCACGATGCGCATGGTGCGGCGTGCCAGCGCCAGCGCCCTGCCCACGCTGGACAACTCCTCGCCCAGCACCACGAAATCGGACTGTGCCTGCGCCAGAGGGACGGCCTGGCCGAAGGCAAACGAGACATGGGCACCGGCCAGCGCCGGGCCGTCATTCAAGCCGTCGCCCACCACCACCACCTTGCGCCCCTGCTGCTGGGCGGCCCGTAGAAACGCCAGCTTGTCCTGCGGCGTGCAGGCGCCCCGCGCCCCGCGTATGCCCAGCCGGTCCGCCACGCGGGCCACGGCAGGCGCCGCATCACCCGAGAGGATGCGCACTTCAATACCCTGGGCCTGCAGCGCGGCGACAGTGGCCACCGCATCGGGGCGGATGTCTTCACCCAGCTCGAAGATGGCCAGCCAGCCCTGCGCATCACTCAGGACTGCATGCGGGCCCGCCGGAGCGGCAACGCTGACACCGCAATGCGCGGGGGACCCCAGGCGCAGTTCCTGGGTCACGCCCCCCTGCCCCGGCAGCGGACTGACCAGCCCCCGCAAGCCCTGCCCCGAGGCCTCCTGCACCTGCTCGGATCGCCAGGCCAACACACCTTCGCCCTGCCCGGCCGCGACCAGCGCCCGTGAAACCGGATGCAAGGACTGTTGCGCCAGTGCCATGGCCATGCCCAGTGCCTGCGCGCGGCCCACCCCCTCGCGGGTCTGCACCGACTGCAGCACCATGGCATCGCGCGTGAGCGTTCCCGTCTTGTCGAACACCACCATGTCTGCCTCGGCCAGCGCCTCCAGCGCCCCCAGGCGGCGTACCAGCACGCCCTGCCGCGCCAGCGTACCGGCGGCGGCCAGCATGGCCGCCGGCGTGGCCAGCGAGAGTGCACAGGGACAGGTCACCACCAGCACGGCCACAGCCACCATCAGCGCATGGCCGGGATCGTGCGACCACCAGAAGGCAGCCGCACCACCCGCCGCCAGCAGCACGCCCACCAGGAAAGGCCGTGCCATGCGGTCGACCAGCTGCGCCAGTTGCGGCCGGCTGGTGGCGGCTTGCTCCATGAGCGCCACGATCTGGGCGAAACGAGTGTCGGCCCCGATGCGCTCCACGCGCATGAGCACGGCCGCAGTGAGGTTGTGGCTACCGGCAATCACGGTGGCGCCCAAGCCCCGCGGCAGCGGACGGGACTCGCCCGTGAGTAGTGCCTCGTCGGCCAGCGTGGCGCCCTCGATCACCGTGCCGTCGGCCGGGAAAGCCTCGCCCGGCAGCACCCGCAGGACATCACCGGGCAAGATACGCCGCACCGCGATGCGTTCGAACTCGCCGTCGCTGCGCTGGCGCAGCACGCTGTCGGGCAGCCGGTTCATCAGGGCATCCAGCGCGCCGGCGGTGCGCTCGCGCAGCCGCTGCTCGAACCAGCGCCCGGTCAGCAGGAAAAAGACGAACATGGTCAGCGAATCGAAATAGACCTCGCGCCCGAAGATGCCCTGCGGCTCGAAGGTGCCGGCCGTGCTGACCACGAAGGTGATGCCCATGCCCAGGGCCACCGGCAGGTCCATGCTGATGCGCCGCTGCAGGATGTCGCGCAGCGCCGCGGAGAAAAAGGGGCCACAGGAAAACAGCATCACCGGCAACGTCAGCACCCAGGACGCCCAGCGCAGCAACTGCTCCATCTCGGCCGTCAGGTCGCCGGGCTCGGCCACATAGGCCGGCCACGCGTACATCATGACCTGCATCATGCAAAAACCCGCCACCGCCCAGCGCCACAGGGCCTTGCGGGTCTCCTGCCGCCGGCGCTCGCTGGCAAACGCGTCGTTGGCTGGCACGGCGCGGTAGCCGGCCCGGCGCACCGCGTCCATCCAGCCCGAGGGCAACACGGCGTCGGCCTGCCAGAGCACGCGTGCGCGTCGGCTGCCCGCACTGACACTGGCGACGCTCACGCCCGGCACGCTGCGCAGGGCATCCTCGACCGTCAGCGCACAGGCAGCGCAGTGCATGCCCTCGATGATCAGATGGGATTCCCAGCAGCCGGGCCGCTCGTCCAGCGGGCGGCTGAAGGCCGACCAGGCGGCCGGATCGTCGAGCAGTTGCCCGGCCTCGGCCGCTGGCACGGGCTGGGACGGCCCCGCACCGGACACAGTCTGGCGTTCTCCAGACACCGACAGGAGTTGCGCAGACACGGCAAGACTGGCAGATTGCATGGTGGTCAAGCGTAGCTGGCAGCACCCGACTCCAGCTTGATATGGATCAAGACCATAACAGAACCCGGTGGAGTAATCTAGAGGCGCTTGAACAACCCAAGGAGATCGAACCATGTACCAACGCATCCTCGTCGCCACCGATGGCAGCACCCTGTCCAAGAAGGCCGTCAGCAGCGCCCTCGCCTTGGCCAAGCTCAGCGGCGCCGAAGTGGTCGCCCTCAAGGTGGTGCCACGTTATCCGCAAAGCTATTTCGAAGGCGGCCTGGCCCTGCCCTTGAGCGACATCAACAAGATTGAAAAGCAATGGGCCGCGCATGGTCAGGCCGTCGTGGACACCGTCGCCAAGTCGTCCGCCGCCAAGGGCCTCACGGTCAAGGCCGTCATCGCCAAGTCCGATCTGGTCAGCGAGGCCATCATCGCCACCGCCAAGAAGCACAAGTGCGACCTCATCGTCATGGCCTCCCATGGCCGCAAGGGCATCAAGCGCCTGCTGCTGGGCAGCGAGACCCAGCAGGTGCTGACCCACTCGCACATCCCGGTGCTCGTGCTGCGCTGACGCGCCCCACCGGGTTCGCAACCCGTTTCTGCAGGCCTGGAGCACCTCAGTGCTCCAGGCCTTGTTGTTTCTTGTCGACGCCACCAGAGAAGTGCTCCCCATCTGATAGGATTTTCAGATGGTTATCAATGCCATCCATAATTAATTTCAAGGAGGATCCCCGATGCTGAAATGGACAGCCCCCTGGCTGCTCGCGCTGGCCGCGCTACCCACACTGGCGCAAGCCCAAGGCCTGCCCCTCAAGACTGTCACGGGCGGGGATGTCGGCATCCAGGTCTTCGGCCACACCTTCGACGCCGACCGCGATGGCGCCTTCGACATGTGGCTGGACAGCAAGAAGATCGGTCTGGCAGGCAGTATCGTCCAGGTGCTGGAAGACGACTGGCACTGGGGTGGCGAAGCGCGCATGGCAACAGGCGTAACCACCTTTTCCAGCGCCGCGCGCGGCAGCAACAGCGGAAATGCCGAAACCCTGACGGAATTCCGCTTGACCCTGGGGCGCGATTTCACCGCGGGCCAGCAAGTCCTCGCACCTTACGCCGGCCTGGGCTACCGCACCTTGCTGAGCTACCTCAAGGGCTACACGAATGCCGGCTATATCTCGCCCACACGCAGTGGCAACCTGGTGTACCTGCCGATCGGCGTGGTCCACCGCTACAGCCTGGGCAGCGATGCCCGCCTGGCCACGACGCTGGAATACGATCACCTGCTGCAGGGAACACAGAAGACGCATTACACCGACATCGTCGGTTATGTCAGTGACCTGAGCGTGACGCAGAAAAAGGGCAAGGGTGCGCGCCTGAGCCTGGCCTATGAAACCGCACGCTGGTCGACCAGCGTGTTCCTCCACTACTGGAACATCGAAGAGTCCGAGGTTGGGACCTACGCCAACACGACCACGGTCTTTTCTGCGACCGAGGCACACAATATCAGCCGCGAGTTGGGCATCCAGATCAGGTACCGCTTTGGCCAGTAAAACGGCTCGCCTACGGCATGCTGCGGGCATGGCCAGGCCCTACTGTCCACATCAGGGAGCAAACAATTGAAAACCTTCGTCATGATGAGCCTGGCCATGCTGGCCAGCATCAGCACCACGGCCTCCGCACAAGGCCTGCCATTGCAGACCACCACGGGCGCAGAAATCGGCATCCAGGTCTCCAGCTACAAATACGAGGAAGACCGCAACGGCAGCTTTCTCATGTCGCTGGAAGGCAAGAAACTCGGCCTGACGGGCAGCTTCACGCAAGCCACCGGTGACAACTGGTACTGGGGGGGCGATCTGCGTTTTGCCAGCGGCAATACCGACTACACCAGTGCCAGCACGGGTGACAAAAGCGCCAACCCCGACAGCTACGTCGATGGACGCGTCACCTTCGGCAGGGACTTCGACGTCGGCAGCCAGGTGCTGTCGCCTTATACGGGCCTGGGCTACCGTTACCTCAACAGCGACCTGCGCGGCTACACCACCACCGGCGCGGCAGGCTACCGGCGCACCAGCAATTACATCTATGTTCCCCTGGGCGTGACGCACCGCTTCAGGATGGGCCCCGACGCACGCTTCGCCACCACCTTCGAATACGACTACCTGCTCCAGGGCATGCAGCGCTCCTACCTGACGGACGTGTCCGCGGGAGGGTATGACAGGGACCTGAACAACCAGCAGCGCAACGGCCACGGACTGCGCCTGAGCCTGGCCTACGAAGCTGAAAGCTGGTCTGCTGGCGTCTTCTATCACTACTGGAACATTGCCGACTCGGACACCGGGGTCTATACCGCGCCCGGCCTGGTCTATACCGGCTACGAGCCGCACAACATCACGCGCGAGGTCGGCGTCCAGGTGAAATACCGGTTCCGCTGAGAACCCGGACCTTTCAAACAGGAACGCCGGCATTGCCGGCGTTCCTGTTTTCCGGCCCAGGACGGGATCAGGCAAACAACTGCTTGTACTGATCGCGCAGCAGGTTCTTCTGAACCTTGCCCATGGTGTTGCGCGGCAGGTCATCGACCACGTAGCACTTCTTGGGGATCTTGAAGTTGGCCAGCTTGGACTTGAGCACGGCGATGACCTGCTCCCCATCGACGGCCGCCCCCGCCTTGCGCACCACCACGGCCACCCCGACCTCACCGAAATCCGGGTGCGGCACGCCTACCAGTGCGCTCTCGGCGACGCCGGGCAACTCATTGATGTAACCCTCAATTTCGGCCGGGTAGACGTTGTAGCCGCCACTGATGATCAGGTCCTTGCTGCGACCGACGATGCTCACGTAACCGCGCTCATCGATCTTGCCCACGTCGCCGGTCCGAAAGTAGCCGTCTTCGGTGAATTCTTCTTTCGTCTTCTCGGGCATGCGCCAGTAGCCCTTGAACACGTTCGGGCCCTTGACCTGGATGCCACCGATCTCGCCCACCGGCAGGGGACCGCCAGCCTCGTCGCAGACGCGCAGGCTCACACCCGGCAGGGGGAAACCCACCGTGCCGCCGCGGCGCTCGCCCTGGGCGGCGAGGTAGGGGTTGGACGTCAGCATGATGGTCTCGCTCATGCCGTAGCGCTCCAGGATGGTGTGGCCAGTACGCTGCTGCCATGCGGCGAAGGTCTCGATCAGCAGCGGCGCCGACCCGGCGATGAACAGGCGCATGTTGCGTACGACCTCGCGGGTCAAGCCCGGCTCGGCCAGCAGGCGCACGTAGAGCGTGGGAACCCCCATGAACACCGTGGCCTCGGGCATCTTCTCGAGCACGCGTTTCGGATCGAACTTCGCCATCCAGAACATCTTGCTGCCGTTGAGCAGCGCCCCATGCAAGGCCACGAACAGGCCGTGCACATGGAAGATGGGCAGCGCATGGATGAGCACGTCACCGGGTTTCCAGCCCCAATAGTCCTTCAGCACCTGGGCATTGCTCAGCAGGTTGCCATGCGTCAGCATGGCGCCCTTGCTGCGACCGGTAGTGCCACTGGTGTAGAGGATGGCGGCCAGGTCATCGGTCTGGCGCTCGACCGGTACGTGGCGGTCGGAGCAGTGCGCGGCCCGCTCCAGCAACGAGCCGCTGCGGTTGTCGTCCAGGGTATAGACATGCTGCGTGCCGGCCTTGAAGGCCAGCTTGCTGACCCAGCCGAAATTCCTGCTGCTGCAGACCACCACGGCGGGCTCGGCGTTGCCGATGAAGTATTCGATCTCGGCGCTCTGGTAGGCCGTGTTCAGCGGCAGGAAGACGTAACCGGCGCGCAGGGTCGCCAGATAGAGCATCATGGCTTCGACCGACTTCTCCACCTGTACCGCCACGCGAGCCCCTTCGGGCAGGTTCAGCGACTGCAGCAGATTGGCCAGCATGGCCGTGGCGCGCTCCAGGTCGCGCCAGGAATAGCTCAGGCCGTTGTCGGTCTCGATGGCCACGGCATCGAGCTGGGCGGGAAAGGCCGCACGCAGTGCGGAAAACAGATTGGCGTTGGGTCGGGACATGGTGCGGTTCACAAAAGTCAGGGAATCGGAACGGAAAATTCGGCGGCTCGCTTGGCCAGAAAGGCCTTGATGCCTTCGCGGTGCTCGGGACTGGCGGCGTAGTCGTAGGCCCGCGCCAGCAAGGCGGGCAGTGCGTCGGGCGCGCCGGACTGCAGGGTGCGCAGGGTCTGCTTGTTCAGGCGGGCAGCCTGCGGGGCCAGTGCCACGATGCGCTGCGTGGCGCTGGCGATCTCCCCGGCCATCGCCTCTTCAGGAACGATGCGCTGCACAAAACCACGTGCCAGCATCTGCTGCGCCGTCAGCACGGCAGCCTCCAGCAGCATCTCGCGGGCCGTTGATGCCCCGGCCTCGCGCAGGACCAGTGCGGCTTCACGCGGGGCCATGGGAAACCCGAGCCGCCCGATGGGCGCACCGAAGCGCGACGAATCGGCGGCGACGCGGATGTCGCAGCAGCAGGCGATCTCGACGCCCGCGCCCATGCAATTGCCTTCGATCTGGGCCACCACCGGCACATCGCAATCGAGCACGGCCTGCAGCCCGCCCCAGACATCGTTCTCGTGAAAGTCGCGCAGGCCGGCTTCGCTGAAGCGAAAGTCGGGATATTCAGAAATGTCCCCGCCGGCACAGAAATGCCCGCCCTCCCCGCGCAGCACGACACAACGCAAGGCGCTATCACGCTGCAGGGAAACGAACACGGCGCGCAGTTCGCGCCACATCGCGCACGACATGGCGTTGAACTTGCCAGGATGGCTGAGCGTGACAATGGCCAGCGCGTCCTGCCGCTGCAGCTGGATACGGCCGCTCATGATCGAGGCTGGTCCATCAGACGTTCGCAACAAGGTCCGGGTGAACGATCAATCGAGCTTGGCGCCCGAGAGCTTGACCACCTGCGTCCAACGCTTGACTTCCGCGCTGACGAACTGGCCGAACTGCTGCGGCGTCATGCTGCTGAATTCGGCGCCCTGGTTGGCCCAGACGGCCTTGGCCTCGGGGGTGTTGCCTGCCTTGCGGATCTCGTCCACGGCGCGGGCCTGCACCTCGGCGGGGGTGCCTTTGGGCGCCCAGATGCCGTACCAGGTCTGTACCGTGTACTCGGGCAGACCCAATTCGGCCGCACAGGGCACGTCCGGGAAAGCGGCATTGCGCTTGGATCCGGCCACCATCAGGGCCTTGATGCGACCGCCCTTGATGTGCGCTGCGGAGGAGCCCAGGCCGTCGAACATCATGTCCACGTTGCCGGCAATCAGGTCCTGCAGCGCCGGGCCAGCGCCGCGATAGGGGATGTGGGTGATGAAGGTATTGGTCTGCTGCTTGAACAGCTCGCCCGCGAGGTGGTGCGAAGTGCCGCTACCGGCCGAGCCGTAGTTCAGACGACCCGGGTTCTTGCGCAGCATCTCCAGGAAGGACTTGAAATCACTCTCGGTGACCTTCTTGGGGTTGACCACCAGGACCTGCGGCACCGTGGCCACCAGCGCGAGCGGCACAAAATCCTTCTCGATGTCGTAATCGAGCTTGGGATACATCGAGGGTGCAATGGTGTGGTGCACGGCCCCCATGAAGAGGGTGTAGCCATCGGGCTGGGCCTTGGCCGCGATGCTCGCGCCCAGCGTGCCACCGGCGCCACCGCGGTTGTCGATGATGAGCTGCTTGCCGGTCAGCCGGGAAAACGATGCCGACAGGGGACGGGCAAAGGCATCGGTGCCGCCACCCGCAGGAAAGGGCACGACCATGGTGACCGGCTTGGTCGGCCAGCCGGACTGCGCCTGCCCCAACAGGGGGCCGGCGGCCAGACCGGCCGCAGCCAGGCGCAGGATATCGCGTCGGGTGCCGCGGAAGGGATATGAGGTTGTCATGCTTGTCTCCTTTGGTTATGTGAAAGCGAACCTGGCTCAGAACTGAATATCCTCAATCGAAGCCGAAACGGCTATTCTGCCCTCTGCCAGCTGGGTTCGCTGACGGTCCAGACGCTTGAGATCGTAGAGGTAGTTGACCATCAGACCGTAGGACTGCTTGAGCCCCTTGGGCGAGGGATCGCCCATCCAGTTCAGCCGTTCGACGCGGGCGCCATTGCCCAGGTGAAAACGCGCCACCGGGTCGGCGGGCTTGCCCTCAACCAGCTCGCGCGCCAGGTAATGGGCGGCGCAGTGCAGCAGCCAGCGCGAGAGCGCGGACTTCGGGTCCAGCGACTCGACCCTGTCCAGGGCCAGCAGCACATGCGCCGCGGCGGGCGGCTCGAAACCCACGACCCGCCCCAGTTCGGCCCGTTCTTTTTCGGGCGTGAGGGCCAGCATGCGGTCGGCGTTCTGCGTCAACCAGGAGCGCAGGCCGGGAATCGGCGAGAGGGTGGCGAAATGCCTGAGCCGGGGAAATTCGGCACTCAGCGTCTCCACCACCCGCTTGATCAGCGAGTCACCAAAGCTCACACCGCGCAGCCCGGACTGGGTGTTGCTGATGGAATAGAAGATGGCCGTCGTGGCCTTGCCCAGATCGGACGCAGCGGCCTGCTCATCGAGCAGGGGCGTGATGCTTTCGGCGATATGGTCGATCAGCGCGACCTCCACGAAGATGAGTGGCTCGCCCGGCAGGCGTGGATGGAAAAATCCGTAGCAACGGCGGTCCGAGTCCAGCCGGTTCTTGACGTCGGCCCAGCTGCGGATGTCATGCACGGCCTCGTACTTGATCAGTTTCTCGACCAGGGAGGCCGGCGAATCCCAGCTGATGCGCTGCAACTCCAGGAAACCGACATCGAACCAGGTGGAGAACATGTATTCCATCTCCACGTCCAGCGCCTGCAGCCGCTTGTCCTTCTTCAGGAAAGGCTGCATCTCGGCCCGCAGATCCACCAGGAAACGGATGCCCTCGGGCAGCACGCTGAAACGCTGCAGCAGGCGCCGGCGCGGCGAGACCGTGGCCCGGCGGTACTGCACTTCGGCAGCCGCCTCATCGGGCGTACCCACCGCGGCAGCGAACTTGGCCTGGGCGCTTTTGACCTTTTCGGTATCGGCCGTGAACATCTCGCTCATCAGCAGCCACATGTCGCGCCGCCGGGCCACAGTGGCGCCTGCATAGCGTTCGATCAGGATCTGGGCACGCCGCCCGCCCTCGACCTCGCTGATGCGCGGGTCGATGGTGGCCTTCAGCTCCTCGAGCACGAGTCGCAGCATGCGCGGCGACATCGCCTCCTCCTTGTGCCGCCGGCTGGCCGCCAGGCGCTCACGCGTGGGCCGTTCAGCGCCCGGACCCGCCGTTCCGCCCTGAGCGGGTCCGCGCGCGGCCTGTGCGAGTCCCGCGACATCTCTTGCCAGCAGGCCCTTGCGGTCGATGGGGAAGAGTCGCGAAACGTTGCGGCTGATCCAGCTCGTTGCGTTCATGCCAGTCTCCGGCTTTTTTGATGACGGGCCAATTCGCGCAGGGCTTCGCGCTGGCGCGTCAGATGCGTGCGCATCGCCGCCTCCGCACCCTCGCCGTCGCGCGCCTTGAGCGCTGCGAACACAGCCAGGTGCTCGCTCAGGCTCTGTTCCAGCCGCCCCGGCGCATGCAGCTGCTGTAGCCGGGCCAGCTTGAGGATCTTGCGCAGATCGCCAATGACCTGGGCCAGCCAGCGGTTGTTGGCCAGCGTGATGATGGCCTCGTGGATGGCGAAATTGGTTTCGTAGTAGTCGACGATGCGCTTGTTGCGTGCCGCCTTCTGCAGCCTGTCGTGCAAGGCCTCCAGAGCGACCAGGTCGGCATCGCTGGCGTGCAAGGCCGCCTCGTGTGCGCACCGCCCCTCCAACAGGGCGATCACGGGAAAGATTTCATCGAGATCCTGCTCGGTGACCTCGTTAACGAAACAGCCCCGCCGCGGCTCGTGTCGTACCAGCCCCTCGGCCGTCAGGACCTTGAGCGCTTCCCGCAAGGGTGTGCGGGAAATCTCCAAACGCACGCACAGGTCGGCCTCGTCCACGAAGCTGCCCGCCGCCAGGGTGCCATTGAAGATCTCCTGCCGCAGGGTGTCTGCGACCTGTTCGTGCAAGGAGTTGTGGACAACACGCATGGGCAGACCTGTGGGGAAGTGCGAACCCCTGTGGACGCCGAAAACCGAACTCGGGAACCACAGGACCGTGGCTGTAATTTTACGTAATTACGCATAATTACAAAACACGGGAATAACCCTGAGTCTCATGCGCGCCACAAAAATGCGCGCCCGGTCAGGGAAAACGCCCGGCTCAGGACCGCAGCGGCTGGCGGCCCGCCCACCACCAGACACCTGCCCCTACGACGATCATGGGCAAGCACAGCCACTGGCCCATGCTCAGGTTCAGGGCCAGCAGGCCAAGATAATCGTCGGGCTCACGGAAATATTCGGCCATGAAGCGCAGCAAACCGTAGCCGGCCAGGAAGGCCGCCGCCACCTGACCGGTACGGCGCGGCTTGCGGGCGTAGAGCCAGAGCAAGACGAAAAGCAGCAGGCCTTCGAGCAGGAACTGATAGATCTGGGAGGGATGGCGCGGCGCATCACCCGCGCCGCGAAACACCATGCCCCAGGGCAGCGAAGGATCCGCCACGCGCCCCCAGAGCTCGCCGTTGATGAAGTTGCCGATGCGCCCGGCCGCCAGCCCCGTGGGCACACAGGGCGCCACGAAATCGGCGACCTGCAGCCAGTGCTTGTGGCGGGCGCGCGCAAACCACAACATGGCAACCACCACCCCCAGCATGCCACCGTGAAAGCTCATGCCGCCCTGCCAGAGCGCAAAAATCTCCAGCGGGTGGCTCAGGTAATAGGCAGGCTTGTAGAACAGGCAATATCCCAGCCGACCGCCGATGACCACGCCGATCACGCCGTAGAACAGCACGTCCTCGACGTCACGCCGGCCCCAGGCCCCCGCCCCGCGCGCCGAGGCATAAGGCTCGTGCCGCAGTCGGCGCAGGCCCAGGAACATGAACAGGGCAAAAGCCACCAGGTAGGTGATGCCGTACCAGTGGATGGCCAAAGGCCCCAGGCGCAGGGCTACCGGATCGATCGCGGGGTGTATCAGCATGGGCGCCATTGTGCCGCAGCCCGGACCGGGCCAGCCACGGCTTACACTCACGGTCTGCACTGATTTTTCGGCTCATTTACCGCACACAACCATGGTTACCAAAGTCATCCAGATCAACCGTCGCTCGGCCAACATCACCGAGGGCAAGTCCCGCGCCCCCAACCGCTCCATGTACTACGCCATGGGCTACGAGGAAAGCGATTTCAAGAAACCCATGGTCGGTGTGGCCAACGGCCACAGCACCATCACGCCCTGCAACTCGGGCCTGCAGAAGCTGGCCGACGCCGCCATCGCCGGCATCGAGGAAGCCGGCGGCAACGCCCAGGTCTTCGGCACCCCCACCATCTCCGACGGCATGGCCATGGGCACCGAGGGCATGAAGTACTCCCTGGTCTCGCGTGAAGTGATTTCCGACTGCATCGAAACCTGCGTGCAAGGCCAGTGGATGGACGGCGTGCTGGTGGTCGGCGGCTGCGACAAGAACATGCCCGGCGGCATGATGGGCATGCTACGCGCCAACGTGCCGGCCATCTACGTCTACGGCGGCACCATCCTGCCGGGCCACTACAAGGGTCAGGACCTGAACATCGTCAGCGTGTTCGAGGCCGTGGGCCAGAACGCCGCCGGCAACATGAGCGACGCCGACCTGCGCGAGATCGAGATGCGCGCCATCCCCGGCACCGGCTCCTGCGGCGGCATGTACACCGCCAACACCATGTCCAGCGCCTTCGAGGCCCTGGGCATGAGCCTGCCCTACTCCTCCACCATGGCCAATCCGCACGACGAGAAGCAGAACTCGGCCAAGGAATCAGCCAAGGTGCTGATCGAGGCCATCAAGAAGGACATCAAGCCGCGCGACATCGTGACGCGCAAGAGCATCGAGAACGCCGTGGCGGTCATCATGGCCACCGGCGGCTCCACCAATGCCGTGCTGCACTTCCTGGCCATCGCCCATGCGGCGGATGTGGAGTGGACCATCGACGACTTCGAGCGCGTGCGCAAGAAGACGCCCGTGCTGTGCGACCTCAAGCCCAGCGGCAAGTACCTGGCGGTGGACTTGCACAAGGCCGGCGGCATTCCGCAGGTCATGAAGGTTCTGCTCAACGCCGGCCTGCTGCACGGCGACTGCATCACCATCACCGGTCAGACGATTGCCGAGGTGCTCAAGGACGTGCCGGACCAGCCGCGCGCCGACCAGGACGTGATCCGCCCGATCAACAAACCCATGTACGAGGAAGGCCACCTGGCCATCCTCAAGGGCAATCTCTCCCCCGAAGGCGCAGTCGCCAAGATCACCGGCCTGAAGAACCCGGTCATCACCGGCCCGGCGCGCGTGTTCGACGATGAGCAGTCGGCCCTCAAGGCCATCCTGGACGGCAAGATCAAGGCCGGCGACGTCATGGTCTTGCGCTACCTGGGCCCCAAGGGCGGCCCCGGCATGCCCGAAATGCTGGCGCCCACCGGTGCCCTGATCGGCGCCGGCCTTGGCGAGAGCGTGGGCCTGATCACCGACGGCCGCTTCTCCGGCGGCACCTGGGGCATGGTGGTCGGCCACGTGGCGCCGGAAGCGGCGGCAGGCGGCACCATCGCTTTCGTCAAGGAAGGCGACAGCATCACCATCGACGCCCATGAACTCAAGCTGGAACTGAACGTACCGGCCGCTGAACTCGCCAAGCGCCGCGAAGGCTGGACGCCCCCGCAGCCGCGCTACACCCGCGGCGTGCAGGCCAAGTTCGCCTTCAACGCCTGCTCGGCCAGCAAGGGTGCGGTGCTGGACAACTACTGAGCCCCGTCGCAAACAAAAAGCCCCGGAAATCCCGGGGCTTTTTTTTGGACCGCCATCGCAGGCTCAACGTTTGCGTTTCAGGCCCATGGCATCACGCTGCTTGTTGATGCGATCCAGACGCCGTTTGTCCTCGCGCTCCATGGCCTTGCGCCGCGTGTAGCCGCTGGCATCGGCCCAGGACCACCAAGCCACCGCCAGGCCAAAAGGCGCCAGCACGATCCACCAGCTCCAGCCCACGACCGGATCGATATCGAGGTATTTCATCAACAGAAGAATGATGCCCAGTCCCAGCAAATACATGTCCAGCCCTCAGTCTTTGTGCTGCAGGCCCACCACGCGGGTCAACTGCAGCCCTTACAATTGCGTTCATTGATTATGTATTAACCCCAGCCTAGAGGAAATCAATGAAACGCGCCCTGTTCATCCTGTTTGCCGCTACCGCCATCAGCGCTCCCGCGCTGGCCGATCAGGCCCTGGCCACTTCCAAGAACTGCATGGCCTGCCATGCCGTCGACAAGAAGCTGGTCGGCCCGGCGTTCAAGGACGTCGCCAAGAAGTATGCCGCCGACAAAACTGCCGCCGACAAACTCGCTGCCAAGATCATCAAGGGTGGCTCTGGCGTCTGGGGCCCCGTGCCCATGCCGGCCAACCCGCAAGTCAGCGAAGCCGAGTCCAAGAAGCTGGCTGCCTGGGTGCTGGCAACCAAGTAAACCGGTTGCCGCCCATGAAAAAAGCCCGCTCACGCGGGCTTTTTTGTTTGGGGACACGGCGCCTGACGGCACCGTGACATCAGATCAGTTGTTCTGCGACAACTGATCAAGAATTGCGGGGTTTTCCAGCGTCGAGGTGTCCGAGGTGATGGCCTCGCCTTTGGCGATGGAGCGCAGCAGGCGGCGCATGATCTTGCCGCTGCGGGTCTTGGGCAGGTTGTCGCCAAAGCGGATGTCCTTGGGTTTCGCGATCGGGCCGATCTCCTTGGCCACCCAGTCGCGCAGTTCCTTGGCGATCTGCTTGGCTTCCTCGCCGGTCGGGCGGGAACGCTTGAGCACCACGAAGGCGCAGATGGCTTCGCCGGTCAGGTCGTCAGGACGGCCCACCACGGCGGCCTCGGCCACCAGGTCGGTCTTGGACACCAGGGCAGACTCGATCTCCATCGTGCCCATGCGGTGGCCCGAGACGTTGAGCACGTCGTCGATGCGGCCGGTGATGCGGAAGTAGCCGCGGTCGGCGCTGCGCACCGCGCCGTCGCCGGCCAGGTAATAGCCCTTGAGCTCCTCGGGAAAGTAGCTCTTTTTGAAACGCTCGGGGTCGCCCCAGATGGTGCGGATCATGGACGGCCAGGGTTTCTTCACCACCAGGATGCCGCCCGAGCCATTGGGCACGTCATGACCGGCTTCATCGACGATGGCTGCAGCAATACCCGGCAGCGGCAGCGTGCAGGAACCCGGCACCAGCGGCGTGGCACCCGGCAGCGGGGTGATCATGTGCCCACCGGTCTCGGTCTGCCAGAAGGTGTCCACGATGGGGCAACGCTCGCCGCCCACGTGCTTGTAGTACCACATCCACGCTTCCGGGTTGATGGGCTCGCCCACCGAGCCCAGGATGCGCAGGCTGCTCAGATTGGAGCGGGCCGGATGCACGGCGGCATCGCCTTCGGCCGCCTTGATCAGGGAGCGGATGGCTGTGGGCGCGGTGTAGAAGATCGTGCACTTGTGCTTCTCGATCATCTGCCAGAAGCGGCCGGCGTTCGGGTAGGTCGGCACGCCTTCGAAGACGATCTGCGTCGCGCCGGCGGCCAGCGGGCCGTAGGCCACATAGGTGTGGCCGGTGATCCAGCCGATGTCGGCCGTGCACCAGAACACATCATTCGGCTTCAGATCAAAAGTCCAGTCCATGGTCAGCCTGGCCCACAGCAGGTAACCACCGGTGGCGTGCTGCACGCCCTTGGGCTTGCCCGTGGAGCCCGAGGTGTAGAGGATGAAGAGCGGGTGTTCGGCGCCCACGGAGGTCGGCGCGCACTCGGTGCTCTGCCCGGCCAGGGCCTCAGCAAAGGTCTTGTCGCGGCCGGCCACCATATGGCAGGCCGTTGCGGTGCGCTGGTAGACCAGCACGGTCTTGATGGACTCGCAACCGCCCATGGCCAGACCCTCGTCCACGATGGCCTTGAGCGGCAGCTCCTTGCCGCCGCGCATCTGGTAGTTGGCCGTGATCTCGGCCACGGCGCCGGCAGCGATGATGCGCTCCTGCAGCGACTTGGCCGAGAAGCCACCGAACACCACCGAGTGGGTGGCGCCGATGCGCGCGCAGGCCTGCATGGCCACCACGCCCTCGATCGTCATGGGCATGTAGACCAGGACACGATCGCCCTTCTTGACACCCTGGGCCTTGAGCGCATTGGCGAACTGGCTGACCCTGGCGAGCAGTTCCTTGTACGTGACCTTGGTCACCGTGCCATCGTCGGCCTCGAAAATGATGGCGGTCTTGTTCTCGGTCGAGGTGCCCATGTGCTTGTCCAGGCAGTTGGCCGAGGCATTGAGCTCGCCGTCGTCGAACCACTTGTAGAACGGGGCCCGGGACTGGTCCAGGGTACGCGTGAAGGGCTTGTTCCAGACCAGGTTCTCGCGCGCCAGCCTGGCCCACGTGCCTTCGAAATCCTTGTCGAAGGCGTCGCACATGGCCTGGTACTGCGCCATGCCGGAGATACGTGCCGCCTTGACGACCGCATCCGCCGGGGGAAAGACACGGTTCTCGACCAGGACGGATTCGATGGCGGACGAAGGTGAACTCATGGTTTGTTTCCTCTGGTTGAAATTGGATCGCCCCGCAATGTCGGGTTTTGCCCTTACAAGTCACTGACTTGACACCATCCCGCAATGTACCGAATCCTGGTCCGGCTTGAAATGCGGCCTAAAATCCCGGGTCTACATAGAAACCCGCAGAACGCCCCATGTCCACCCCTGAACCGTCGAAGACTTCCCCCCTGCGCCCCCTGCCCGCACTGATTTTTTCCAGCCGCTGGCTGCAGTTGCCCCTTTACCTTGGCCTGATCGTCGCCCAGGGCGTCTATGTCTATCACTTCCTGTTCGAACTGCTGCATCTGGTGGAGGCCGCCTTTGGCAGCCAGGCCGCCCTGCAGGCCCTGGTCACAAGCATCGGCTACAAGACCACAGCGCCCATCACCACGCTGAACGAGACCGTCATCATGCTGGTGGTCCTGGCGCTGATCGACGTGGTCATGATCTCCAACCTGCTGATCATGGTCATCGTCGGCGGCTACGAGACCTTTGTCAGCCGCATGGACCTCGAAGGCCATCGCGACCAGCCAGAGTGGCTGAGCCACGTGAACGCCTCGGTGCTCAAGGTCAAGCTGGCCACCGCCATCATCGGCATCAGCTCGATCCACCTGCTCAAGACCTTCATCAATGCGGACAACTACACCGACCGGGTGCTGATCGCCCAGACAGTCATCCACATCACCTTCCTGCTGTCGGCCATCGCCATCGCCTACACCGACAAGCTGATGTCGTCGTCCGCCGCAGACCATCACTGACCCACTCCCAGAGCTTTCGCATCATGACCACGCACATCAAGCAAGCCGACCTGATCGAGTCCGTCGCCGCCGCCCTGCAGTACATCAGCTACTACCACCCGGCCGACTACATCGCCCACCTGGCCCGCGCCTACGCGCGCGAGCAGAGCCCCGCGGCCAAGGACGCGATCGCGCAGATCCTGACCAACAGCAAGATGAGCGCCACGGGCCACCGCCCGATCTGCCAGGACACCGGCATCGTCAACGTGTTCCTCAAGGTCGGCATGGACGTGCGCTGGGACGGCTTCACCGGCAGCCTCGAAGACGCCATCAACGAAGGCGTGCGTCGCGCCTACAACCACCCGGACAACACGCTGCGCGCCAGCGTGCTGGCCGACCCGCAGTTCGCCCGCAAGAACACCAAGGACAACACGCCCGCGGTCATCTTCACGGAGATCGTGGCCGGCGACAAGGTCGAAGTCACCGTGGCCGCCAAGGGCGGTGGCTCCGAGAACAAGTCCAAGATGGTCATGATGAACCCCAGCGACTCCATCGTCGACTGGGTGCTCAAGACCGTGCCCACGATGGGCGCGGGCTGGTGCCCGCCCGGCATGCTGGGCATCGGCATCGGCGGCACCGCCGAGAAAGCCGTCCTGATGGCCAAGGAAAGCCTGATGGAGGACCTCAACATGTACGAGCTGCAGGCCAAGGCCGCCAAAGGCGAAAAGCTCACCCAGGTGGAGGAGTTGCGCCTGGAGCTGTACGAAAAGGTCAATGCGCTGGGCATCGGCGCCCAGGGCCTGGGCGGCCTGACCACGGTGCTGGACGTGAAGATCAATATGTACCCCACCCACGCCGCCAGCAAGCCCGTGGCCATGATCCCCAACTGCGCCGCCACGCGCCACGCTCATTTCGTGATGGACGGCTCGGGCCCGGTCTACCTGGATCCGCCCAGCCTGGACCTCTGGCCCAATGTGAACTGGACACCCGACACCCAGAAGAGCAAGCGCGTGAACCTCGACAAGCTCACCAAGGACGAAGTGGCGAGCTGGAAACCGGGCGACACCCTGCTGCTCAACGGCAAGATGCTCACCGGCCGCGACGCTGCACACAAGCGCATCGCCGACATGCTGGGCCGTGGCGAGAAGCTGCCGGTGGACTTCACCAACCGCGTCATCTATTACGTGGGCCCGGTCGACCCGGTCAAGGGCGAGGCTGTGGGCCCGGCCGGCCCGACCACGGCCACGCGTATGGACAAGTTCACCGAGACCATGCTGGGCCAGACCGGCCTGATCGCCATGATCGGCAAGGCCGAGCGCGGCCCCGAGGCCATCGAAGTCATCCGCCAGCACAAGAGCGCCTACCTGATGGCCGTGGGCGGCGCAGCCTACCTGGTCAGCAAGGCCATCAAGACCGCCAAGGTGGTGGGCTTCGAAGACCTGGGCATGGAGGCGATCTACGAGTTCGACGTGGTCGATATGCCGGTGACCGTGGCGGTGGACGCCGGTGGTACCAGCGCGCACGTCACCGGCCCAGCCGAGTGGAGCAAGCGCATCGCTAGCGGCGAGTTCAAGGGCATCGCGCTCGCAACCGCCTGAGCAGCGTGACGCGACCGGTCGGCGTCTTCGACAGCGGCATCGGGGGCTTGAGCGTCCTGCAGGCGCTGCGCGCCGAGTTGCCGCACCAGCCCTTTGTCTACCTGGCCGACAGCGGCCACGCCCCCTACGGAGAGCGTGAGCCGGACCATGTGATCGAGCGCTCGCAGGCCATTGCACGCCACCTGATCGAGGCCCATGACATCCAGGCCCTGGTCGTCGCTTGCAATACCGCCACGGCAGCAGCTATCAGCCTGTTGCGTGTACAGCACCCCGAACTCCCCATCGTGGGGGTGGAGCCCGCCCTCAAGCCCGCGGTACAACGCAGCCAGACCCGGCGCGTGGGCGTGCTGGCCACGCGCAGCACGCTGCAAAGTGCCAAGTTCCGGGCCCTGCTGGACTCCTTGCAAGGCGAGGTCGAATTCATGCTGCAAGCCTGCGATGGCCTCGCGGATGCCATCGAGCATCAGGACAGCGCACGCATCGAGTCCCTGGGCCGCCGTTACACAGAGGCCCTGGGCGCCTGCGGCCACAAGGCAGGCCAGATCGACACCGTGGTGCTGGGCTGCACCCACTACCCGCTGATCGCGGAAAACCTGCAGTCCCTGTTGGGACCCGATGTGGAGCTTGTGGACAGTGGTGCCCCGGTCGCACGGCAGACACGCCGCGTGCTGCGGCAAGTCGTCGACACGGGTCAGCCCACCTTGCGCTGGCTGACCACCGGCCCGGCGGATCAATTGCAGATCGCCGTGCAGCGCTGGCTGCAACCGCAGGCGCGGGTCGAGACCCTGAAAATCTGAAGAAGGCCTGCGCAGCTCCGCCGGGGGACGATGCGGGCCGGGCCCAGTCTATTTGCGGCGGCCCGCCCGGTATTCCCAAGGCGGAATGGGCTTGCTTTCACGCCAGAGTCCTGCACGCCGCTCACGGGCATCGGCCTGCGCGGCAGCATAGGCCTGGCGATCCTGTTCCGCCAGATCCTGCGCGCGGGATGGGTCGTACCAGGCGGCGCCATCGGCAAGCAGCTCCAGGCTGACATCACGCCCGGCCACCACCACCTTGCCCAGACGCGGCGAGCCACCCTGGCGGGGCACGTCCACCGTCACGTATTTCTGGAACACGAACTCGCGCAGGACATCCTCCGACCGCTGGGCATGCTTCTGGAACTTCTCCGGCGCATCGATCCCGGCCAGACGCACCGTGTGCTGGACCTTGCGCTCATCGCGCACGCGGATGGTGTCAGCGCTGACGATGGCGACCACCTGGCCCTGCAGGGTCCAGGCCATGGCCATCGGACTCGACAGCAGCAGCAAGAGGAAGGTGACGTGTGTGAGGATGGATCTCATCGAGATCAGACAGAAAGATGGTCGGGGCGATACGATTCGAACGTACGACCCTCTGCTCCCAAAGCAGATGCGCTACCAGGCTGCGCTACGCCCCGACAAGCTGCGTATTCTACCGGCACACCCCTGCGATTCCACCTGACACCACGTCCTTGGGATAAAGTTTCTCCATGCGCACACGCTCCGTTCCCCTGCCCTGGCTCGAACCTGGCGAAGCATTCCCCGCCGCCAGCCAGGCGTGGGGGCCCGGCTCCGAAGCGCCCGGCCTGCTGGCCGCCGGTGGCAGCCTGGATGTCGACAGCCTCTGCCGGGCCTATGGGCACGGCATCTTCCCCTGGTTCAGCACGGGGCAGCCCATCCTGTGGTGGAGCCCGGACCCGCGCATGGTGCTGGAAGTGGGCCAGTTCAGGCTGCATCGCTCACTGCGCAAGACCTTGCAGAAATTCATCTCGGACGAAAGATGCGAAATCCGCTTCGATTCCGCTTTTGACGATGTGATCAGCGCCTGCGCCAACAGCCCGCGTGAAGGCCAGGACGGCACCTGGATCGTGCCGCCCATGGTGCAGGCCTATGGCGAACTGCACCGCGCCGGCCACGCCCACAGCGTGGAGACCTGGATCAACGGGCGGCTCGTGGGCGGGCTCTACTGCATGGCCCTGGGCCGCGCAGTGTTCGGTGAATCCATGTTCGCCCGCATGACCGACGCCTCCAAGATCGCGCTGACCGCCCTGGTGGCCTTTTGTCGCCACCAGGGCATCACCATGATCGACTGCCAGCAAAACACCCAGCACCTTGCCTCGCTGGGCGCCCATGAAATTCCGCGTGTGGATTTTTTGCGCCATATCGCGGCGGCGCAGGCGCAGCCCGGCCCGCGCTGGCAGTTCGAGCCCCTATACTGGCGTGAACTGATGATGCCCCCCGCGGAGTCGACGTGACGCACCTCAAGGATCTGCCCCTCCAGAGTCTGCAGTTCTATGCCACGGCCCCCTACCCGTGCAGCTACCTGAGCGGCCGTCTGGCACGCTCCCAGGTGGCCACGCCCAGCCACCTGATCAACAACTCCACCTACTCGGAACTGGTCTCCCAGGGCTTTCGCCGCAGTGGCATGTTCACCTACCGGCCGCACTGTGATGGCTGCCAGGCCTGCGTACCGCTGCGCGTGCGTGTGCAGGACTTCCAGCCCACGCGCAGCCAGCGCCGCGCCTGGAAGCAGCATCAGAACCTGCAGGCCCGCGTCTCGCGCCTGTGCTTCGTGCCCGAGCACTACCAGCTCTATCTGCGCTATCAGAACGGACGGCACGCCGGCGGTGGCATGGACCAGGACAGCATCGACCAGTACACCCAGTTCCTGCTCCAGAGCCGGGTCAATTCGCGCCTGGTCGAGTTCCGCGAAACGCTGGGCGACGGCTCGCCCGGCCCGCTGCGCATGGTCTCCGTGCTCGACGTCCTGGACGACGGTCTCTCGGCGGTCTACACCTTCTATGAGCCTGGACGCGAAGCCAGTTATGGCACCCACAGCGTGCTCTGGCAGATTGAACAGGCGCGCCTGCTGAGGCTGCCGCATGTCTATCTTGGCTACTGGATCGAGGACAGCCCGAAGATGAATTACAAGGCCCGTTTCGGCCCGCATGAACTGCTGTTGCAAGGACAATGGCACGCCGTCAGCCCCGCGGGCAGGATACCGCCGGCCAGAGGGTGATTTCACGAGGTAAAATCGGGACCAGATGCAGGAGAGTACCCGATGAAGAAAAAAGATCCGGATGCCGTCGTCACGCCGACCGTGCAGGTGATTGAACGGATGTTCACCCTCATGGATGTGCTGGCCTCGCGCGAAGAAGCCATCTCACTCAAGGAAATCAGCGAGAAGACCGGGCTGCATCCCTCCACGGCGCACCGCATCCTCAACGACCTGGCCACTGGCCGGTACGTCGATCGGCCCCAGCCTGGCACCTACCGCCTGGGCATGCGTCTGCTGGAACTGGGCAATCTGGTCAAGGCCCGCCTCAACGTGCGCGACGCGGCCATCACCCCCATGCGCGAACTGCACCGCCTCATCCAGCAACCGGTGAACCTGAGCATGCGCCAGGGCGACGAGATCGTCTACATCGAACGCGCCTACAGCGAACGCTCTGGCATGCAGGTGGTGCGCGCCATCGGCGGACGGGCGCCGCTGCACCTCACCTCGGTGGGCAAGCTCTTCCTGGCTGCCGACGACCCGCAGCGTGTCCGTGCCTACGCCACCCGCACGGGTCTGGCCGGCCACACCAAGAACAGCATCACCCAACTGCCCGTGCTCGAACGCGAACTGGCCAAGGTACGCCAGTACGGGACCGCCCATGATGACGAGGAACTGGAACTGGGTGTGCACTGCATGGCCGCCGGTATCCATGACGATCAGGGCAAGCTCATCGCCGGCCTGTCGATCTCCGCCCCCACGGGCCGGCTCGACAAGGAATGGCTCCCCAAGCTGGAAACGGTGGCCAGTGAGATTTCCCGGATGCTGGGCTACCAGCCCGGGGCAGAAAAGCGCTAGGCGGGACTGACGCCCGCCAGTCTCTTCAGAAGAAGACTGGCGACTTCGCGTCGAGGTGGTTCTCGGTCAGCGGAACGACCGGCCGGGCGGGGATGGACTCGACCCAGCGGCGCACGCGCTCGGCATCACCCAGACGGCTGAGCTTGCCAGCGGAATCCAGGAACACCATGATCAGGTTGCGCCCAGCCACCCTGGCTTGCATCACCAGGCACTGACCGGCCTCGGAGATATAGCCTGTCTTCTGCAGACCGATCTCCCAAGTCGGGTTCTTGACCAGTCGATTGGTGTTGCTGAACATGAGTTTGCGACGCCCCACAGCGACCTGGTAGGCAGGAGAGGTGGAATATTCGCGCAACAGCGGGTCGTCAGACGCCACGTTGACCAGCACCGCCAGGTCCCTGGCACTGGAGCGGTTCTTGCTGGACAGCCCCGTCGGCTCGACATACTGCGTGTCCTGCATACCCAACAGTTGTGCCTTGGCGTTCATCATCTCGACAAACACCTGCAGGCCACCCGGATAGGTTCGACCCAAGGCATGCGCCGCACGGTTTTCACTGGACATCAGCGCCAGATGCATCAGCTCCCCGCGGCTCAGGGTGGAGCCCACGCGCAGGCGGGACGTGCTGCCCTTTTCGGTATCCACATCGGCCTGGGTGATGGTGAGCATCTCGTCCAGGGGCAACTCAGCCTCGCTGATCAGCAGGCCTGTCATGAGCTTGGTCAGCGACGCAATCGGCAGCACGGCCTCTTCGTTCTTGCTGAGCAGCACCTCCTGGGTTTCCTGGTCAATGACGTAGGCCACGCTGGAACGCAGGGACAGAGGATCGGTGGCGCCATGCAAGCCGGCGCGCATGCCATCCGAGGGACGGGCCGGGCGCACGATGCGGGCGGAGGGGCGCTTGGCATAAGCCTTGCGCTTGGCTTGGTAGGCGGTCTTGATGACCTTGGGTTTGGCACCGGGCTGGGCATTGCTGCTGCCGGACGACGCAGCAAAAGCCTGCCCGGATGCAGCCGACAGCGTCACAAACAGCGACGCCGCCCAAACCCAGATAAAACGATGTAAGTGATTCACCAGTCCGACCCTGCACTAGAAAAAACGGCGCCCTCTCTTCATGGCACCCTCTGAAGAAAGGTTATACCGAAAATCTCATGCAGGATCAACCACTTGTGTGGCTTTTCTCAACAAACTCTTACATATATAGGTAATAACCCTAGCCCTGCGCTGCCACCCGATCAGCTTTGCTGTGCAACTTGTTGAGGGCACTCAGATATGCCTTGGCCGAGGCGACCACGATATCGGGATCCGATCCGACACCATTGACCACGCGCCCACTGTTTTGCAGACGCACGGTCACCTCACCCTGGCTTTCGGTCGAGCCACTGATGGCATTGACCGAATACAGCACCATCTCGGCGCCGCTCTTGACGTTCGATTCAATGGCCTTGAGCGAAGCATCCACCGGGCCGTTGCCATCCGACTCACCATGCACTTCCTTGCCCTCCACCGTGATCACGATGGAGGCATGCGGCCGCTCACCGGTTTCGCTGTGCTGTGAAAGCGAGATAAAGCCGTACTGCTCCTTCTCGCTGGTCACGCTTTCGTCGCTCACCAGGGCCAGGATGTCCTCGTCGAAAATCTCGCTCTTGCGATCGGCCAGCTCCTTGAAACGGGCAAACGCCGTGTTGAGCTCCCCCTCGCTCTCCAGCGCCACGCCCAGATCCTGCAGGCGCTGCTTGAAGGCGTTGCGCCCGCTCAGCTTGCCCAGCACGATCTTGTTGGCACTCCAGCCCACATCCTCGGCGCGCATGATTTCATAGGTGTCGCGCGCCTTGAGCACGCCGTCCTGATGAATGCCGGACGCATGGGCGAAGGCATTGGCGCCCACCACGGCCTTGTTGGGCTGCACCACGAAGCCGGTGGTCTGGCTGACCATGCGGCTGGCGGGCACGATCTGGGTGGTGTCGATGCCGACTTCCAGGTTGAAGTAGTCGCGGCGGGTCTTCACGGCCATCACGATCTCTTCCAGGCTGCAGTTGCCCGCGCGCTCACCCAGGCCATTGATGGTGCACTCGATCTGGCGCGCACCGCCGATCTTCACGCCCGCCAGCGAGTTGGCCACCGCCATGCCCAGGTCGTTGTGGCAATGCACCGACCAGATCGCCTTGTCGGAATTCGGCACGCGCTCACGCAGGGTCTTGATGAAGTTGCCATACAGCTCGGGCACGGCATAACCCACCGTGTCCGGGATGTTGATGGTGGTCGCCCCTTCCTTGATGACGGCTTCGACCACGCGGCAGAGGAAATCCATCTCGCTGCGGTAGCCGTCTTCAGCACTGAACTCCACGTCGGCCACCTGATTGCGGGCAAACCGCACGGCCAGCTTGGCCTGCTCCAGAACCTGCTCGGGGCTCATGCGCAGCTTCTTCTCCATATGCAGCGGCGACGTGGCGATGAAGGTGTGGATACGCGCACGGTTGGCTCCCTTGAGTGCTTCGGCGGCGCGCGAGATATCGCGGTCGTTGGCGCGCGAGAGCGAGCAGATCGTGGAGTCCTTGATCGCATTGGCGATGTTCTGGATCGCCTCGAAGTCCCCGTTGGAGCTGGCGGCGAAACCGGCCTCGATCACGTCCACCTTCAGGCGCTCCAGCTGGCGGGCGATGCGCAGCTTTTCATCTTTGGTCATGGACGCGCCAGGCGACTGCTCGCCGTCACGCAAGGTGGTATCGAAAATGATCAGTTTGTCAGCCATCTCAAACTCCTGTTCGTCTTCCGCAAAAAATCAACAACCGTAAAAGCAAAAGGCCCGCTGCAGATGCATACGGGCCTTTGATGGGAATTTCGCGCGCGCTACTAATTCCGCCCGTTGTGGCGATGCAGCAATAGCGCTAGCGAGAATTTCTTCATGACTTCAATGTACCACAATCAAAGACACATCGCATAGCCATATGCTACGCGCCAATTATTGATGCAGGCCCCGCTCTTCGGGCTCGTCGGTCGATGTGCTGATGACGCTGGTCGGCTTGCCCTTGGCCTTGCGCCAGGCATAGACAAAATAACCACTCAGCCCATAGATCACGAAGACACCGAACAGCACCACCGGCGGATGGATGTTGACGACGGCGATGCCCAGGGCGATCAGGACGATGACCACGAAGGGCACGCTCTTCTTCATGTGCACGTCCTTGAAGCTGTAGAACGGCACATTGCTGACCATGGTCAGGCCGGCATACAGGGCCAGCACGAACATGGGCCAGGCCACGGCCGGGCCCGCCACATCGAGTTCCGTCATGATCCAGATGAACCCCGTCACCAAGGCCGCGGCGGCAGGAGAGGGCAAACCCTGGAAGTAGCGCTTGTCGACCACACCCGTGTTGACGTTGAAACGCGCCAGGCGCAAGGCGGCGCACGCACAGTAGACAAAGGCGGCAATCCAGCCCCAGCGTCCCAGTCCTTTGAGCGCCCACTCATAGGCGATCAGGGCCGGCGCGGCGCCAAAGGACACCATGTCAGACAGCGAGTCCATCTGCTCGCCAAACGCGCTCTGGGTATTGGTCATGCGCGCGACCCGTCCGTCCAGGCTGTCGAGCACCATGGCGGAGAAGACACCGATGGCGGCCAGGTCGAACCGGCCGTTCATGGCCATGACGACGGCATAAAAGCCACCAAACAGGCCGCCCAGGGTGAACAGATTGGGCAGGATGTAGATGCCCTTGCGGCGCTTGCGCACCATCACGGCTTCCCCCTCGCCGATGCGATCCTCTGCGCCATCATGCATATCGCACCTCCGTCCCGCAGCGGCAAGTCTGTGTATCAAGGTCTTGAGTATTCATGGCGGCAAGTGTAAAGCAGGCCACGCCTGCATGCGACAAAAAAACAAGGCCACCGAAGTGGCCTTGTCGCATGCGGTCAAAACCGATCAGTTGCGGGTCTGGTCGACCAGCTTGTTCTTGGCGATCCAGGGCATCATGGCGCGCAGCTGGCCGCCCACCTTCTCGATGCTGTGTTCAGCCATGTTGCGGCGACGGGCCGTCATGCTCGGATAGTTGGTGCGGCCTTCCAGGATGAACATCTTGGCGTAGTCACCGTTCTGGATGCGCTTGAGCGCGTTGCGCATGGCGGCGCGCGACTGCTCGTTGATCACCTCGGGGCCGGTCACGTACTCGCCGTACTCGGCGTTGTTCGAGATCGAGTAGTTCATGTTGGCAATGCCGCCTTCGTAGATCAGGTCCACGATGAGCTTGAGCTCGTGCAGGCACTCGAAGTAGGCCATCTCGGGAGCGTAGCCGGCTTCGACCAGGGTCTCGTAACCCATCTTGATCAGCTCGACGGCGCCACCGCACAGCACGGCCTGCTCGCCGAACAGGTCGGTCTCGGTCTCTTCCTTGAAGTTGGTCTCGATGATGCCGGCCTTGCCGCCACCGTTGGCCATGGCGTAGGACAGGGCCAGGTCACGGGCCTTGCCGCTCTTGTCCTGATGCACGGCCACCAGGTGCGGCACGCCGCCGCCCTGGGTGTAGGTGTTGCGCACGGTATGGCCAGGAGCCTTGGGCGCCACCATCCAGACGTCCAGGTCGGCGCGCGGTACAACCTGGTTGTAGTGCACGTTGAAGCCGTGGGCGAAGGCCAGCGAAGCACCCTTCTTGATGTTGGGCGCCACGTTGTTGGTGTACACCTCGGCGATCTGCTCATCGGGCAGCAGGATCATGACCACATCGGCCATCTTCACGGCGTCGTTCACTTCCATCACGGTCAGGCCGGCCTTGCCGACCTTGTCCCACGAGGCACCGCCCTTGCGCAGGCCGACCACGACCTTCACGCCGCTGTCGTTCAGATTCTGGGCGTGGGCATGGCCCTGGCTGCCGTAGCCGATGATGGCCACAGTCTTGCCCTTGATCAGGCTCAGGTCACAGTCCTTGTCGTAGAAAACTTTCACTTCTTTTCTCCTAGGTAAAACTTGGTTGTTCAGACGCGCAGAATGCGCTCGCCGCGGCCGATGCCGCTGCTGCCGGTACGCACCGTCTCGAGGATGGCGCCGCGATCGATCGCCTCGAGGAAGGCATCGTTCTTGGACTGGTCACCCGTCATTTCGATGGTGTAGCTCTTGTCGGTGACGTCGATGATACGACCACGGAAGATGTCCGCCATGCGCTTCATCTCCTCACGCTCCTTGCCCACCGCACGCACCTTGACCATCATGAGCTCGCGCTCGATGTAGGCGCCCTCGGTCAGGTCGACCACCTTGACCACTTCGATCAGGCGGTTCAGGTGCTTGGTGATCTGCTCGATCACGTCGTCCGAACCAGTGGTCTCGATGGTCATGCGCGAGAGGCTTGGGTCTTCGGTCGGGGCGACGGTCAGAGACTCGATGTTGTAACCACGGGCCGAGAACAGGCCGACCACGCGGGAGAGCGCGCCAGGCTCGTTCTCCAGCAATACTGCAATGATGTGTTTCATAAGTGGATTCCTCTTTTCGCCGCCCTCCCCCGGTCGCGGTAACGACCAGGCTTGGCGAGCAATAGATTCGTCTTCAGTTGAGATGGCGCGACCTCGACGGCCGCACCGGCTTACAGGTCTTCGGCCCCCAGCAGCATCTCGGTGATGCCCATGCCGGCCTTGACCATCGGGAACACGTTCTCGGTGGGGTCGGTGCGGAAGTCCATGAAGACCGTGCGGTCCTTGAGCTTGCGTGCCTCGCGCAGCGCCGGCTCGACGTCTTCCGGCTTCTCGATCAACATGCCGACGTGGCCATAGGCCTCGGCCAGCTTCACGAAATTGGGCAGCGCGTCCATGTAGCTGTGGCTGTAGCGGCCAGAGTACTCAATCTCCTGCCACTGGCGCACCATGCCCAGATAGCGGTTGTTCAGCGACAGGATCTTGATCGGCGTGTTGTATTGCAGGCAGGTCGAGAGTTCCTGGATGCACATCTGCACCGAGCCTTCGCCCGTCACGCAGAAAACCTCGCTCTCGGGCTTGGCCAGCTTGATGCCCATGGCATAGGGGATGCCCACGCCCATGGTGCCCAGACCCCCGGAGTTGATCCAGCGGCGCGGCTCGTTGAACTTGTAGTACTGCGCCGCCCACATCTGGTGCTGGCCAACGTCGGACGTGATGTAGGTATCGACGTCCTTGGTCATGTTCCACAGGGTCTCGATCACGAACTGAGGCTTGATCACCTCCTTGTTGCCACGGTCGTACTTGAGGCAGTCGCGCTTGCGCCAGCCGTCGATCGCCTCCCACCAGGCCCCCAGCGCATTCGCGTCAGGCCGGACCGGGCTTTCCTTGATCATGGCGATCATCTCGGTCAGCACATCCTTGACGTCGCCGACGATCGGGATGTCGACCTTGACGCGCTTGGAGATGCTCGACGGGTCGATGTCGATGTGGATGATCTTGCGCTCGTTCTGCGCGAAGTGCTTGGGGTTGCCGATCACGCGATCGTCGAAGCGCGCCCCCACGGCCAGCAGCACGTCGCAGTTCTGCATGGCGTTGTTGGCCTCGATCGTGCCGTGCATGCCCAGCATGCCCAGGAACTTGGGATCGGTGGCCGGATACGCTCCCAGGCCCATCAAGGTGTTGGTGCAGGGATAACCCAGCATGTCCACGAGGGTACGCAGCTCGGCCGTGGCGTTGCCCAGCAAAACACCGCCGCCCGTGTAGATGTAAGGGCGCTTGGCAGTCAGCAGCAACTGCAAGGCCTTGCGGATCTGGCCCGCGTGGCCCTTGCGCACCGGGTTGTAGGAGCGCATGGTCACCGACTCGGGATAACCGGCGTAGGGCACCTTCTTGAAAGAGACGTCTTTCGGAATATCCACCACCACGGGGCCGGGGCGGCCGCTGCGCGCGATGTGGAAAGCCTTCTTCATGGTCTCGGCCAGGTCGTTGGCGTCCTTGACCAGGAAGTTGTGCTTGACGATGGGGCGGGTGATGCCCACGGTGTCGCACTCCTGGAAGGCGTCCAGGCCGATGGCAGCGGTGGGCACCTGACCGGTGATGATCACCATCGGGATGCTATCCATATAGGCCGTGGCAATCCCGGTGATGGCGTTGGTCACGCCCGGGCCGGAGGTCACCAGCGCCACGCCCACGTCGCCGGTAGCGCGCGCATAACCGTCGGCGGCATGCACTGCGGCCTGCTCGTGACGCACCAGGATGTGCTGGATGGTGTCTTGCTTGTAAAAAGCGTCGTAAATGTGCAGGACGGCGCCGCCGGGATAACCCCAGACGTACTTGACGTCCTCTGCCTGCAGGGCCTTGACCAGGATCTCGGCGCCGCGCAGTTCTTCGGCCTGGCCGGCAGCACTGGCTGCGGCGGCGGAAGTGATTTCAGCCTTGGAAATTTCCATGATGAACCTTTGTGAATTTCTCTGACGAAAAACCTTGGGTGCCCCTTCGCAAACGCTTGTGGCATCGCGTCGGGACTTGAGGTCAAGGACATGGGCGCCATGGATAGCCGCGCCGGACCGTGACCCGTTTGCTTTTTGATTCGCAACGGGCATTATCGCACTGCAGCATTCAAATTCGCAGCCGTGCGTGCATAAATGTCAGGCTCGATGCCATAATCCTGCCCCAAAGCGGCCTTTTGGGGCCGCCATCCCATCACAGAGACACCCTCGCGCCCCCTGGTTCCAGCCCTTGGCCACCGAACAAGAACTGTCCGACTTCCTCAAAAGCGTGGAAAAGCGCGCTTTCAAGCGCTCGGTCTACCATGTGCGCAATGACGAGTCGGCGCTGGACATCGTGCAGGACAGCATGATGAAGCTGGTGGAGCACTACAGCCACAAGCCGCCCGATGAGCTGCCCATGCTGTTCCAGCGCATCCTGTCCAACACCACCCTGGACTGGTTTCGCCGGCAAAAGACACGCAACGCCCTGTTCTCCAACCTCGGCGACTTCGAGTCCGAAGGGGATGACGGCGAATTCAATCTGTTGGAAAATCTCGACAGCTCGGACGCCTCCACCCAGGTGGAAAGCGCTGAAAGCTCGACCCAGCGGGCCCAGATCTTCCGGGAAATCGAGCTGGAAATCCAGGAATTGCCGGCCCGTCAACGGGAAGCCTTCCTGATGCGTTACTGGGAGGAACTGGACGTGGCGGAAACCGCCGCGGCCATGGGCTGCTCCGAAGGCAGTGTGAAAACGCACTGCTCCAGGGCGGTCCAGGCTCTTAACAAAGCCTTGAGGGCCAAGGGAATACAACTATGAAGACCATGTCCGTCACTGCCAATCTGTCCACCCAGGACCGCTACGGCCGCCAGCTGGCAGCCTATCTGGACGCGTCCGCCCAGCAGCTGCCCCACGACATCAGCGAGCGGTTGCGCGTCGCACGCCAGCAGGCCCTGGGTAAATACCGTGAAGTCCAGGTCCGGGAAGCCACCGGCGTTTCCCTCGGTGGTGGGGTGGCGACACTGGGTGGTGGCGACGACGAGCGTGGCCTCTGGCCCCGGCTGGTGTCCCTCATCCCCCTGCTGGCCCTGATCGCGGGCCTGGTGACCATCCAGATGGTGGGGACCGAGCAGATTGCCGAAGAACTGGCGGAGCTCGATGCCGCCATCCTGACCGACGACCTGCCCCCTGACGCCTACTCCGACCCCGGCTTCGCCCAGTTCCTCAAGGCCCGCATCGATCAGCTGCGGCAAGACTGAGACTGCGCCATGGAACAGCTGTCCCTCCCCCCCTCTTCTCGCCGGCATATCTCCGGACCGGGTGGTCTGGTCGCCGTTCTGCTGCTCGCCTTGTGCTTTCCGGCACTGGCCGCGCCGTCCGAAGGCACGGCCGGGCAGACCGTCACCGGGCGATCCCTCTACCGCCACGACAGCACTGCCCGGAGCACCAGCGGCAATGCCGTTGTGGCCGCGGCTCCCCTCCAGAACAAGCCGACCTGGAAAGACCTGACCCCGGCCCAGCGCCAGGCCCTGCAGCCCCTGGCCCCGCACTGGGACCGCCTGAGCGAGCAGCACAAGCTCAAATGGCTGGCCCTCTCCAAAAACTACCCGACCCTCAGCGCCGAGGAGCAAGTCAAGCTGCATCTGCACATGAGCAAGTGGGCCACCCTGAGCCAGCAGCAGCGCACCCAGGCCCGCCAGAACTTCAAGGAGATCAAGAAATTGACGCCTGAGGAGAAAGCCAGCCAGTGGGAGGCCTACCAGGCCCTGAGCCCGGAGGAAAAACGCCAGCTGGCCAAGCAGGCTAAAACCCAACCCGCCGGCGTGGCTACCGTCAAACCCGGCACCAGCCCCAAACTGAGCCAGGTGCCCCGCCGGTCGGCATCACCGCGCCCCAATCTGGCTGAGGCAACTTTGCCGGTCCAGCAGCACACCCTGCTGCCGCGGCCGGAAGCTGCACGCAGCGAGCCTGAACGCTCGCCTTACGAAGACGAGCCCGCCGAAGCGCAGTGATTCCGGACCGCACGACCGCCCCCGAGGCGCCAGGGGACGGGAACTCCCCTGTCACTCCCGGCCTGTGGCGACGCATGGCCTGCTGGCTGTACGAAGGCATGCTGCTGTTCGGGGTGGTCTTCATTGCCAGCTACCTTTTCAGCGCCTTGTCCCAGACCCGGCACGCCCTGGACAACCGCTTTTTGCAACAGGCCTTCCTTTTTGTCGTGCTGGGGATTTACTTTGCCTGGTTCTGGTCCAAGGGTCAGACCCTGGCCATGAAAACTTGGCATATCCGCGTGGTGGACCTGGCCGGCCGGCCCCTGACGCAGCGCCGCGCTCTGCTGCGCTATGTACTGAGCTGGCTCTGGTTCCTGCCTCCGCTGGCGGCCACCGCGCCCTTCAGCCTATCGGGAGCCGAATCTGCAGTCATCGTGCTCGGCTGGGTGTTGGTCTGGGCCCTGCTCAGCCGCTTTCATCCCGCCCAGCAGTTCTGGCATGACGCGCTGGCCGGCACCCGCCTGATCGATGCCCGCCCCCGGCAGGCCTGATGTCATCGGGCTGGTGGACAATCAGCGCATGCCCGATTTACACAACACCACCGTCAACCCGCAAAAAGCGCGCCGCGGCCTGAGCCGCATCTGGCACGCCCTGGGTTACTCCGTCGAGGGCCTGCGGGCCGGCTGGCATGAGGCCGCGTTTCGCCAGGAAGCCCTGGCCGCTCTGGTCCTGCTGCCGCTCTCATTCTGGATCGGCCGCAACTGGGTGGAAACGGCCCTGCTGGCTGGCGCCGTCCTTTTTGTCATGATCGTCGAGCTGCTCAACACCGGCATCGAGACCGCCATCGACCGTATCGGTCCCGAATGGCACGACCTGTCCAAGCGCGCCAAGGACATGGGCAGTGCGGCCGTGCTGCTGAGCCTGCTGCTGTGCACAGGCATCTGGTGCGCCGGCCTCTACCATCGCTTCCTCGCATGACCCCCGCCTTCTCCCTTTGTGTCTACTGCGGCTCGCGCCCAGGCCTGGACCCGCAATTTGCCGACATGGCGCGCACCGTGGGGCAGTGGATCGGACGGCATGGCGGTCAGCTGGTCTACGGTGGCGGAAAGGCCGGATTGATGGGCATCGTGGCCGAAGCCACCCTGCAAGCCGGTGGCCGTGTGGTCGGCATCATCCCGAAGGCGCTGGTGGAAAAGGAATGGGCGCTGCACGACTGCACCGAGCTGCACATCGTGGACACCATGCACGACCGCAAACGCATGATGGCCGAGCGTGCCGACGCCTTCGTGGCCCTGCCAGGCGGGATCGGCACTTTCGAGGAACTGTTCGAGGTCTGGACCTGGCGCCAGCTGGGCTACCACGACAAACCGGTCGGTATCCTGAACAGCGGCGGCTACTACGACGGACTGCTGGCCTTCCTGGCCGCGACCGTGCAGCAGCAATTCCTGAGTGACTGGCAGATGAGCCTGATCCAGACCGGCAATGAGCCGGTGGCCCTGCTCAGCAGCCTGGTGCAGGCGGCGGGTATGGCGCCCGCGCCGCGCCTCGACGGAATTTAGATCGCCGAGTTGTCGAGCTCACCGGTGCGGATGCGCACCACGCGCTCGACCGAGGTGATGAAGATCTTGCCGTCGCCGATCTTGCCGGTACGGGCCGCTTTGACGATGGCGTCGACACAGCGGTCCACGTCGTCGGTCTTGACCACCACCTCGACCTTGACCTTGGGCAGGAAGTCCACCACGTATTCGGCGCCGCGGTAGAGTTCGGTATGGCCTTTCTGGCGGCCGAAGCCCTTGACCTCGGTGACGGTCAGGCCGGTCACGCCGCACTCGGCCAGGGCCTCACGCACTTCCTCGAGCTTGAACGGCTTGATGATGGCGGTAATCTGCTTCATGAATCTTCTTCCTGTCGGTGAATGAGCTGACGGTCAGCCTGCCTGCGATGCAAGTCAGGCCCGGAACTTGTTGGTAATAGGATAACGCCAATCCTTGCCGAAACTGCGGTGGGTAACCCGGATGCCCACCGGCGCCTGGCGCCGCTTGTATTCGTTGAGTTTGATCAGCCGCGTCACCTTCTCGACGTCGGCCCGCGCATACCCCTGGGCCACGATCTCCTCGATGCCCTGGTCGTTTTCCATATAGCGCTCGACGATCGCGTCCAGCACCTCGTATTCGGGCAAGCTGTCCTGGTCCTTCTGGTCCGGCCGCAGTTCGGCGCTGGGCGGGCGGGTGATGATGCGCTCCGGAATCGGGTTCGCACCGCTGCCGTGCGGGTCATGGGCATTGCGCCAGCGCGCCAGCCGGAACACCGTGGTCTTGGCCAGGTCCTTGATCACGGCAAAGCCGCCGGCCATGTCGCCGTAGAGTGTGCAGTAACCGGTCGCCATCTCGGACTTGTTGCCCGTGGTCAGCACGATGCGACCACTCTTGTTAGACAGGGCCATCAGCAGCGTACCGCGGATGCGGGCCTGGATGTTCTCCTCGGTCGTGTCCTCGGGCAGGCCCCTGAACTCCTGCGCCAGCGAGGCCTTGAAGGCCTCGAACTCAGGCACGATGGAGATCTCGTCGTACTGCACGCCCATGCGCTGAGCCATGTCCCGTGCGTCGATCCAGCTGATGTCGGCCGTGTAGGGCGAGGGCATCATGACCGTGCGCACCCGCTCGGCCCCCAAGGCATCGACCGCGATGGCCAGCACCAGGGCCGAGTCGATACCGCCGGACAGGCCGATGATCGCGCCGGGAAACCCGTTCTTGCCCACGTAGTCGTGCACGCCCAACACCAGGGCATCCCAGAGGTCGGCATCCGCACTGCGGTCGGGCTCGATCGCCCCCTGCAATTGCACACCTGCTGCGCTACGCTGCAGGTCCACCACGAAGGCGTCCTCGGTAAAACTCGGCGCCCGCGCCGCCAACGCACCATCGGCCTGCAGGGCGAAAGAATGCCCCTCGAAGACCACCTCGTCCTGGCCACCGACCAGATGGGCGTAGACCAGCGGCAAGCCGCAGTCCCGGGCCCGTTGTCGCATCATGTCTTCGCGCTCGCTGCCCTTGCCCACATGGAAGGGCGAGGCATTGATCACGGCCAGCAGCTCGGCACCGGCCGCACGCGTTTCGCGTGCCGGCGCTTCGTACCAGGCGTCCTCGCAGATCAGCAGGCCGACCTTGAGACGCGCACCGGCCGCGCCCGCCTCGAACACGCAGGTATCCCGACCCGGCACGAAATAACGCCGCTCGTCGAAGACCTGGTAGTTGGGCAGCTCGCGCTTGGCATAGCTGGCGATCACCCGCCCTTCGCACAGGACGCTGGCCGCATTGACGCGGTTGGGCACGGTGACCGAGCGCGTGCGCTGTCCGCTCGCTTCGACGGCAGCGGGATGCCCCACCACCACCGTCATGTCCTTTAACCCGGCCAGCTCGCGGGCCACTGTTTTCACGGCATCATCACAGGCGGCGACGAACGATGGCCGGAAGAACAGGTCTTCCGCCGCGTATCCGCAGATGGAAAGTTCGGGCGTGAGCAATAGCCGGGCCCCGGTCGCGTGGGCCGCGCGGGCCGCTGCAATGATTTTTTGTGCATTGCCCGCCAGATCGCCGACGACAAAGTTGAACTGGGCAACACAGATACGCAAGGTCATGGAAGGCAAGGAAAGTCGGGAAGCAGCGTGAGCAAAAGCAATTATGTCATCCGGGTGATTAATTCCCCGCTGGAGCTCGATGCCGGGGCCTGGAACGGATTGCTGGCGCAGCAGCCCCAGCCCACGCCCTTCATGCAGCACGAATACCTGGCCGCACTGCACCGCAGCGGCAGCGCCTGCCCCGCCACGGGCTGGACACCGCGCTTCGTCACCCTCTGGGACGCCGCCGGGGTCCTGCAGGCGGCCTGTCCGCTGTACATCAAGTCCCACTCACGGGGCGAATACGTGTTCGACTGGGCCTGGGCCGATGCTCACCTGCGTCACGGCCTCCCCTACTATCCCAAGGCCGTGGTGGCTGTCCCCTTCACGCCGGTACCAGGCAGCCGCCTGCTGGCACGTGACGCTGCCTCCCGTTCGGCACTGGTGGAAGCGGTACTGGATCTGTGCCGTGACAAGGAGCTGTCTTCACTGCACCTGCTCTTCGGACATCCACAGGATCTTCAGGCCTGCCAGCAGGCCGGCCTGATGCAGCGCCACACCGTGCAATTTCACTGGGAGAATCGGAAACCTGAACCCTACCGTGACTTCGATGATTTCCTCGCCGCGCTCAACCAGGAGAAGCGCAAGAAGATACGGCAGGAACGGCGCAAGGTGATCGAGGCCGGCGTCACGCTCAGGCACGCCCGCGGACCGGCCATCCTCCCGCAGGACTGGGACTTCTTCTACCGCTGCTACGAGCAAACCTATCTCGAACACGGCAACCCGCCCTATCTGAGCCGGGCGTTCTTCGAGGAGATCGCCCACACCCAGGCAGACCACTGGCTGCTCTTCATCGCCGAACGCCGGGGCCAGCCCATCGCCTGCAGCCTGATCGCCGTCAGCGACAGCGGATCGGAAAAAGTGGCCTGGGGACGCTACTGGGGGGCGCTGGAGCGGGTCGACTGCCTGCACTTCGAGGCCTGCTATTACAGCCCGCTGCAATGGTGCATCGCCCAGGGCTACCAGCGCTTCGAGGGCGGGGCGCAGGGGGAACACAAACTGGCCCGGGCGCTGCTCCCGGTGCGCACCAGCAGTGCCCACTGGCTGTCGCATCCGGAATTCGCCAGCGCCATCGGACGCTACCTGGAGCGCGAGGCGCTGGGTGTCGCCGACTACGTCGATGAACTGGAGCGGCACTCCCCGCTACGGCAAGCGGAATAGGGCCTCAGAAGGTTTCCCAGTCGCCGTCATCGCCGCCGGCTTTGGCGCTGAGCTTGGGGGGCTCGCGCCGGGTCGCCGGTGCCGCTGGCGCCGCCGCCGGAGCAGCGCTTGCGCCCGTTGGACGGGGCGCAGCCGCACGCACAGGCAGACCGGCGGGCTGGGCCGCACGCACGGCAGGGGCGGGCGCTGTCGTCGGAACGCTGAAATCGTGCTGCCGGGCATCCACCTTGAACACGGCCACCGTCTGCACCAGATCCAGCGCCTGGCTCTTGAGACTGCTGGCGGCCGCCGCCATCTCCTCCACCAGCGCGGCATTCTGCTGCGTGGCCTGGTCCATCTGGGTCACGGCCTCGCCGACCTGCGCGACGCCCTGGCTCTGCTCGCTGCTGGCCGCGCTGATCTCGCCCATGATGTCGGTCACCCGCCGAATGCTGGCCACCACCTCGGTCATGGTGCTGCCCGCCTGGTCGACCAGGACCGTGCCCTGCCCCACGCGGCTCACGCTATCGGTGATCAGGCTCTTGATCTCCTTGGCTGCTTCGGCCGAGCGACCCGCCAGGCTGCGCACTTCGGCAGCCACCACGGCAAAACCGCGCCCTTGCTCACCCGCGCGCGCAGCCTCAACCGCTGCGTTCAGCGCCAGGATATTGGTCTGGAAGGCGATGCCGTCGATCACGCTGATGATGTCGGCAATCTTCTTGCTTGAATCATTGATGCCCTTCATGGTCTCGACCACCTGGGCCACCACTTCACCGCCTTGCATGGCCACGGTGCTGGCGCTCTGGGCCAGCTGGTTGGCCTGGCGGGCGTTGTCGGCGTTCTGGCGCACGGTGGAGGACAGCTCCTCCATGGAAGCCGCCGTTTCCTCCAGCGCGCTGGCCTGGCTTTCGGTTCGCGCGCTCAGGTCGTGGTTGCCCTGGGCGATCTCAGCACTGGCGGTCGACACCGATTCACTCCCCTGGCGCACCCGGCTGACGATGCGGGCCAGGTTGTGCTGCATGGCCGCCAGGGACTGCAGCAATTGGGCCACCTCATCGGAACCACGCGCAGAAATGTGCGTCGTCAGGTCTCCTTCGGCAATCTGGCGCGTGGAAGCGGCGGCCTGCTGGACCGGCCGCACGATGGAACGGGTGACCAGATAGGCCAGGACGATGCCCAGCAACACAGCCAGCACGGTGCCGCCCGTCTGGGCCAGCTGGCTGCGTGCGGCAGTCGCCTCGGCCTCGTCCTGTGTCTCGGCCAGGATCTGGCGGGCATGGCCCGCCACCCGATCCACGGCCTTGAGATAGGTTTCCGCCAGCGGGCGCAACTCGCTATCGACCGCACCGAGGATGTCTTCCCCTGCCTTTTGCCGTTTGATCAGGGCGGCACGCGCATCGACGTAGGTCTTGCGATCTTTGGCAACGACCGCCAGCAATTCCTTGCCTGTGGGGTCTTCCATCAGGCCTTCGAGCTGCTTCTGGTCGTCGCTGATGGCCTTGGACGTGGCCGCCATGTCTTTCTGCAAGGCATCAATATAGGCCTCGTCGCGGGTTTTCAGCGCCGCCGAGGCCCGCACCCAGTTGATGGCAATCTGTGAGGCCCAGCGCTGGGCCAGCAGGCTGCGCTGCAGTTCAACCGTGGCGATCTCGTGGCTGGTGTCCCTGAGCGTCCCAAGCCGCCAGACACCCAGTGCCGAGACCGTGGTCGTAATGATGAGCACCGCGGCAAAGGCCAGGGCCAGGCGGGTGCCAATCCGGAGTCGAAGCCAGAAATCCATGCGTGTCTCCTGTTATCGCCATGCTCCCTGTGCCCCACACGGGCTGCAAGTGCCAGACCCGTCGACGCGGGCTCGTCCTGTCGCTCAGCTGATGACCGTGGCCAGCATGCCCATCTCGGCATTGCTCATCAGTGCTTCCATGTTCATGACAATCAGCATGCGTTCGCCCACATTGGCCAGACCGGTGATGAAGCGAGTGTCGAGCGTGGTCTCGAACTGCGGCGCCGGCTTGATGGCATCTGCCGCCAGCGTGACGACGTCGGAGACGGAATCCACCACAGCGCCGATCACGGTGCCCCGCACGTTGAGAATGATGACCACCGTGAATTCGTTGTACTCGACCTTGTCCAGGGCGAGCTTCATGCGCAGATCAACGATGGGCACGATCACGCCGCGCAGGTTGACCACCCCCTTGATGAAGGCCGGCGCATTGACCATGCGGGTCGGCTCTTCGTAGGAGCGGATCTCCTGCACGCGCAGGATATCGATGGCGTACTCTTCCTTGCCCAGGCGCAGGGTGAGGTACTGACCGGAAGCCGCTGTGGCGGCCGCGCTGCCGGAACGGGTCTCGCTGCTGGTCTGCATGATCTTTGCTCCTTCGTGGCGTGGTACGCCAGATTGACCTTCAGGTCATGATACACGCGGGGGTTCACGAGGTGTAGCTCGAACTGGGGCGGAAAAACCCTGCGATTCTCGCGCGTGTGCATGAAAAAACGCCGGCAGGCCCATGGGCCTGCCGGCGTGGCATTCGGTGAGGACGATCAGCCTTTGGAGGCCTTGCTGTTGTAATTGGCGATGCCGTCCAGGATTTCCTTCTTGGCCGACTCCGGGCCTTCCCAGCCCAGCACCTTGACCCACTTGCCCGGCTCCAGGTCCTTGTAGTGCTCGAAGAAATGCTGGATGGTGTTCAGGCGCATCGGGTTCAGGTCTTCGGGTTTCTGCCACTGCGTGTAGATGGACAGGATCTTGTCGATCGGCACCGCCAGCACCTTGCCATCCTCGCCGGCCTCGTCCTGCATCTTCAGGATGCCGATGGCACGGCAGGGCACGACCACACCGGGGATCAGGGGCACGGGCGTGATGACCAGCACGTCCACCGGATCGCCGTCCCCCGAGATGGTCTTGGGCACGTAACCGTAATTGGTCGGATAGTGCATGGCCGTGCTCATGAAACGGTCCACGAAAATGGCGCCGGTTTCCTTGTCCACCTCGTACTTGATGGGGTCGGCGTTCATCGGGATCTCGATGATCACGTTGAAAGCTTCGGGAACATTCTTGCCTGGGGTGACGTTGTCGAGGGACATGGTTGCTTCTTGCTAAGTTGAGAGACGGAAAGAGATCGGTATTAACCCTGATTTTACTTGCTCCGCCCTGACGCCCTCTTGAAACAGGCCGTTTTCAAGTTACAGTCCGCCCGTTGGCCAATCGTCCTGTCAGACCTGTGGGCTGTCGCGGCGAGGAAGCAACGCATCGGTGGCTCCGCCCCCTGCGTTGCCACCCCTACGCGATACAACAACACAGGAGTTTGATATGACAGGCAATTCAGCGCTGATACTGGCGCTCGTATGCGGACTGATCGCCGTGGCCTACGGCATCTGGGCCCGCAGCTGGATCCTCTCGCAAGACGCCGGCAACGCCCGCATGCAGGAGATCGCAGCGGCCATCCAGACCGGTGCGGCCGCCTACCTGGCGCGCCAGTACAAAACCATCGCCATCGTCGGCGTCGTGCTGGCCATCCTGATCGGCCTCTTCCTCGACGGCCAGACCGCCGTCGGCTTCATCGTCGGCGCCGTACTCTCCGGTGCCTGCGGTTTCATCGGCATGAACGTCTCGGTACGCGCGAATGTGCGCACCGCGCAGGCTGCCACCCGCGGCATCGGCCCGGCGCTGGACGTCGCCTTCCGTGGCGGCGCCATCACCGGCATGCTGGTGGTGGGCCTGGGCCTGCTGGGGGTGACCGCCTTCTATTGGTTCCTGGTCGGCAACGGCAACCTGAACGCCAGCAGCAACCTGGCCAAGCTGCTCAACCCGCTGATCGGTTTTGCCTTCGGCTCCTCGCTGATCTCCATCTTCGCCCGCCTGGGCGGTGGCATCTTCACCAAGGGCGCCGACGTCGGTGCCGACCTGGTGGGCAAGGTCGAGGCCGGCATCCCCGAGGATGACCCGCGCAACCCGGCCGTGATCGCCGACAACGTGGGCGACAACGTGGGCGACTGCGCTGGCATGGCGGCCGATCTGTTCGAAACCTACGCTGTGACGCTGATCGCGACCATGGTGCTGGGCGCCCTGCTGGTCACCGGCGCCGGCACCAGTGCCGTGGTCTACCCGCTGGCCCTGGGCGCGGTGTCCATCATCGCCTCCATCATCGGCTGCTTCTTCGTGAAGGCCAGCCCGGGCATGAAGAACGTGATGCCGGCCCTGTACAAGGGCCTGGCCGTGGCCGGCGGGCTCTCGCTGGTGGCCTTCTTCTTCGTCACGATGTGGCTCATTCCGGACAACGCCATCACCGCCAGCGGCAGCCAGATGCGCCTGTTCGGTGCCTGCGCCGTCGGCCTGGTGCTGACCGCCGCCCTGGTTTGGATCACCGAGTACTACACCGGCACACAATACGCGCCGGTGCAGCACATCGCGCAAGCCTCCACCACCGGCCACGGCACCAACATCATTGCCGGCCTGGGTGTGTCCATGCGCTCCACCGCCTGGCCCGTGATCTTCGTCTGCATCGCCATCTGGGTGTCCTTCCAGCTGGCCGGCCTGTACGGCATCGCCGTTGCCGCGACCTCCATGCTGAGCATGGCCGGCATCGTGGTGGCGCTCGACGCCTACGGCCCCATCACCGACAATGCCGGCGGCATTGCCGAGATGGCCGAGCTGCCCTCCAGCGTGCGTGACATCACCGACCCGCTGGACGCCGTGGGCAACACCACCAAGGCCGTCACCAAGGGTTACGCCATCGGCTCGGCCGGCCTGGCCTCGCTGGTGCTGTTCGCCGACTACACGCACAAGCTCGAATCCTTCGGCAAAGTCATCAGCTTCGACCTGAGCAACCCGATGGTCATCATCGGCCTCATCATCGGCGGCCTGATCCCCTACCTGTTCGGCGCCATGGCCATGGAAGCCGTGGGTCGCGCCGCTGGTGCGGTGGTGGTCGAAGTACGTCGCCAGTTCCGCGACATCAAGGGCATCATGGACGGCTCGGGCAAGCCCGAGTACGACACCGCGGTCGACATGCTGACCACGGCGGCCATCAAGGAAATGATGATCCCCTCCCTGCTGCCGGTGGTCGTGCCGGTCCTGGTCGGCCTGGTGCTCGGCCCGGCTGCGCTGGGTGGCCTGCTCATGGGCACCATCGTCACGGGCCTCTTTGTCGCCATCTCCATGTGCACGGGCGGCGGCGCCTGGGACAACGCCAAGAAGTACATCGAAGACGGTCACCACGGTGGCAAGGGTTCTGAAGCCCACAAGGCCGCCGTCACCGGCGACACCGTGGGCGACCCCTACAAGGACACCGCCGGCCCGGCCATCAACCCGCTGATCAAGATCATCAACATCGTGGCGCTGCTGATCGTGCCGTTGATGATGAAATTCCACGGCTGAAGAAAAGTCACCCGTTCCAGCAAGCCCGCCCTCCGGCGGGCTTTTTTTTTGCGAAACAAACCGATGGACCGGCCCTGGCGCCAGTTGGTACGGCCCCGCTGCCGATGACGATCAGGCGATATGGATCGTCAATGCCACCACCAAGACGATAGCGCAGACCCACCTAACCCCGCGCTGCCGGCACCGAGTCGGTGCACGGACCTGTCTTGCAGGGGGTGGGGCGTATTTCTTCTGCCGTCCTACCTGAAGTATCTATAATGACTTTGTCGGTGGTGGAGAGCCCGGGCATCACGGGCAAGGTAGGTTCCGTTTCTGTCTTTCGGAGTGCTCCCATGTTCGAATTGTTCCGTTCTTCCCGCAACCCTGCATCCCACAGCCCGTCGGCTGACAGTCCATCGACGCTGGGTGCCTCCAATCACTCCCAAAACCCGATCAACTACCGGGATCTGGTGCGCATGGTCTTGCGCGACACCCTGCGTCTCAATGGCATTCCGATCGACTGGATCGGTTGTGAGGTCATTGCGCGGCCGCACACCGGCCAGGCACCGAACTTCCAGATCAATCTGGTCGTCTACACCTGGCACGAGGGCCTGTTGCGCTATGCGCCTCTGCTCAAACAGCAGATCCTGCAAGGGCTGCAGCACTTCGATCCCACCAACAATCACAACTCGCATGTGATGGCCTGGGTATTTGCGCCGACCTGCGGCTTCCCCCATACCCGCATGCCCGGACCGGCCTACTGGCGAGTCTCTGCAGAACTGGGCAAATTCGATCTGCCGCCCTCGCGCAACGATCTGCGCCGCGACGACCAGGACCACATCCCCACGGTGCCCACCCCCCTGCGTTGACATCCAAGTCTGAGTGCTGCCGGGGCGGCTCTGGTCACGTCCCGGTCATGCGCCTTGTCTAGCGGGCCTTGCACGGCCATTGCGCCCATCGTTGGGAACCACATTGAAGATACTGGTAGTTGATGATCACGCCCTGATCCGCGAAGGCCTGCGCCAGGTTCTGCGCGGACTGGAAGATGACGTCGACGTGCTGGAAGCCGGCTCCTGCGCGCGCGCCTTCGAACTGGCGCAACAGGAACCCGAACTTGACCTGGTCCTGCTCGACTACCACCTGCCCGACATGAATGGACTGGAGGCGCTGGACGTCTTTGGCCGTCAGCACCCTGCCCTGCCGATCATCGTCCTCTCCGGCTCGGTCAACCCGCGCGTGATGCAGCAAGTCATGCACAAAGGTGCGGCGGCTTTCCTGACCAAGTCCGGCATGAGCGATGAACTGATCTCGGTCACCCGCCTGGTGCTGGCCGGAGGCATCCACATGCCGGCCCTGCCCAGGCTCATGGGCGACGAAGTCACGATGGCCGAGTTGAGCGCATCGCTCCTCACACCGCGCCAGGAGGAGGTGCTGCAGCTGTTGCTCGACGGGTACACCAACAAGGAGATCGGGCGCATGCTCTACCTCTCCGAGGAAACGGTGAAGAACCACGTCAGCAGCATTCTGCGCAACTTTGGTGTCACCACCCGCACCCAGGCGGTGCTGGCCGCCAAACGCCACGGTTATGCCAGTACGGGCCGATCGATGGTGATCCCGAACGACAACGCCTGAAAGGCCCCTCGCAGCCAGACCCGCGTCACACGCCGGATGCAGGCTGGGGACGGGCCAGGCGACGGATCAGGGTACGAAGCTTGGCGGGCCGCACCGGCTTGTGCAGCAGCGGCAGGCCGGCATCGCGGCAGGCCTGGATCAACTCCGGATCGGTGTCACCACTCATCAGACAGGCCGGCAGCGACCTCACCAGGGTGGTACGCAGGTGCTCCAGGGTCTGCATGCCGCTCTCACCGGCCCGCAAGCGGAAATCACTGAGGACCAGGTCGGGCACGAAACCGCCTTCGACAACGGTCAGGGCCCCCTGGAGCCCCTCGACGACGGCCACCACACATCCCCAGGAATCGAGCAGGCCGCGCAGTGCCTGGGCTGACTGTCGGTCATCCTCGATCACCAGGATGCGCAGGCCGCGGACATCATCCACCGGCAGGGGGTCGGCCGCCGCCAGCAGGGACTGCAAATCACCGGGCTGGGCCAGCGGCAGTTCGATGCGAAAGCGCGTGCCGTGGCCAGGTACGGAGCACAGCTGCAGCGGATGCCCCAGCAGGCGTGCCGTGCGATCCACGATGTTGAGGCCCAGGCCGAGGCCCTTGCTGCGATCGCGCTCAGGATTGCCGATCTGGTAGAACTCGCGGAAGATGTCTTGCTGGTGCTCGGGCGCGATGCCCACGCCCGTATCCCAGACCTCGATCCACAGATGGCTGCCACCACGGCTGCGCCGACAGCCCACCAGGACGCCGCCGTTTCCCGTATAGCGCAGGGCATTGCTGACCAGGTTGAGCAGGATGCGATGCAGCAGGGTCGGGTCACTCTGCACCCATAGGTCGCTGCAGCGCAAGCGCAGGCGCAGGCCCTTCTCACTCGCTACCGGCTGCAGCGCACCGCGCAACTGATCGAACAGGGGCGCCAGCGGCACCGGCTGCAACTGGACCCGCACCGCGTCGGCATCGAGGCGGGAGATATCGAGCAGCGCGTCCAACAGGTCCTGCATGGCGCGCACCGAGGCCTCCAGATTACCGATCAGGTGACGGGTTTCGCGGTCATGCGGCAGCTGGGCCAATCGTGCCACGAACATGCCCAGGGCGTGAATGGGCTGGCGCAGGTCGTGGCTGGCAGCGGCCAGGAAACGCGACTTGGCGCGGGTGGCGGTCTCGGCTTCCTCCTTCTTGGCACGCAGTTCGGAGGTCGCCAGGGCCACCCGCTGCTCCAGCTCGTCGCGCCCCTGCTGCAGGTGCTCGGCCATCTGGTTCAGGCCCAGTTGCAGGTCGCGCAAGGGGTCGTCAGGCTGCACCTGTCCGCGCACCGACAATTCCCCCCGGCCGATGCGGTGAATCATGTCGGAGACGCGCAGGATGGGCCGGATCACGCCGCGTCCGATACGCACCGCCAGCACAGCGCCGAAGAGCACCCCCCCCAGCGTGACGGCCAGGCCGATGGCCAGCATGTCGTGACTGCGCGAGACCATGGCCGCACGCGATATTTCCAACACCACGTGCCCCAGCGGCGCTGCGTCGAGCTGGTTGACCGGAGTACCGACCTCAAACAGGTCGTCGAGCCGTAGTTGCGAAGCATTGACCGGCTGGAGCAACAGTTCAAGACCGGTCGTGGCATCGACCCAGCGCTGCTCCTGCGGCCCGAGGGCAGGCAGGGTCGTCAGCCCGGACGAACCCGCGAGCGCCAGCGCCTGCCCCTGGGCGTTCAGGATCATGACCGAGCGCACATCCGGCTCGCGCAGGGCGCCGGCGGCAATCGCCTGCAGGCTGCTGGCATTGGCGGAGAACAGGCCGTATTCGCTGGCGCTAGCCAGCTGGCGTGCCAGGGAACGGGCGCGCTGCTGATGGGCTTCGTCGAGATCGGCGTAGCGCCCGGCCAGGAAAACACTCGACAGCAGCACAGCCACCAGGGTCACCGGCAACAGCGCCGCCAGCAGCATGCGGTCACGGATATCGAAGAATGTCATGGGCCTCGTTCCTGTCGACGCAGACGCTCGGCCAGGTTGCCGGCATCCAGCTTGAGCCCCAGGGAGCGCGCCACGTGCTCGTTGACGCTGACCTCGAACTGCAAGGGGTACTGCGGCACCCCCAGCGGCTGCCCCTGCAGCACGCCCCGGGCGATCAGACCGGCCTGCTGACCGATCTGCGCCGGCGTCGAGTAGACCGCCATCAAGGCGCCGGCACGCACATAGGCCGGCGAAAAAGCCAGCATGGGCACCTGGGCCCGGAAGGAGGCCAGCAGGATGTTCTGGATGCTGCTGCTGTTGTAGATCTGCGGATCAGCCAACGCCAGCAAGAGGTCGGACTCGTCGAGGATCTTTTTCAGGCCGTTGAATACCGGCTCGTCTGGCTTCACCGGCACGCCGACCACCTTGAGTCCACGCGCCTGGGCGGCCGATTCCAGCATGGCTTCACTGGCCTGTGCGTCAGCCCCCCACAGCACGCCCACGCGCCGCGCCTGCGGCAGGGCCAATCGCATCAGGTCGAGCTGGCGGCCCAGCGGCTGGTTCAGGTAGAGGGCTGAAAGCGAAGCCCCGGCACGCCGGCCGGTCTCGCGCAGCACCCGCTCGAAACTGGCACGCGGCAGCAAGGCACACAACACCGGCGCCGGGGCCGGGGTGCGGCCCAGCAGGCCGCAGGCCTCGGCCCCCAGGGCGACGTAGAGGCGCGGTGCGGCGCCACGGTAAGCCGGCAGATCGGCCACCGTGAGCTGCAGAACCTGGCGCCGGGGCTCCGTCGTCAGCCGGCCCAGTTCACTGGCGATCGCCTCGGCCGCCTCCAGATAGGCCGGGCTGCGCTCACTGCTCACGACCAGCACCGCCGCGTCGTTGGCACGCACAACGCCCGCCGCGCACGTCAGCAAAAGCAGAAGCGGCAGGCCATGCCGCAACAGGGCGGACAAGGACATCAGTTCTCCAGTCGCAGCATCACATAGGCCTGCTGATGGAAACGGAAACTCGGCATGAAATCCTGGTACGAGGCCCCGAGATTCTGAACCACCAGGGACAGTTCAGCCCGCCGGCCGCCCAGGCGCATGGCCCGGGCCAGACGTACATCGGTGCGGCTGAAGGCCGGCGCCGCCTCGTCGGCACCAGGGAAGTGGCTGGCATCGGCCTGGTAATACATCAGGCTGAAATCGAAGCCCTGCGGCAGGTGCTGCATGAACATGAAGCTCTGGCTGCCGTACAGGCCGACCCGTCCGGTCCCGACCGATTGCGTGCTGTCGACCCAGGCCTGGCCATAGATCAGCTGGCCATCCTGCCAAGGCTTCCATTTGAGCTGGTACTCGTAGCCATGGATGTTGAAATCCTCGCCATTGACGTAATCGAAAGCCTCGTTGTTGTTGCCGCTGCCCGGCAGGCTGTAGCTGGGGCGCTTGATGAAGTCGATGACCCTTTCCTCGAACACCCGCACATCCAGGCTCAATACCTTGCCGGGCAGTTCGGCCAGGTAGCCCAGTTCCCGTGTCTGGACCTTCTCCGAGCTCACGTTGCCGCGCGCCACGTCGGTCGAATCCGCGAGCGCGCCACCGAGGTAATAGCGTACGTTGGCGAATTTTTCAAAAGTGCTCGGGGGCCGGAAGGCCTGTGTCAGGCCATAACGCAGGGTATGCCCCTCGGTCACCTGCCAGTTCAGCATGACACGCGGCGAGGTGTGCTCTCCGCCGATGCTGCTGCGCTCGTACAGGGCGCCGGCATTGAGCAGCAGGTCCGGATGCAGGCGCCACTCGGCGTTGCTGAACAGCCGGGTGAAGTCTGTCACGAAGGCCGAGTCGGTGTCGTACAGCGGGCGCGAAACAATGGTCTCGCGTCGCAACTCACCGCCCCAGACCAGGCGCAGCGTCGGAGTGGCCCGCAGGGTGTGCTGCACTGAGATGTTCTCATTGGTGGCACGGCCACCGAAATCGATGGTCAGCGCCGGCGCCGGCGCGTAGACAAAACGGTCCCGGATGGACTCGGCCGTGTGTGAGACCTGCAAAGCCAGGTCCTGGTCCACACCCAGGCTGCGCTTCCAGTCGAGCTGGATGAAAGCCGTGTCGAGCTGGCGTGTCCTTGGCGCGTTGCCGTCCTGACCGGCAAAGCCAACACCCGCCTCGATCACGCTCTGGCCGGTGCGCAACTCCACCATGTCCTGGCTGCTGGTACGCAGGTCGGCACGCAGGTTGACGCGCTGGATACGGGCGCCGCCGCTGTCGCCACGCAAGCCGTCGTCAGCGCGTCCATCGGCACTGAGCCGGAAACGTGCCTGGTCATCCCCCCAGCCCAGACGCACCAGCGTATCCTGGATACCGTTGTCGCCCCCGGCAGCCTGGACATGCGTGCCCATGGTGTCGACCGGATCGCGTGTGACGATGTTGATCGTTCCCAGAAAGGCCCGCGCGCCATAAGCCGCCGAGTTGGAGCCGCGGTGCACCTCGATGCGCTCGATGTCCTCCAGCGCCACCGCCTGCAAACCCGGTCCGGTGCCGCCACGCAGATAGACCGAATAGACCGAACGGCCATCGACCAGGATCTGCATGTGATTGGAGTAATCGTTCTGGCTGGTGTGGTAGCTGCCCTGGGGCGAGTTGCTCTCGAAGGAATTGCTCACGCGAAAACCCGGCACCAGGCGCAGCAGATCGGCCACGTCACGCGCGCCGCTCATGCGGATCATCTGCCGGTCGATGATGGTGACCGCACCCGGCGTTTCGTCCAACCGTTGTGGCAGGCGCGAGACCGAGAGGACGACAGGCACCTCATCCAGGTAATCCTTTTCCGAGACGGCCGGCGGCTGCTGGGCCACGGCGGTACTGGCCAGCCCACAGAGGACAGCCAGCCAGGTGAGCTTGTAGATGCGGTTCATGGGCGAGGTTTTCGGGGGTCTGGGTTTTTCTTGTCCCTGCCCTGATTCTGCCTTGCCGCCAGGGGTATGCCGGCTGGGTCACAATAAGGGTATGTCCGAACGTGTCATCCCCCTGGTCGACCAGCGCATCCCGACGCTGAGGGCTCCTGCGGCCGCCTTCGACCCGGCCACCCGCATTGCAGCCAATGGCCTGCTCGCCGACCAGTTGGGACGGCCGCTGCGTGACCTGCGCATCAGCGTGACCGACCGCTGCAATTTTCGCTGCAGCTACTGCATGCCCAAGGAAATCTTCGACAAGGACTATGCCTATCTGCCGCACAGCGCCCTGCTGAGCTTCGAGGAAATCACCCGGGTGGCACGCCTCTTTGCCGCCCATGGTGTGCGCAAGATCCGCCTGACGGGCGGCGAGCCCCTGCTGCGCAAGAACATCGAAGTATTGATAGAACAGCTGGCCGCGCTGCGCACCATCGACGGCGAGCCCCTGGACCTGACGCTGACCACCAACGGCTCCTTGCTGGCGCGCAAGGCCAAAGCCCTCAAGGCCGCCGGCCTGCAACGCGTGACCGTCAGCCTGGACGGGCTGGACGATGCCGTCTTCCGCAGCATGAACGACGTCGACTTCCCCGTGGGCGACGTGCTCGAAGGCATCCAGGCGGCCAAGGAAGCGGGCCTGGGCCCGATCAAGATCAATATGGTGGTCAAACGCGGCACCAACGAGCACGAGATCCTGCGCATGGCGCGGCATTTCCGTGGCTCGGGCATGGTGCTGCGTTTCATCGAATACATGGACGTGGGCGCCACCAACGGCTGGTGCATGGACGAGGTGCTGCCCTCAGCCGAGGTGGTCAAGCTCATCCACGCCGAAATGCCCCTGGTACAACTCGGCCACAGCGCCCCGGGCGAGACCGCCGAACGCTGGGGTTATGCCGATGCCGCCGGCCGCCATGACCAGGCAGCGGGCGAGATCGGTGTCATCAGCAGCGTCACGCACGCCTTCTGCGGCGACTGCAACCGCGCCCGCCTCTCCACCGAAGGCCGGCTCTACCTCTGCCTGTTCGCGACCCAGGGCCATGACCTGCGCTCGCTGATCCGTGGCGGCGCCAGCGACGCCGACATCGAGTCGGCCATCGGCCATATCTGGGGTGCACGCGACGACCGATACTCCGAACAACGCGGCGCCCAGCCGCCCGACAGCGGGCACGGCGGCCAGCGCCGCGTCGAGATGAGCTACATCGGCGGATGAACGTGGCACACCCCCAGGCTGCGCGCACTGCGTGTCGCTACGCCCCCCCCTTGCAGGGGGCGACGCCAGCGGCCCGGCGAAGCCGGTTCCGCGGCGTCCCTCGGATTGCTTCACCTCTGTTGCAACACTCAGCACTGTCTACGAAAACTTCAAATGATCGACTCTTCTGAAATCACCGGCCTGATCCTGGCGGGCGGCCGCGGCAGCCGCATGGGCGGCGTCGACAAGGGACTGCAGAACTTCAACGGCATGCCCATGGCCCTGCACACGCTGATGCGCCTGCAGATGCAGGTGGGCCAGGTCATGATCAACGCCAACCGCAACCTGGCGGCCTACGAATCCTTCGGCGCCGAGGTCTGGCCCGACGTGCTCGCTGATTACGCCGGCCCGCTGGCCGGTTTCCTGACCGGGCTGGAGCGCTGCGAGACGCCCTACCTGGTCACGGCCCCCTGCGACTCACCGCGTTTCCCGCTGGACCTGGTGGCTCGCCTGGCCGAAGCCATGGACCGTGAGCAGGCCGAGATCGCCATGGCCGCCGCCCCGGAGAAAGATGAGCGGGGCGAGGTGAAGGTGAGGACCCAGCCGGTGTTCTGCCTGCTGCGCGTCGAGTTGCTGGAAAGCCTGGTCCAGTTCACCCAGGGCGGAGGCCGCAAGATCGACGCCTGGACCGCGTTGCACAAGACCGTGGTCGTGCCTTTTGACCAGCCCGGCGACGACCCGCTGGCCTTTGCCAATGCCAACACCCTGGCCGAGCTCAAGCAACTCGAAAATTCCTGACCCGGTCTCCCGCATGAAAAGCATTGAGCAGATCGCCGCCGAGCTGCAGGGCTACGACCCGCAAGCCCTGAGCGCCGCCGCCGTCAACGACTTCCTGGCCCGCCTGGTCGAGCCGGTCGCGCAAGTGGAGGAACTGCCCCTCTTCGACGCGCTGGACCGTGTGCTGGCGCAGGACGTGATCTCCCCCGTCAGCGTGCCGCCGCACGACAACTCGGCCATGGACGGCTACGCCTTCGACGGCCGCCAGCTGCGCGCCGACGGCCCGCTCACGCTGACCCCGGTCGGCACCGCGCTGGCCGGCAAGGCCTGGGCCGGCACGGTGGGCCCGGGCCAGTGCCTGCGCATCATGACCGGCGCCATCATGCCCAGCGGGCTAGACACCGTGGTGCCGCAGGAGTTCGTCAAGGCCGAGGGCGAGGCCATCACGATTCCCCCCGGCCTGCTGCAGCCCGGCGACAACCGCCGCTTCAAGGGTGAGGACGTGATGCAGGGCCAGCCCGCGCTGCGCCAGGGCACCCGACTCTCGCCCGCCGCACTAGGCCTGGCAGCCAGCCTGGGCATCCCCACGGTGCGGGTCTGGCGCCGCCTCAAGGTGGCCTACTTCTCCACCGGCGACGAGATCCTGAGCCTGGGCGAAGCGCCGCGCGAAGGTGCGGTCTACGACAGCAACCGCTACACCGTCTTCGGCCTGCTCAAGCGGCTGGGCATCGAGGTGCTGGACTACGGCGTGGTCGGCGACAGCCCCGAGCGGCTGGAAGCGACCTTCCGTCGTGCGGCGGCCGAAGCCGACGCCATCATCACCAGCGGCGGCGTCAGCGTGGGTGAGGCCGACTACACCAAGGCCATGATGAAAAAACTCGGCGACGTGGCCTTCTGGCGCATCGCCATGCGCCCGGGCCGCCCCATGGCGGTGGGCCGCATTGATAAATCTGTCCTGTTTGGTCTGCCAGGCAACCCGGTGGCCGTGATGGTGACCTTCCTGGCCTTCGTACGCCCAGCCCTGCTACAGATGATGGGCTCCACCGCCGCACCCGCCCCACTGTTGCGCGCACGCAGTCTGGAGGCATTGCGCAAGAAACCTGGGCGCACCGAGTACCAGCGGGGCTTCGTCAGCGCCGCCCCCGACGGCAGCCTGCAGGTGCGCACCACCGGCAACCAGGGCTCGGGCGTGCTCAGCTCCATGGTGCAGGGCAACGGGCTCATCGTCTTGCATCACGGTCAGGGCAACGTCGCCGTGGGCGACGAAGTCGACGTGATGATGTTTGACGGCGTGATCTGATCAGACCCGACGGGAAACACTGCGGCGCGCCAGCACCCGGAGCGCCTCGAACCACAGCAGACAGGCCCCGGCACCCGCCACGGCGATGCCCAGCAGCCCCCCAGACAGCGGCGTCATGTGCAGCACACCGGTCAGTGGCGGCAGGTAGAGCGCGAGGGCCAGCAGCCCCAAGGTGAAGGCCATGACGCCCCACAGCATGCGGTTGGGGACCAGCAAGGAGGCCAGCAGGCCGCGCGGGCCGGCGCGGTTGGACACGATCAGCGCCAGGTTGCCCAACACCAGGGTGCTGAAGGCCAGCGATCGTGCCTGCGCTTCGTCGAGCTGCTGCGTCCCCCAGAGATATACCCCCAGCACCGCCGCCAACACACCCAGGCCCTGCAGCACCGCCTGCACCAGCGTGCCGCCGGCAAACAGCGGGGCGGCCGGGTCGCGCGGCGGCTGGCGCATCACGTCCTCGTCGGCCGGCTCGTTCTCGAACACCATGGCGCAGGCCGGATCGATGGCCAGCTCCAGCAGCGCGATGTGCATGGGGAAGAGCACGATGGGCCAGCCCAGCAGCAGCGGCAGCAAGGCCATGCCGGCGATGGGTACGTGCACCGCCATGATGTAGCTCATGGACTTGCGCAGGTTGCCGAAGATGCGCCGGCCCTGGCGCACGGCACGCACGATGGACGCAAAGTTGTCGTCCACCAGCACGATGGCCGCCGCCTCGCGCGCCACGTCCGTGCCACGCGCCCCCATGGCCACACCCACGTGCGCCGCCTTGAGCGCTGGCGCATCGTTGACACCGTCGCCCGTCATGGCCACCACCGCTCCGGTGGCCTGCAGGGCCTGCACGATGCGCAGCTTCTGCGCCGGGGTGATACGGGCGCAGATACTGGCCGTGCGCAGGCGCTGCTGTAGCTCGGCATCCGGCAGGCGCTCGAGTTCGTCGCCGGTGAGCACCTCCTGCGCATCCAGTCCGGCCTGGCGTGCGATGGCACGCGCCGTGACCGGGTAGTCGCCGGTGATCATCACCACACGGATGCCGGCCTCGCGGCACTCGCGCACGGCCTGCGGAATCTCCTCGCGCAGCGGATCGGCCAGGCCCAGCAGTCCGATGAACTCGAAGTCGAAGTCGTGCTCGCCCGCGGGCCAGGGGGGTCCGGCGTGGCGGGCTCGCGCTACCCCCAACACACGCAGGCCACGCGCGGCCATGGCATCGGCTGCGGCCTCCACATTCCCGCGGCGCGCCGCATCCAGATGGCAGAGGTCGACGATCGCCTCCGGCGATCCCTTGGCCGCCACCACATGGGAGTCCTGCGCCTCGCCCTTCCAGACGTGGGCCATGGCCCGCAACTGAGGTGTCAGGGCGTATTCGTGCACCAGCGACCAGCGCGCATGCAGATGCTCGGTCTGCGCCAGGAACTGCTGACCCTGGGCATGGAAGGCCTGCTCCATCGGATCGTAAGGATCGACCCGGCTGGCCAGGATGGCGTATTCCACGAGGGTGTGGAAGTCCTCGGGCAGGTCGCCGGACGGCGCACCGTCCAGCGTCATTTCGGCGCCGCCCGCGCTCAGGCTGGCCACGCGCATGCGGTTCTGGGTCAGCGTGCCGGTCTTGTCCACGCACAGCACCGAGGTGGCGCCCAGCGTCTCGATGGCGGCGATGCGGCGCGTGAGCACCTGCTGGTGCGAGAGTCGCCAGGCCCCCAACGCCGGCAGCACGGTCAGCACCACCGTGAACTCCTGGGGTAGCAGCGCGATGACCAGCGCGATACCTGCCAGCAGGGCCTGCAGCCAGTCGCCATGCATCAGGCCCTGGATCAGAGTCAACGCCAAACTCAAGGCCAGCCCCAGCCAGGCCAGGCGATGCACGAGCCCGCGGGTCTGTTGGCGCAAGGGCGACTCCTCGGCCTGCACGGTCTGCAGCGCCTGGCCGATCTGCCCCATCTGGCTGCGCGGCCCGGTGGCGCTCACGCGCGCCAGGCCCTGGCCCTGCACCACCAGCGTGCCGGCATGCAGCGCCGACACCGCGCTAGCGTTCTTGCTGACCGGCACCGACTCGCCCGTGAGCAGGGATTCGTCCACCTGCAACTCGCCGGCCGAGAGCAGTTCGGCATCGGCCGCCACGCGGTCGCCTTCGGCCAGCAGCAAAAGGTCGCCGCGCACCAGTTCGCGGCCAGCGATGGTATGCGCCTGGCCGTCGCGTATGACGCGCGCGCGCGGGCTGGACAGGTCACGCAGCGCCTGGATGGCGCGCTCCGTCTTGCCCTCCTGGTAAAGCGTGAGGCCGATAACCACACACACCATCAGACCCAGGCTCAGACTTTCCTGCAGTTCACCCAGCAGCAGGTAGAGACCGGCCGCGGCCAGGAGCAGGGAGAACATGGGATCGCGCACGGTCTCGCGCACGATGTGCAGCCAGCTACGGCCACCGTCGCCCGGCAAGGCATTGGGGCCATCTTCGGCCAGGCGTCGCGCAGCTTCGGCGGAACTCAGGCCGGGGTCATCGGTGGAGAGCAGGCTCATGCCGCTGATTGTGCGGCATGGCCTACTACTTGGCGATCAGCTCGGTGTCGTGCGCCGCGGCCTCGCTGACCGCACGCTTGTCGGCGCCGGGCGCGTGCTTGCGCGCCAGCAGGGTGTACATGGTGGGCACGACGAAGATGGTCAGCAGTGTGCCCAGCGTCATGCCACCCACGATGACCCAGCCGATCTGGATGCGGCTCTCGGCTCCCGCGCCGGTGGACAGCGCCAGCGGGACCGCCCCCAGCACCATGGCGCCGGTGGTCATCAGGATGGGGCGCAGGCGCTGGCTGGATGCCTTCACCACGGCCTCGAACATGTCCATGCCCTGCTCGCGCATCTGGTTGGCAAACTCGACGATCAGGATGCCGTGTTTGGTGATCAGCCCCACGAGCGTGATCAGGCCGATCTGCGAATAGACGTTGAGCGAACCGTTGCTCAATTTCAGCGCCAGCAGCGCGCCGATCATGGACAGCGGCACCGACAGCATGATGACCAGCGGGTCCACGAAACTCTCGAACTGCGCCGCCAGCACCAGGAAGATGAACAGCAGCGCCAGCACGAACACGATGGTGAGCGAACCCTGCGAGTTCTTGAACTCGCGCGACGTGCCGTTGAGATCGGTGGTGTAACCCGGTTTGAGCACACGGGCACCGACCTGGTCCAGGAAATCGAGCGCCTGCCCCAGGGAATAGTCAGGTGCCAGATTGGCCGTGATGGTGACCGCACGGCGCTGGCTGAAGTGGTTGAGTTCACGCGGCGAGACCGACTCGCGCACCGTCACCAGCGAAGCCAGCGGAATCATGGTGTCGTTGCGGCCGCGCACGAAGATGCGCTCGATGTCGTCGGGCGTGTCTCGACCCACGGACTGGGTCTGCACGATCACGTCGTACTGGTCGCCACCCTTCTTGTAACGCGTCACCAGCCGGCCGCCCAGCATGGTCTCGATGGCGCGCGCCACGGCATCCACGCCCACGCCCAGGTCCGAGGCCTTTTCCCGGTTCACGTCGATCTTGAGCTCGGGCTTGTTCAGGCGCAGGTCCACGTCCGCCCCCTGGATGCCCGGGTTCTTGGCGATCTCGTCGAGGAACTGGCGCACCACCTGGTTCAGGTTTTCGTAACTCTCCGAGGTGAGGATCACGAAATTGACCGGCCGCTCGCGAAAGCCCTGGCCCAGCGAGGGCGGCGTGATGGGGAAAGCCGATACGCCCGGCAGCGCGGCGATGCGGGGCTGCATCTCGCGCGCCATCTCCAGTGTGGTGCGCTTGCGCTCGTCCCAGTCCACCGCACGCAGGGTGACGTTGGCCTGGCTGACGGTCGGGTTGCCGAGCACTACAAAGACCCGGTCGAACTCGGCGTACTGGCTGCCGATCTTCTCGATCGCGCTGGCGTACTTGTCGGTGTAGGCCATGGTGGCACCGTCGGGCGCATTGATCACGTTGAGGATCACGCCGCGGTCTTCCATGGGCGCCAGCTCGCGCTTCATGCCGGGCAGCACGACGGCGATGGCCAGCACCACGCCGGCCATGACCAGCAACACCAGCCAGCGCATGCCCAGCACGCGGCGCAGCAGGCGCTCGTAGCCATTGCTCAGAGCAATCAGCCGGGCTTCCATCCAGCGATCGAAGAACGAAGGCTTGGGGTTGTGGCGCAACAGGCGCGAGCACATCATGGGCGAGAGCGTCAGCGCGATGAAACCCGAAACGATCACCGCGCCGGCCAGCGCCAGCGCAAACTCCACGAACAGGCGGCCGGTGCGTCCCGGCGTGAAGGCCAGCGGCGCATAAACGGCGGCCAGGGTCAGGGTCATCGCCACCACGGCGAAACCCACCTCCTTGGCGCCCTTGATGGCGGCGCTGAAGGGGTCCAGCCCCTCCTCGATGTGGCGATAGATGTTTTCCAGCACCACGATGGCATCATCCACCACCAGGCCGATGGCCAGCACCAGTGCCAGCAGGGTCAGGGTGTTGACCGTGAAGCCCGCCAGCGCCATCAGCGCAAAGGTGCCGATCAGGCTGACCGGGATGGTGACGATGGGAATGATGGAGGCACGGAAGGTGCGCAGGAAGACGAAGATCACCAGCGCCACCAGCACCACGGCCTCGACGATGGTCTGGAACACGTTCTTGATCGAGCGGTCGATGAAAACCGAGTTGTCGTTGGCGATCAGGATGCTGATGCCCGGCGGCAGGTCGGCCTCCAGCCTGGGCAGCATCTCGCGCACGCCGCGGCTGAGCTCCAGCGGATTGGCCGTGGCCTGGCGGATCACGCCGGCGGAGATGGCCGGGCGGCCATTGATGCGCACCGAGGTGCGTTCCTCGGCCGCGCCTTCCTCGATGCGCGCCACGTCGCGCAGCTTGACCGGGAAGCCGTTGACGGTGCGGATCACGATCTCGCCGAACTGGGCCGGCTTGATCAGGTCGGTGTTGGAGGTGACCGAGAACTCGCGCTGGCGGCTCTCGATGCGGCCGGCCGGCACTTCCAGATTGCTGCGCCGGATCGCGTCCTCGGCGTCCTGCGTGGTCAGCTTGTAGGCGGCCAGGCGGTCCGGGTCCAGCCAGACGCGCATGGCGTACTTGCGCTCGCCGAAGATGCGCACATCGGCTGCGCCGGTGACGGTCTGCAGCCGCGGCTTGACGATGCGGTTGATCAGCTCGTTGAGCTGCAGCTGACTGTGGGTGTCGCTGGAGAAGGCCAGCCAGATCACGGGGAAGGCATCGGCCTCGACCTTGGCAATGACGGGCTCGTCGATGGCCTGCGGCAGCTTGTTGCGCACGCGCGAGGTGCGGTCGCGCACCTCGGCGGCAGCGGCGTCAGCATCCTTCTCCAGGCGGAATCGAACGGTGATCTGCGCCTGCTCGGCGCGCGAGATCGAGGTGATCACGTCCACCGCATCAATACCGGCGATCGAATCCTCCAGGGGCTTGGCCACCTGCGACTCCACCACCTCGGCCGAGGCGCCGGCATAACGCACGGTGACGGTGACCACCGGCTCGTCGATCTTGGGGTACTCGCGCACCGGCAGCTTGGTGAAGCTGACCGCGCCAATCAGCAGCACCAGCAGCGAGAGCACGGTGGCAAACACCGGCCGGCGGATCGATACTTCAGGCAGTTGCATGGTGACTCCTGGTCCCTGTGCTCAGTTGGCGGGACGGCTCAGCTCCAGCACCCGGACCGGGCTGCCGTCGCGCTGCAGGCGTTGCTGGCCCGCCGTGACCACGGTATCGCCTTCCTTGAGTCCCTCGAGGATCTCGACCTGGCCCGGACGGCGGATGCCCACCGTCACCGCGACGCGCTGCGACACCAGGCTGTCGTTGTCCGGCCCCGGCACCAGCTTGATGACGAATTGCCGCCCGCCCTGGGGCACGATGGCTTCCTCGGGAATCACGCGGGCTTTTTCACGCGAGCCGAACACGGTGCTCACGCGTGCAAACATGCCGGGACGCAACAGCAGTTGCTGGTTGGTGATGCTGGCACGCACGCCGATGGAACGGCCGTTGGCGTCGATCAGCGGATCGACGGCCTGCACCCGCGCCTCGAATCGGCGGCCAGGAAGTGCATCGAGTTCGACACTGGCCTTCTGCCCCGACTTGAGCAGGGTCTGGTAACGCTCGGGCAGGCGGTAGTCGACATAGACCGTATCGATGTCTTCCAGGTTCACGATATCGGTGCCGTCCTTGAGGTAGTCCCCCACGTTGACGTTGCGGATGCCGGCGATACCGTCGAAAGGCGCCAGGATCTTCAGGCGAGCGGCGGTAGCCTGCGCCAGCGCCAGCTTGGCTTGCGACACTTCGAGGTTGGCCGCGCTCTCGTCCAGGGAGCGCTGGCTGACGAAGTTCTGCGCCAGCAACTCCTGGTTGCGCTTGTGGTTGGCCTGGGCAATGGACAGCTCGGCCTGGCTCTGCTTGATCTGCGCCAGTTGCAGCTGGTCGTCGAACTGCACCAGCAGCTGGCCCTTGCGCACGCGCTCGCCGTCACGGAAGTTGAGCTGGGTGATGCGCCCGCTGACCTCGGGACGCAGCATCACGCCCTGGCGCGAGCGCAGGCTGCCGACGGCCTGCGCATCGTCCGTGAGTTTCATGACCTGGACCTTGGCCACCTCCACGGTGACCGGACGTGCAGGCCGGCCTGCGGCTGGCGCGCCACCGGATGCCGGGCTGGCACTCTCACGGTTTGCCGCCGCAGGCGTCTTGTTCTGGTACCACCACGCGGCACCGGACGCCGCCACGATGCCGACAGCGGCGATCACCGGGTAAAGAAATTTGGAAGCCATGGATGAATCGAAAACTCGGGCTGTTTCCTCGCCCGGGATGGGGCGAGACAGCTGACGACTGTAACAGTCAGCGCCCGTTTCCGCATGCGCAATAGCCCTTAGGGCCGGCAAGCCGCGCGCGGCTTTGCACAAGCTTTACAAACGCCCCAGGGCCCGTTCGACACCCCGGTTGGCCAGCATGTCGGCACGCTCGTTGCCGGGGTCGCCATCATGCCCCTTGACCCAGCGCCAATCGATGCGATGACCCGCCCCGGCCACCAGCGCATCGAGCCGTTGCCACAGGTCGACATTCTTGACCGGCTGCTTGGCCGCGGTTTTCCAGCCCCTCGCCTTCCAGCCGGCCAGCCACTCGGTGATGCCCTTGAGCACGTACTGGCTGTCGGCATGCAAGACCACGTGACAGGGACGCTTGAGCGACTCCAGCGCCATGATCACGGCCAGCATCTCCATGCGGTTGTTGGTGGTCTCGCGTTCGCCGCCAAACAGCTCCTTCTCCACGCCGCCGGATTTCAGCAGCACGCCCCAGCCGCCCGGGCCGGGGTTGCCCTTGCAGGCGCCATCGGTATAGATCTCGACCGTGTTCACGTTTCTTGTCCCTCGTTCATGCGGGCCTGATTGTCGCCGCTGCGGCGCACCAGGGGCGCGGTGGCCGCGGCCTTGCTGTTGACTTTTCTCCAGGCCGGCTCCAGCAGTCGCACGCCATACACGCGCTTGACGGCGACCAGGAAGTAGGCTGCGCCAAAGAAGGGCCACCAGCGAGCGCCGACGCCGTCCATCCAGCCATAACGCCCCAGCCATTTCTCGCTGCGCACCAGCGGCCGGTAGCAGCCATGGTGTGCGACCTCGACCTCAAAGTCGAGCAGGCGCAGCCAGTCGCGCAACCGCCAGTTGCCGATGAACTCCAGCGGCTGCGGCAGCAGCGGCGTGCCCAGGCCGACGCGCCGGCACAGCTGCTCGCGCCGCTGGCGCAAGCCCCACAGGCTGGCCGGGTTGAAGCCGCTGAGCACCACGCGGCCGCCCGGCACCAGCACGCGCGCCACCTCGCGCAAGGTAGCGTGTGGATCCGGGTGGCTGTCCAGAGCGTGCGGCAGGGCCACCAGGTCCAGGCTGGCCTCGGGAAACGGCAGGGCCGCATAGTCGCTCAACAGCGCCGAACGTGCATTCGCAGCCCCGGGCGCGACGGGATGGCTGGTCGCCAGCCAGCGGTGCGACATGCGATTGCTTGCCAGCGCATCCAGCGCAGGCAGGCCCAACTGCAGGGCGTGATAACCGAAGATGTCGGCCACCAGCAGATCGAACTGCTGTTGTTCCCACGCCAACAGATAAGACCCGGCAGGGGTCTCAAACCAGTCCTGCAAACCTATAATTCCGTCATTCATGACACTGCTTCCACTGCCCGCCTTCGACGACAACTACATCTGGATGCTGCATGACGGGCGCCAGGCTCTCGTCGTCGACCCCGGTGATGAGCAACCGGTGTTGCAGGCGTTGCAGGCCCAAGGCCTGCAACTCAAGGCGATTCTAGTCACCCACCACCATGCCGACCACGTTGGCGGCGTGGCCGCCCTGCGCGCGGCCACCGATGCGACCGTCTACGGCCCCGCCGGCGAGACCATGCCCGAACCGCTGCAGCGCTACACCGATGGCGACACACTGGACCTGCTGGGCCTGCACTTCACCGTGCTCGACGTGCCCGGCCACACCGCCGGCCACATCGCCTGGTACTGTGGCCCCCACGGGACTGCGTCCCTGCCCCCCGAGGGGGCTCAGCCGGCTTGGGGCGGCCCGGCGCCGGCTGGCGCTGATTGCGAGGGACAGCCCCTGCTGTTCTGCGGCGACACCCTGTTCTCCGGCGGCTGCGGCCGCCTCTTCGAAGGCACGCCGGCCCAGATGCTGGCTTCGCTGGACAAGCTCGCAGCCCTGCCCGGCGCTACGCGCGTTTGCTGTGCGCACGAATACACGCTGAGCAACCTGCGCTTTGCGCGCGCGGTGGAGCCCGACAACACGGCGCTGCAGGACTACAGCCGGCAATGCGAAGCGCTGCGGGCACGCCAGCTGCCCACCCTGCCCTCGACCATCGCGGTCGAGCGCGACATCAACCCCTTCCTGCGCTCGCGCCAGCCCGCCGTGGCCCGCGCCATGCAGGCCCGTTCTGCAGCAGCCGACGACGACGTCAGCGTTTTCGCGACCCTGCGCGAGTGGAAAAACCAGTTCAAATGAAATTCTTCAGCCATGCCATCCTGGCCGGCCTGTTTCTCCTGCTGGGCGGCTGCGCCAGCATGGGGCCGAACGACCAGGCCACCACCACGTCGCAGACCGAGGCGCCCGGGCTGGCTGACAGCCAGCCCTACGCCCCGCCGACTCCGCTGTTCAGCCGCAAGCCCGAATACCCGGCCGGCGACCTGACACCCATCGCCCCGCATGAACCCGCGCCGCGCACGGTGGCAGCAATGACCCCGCCCGCCGACCTCTGGGATCGCATCCGCCGCGGCTTTGCCATGCCCGACCTGCAGAGCGATCTGGTGCCCGGCCGCGAGCAGTGGTACGCCGCGCGCCCCCAGGATCTGGAGAACATGGCCGAGCGCTCGCGCAAGTACCTGTTCCACATCGTCGAAGAGCTGGAGCGCCGCGGCCTGCCCACCGAGCTGGCCCTGCTGCCCTTCATCGAGAGCGCCTTCAACCCTCAAGCCTACTCTCGCGCGCGCGCCGCGGGCATGTGGCAGTTCATCCCCAGCACCGGCAAGCTCTACCAGCTCAAGCAGAACGCCTTTCGCGACGATCGGCGCGACGTGCTGGCGTCCACGCGCGCCGCCCTCGATTACCTGGAACGGCTGCACGGCATGTTCGGTGACTGGCACCTGGCCCTGGCCTCCTACAACTGGGGCGAAGGCAGTGTGGGTCGCGCCATCGCCAAGAACAAGCGCCAGGGCAAGGGCACAGGCTACCTGGACCTGAACATGCCCATGGAGACGCGTTACTACATTCCCAAGCTGCAGGCCATGAAGAACATCGTGGCCAACCCCGGGGCCTTCCGCATCCAGCTGCCGGTAATCGATAACCACCCCTACTTCGACACCGTCACCATCACCCGCGACATCGACGTGGCCCTGGCCGCCAAGCTGGCCGAGGTGCCGCTGGCCGACTTCAAGGCGCTCAACCCCTCGCTGCACCGCCCCGTCATCCTGGCCGCTGGCACACCGCAGATCCTGCTGCCCTGGGACAACGCCGCCATCTTTCAGCGCAACCTCGATGCCTACGCCGGCGACCGCCTCTCGAGCTGGACGGTCTGGATCGCGCCCTCGACCATGAAAACGGCCGATGCGGCCAAACGCCTGAAGATGAGCGAAGCCGATCTGCGCTACGCCAACGACATCCCGACGCACATGATCATCCGCGCCGGCTCCACCCTGCTCGTGCCGCGCCCGGCCAGCCAGGAACGCGACGTGACCGTGCGCATCGCCGACAACGGCCAGCTGGCACTGGTGCCCGAGACCGTGCTGCGCCGCATCGTGCTCAAGGCTGGCAAGAAGGACTCGGTGGCCACGGTGGCACGTCGTTACGGCCTGGCACCGGCCAAGGTGGCCGAGTGGAACAACGTCGGCACCTCGGCCAGCTTCAAGCCGGGCCAGCAGATCGTGATCCACCGCTGGGTGCCGGTGCGCTCCAACATCGGCACCCCCCTGCCCTCGGCCACCAAGGCCGCGGCGCGCACACCGACGCGCGTGGCCAATCGCTGAGAACTAGAGTTTTTCCGTCTCGCCCTGACGCGGCTGCCATTTCATGAGCCGGCGCTCGATGCGGCCCACCAGGCCGTCGAGCAACAGGGCAAACGCGGTGAGCACCACGATGCCGGCGAACACCGTGTTGACGTCAAATGTCCCCTCGGCCTGCAGGATCAGGTAGCCCACGCCGCGCGCCGAGCCCAGGTACTCGCCCACCACCGCCCCCACGAAAGCCAGGCCTACCGAGGTGTGCAGGCTGGAGAACACCCAGGCCGTGGCGCTCGGCAAATAGACCGTGCGCAGCAGCTGCCGCTGGTTGGCACCCAGCATGCGGGCGTTGGACAAGACCACCGGGCTGACCTCGCGCACGCCCTGGTAGACGTTGAAGAAGACGATGAAAAACACCAGCGTGACGGCCAGCGCCACCTTGCTCCAGATCCCCAGGCCGAACCACATGGCAAAGATGGGGGCCAGGATCACGCGCGGCATGGCGTTGGCCGCCTTGATGTAGGGATCGAGGATGGCGCTGGCCAGGGGCGAGAGCGCCAGCCACAGGCCGCAGGCCAGGCCCAGCACGGTGCCGATGCCAAAGGCCAGGAAGGTTTCGAGCAGCGTGGTGCCCAGATGGCGGTAGATGTCGGCATTGCCGCTCAGGCCGTCGGGAAACAGGGCATTGGGGGCCACCGCCCAGGGCAGGAACCAGGACCAGACGCGCCCGGCCACCTGGATGGGCTCACCCAGGAAGAAAGCCAGCTGCACGTCGCGCGAAGCCAGTTGCCACAGGCCCAGGAAAACCAGCAGCACGCCGACCTGCCACAGGCGCAGATTGCCGGTGCGGGGCTTGAAGCGTTGCCACAGCGTCATGTCAGGCCACCTTCTTCAGTTGTTGCTGGTAGCCCTTGAGCACTTCCTCGCGCAGCACACCCCAGATCTGCGTGTGCAGCTCGATGAAACGCGGCGTCGCCCGCACCTCGGCCACATTGCGCGGCCGTGGCAGGTCGATGCTGAACTCGCCCATGGGCCGTGTGGCCGGCCCGGCCGACAGCACCACGACACGATCGCTCATGGCGATGGCCTCGTCCAGGTCGTGCGTGATGAACAGCACGGCCTTCTTCCTGGCCGCCCAGAGCTCCAGCACCTCGTCCTCCATCAGCTGGCGGGTCTGGATGTCCAGCGCACTGAAGGGCTCGTCCATCAGGATGATGTCCGGGTCCAGCGCCAGGGTCTGGGCCAGCGCCGTGCGCTTGCGCATGCCGCCCGAGAGCTGGTGCGGGTAACGGTCGCCGAAGCCGGCCAGGCCGACACGCGCCAGCCAGTCCTGCGCCTGCGAGCGTGCCTGCGCATCCAGCACACCGTGGTACTGCAGGCCCAGCATCACGTTGTCCAGCGCGCTGCGCCAGGGCAGCAGGGCCTCGGTCTGGAACATGTAGCCGGCGCGCCGGTTGAGGCCGCGCAGCGGCTCGCCGAAAACACGCACCTCGCCGGCGCTGGGCGCCAGCAGGCCCGCGCCTACATTGAGCAGGGTGGACTTGCCGCAACCGGTGGGTCCGACCACGGAGACGAACTCGCCGGCCGCCACACGCAGGGTGGTATCGGCCACGGCTGTGTACGACGGCCCACCGCCGGGCGCGGCGAAGGTGCAGGTGATGCCCAGCAGTTCCAGTGCGAACCCGGTAGCAGCCGTCACCGGGACCTCAGGCCTTGAAACGGGCCTTGGCCCGGGCCGCGAACTGGTTGGTCCAGGTCTTGGCCAGGTCGATCCTGTCGGCCTTGAGCGTGGCGTCGAAGCTCGCCAGCGCGCGCAGTGCCGTCTTGCCGCCTTCCTCCGGGAAGACACCGTCGAGCGCAATCGACTCGCGCACCTTGTCGAAGGAGGCGAGGTAAAGACCACGGTCCCCCAGCATGTAGGACTCGGGCACGGTCTTGATGATGTCGCTCGGGCCGGCGGTCTGCAGCCACTTGAGGCCGTGCACGATGGCATTGGTCAGCGCCTGCGCCGTGTTGGGGTTCTTCTGCAGGAACTCCATGGGCGCATACAGGCAGGCCGCCGGCATGGGACCGCCGAAGACTTCGTTGGTGCCTTTGAGCGTACGGGTGTCGAAGACAACACGCACATCGCCCTTCTGCTCCAGCATGGTCATGACCGGGTCGATGTTGCAGATGGCATCGATCTGGCCCGAGCGCAGCGCAGTCAGCGCACCGGCCGAGGTGCCCACGCCGATAAAGCTCACATCGCCGGCCTTGATCCCGGCACGCGACAGCACCAGGTTGGCCATCATGTTGGTGGAGGAGCCCGGCGCCGTCACGCCGATCTTCTTGCCCTTGAGGTCGGCCACCGACTTGTAGCCGGGCAAGGTCTTGTTGGAGATGCCCAGCGCAATCTGCGGCGCACGCCCCTGCAACACGAAGGCCTGGAACATCTGGCCCTTGTTCTGCAGGTTGATGGTGTGCTCGTAGGCCCCGCTGACCACATCGGCCGAACCGCCCACCACAGCCTGCAGCGCACGTGCGCCGCCGGCGAAGTCACTGATCTCGACCTCCAGCCCCTCGGCCTTGAAGTAGCCCAGTTGCTCGGCCAGCGTGAGCGGCAGGTAATAGAACGAGGCCTTGCCACCGACGGCAATGGCCAGCTTGGTCTTTTCCGGCCGGTTCTGGGCGCGCAGGGCTGGCGCGGCCAACGCGGCGGCGGCCAGCGCCGTCCCGGCGGTGAACACACGACGGTTGATGAGATTGTTGGACATTTTTTGAGACTCCCGAGGTACAGACGATCTTGATACATCAAGCCTATCAAGACGCAAAAAAACCCGCATCGGGAAACATCCCGAGCGGGTTTACACCTAAATCTAACTGGTCAGCAGCAGCGCCCGGCCTCTCAGCGATAGCCGAGGAAAAGTATGGCGATGTTGACCGCCAGCCCCGCCCCCCAGACGACAGAGCGCACCGTGCCCATGCCCGCCACATAAACCATGATGTAGAACAGGCGCAGGAAGACGAAGAGAAAAGCCAGCACGTCCAGCCGTGCCTGGTGGGCGCCCAGCTGGTGCGCAATGATGACCGCACCGATGAAGAAGGGCAGCACCTCGAAGCTGTTCTGCTGCGCCGCATTCGCGCGGGCCCGCCAATCGGTCTGCTGCGCCAGCCAGGCGCGCGGGTTGTCATTGTCGTAGCCACCTTCACGACGGGGTTTGCCCATCATGCCGGACTTGGCGATGCCGGCGCAGAGGATGGGCAGCAGGGCGGCGATCAGGACACACCAGTAGGCCAGGGTGAAACGGGCAAAGGTCATGATGTTTTCGTCGGAGAGTGTGTGTAGCAAGGGCTTTCGAAATCTGCGGCGGATTATCGCCGGTCCACCAGGGCGTGGGCGATGGTGCCCAGGTCCACGTACTCCAGTTCGCTGCCGATGGGCACGCCGCGCGCCAGCCGCGTGAAGGCCACCCCACGCACCTTGAGCGCCTCGGCGATCACATGCGCCGTGGCCTCGCCCTCGGCCGTGAAGTTGGTGGCCAGGATGACCTCGCGCACCGTACCGTCGCTGGCACGTTCGAAGAATTGCTTGAGCCCGATATCGCGCGGACCGATGCCGTCCAGCGGGCTGAGCTTGCCCATGAGCACGTAGTACAGGCCCTTGTAGGCACCGGTACGCTCCAGCGCCATCTGGTCGGCCGGGGTTTCCACCACGCAGAGCTTGCTCGCGTCGCGCGCCGGGTCCTGGCAGGTGGCGCAGATCTCGCCTTCGCTGAAGGTGTGGCAGCGTGCGCAATGGCGCACGCTGGTGGCCGCCTCCTGCAAGGCCCGCGACAGGAGCTGTGCGCCCTCGCGGTCGTGCTGCAGCAAGTGAAAGGCCATGCGCGAGGCCGACTTCACGCCCACGCCCGGCAGCCGGCGCAGGGCCTGGATCAGCGCATCAAGGGTATGGGCGTCGGACACGAATCAGAACGGGAACTTCATGCCACCGGGCAACCCCGGCATGCCCGCGGTGAGCTTGCCCATCTTTTCCTGGCTGGTCTCTTCGGCCTTGCGCACGGCCGCATTGAAGGCTGCCGCCACCAGGTCTTCCAGCATGTCCTTGTCGTCGGCCAGCAGGCTCGGGTCGATGGTGATGCGCTTGACGTCGTGCTTGCAGGTCATGAGCACCTTGACCAGGCCGGCCCCGGATTCACCGGTGACTTCGATGAAAGCCAGTTCATCCTGGGCCTTCTTGAGGTTGTCCTGCATGGCCTGGGCCTGTTTCATGAGGCCGGCGAGTTGTCCTTTGTTGAACATGTCGTTCCTTAAGCGTTGATGTCGATGGGTTTGATGCTGCCCGGCACGATTTTCGCGCCGAAGTCACGCATCATGGTCTGCACGAAGGGGTCTTCGTAAATCAGTTTCTCTGCGGCCTGCTGCTTCTCTTCTGCAATGGCCGCATTGCGCTTGGCCGGGCTGTCACCCACGCGGCCGATCTCCACGGCCAGGGTCACATTGTGGCCAGCGGCCTGCAGGGCCGCTTGCAGACGCTCGCGGCTGGAGGTGGAGTTGAGCGATTCGCGCTCCACGCGCAGCAGCCACTGGTCGCTGTCGCGCGCCACCAGTTGCGACTGCAGGGCCAGTTCGCGCACCAGAGCGGTCACGGCCTCGCTGGCGACGAGTCCACGCACCACCTGGTGCCAATAGCCGCCCTCTTCGGTCGGCACCAGTGGCGAGCCGGCACTGGGTCCAGGCGCATCGGCGCGTGATTCAGGCGCCACCCGCACCGGCACGGCCACCACCTGGGCGGCCTGTACCGCCGTCATCGGCCTGGCCGGCTGCACGGGATGTTCGTCATCGACCACGGACAGAACCTGGCCCGGCGGCGTGCCGCCGGCAGGCCGAACCGGGGACGGCACAGGGGCTGCAATAGGGCGGGCTGCCACAGGTGGCGCAGGCGCAGCGGGCGCGGGTCTGGGTGCGCCAGCCTGCGCTGGCGTCGCCACAGGCTGGCGCCGCGACGCGGCCTCAGGCGATTTCAGTGTTTTTTTTTCAGCCAACCCGGCAACGCCGGGCTTGAAAGCGAGCAGGCGCAAAAGCACCATGGTGAGCGCGGCGTACTCATCGGGCGCCAGCCCCAGCTCGCCGCGCCCGTGCAGGCACAGGCTGTAGAGCAGCTGCGTCTCGTCGGCCGGCAGCAGCGCGGCCAGGCGCGCCGTCTCGGCGCCTTCAGGATCGGAGTCGTCGGCGCTGTCGGGCACGGCCTGCAACACGGCCATGCGCTGCAGCACCACGCTCATCTCCTCCAGTGTGGAGGCCGCACTCTGGCCGTTGACGCGCAAGGTCTCGGAGGTCTCCACCACCGTCTTGCCGTCGCCCTGGGCCAGCGCATCGATGAGCTGGAACACATGCAAGCGGTCCACGCTGCCCAGCATCTGGCGCACCGTCTCGACCTGCAGCTGGCCCGAGCCGAAAGCGATGGCCTGGTCGGTCAGCGACAAGGCGTCGCGCATGGAGCCGCGTGCAGCCCGTGCGATCAGGCGCAGGGCCGCCGGCTCGGCCGGCACGTTCTCGGCCGCCAGCACCTTGACCAGGTGTTCCAGCACCGTCTCGGGCGCCATGGGCCGCAGGTTGAACTGCAGGCAGCGCGACAGCACGGTGACCGGCACCTTCTGCGGGTCGGTCGTAGCCAGCACGAACTTGAGGTACTCGGGCGGTTCCTCCAGCGTCTTGAGCATGGCGTTGAAAGCCGTGTTCGAGAGCATGTGGACTTCGTCGATCATGAAGACCTTGAAGCGGCCCTGCACCGGCTTGTAGACCGCCTGCTCCAGCAGGGCCTGGACCTCGTCCACGCCGCGGTTGGAGGCAGCATCGAGCTCGGTGTAATCGACGAAACGGCCCGAATCGATGTCGGTGCAGGCCTGGCAGACACCACAAGGCTGGTCGGTGATGCCGCCTGAGCCGTCCGGGCCCACGCAGTTGAGCGACTTGGCCAGGATGCGCGAGACCGTGGTCTTGCCCACGCCGCGCGTGCCGGTGAAGAGATAGGCATGGTGCAGGCGCCCCGTCTGGAGCGCGTTGCCCAATGCCCGCACCACGTGCTCCTGCCCCACCATTTCGGTGAAGCTCTTCGGCCGGTATTTGCGGGCGAGCACGAGATAAGACATGCGCTCGATTCTACGGTGTGGACCGCGTCGAATATTCCGGACCGGTGGCCTTTAAGTTCCAGCCCCAGCCCTTACAATACAAAGCGACGGGCCTTCCCGCATGGTGAAGCGGCCAACCGGGTCAGGTGGGGAACCAAGCAGCCCTAACTGTGGAGCCAGTGCCGGGGTCGAGGTCCGTCACCTCATACATCTGCAAGTCCTTTTGTGCCTGGGCGCACAGAAGGTCTTGCAAGACAAGCCGGGCCTGCGTGCCCCCTCGGATCAAGCGGCGACCAGGCCGGCGGCCTCGATCCCCGCGATGCAGATTTTTTCGTCCTCGTCCCCGGTACCACCGCTGGCGCCAGCCGCGCCAAGGATCTGGCCCTGCGCGTTCTTGATCAGCACCGCGCCCGGCTGCGGCAGGAACCGCCCCTGGGCAGTGGCCGCCAATGTGACAAAGAAGTTGGGATTGTCCTTGGCACGGTTGGCCAGCACACGGCTGGAAACACCCATGCCCACCGCCCCCCAGGCCTTGCCTTTGGCAATATCGAAGCGGAACATGCTCGCGCCGTCTTCACGCAGAAAGGTCACCAGATCACCGGCACGGTCCAGCACGACGATGCCCATGGGCTGGTAGCCGGCGGTGCGTGCCGCCTTGGCGGCGGCCTGGGCGATGGTGAGGGCGGTGTCTAGGGTGAGTTCGGACATGGCAGAGGCTCGGATGAATGAAATCGTTGGGAACCGGCAGGCGCCGGGGGACGGCGCCCACGCGCCGCACAGGACACGTGAGCACCGGGGAAGACGCTAGAGTTTGCCACCTGTGCTGAGCCACCAGACCGGCAGCCTGGAGCAGTCAGCGGCATCGAGCCCGCTGTGTGCCGCCTGGTCAAAGCTCTTGAGCGTGGCTTCGGTCAGCGGCAGCTTGCGCCCGAGCGACTGGGCCTGGGCGAGCATGGCGCGCACGTCTTTGCGCATGGTGGCCACATCCACGGTGACCGCGTCGTTTTTCTGGCCGGTCAGCGCCTGCGCGATCATGGGGCCGCGCACCTTGAGCATATTGGGACCACCCGAGGACTCGGAGAACACTTCGATCACCCGTTGCGGATCCAGCCCCAGGGGCTCGATCAGGGACAGCGCCTCGCCCAGGGTCTGCCAGTAGACCATCAGCGGCAGGTTGATCGCCAGCTTCATGGTGGCGCCCGAACCATGGGGACCGACGTGCTCGATGCGGCGGCACAGCAGCTCCAGCACCGGACGGGCTCGCAGCAGGTCGGCCGCTTCACCGCCGACAAAACCCAGCAGCTTGCCGTCCTTGGCCGGTCCGACGCTGCCGCTGACCGGGCATTCGAGATAGGCGGCGTGCACCGCACGGGCGCGCGCGGCCTGCTCCTGCTGCTTGGCTGGTTTGACAGTGCTCATCTCGATGAAGAGCTTGTCCTGGACCGGCCCGGACCACAGGCCCTGGGCTGCGGTGTACACATCGTCCAGGGCCTGCTCATTGGTGAGCAGGCTCAGCACCACATCGCACTGGGTGGTCAGCTCGGCGGGCGTGGCCGCCCAGGCGATGCCGCTGTCGAGCAGCGCTTGCGCGCGTGCCTTCGAGCGGTTCCAGACGGTGACCGCTTGGCCCAGGGTGTGCAGGCGCGAGGCGATCGCGCTGCCCATCTTGCCGGTTCCTGCGATGCCTATGCGCATGATGTGCCCCCTTGTCGCGTTGCAGGCTAGTCAGCCTTGATGTTGTTGTCGGCCACCAGCTTGGCGTACTTGGCCGTCTCTGCCGCCAGGAAGGCCTTGAACTCGTCCTGGGTGCTGGCATGGGCCTCGACGCCCAGACCGGCGAACCGCTCCTTCAGGTCGGCGTTGGCCATGACCTTGACCAGCGCCTGCTGGTAGCTGTCGACCACGGCCTTGGGCGTACCGGCCGGCAGGAAGACGCCCCACCAGTTGACGGCCACCAGCCCGGGCAGGCCGGCTTCGGCGAAAGTGGGGATCTCGGGGCTCATGGGCGAACGCTTTTCGCTGGTGATGGCCAGCGCGCGCAGGCGACCGGTGCGGATGTGCTGGATGACCGGCAAGGCGTCCGAGACCATCATCTGGATCTGGCCGGCGATCAGGTCGGTCACGGCCAGGCCGCCGCCCTTGTAGGGCACGCCCACCATCTTGACGCCGGCCTGGCGCATGATGAGTTCGCCGCCCAGGTGCGACATGCTGCCGGGGCCGCTGGTGCCGAAATTGATGGAGCCGGGCTGGGCGCGTGCGGCCTTGAGCAGGTCTTCCAGCGTCTTGTAGGGAGATGAAGCCGGCACCGCGAGGATGTTGGGACCGGTGGCCGTGAGCGCCACCGGAATGAAATCCTTCTCCATGCTGTAGGGCACCTTGCTGATCAGCGGGTTCACGGCCGCCGGACCCAGGTTGCCCACCACGAAGGTGTAGCCGTCAGCCGGCTGGCGGGCCGTGAATTCCATGCCGATGGAGCCGGCCGCGCCCGGCTTGCTTTCGATGATGACGGGCTGCCCCCAGTGCTCGCTGAGCTTCTGGCCCATGATGCGCGCCATCAGGTCGGAGCTGCCGCCCGGCGGATAGGTCACCACCAGCTTGACGGGCTTGTTGGGAAAACCTTGCGCCGCCACGATGGACGACAGGCCGCTCAGGCCCAGGGCCAGCAGCAGCAGGCTGGTTCTTTTCAGACTCGATCGCAACACCGACTTCATGTCATCTCCTTGGGTGGTTGGAAATTCAATTACTCGCCGAACTGGACATCGACTTTTCATTCTGCGTGCACACCATAAAAGGCATCGAGGGTGTTAACCCTGTGGTCCCCGGGCCGGCCTGGCACGTCATGGGCTGGGGCTCAGGCCTTGATCTTCAGCAGCTTCATGGCGTTGAGCCCTTCAATCATGCGGCGCTCGCTGGCGGGCAGCCCCTTGACGCCGGCAATCAGGCCCAGCGGATCTTCCTCGCCCATGTCGTAGGGATAGTCGGTGCCCAGCAGGACATGGTCGGCGCCGTAACGGTCGATCAGGTTCTTCAACATGCGCGGGTCGAAGGTGATGGTGTCGAAATAGAACTTCTCCAGGTAGCTGGAGGGCTTGCGCTTGATCACCGTGCGCGTGTCGGGACGGGCCTTCCAGGCGTGGTCCATGCGGGCCCAGTAATGAGCCAGGAAGCCGCCACCGTGCGCCGCAATGAACTTGATCTTGGGATGGCGCGCGACCACCCCGTCAAAGATCAGGTGGCTGACGGCCACCGTGGTTTCCAGCGGGTTGCCGATCACATTGTTGAAATAGTGGTTGCGCAGCCGCTCGCCCTGGGTGTAGCCCAGCGGGTGCATGAAGAGCACCGTGCCGAGCTCGTTGGCCTTGGCAAAGAACTTCTCCAGCCCCAGGCGCGGATCGGTCAGGTTCATGCCGTTGACGTTGGTGCAGATCTCCACCCCACGCAGGCCCAGGGTCTTGACGCAGTACTCGAGCTCGCGCACGGCCAGCTCGGCGTTCTGCAGCGGCACCGAGCCCAGGCCGACAAAGCGGTCGGGATGGCCGGCCACCAGTTCGGCGATGCCGTGGTTCACGTCGCGCGCCAGCTCGGCGCCCAGCTGGGGTTCGGTGAAGTAGAAGTAGTGATAAGGCGCGGGGCACACGGCCTGGATGTCCACCCCCATGCGGTCCATGTCCTGCAGCCGCTCCTCCACCCCCATCAGCTTGGGCGCGCGGGTCTTCATCTGCAGCGCATTGGTCTGGTTGGTCAGATCGTTGGCGAAGATGACGGTGGGATCGTACTGCGCGGCATTGAGATGCGCTGTCTTCTTGTTGACCTCGGGGTTGAGGTAATGGCAGTGGATGTCCACCACCTTGGACTGGCCGCGGCGGTTCTTGACCACATGGGTCGTGGCGGCCTTGGCTTTCACGGCCGTCTTGCCCGCAGCCTTGGCAGGCGCAGTTCGCGCCTTGGGAGCGGGGCTGGCCTTGGTGGAGCGGCTGCCCCCCGCCAGTGAAAAGCCTTCGTTGTGACCGTGGGCGGGGTCGCTGCAGCTTGCGGCACAGGTATAGAACATGGGTTGTCCTTGGATCGGTTCAAAAATCTGTCGGTCAGCGGCGCAAGGCGGCATTGACGCGTGGCATCACCTCGGTGGCAAAGAGCTCCATAGAGCGCTTGCCCAGGGCCGGGTCCATCCAGTCGTGGCAGGCATAGAGCAGGTTGCCGAAGTCGCCCACCTTCTCGCGGAAGGCCAGGATCTGGTCCACCACCGAATTGACGGTGCCGGCCAGCACGAGCCGTTGCGTCACGTACTCGGGCGTGATCAGCGCGTCGTCCATCGCCGGATCGGTCTTGAACAGGTTGCCGCGCCCGCCCCCGCCCACCAGCTTGCGCACCAGCTGCTTGAAATAGAAGTGGTAAGGCCCGCCCTCCTCCAGGGCGTAACGACGGGCCGTGGCCTCGTCATCCGCCACGAAGATGCTCTTGGCCACGCGCCACTCGCTCGGGTCGGCCTTCGCCCCCACGCTTTCGCGACCTTCCACGTACTTGGGCCAATGGGTCTTGACCCACTCCGGCATCAGGAAGTTGGCCGAGATCGGCTGCCAGCCGCGCTTGGCCATTTCCGTCACGCCTTGTGAGAAAGGCGCCACCGCCGTACCCACGATGAGGGGGTGAGGGCGCTGGTAGGGCTTCATGATGAAACCCTGCCCGATCTCGGGAATCATGGTCTTGCCCACCGACACCTTCCAGAACTCGCCTTCGAGGTCATAGGGTGGATCGGAAGCCCAGATCTTGAGCACCATGTTGATGCCCTCGACGAACATGGCGTTGCGGTTCTTGCCGAAGTTGCCGAAAACCTCGGCATCCGACATCAGGCCGCCAGGGCTGATGCCCATGATGAAGCGCCCCTTGAGCATGTGGTCCAGCATGGCCGCCTGCGCGGCAATGGCGGCCGGGTGGGAGTTGGGCACGTTGATGGTGCCGGTGCCCAGCATGATGTGCTTGGTCTCGGCCACCAGGCTGGCCAGGAACATCATGCTGGAGGTCACGGTCTCGGCCGCGTCGGTGACATGCTCGCCCACAAAGGCCTCGCTGTAGCCCAGGCGGTCGGCCAGCAGCACCGCCTCGCGGTCCTCGGCCAGGGTCTGCCCGATGTCGCGCCCCAGCGCGTGCAGGGGCATCATGAACATGCTGTGTTTCAACGTGGACTCCTAAGAAATAGACGGGTTCGCTGGTTCAGGCCGTGCTGCACTCGGCGCCCTGCACATAGGCGCCCTGGCAGAACAGCAGGGAGGGCTTGCGCTGGTAGCTGTAGTTCTCGACCTGCCCCAGAAACAGCACATGGTCGCCCACCTGCAGGCGCTCGGCCGTCCGGCATTCGATGGTGGCCACGCAGTCCTGCAGCACGGGCAGCCCCTCCAGCCCGGGCGTGAACGCCACGCCCTCGAACTTGTCGGGGACCGAACTGGCAAAACGCCTGGAGAGGTGGAGCTGGTCGAGGGACAGGATGTTGATGACAAAACGGCCCGTGCGGTCAAAGACGTCCAGGCTCGGGGACGATGCCAGCAGGCTCCACGAGACGATGGGGGGCGAGAGGGAGACCGAGCTGAAGGAGTTGGCCGTGACCCCCACCCGGCGGGCGGCGGCCTGGCCCGAGGTGACCACGGTCACACCCGTACCAAAACTCCCGAAGACGTTGCGCAGCTCGCGCGCGTCGAAGGTGGTTCGTGGAGTGTTCATGTGATCACTTTAGATTGATCACATGATCAACAGCACTGGGAGTTTCCCTTAGGGCCTGTTGATGATCCGGAAGAGGCCGTGCAGATCTCTTTTCGGGGTGGGGCGAAATCCGGCGCTCAGGCGCGCTTTTTTGCGCGGGGTTTCGGCGGTGTCGCAACACCCAGGATCTGCGGCAGCACCACGCGCGCGCCGGCCATGAAATGGGCAATGGTCAGACGGATCATCTCGTTCACATCGCCCTCCATCGGCACATCGAAGATCCAGCGCCGCTGCCCGAAGTAGAAGACGCGGGCATTGATGCTCCACACCAGTTCGATCTCGGCGGTCTTCAGGGGCAGCGCCTTCGCGTCGGGCAGTTGCAGCTCGTGGCGCAGCTCCAGCGCGATGGGCTCCAGGATGCGCTGGCGCAGCACCTCCAGGTACTTCTTGTTGATGCTCTCGCCGCGCAGACCGGAGAACATGAAGATGCGCACCCAGTCACGCGTCAGCGCAACCTTGGAGTACTCGAGGTAGAGGCTGACCAGGCGATCTTCCAGGGGAAGGCTGCGGTCGCGGATGACCGACTCCCAGAAGGGGTTCCAGCGTCCCAGATAGACCTCCTGGTAGACCCGATCGATCAGCGCGTCCTTGTTGGGAAAGTACTTGTAGATCAGGGACTGGGTCACCCCCAGGCGGCGCGCCAGCTCACGCGTGTCGCCACCCATGCCCACTTCGGAGAAGAACTCGACTGCCCCGCGCACGATCTGCTGCTCGCGCTCCGGCCCGCTCAATCGCGTCTTGCGGGGCGGGGGGCTCCTCGTGCTCATGCCGGGGTTTCCAGGTCCGGTGCCGCCACAGGCACGATGCGGCCCGAGGCGGCGGACGTCATGATGGCCTCCAGGGCCGCCACATTGGCCAGCATCTCGCGGTGGCTCACCGGGTAGGGGCGCTCCTGGCGGATGGCCGCGGCAAACGCCTCCAGGTTGGCAAGCACCGTGGGATGCGGCGGCGCAAAGCTGCGCACGGGCGCCTGGCCGCGCATCACGCGGCAGATGTCCCAGCCGGTGGGCTGCTCGGGGTGCGTGCGGTCGCGGATCTCGAACCAGCCCTGCGAGCCATAGACCGCAAGGCGGCCTTCGAAGGGGGTCGCCAGGATGGCGCTGATCAGGGCATTGGCGCCACCGGGAAAAGCCAGCATGAGGCCCAGGGTGTCGCCATTCTCGAAATCGGAACCGCGTGTGGCCAGGCGCGCCCACACCGCCTCGCTGGGCCCCAGGATGGCGATGGCCAGGTCCACCAGATGGATGCCCGTGGCCGTCAGCGGCCCGACCGGGGCGTGCTGGTTCGACAGGCGCCAGTTGTCCTTGGGCAACGCGAAAAACTTGTCCTGGCTGAAGTTCGCTTCAATCTGCAGGATGGTGCCGAAGACCCCTGCCTCGATTTCCTGGCGCAGGGCGATCACCGTGGGCTCGAAGCGGCGCTCGTGCCCGATGCCCAGCACACGCTGGTGGTGCTCGCAGCTGGCTATGGCGCGGCGCGCATCCTCGAGCGTGAGGCACAGGGGCTTTTCGCAGAAGACGTGCTTGCCCGCCTCGGCGGCGGCCACGATCTGGTCGGCATGCTGCTGATGCGGGGTGCACAGGATCACCGCCTCCATCCCGCCGAGCGACAGGAAGGCCTCCATATCGGCCAGGACCTGCACACCCGCCAGCACGGGATCGGACGCCATCTCGCGGCGCAGCTCGGCGCTGACCTCCACCACCGCCACCAGGTTCAGCCGAGCGGACTGCGTTATCTGGCGGGCGATGGTCTTGCCCCACCAGCCGTAGCCCACCAGCCCCACGGTGACAGGGTTGCTGGATGGAGCGGAGGTTTGGTCTGGTCTGGTCACGGCTTGAACCCTGGTTAGATGTCTTGTCTTAGACTACGCAGGAATTTACACCAAATAGGAGATCAAATGACCACCAAGAAAAAAACCGCAGCGCCTGCAGCAGCCCCGGCCACCCGCATCGGATTCCTGGGCCTGGGCATCATGGGCTCGGCCATGTCCGCCAACCTGCTGAAGGCCGGCTTCGAGGTCTTCGGCTTCGACCCCGACACCGCGGCCCGCGCGCGCCTGAAGAAGGTCGGCGGCAAGCCCTCCACCAGCATGGCGGATCTGGCCTCGCGGGTGGACGTGATCATCACCTCGCTGCCCAGCCCCCAGGCGCTGATGGATGCCGCGCAGGCCGTGGCCCAGGCCGGAAACAAGGGCTTGATCGTGGTGGAAACCAGCACGCTGGAAGTGGACGACAAGTTGGCCGCCAAGAAAATCCTGGCCAAAAAGGGCATCACGCTGCTGGATTGCCCGCTCTCGGGCACCGGCGCCCAGGCCGTGCGCAAGGATCTGTCGATCTATTCCAGCGGCCCGGCCAAGGCGGTCAAGCAGCTGGCACCGGTGTTCGAAGGTTTCGCCAAGGCCAATTACTACCTGGGCGAGTTCGGCAATGGCATGAAGATGAAGCTGATGGCCAATCTTCTGGTGGCCATCCACAACGTCTCGACCGCCGAGGTGCTGCTGTTCGGCCAGCGTTTCGGCATCGACCCGGCGCTCGCGGTCAAGGTCCTGTCCGATGGCGCAGGCGGCTCACGCATGCTGGATGTGCGCGGCCCCATGATGGTCGACCAGAGCTGGGACCAGGCCACCATGAAGGTTGGCATCTGGCAAAAGGACATGAAGCTCATCAGCACCGCCCTGGCGCAAACGCAGACCCCGGCGCCGCTGTTCGCCGCCACCCTGCCGGTCTACAACGCCGCCATGGGCATGGGCCATGCCGACAACGACACGGCGGCGGTATTCGATGTGCTGGCCCAGATGTGCAGCCCCAAGAAGGCCGTCAAGCGCAAATAGGGAACACGGCGGGCAGGCCCTGCCTGCCCTGCCCGGCCGCTGCGGCACCTGCACGTCTGACGCGCTGGAGCCCTCAGCTCTGCAGGTAGCGCAACACGCCCTGCGCCGCCCGCCGGCCGCTGGCCAGGCAGGCCGTGAGCAGGTAGCCCCCGGTGGGAGCCTCCCAGTCCAGCATCTCGCCGGCGCAGAACAGACCGGGCAGGGCCTCGCACATCAGGTCCGCGTTCAGCACTTCGAACAGCACGCCACCGGCACTGCTGATGGCCTCGTCGATCGGCCTGGCCGCGACCAGCTGCAGCGGCAAGGCCTTGATCGCTGCCGCCAGCTTGTTGGCGTCGTGCATGTCTTCCTTGCTCAGAAGCTCGTGCAGGACCGCGGCCTTGATGCCGTCGATGCCCAGCCGGCTCTTGAGGTGGCTGGACAGCGAACGCGAGCCGCGCGGGTGCATCACCTCGGCCAGCACACGTTCGGCCGTCAGGTCGGGCAGCAGGTCCAGATGCAGTGTGGCGTGCCCGGTGCGGATGATCTCCTCGCGCAGCAGATGGGACGCCGCATAAACCAGGCTGCCCTCCACGCCGGTGGTGGTGGCGACGAATTCGCCCTTGCGCTCGAAGCTGCGGCCCAGGGCGTCCGTGCAGCGGATGGCCACCGTCTTGAAGGGCTGGCCGGCAAAGCGGCTCGCAAAAAATTCGCTCCAGCCCACGGGCGCAGGCACCGCCTGCACCGGCAGGACCTGCCACTCGGGCGGCAGCTTGCGCTGCAGCGCCACATCGAAACCGCAATTCGCCGGCAGCAGAGGCGCCACCGCCACGCCGCGTGAGGCCAGCAGCGGCACCCAGGCACCGTTGGAGCCCAGCCGCGCCCAGCTGCCGCCGCCCAGGGCCAGCACCACCGCATCGGCCTGCACCCGCACCTCACCTTCCGGCGATTCGAAACGCAGTTCGCGGCCGTCATCGGACCAGCCAATCCAGCGATGCCGCATGTGGAAAGCCACACCCGCCCAGCCGTGCGCCGGATGGCGCAGGCGTTGCAGCCAGGCGCGCAGCAGCGGCGCGGCCTTCATGTCCTTGGGAAACACGCGGCCGGAACTGCCGACGAAGGTTTCGATGCCCAGGTCTTGCGCCCAGGCGCGCAGCTCGGGCGCGCCGAAGCCACGCAGCAGCGCCTCGATCTGCGTGCGACGGGCGCCGTAGCGCTCGGCAAAACGGTCCGCCGATTCGGAATGCGTGAGGTTCAAACCGCCCTTGCCGGCCAGCAGGAACTTGCGGCCCACCGAGGGCATCGCGTCATACAGGTCCACGGACACACCGGCGTTCACCAGCACTTCGGCCGCCATCAGGCCGGCCGGGCCGCCGCCGATCACCACCACTTTTTTGTTCTGCATTTCAATCATTCCATTCACCGGCGCGCGACACCCACGCCATGCATCCACCCAGACCAGGGGCACCACGGAACCGGCTCAGCCGGGCCGTTGGTGCCGCCCCCCTCCCGCCGCAGGCGAGAGAGGGGGGAGACGCGCAGCGGCTCAGGGGGAGTTTCACCTTATTGGATCTCTTCAAGGGTTCCCTGTGCGCTCAGAAAGGCGGCGCGCACCGGCTCGCCCGGACAGGCCGCCTGCACCGCGGCACGGTAATCGTGCAGCTGCGACTGCAATTCTTCCTGGATCTGCGGCTGCGCAGCCGACTTGTAGTCCAGCACCCACCAGCAGCCGTCGGCCCGGCGCACCAACCGGTCGATGCGGCGCACGCTGCCTTGCAGCGTGACGGGCACCTCGTTGCCTTGCCAGCCCACCTCGCCCGAACGCCAGGCCCAGGCGCCTTCGCCCTGCAGGATGCGCAGGGCCATGGCGGCCGCCTGCCGGGCCTGCGCTTCGTCCAGGCTGAACTCGGCGCCGGCACGCTGCACCTGGGATGCAGACCAGCCCGTGGCGTCCAGCGCCGCCCATTCCAGCAGGCGGTGCATGGCCTGGCCCATCCGGGCCTCGGGGGTGGAGGCATCCTGAGACGCTCCCTTTTTGATAGCAAACGGCGCCGACGCAGAAAACACCGGCAGCACGGGCAAGCTGATCACCCCCGGCGTGCGGGCCGTGGCGGGACCGGCCAGCTCGGGGATGTCCTCCCGCGCCAGGGGATCGCAGCCCGCCTGCAGGCGCTGCCACCAGCTCGCGCCATTGGCCTGGTGCGGCTGGACCGACGACAGCACCAGGCAGCGCTGGGCCCGCGTCAAGGCCACGTAGAGCGCGTTGAGCTCCTCGCGCTGGCGTGCCTGTTCCTCCACCTGGAGCGCCTCGCGCACGCTGGGCGGCACCCGGCTCTCGCTGGCCAGAAAGATGAAACAACGCGGCACTTCGTCCTCGCCCGGCCAGTCCAGCAGGACCCCCATGCTCTGGGCGCGCTGGGCCGGCGCGTCGGTGTCCAGCAGCAGCACCAGCCCGGCCTCCAGCCCCTTGGCACCGTGCACGGTCAGCAGGCGCACCGCATCGGCATCGGCCAGTGCAGGCGCCGGCACCCCGCCGGCCTTGAGCGCCCGCACAAATGCGTAAGGCGTGGCGTAGCGCGCGCCATCCACCTGCAAGGCCGCCGCCAGCAAGGCCTGCAGGTTGGTACGCGCCGCCTCGCGTTGGGTGGGCGGGGCGGCGGCCACATACCGCGCCAGCACGTCACCATCGTCGTAGATGGCGTGGAGCGCGTCGTGCGGCGGCAGCGTGTCCAGCCAGTGCTTCCAGCGCAGCAGCTGCGGCACGCTGGCCTGCAGCGCGGGCGGCAAACCCTGGCCTTGCTGCAGCAGGTCGAACCAGGGCGCGCGGTGTTCGCGCTGGCGCAGCGCCAGCGCAACGAGATCGTCATCGCTGACGCCGAACAGCGGTGACTTGAGCGCGCGCGCCAGCGACAGATCGTGCGCCGGCGAGACCAGGGCGTCGAGCAAGGCCACCAGGTCCTGCACCTCGGGCGCATCACCCAGGTCGCTCTTCTCGGGCTGCTGCGCCGGAATGTCCAGCTCGCGCAACTCTTCCTGCATGACGGCCAGGCGATCGCGCTTGCGCGCCAGCACCATGATGTCTTTCGGAGCCAGGCCACCGCGTATCTGCGCGGCCAGCCAGCGCGCCGCCTGGCGGCATTCCAGCGTGCGCAGCGTTTCCTCGGGCGTGACGCGCGGCTGGGTCAGGCTGTCGCGCCAGACCGCCGGAGCCACCGCGCCTTTCTCCGGCTTGTCGGGCCGCGGAATCTGCGGCAGGGCCCGCACGCTGCCCGTCTCTTGCGATTCAGTGGTGTGGGCCCGAAAGCCTTCGTAGTCCTTCTGCGCCTGGGCCTCCTCCATGGCCTGGTTCACCAGGGCCAGCACGGCGGGCGCATTGCGTCGTGTGTGGTCGCAGCTCAGCAGCTCACCGCCGAGTTCACGCACAAAGGCCTTGGCCGCCTTGAAGACCTGCGGCTCCGCTCGGCGGAAGCGGTAGATGCTCTGCTTGGGATCGCCCACGATGAAAAGCCGCGGCGCCAGCGCGCCGCCACCGCTGCCCGCGTAGCTGCTGAGCCAGGCGTGCAGCGCCTGCCATTGCAGGGGGTTGGTGTCCTGGAACTCGTCGATCAGCAGGTGCCGGGTGCGCGCGTCCAGCCGCTCCTGCACCCAGCCCCCGAGTACCGGGTCGGCCAACAGGTGCAAGGCAGCGCGTTCGATGTCGCTCATGTCGACCCAGCCGCGTTCGCGCTTGAGCGTGGCGTATTCATCGATCAGCAGGCGCGTGAGCCGCGTCAGACGCTGCTGGTAACGCCAGGCCTCGTGCTGCTGCTGCGCGGCACACAGGCGCTGCAGCTCGGGCTCGGCCTCCTGCGCCGGGGCCAGTTTGAGCAGGTGCTGCGTCAGGCGGTCCTCGTCCTTGACGAAGAAACCAGCGCGCAGGGTCTGCAGCGCCTCGTCGAGCTGCGCCGCGCTGGCCGCAGCGTCCAGCAGGGCATAGGCGTCGATGACGGCCGCCGCCGCCTTCTGCGGTGTCTTGTTCTTTTCCTGGCCCAGGGCCTGGGCCCGGGCCAGCCACCGCGCACGCACGGCTGGCTGGCGCAGCACATGCGCCGGCGTGTCCTCACCGCCCAGCTCGGGATAGAGCACCTCAAATGCCGGCACCGACGCTTCCACCGCGCCGGCGCCATCGGCCAGCAGAAACTCCACACGGCGCTGCAGGGCCGTGGTCAGCGCGTTCTCGGTCTGGAAACGGCCATGGCCAGCCACCACGGCCTCGTAGTCGGCCCGCGCCTCGGGTTCGCGCAGCAGGCGCGCATGAAACGGCCGCCACACCTGGGCGATGGCCGGGGCATCGTCCTCCAGCAGTTCGTAACCCGCCGGCAGGCCCAGCGTCTCCAGCACCGACATCGGCGCATTGCGCAGCAGAGCCGCGAACCAGCTGTGGAAGGTCCGGATCTGCACCGGCCGGCCCTGGGCCAGCAGCTGGCCGTAGAGCTGGCGCAGGGGTACACACAGCTCCCGGGCGCGCGCCGGCTCGACCCCGCGGACCAGCAACTCCTTGTGCAATTGCTCGTCGCTGGCGTGGGCAAACTGCTCCAGCCACTCCATGAGGCGCTGGCGCATCTCGCCGGCAGCCTTCTTGGTGAAGGTGATGGCCAGGATCTCGTGCGGCGCGGCGCCATCGAGCAGCGCACGCAGGATGCGCGAGACCAGCATCCAGGTCTTGCCGGCGCCGGCGCAGGCTTCGACGGCCACGTGACGGTTGGGGTCGCAGGCGATTTTGTAGAAGTCTTCTCTGGCGACTGGGTCGCCGTTGCGCTCATAGGCGGGTTGGCTCATTTTGTGTTGCCTCCCGCAGGGGTTGTTCTTCCCCCCCCTATCCCCCCCCGCCCCCTTCCCGCCCCCGCCGGGGCGGGAAGGGGGAGCCCGATTTTGTTTCGTCGCGCCGGCCAGGCTTCTACATGGGAGGCGGCGCAACGGCAGTTGGTGTGCTGAGATTGCTCGGCTACGGTCGTAGTCAATGGCTCGATAGCTGGCGCGCAGCGGCCAGCCGGGGGCATGCACACCCATCCGCGTTCTCTACGACCGCCAGCGTGGAGTGCTGGTGTCAAAAAATCGGTGGCGACGTTGGCGTCGTAGAAGCGTATCCAGCAACCAGAAGCCAAATCCAGCCCCCCCTTCCCGCCCCGGCGGGGGCGGGAAGGGGGCGGGGGGGGATAGGGGGGGGAAGAATCAGCCTTGCGGCAGCAAAACCAACTCATGACTCACTCCAAAAATCCCGCCGACACAAACCCCGCGCCGCACAGAACTCACAAACAGTCCCCTCCCCCAACGCCGGCATACCCGCCCCCCCCGCAATGCGCTGCAGGTCATCCACGATGCCGTGGATCAGGGCATCGCGCACCTCCACCACATCGTCCTGCTCGAACGTCCGTGTGCCGTCTTTCTCGCCCACGTTGACGTAGGCCGCGCGCAGCGTGTCCTGCGGCAGCAGTGCTGCATAGAACGCGAGCTGGGTGTCTTCCAGCGGTGTCTTGGTGCGCTCCCGCGTGACGCTCTGCGGTTCGGTCTTGTAGTCGATGACCATGAGCTCATCGCTGCCGGAACGGTCGACGCGGTCGAGCCGGCCCACCAGCGTCAGGCTGCCCAGCGGCTGCGCCGACTCGCGCTCGCCCTCGCTGAAGCGCAGCCCGGTGGCCTCGTGCCCGGCCAGCCATTCCAGGTAACCCTCGCGCACCCGGGGCCAGGCGGCCTGGAAAGGAAGGAACTCGTCCTCGGCCAGGCGCATGGACTGCGTCACCTGGAGCGCGGCTGCGTCGATCAACGCGTGCCGCTGCTCGGCATCGGCGCCGGGGTCTTCGTGCAAACCATCGTGGAACGCCTTGAGCACGGCGTGCAGCCAGAGGCCGAAATCGCGCTTGTCGAGTTCGCCTTCGATTTCCTCCGCCTCCTTCAGGCCAAGCTGGCGCAAGGCGAAGAAACGGTAGGGGCAGTGGCGCAGGTCCTGATAGGCGCTGGCCGACAGGCGTGCCACGCCCAGCTGCGGCGCCATCGGCAGCGGCCGTGGCACCGGGGCAGGCACGACCTCGCGCCTGGCGCGCGGATCGTCGGCCTGGCCATCACCAGCGTCATGGCGGATCTGCTGCACCAGCGGGCTGGGCAGCAGGGGCTCCCCTCCCTCGTCGCTGGTGCGCCAGAGCAGGTCCACCTGCGCGGTGCACAGGGCATCGCGCCAGGCCGCGCGCAAGGCGGCATCCAGCGTCTCGCGGGCAGGCAGGCCCAGGGCTACACGCTGCGCGGCCGTCCACAGGCCGGGCGGCTCGGGCGAGGGGTTCAGGCGGATCTCGTCGCAGCCCGGCAGCACCGCGGCCGCAAAAGGACGGCCCAGCATCTGCGCCAGCGGCAGGATCACGACCTGCTCCTGTGGCGGGTAGTCGGGCTTGAAGCTCACGGCCTCCAGCACCTGGTCCACCCAGTGCGTGAACTCGGGCAGCGCCAGGCGGCGCCGGGCCC
>JAXMMJ010000097.1:0-29341 GCA_034366585.1 Hylemonella sp.
GCGGGGAAGTTCTAAATGGACCTGCTGCTGTGGCGTCACGCGGAAGCGCATGAGGCCCAGCCGGGTGGGGATGACCTTGCGCGCGCGTTGACGCCGCGCGGCGAAAAACAGGCGGCCCGCATGGCGGGCTGGCTGGACCGCCAGTTGCCGGAAGGTGCCCGCATCCTGGTCAGCCCGGCGCGCCGCACCGAGCAGACGGCGCTGGCCCTGGGCCGCAAGTTCAAGCTGCGCGAAGAACTGGGGCCTGGTGCCACGGTCGAACAACTGTTGCAGGCCGTTCAATGGCCCGAGGGACGTGGCGTCACCGTGGTGGTCGGGCACCAGCCGGTGCTGGGCCAGACCATCGCGCGCCTGCTCGCCATCCATGGCAGCGAGTGCAGCGTCAAAAAGGGCGCCGTCTGGTGGCTGCGCCATCGCCTGCGCGACGGCATCTCGCAGACCACCCTGGTGTCGGTGCAGTCGCCCGACGTCTTGTAACGAGTTTCAGGCCTTCTTGGGCCGGCCGGTCTTGATCGACGGAACGGCCTTGAGCGCAGCCAACAGGCTCTTGTCGCTCATCCCCGCCAGCGCCTTGATGCCCGCGCGCAGCAGTTCGCTTTTCTTGGCCGGGTGCTCCAGCTTGGCGCAGCGCTGCTTGAGTTCGGCCAGCACACCGTACTCATCCTTGGGAATGGTGAAGCTGTCACGCACCAGCTTGGGCTTCTTGACCTTGGCTGGCTTGACCGGAGGCGCGGGTTTCTTGCCGGCCTTGACGGCGGGCTGGGCGGCAGGCTTGCGGGAAGGCTTCTTCGGCGCCGCCGGGCGCGCGCGTTTGGCGGCAGGACGGCTGGCGGTGGACTTGACGTTTGCTTCCATGAACAGGTACCGATGAGCTTGTGATCGAAACAGTTTATATAGTTTCAAACATCGCTGCAATCACGGTCGGGTGACCCGTCTTGTATCTGTCATGAAAAAGAAACCAGAGTGTCACCATCTTGTCACGCTGCTGCGGCACAGTGGCGGCCTGAATGTCGTCGGAACTGCGGTCCCTGGAATGGAATGCTGGAAACACTGCTTGCTGATCCGGAGGATGCACATGCTGCGCACCGCCACCCCATGATTGATCATGTCCGCCTCTTTGCCCATGAATTCCTGTCCAACTTGAGTGGTCGGGGCGGTCCCTTGGCCAGCCTGATGCGTGGTGACGCCCTCTACCCGGTGTTCCAGCCCATCGTTGATCTCAAGGGCGCATCGGTCCACGCGCATGAGGCGCTGATCCGCGGGCCGCAGGGCAGCCTGCTGCAGTCGGCTGACGCGCTGCTGGGCGCGGCCCAGGCCGAAGGCCTGCTTTACGAGTTCGAGCTCTATTGCATCTACCTCGCGCTGCGGGACTGGGGGCGCCAGCGCCAGCCGGGCCGGCTGTTCCTCAACATCAGTGCCCATGCACTGGAGCGGCTGGTGGCGGTGGACGGCACCCAGACGCTGGCACGGGCCATGCGCGCGCTGGAGGTGTCGCCGCGCATGGTGGTGCTGGAGATCACCGAGCACGAACGCGTGCACGACATGGACGGGCTGGTCGAGGTGGCCCGTGCGCTGCATGCCGTGGGCCTGTCGCTGGCGCTCGACGATTTTGGCGATGGCCGCTCCAGCCTGCGCCTGTGGTCGCAGATCCGGCCCGACATCGTCAAGATCGACAAGTATTTCAGCCGCGACATCAGCTGCAGCGCCGACAAGCTCAAGACCCTGCAGGCCCTGCTGCAGATCGCCGATGTCTTCGGCACGGCGCTGGTGGCCGAGGGCATCGAGAACGAGGCCGACCTGCGTGTCATCCGCGATCTCGGCATCGCCTATGGCCAAGGCTATTTCCTGGGGCGTCCGGGGGCCGAGGTGCAGCCCGAGGTCCTTGCCGCTGCGGTGCAGGTGCTGCACGACACGCGGGTGGCGGTGATGCCCGAGCAGCGCTATGTGGCCCGCATGGGGCAGCTGCGCCATCTGTCGCTCATCCATGCGCCGGCGATCGGCTGCCGTGCCAGCAACGACGAGGTGGCAGCCATCTTCCAGGCCTATCCCGAGCTGCATGCGGTGGCGGTGGTGGACGACGAACGTCCGCAGGCCATCATCAACCGCCAGCAGTTCATGGACCATTACGCCACCCTGTACTTCCGCGAGATCTTCGGCAAGAAGTCCTGCCTGCTGCACGCCAATCAGCAGCCGCGGCTGATCGAGCGCAGCCACGATATCGAGGAGCTGGTCGGCATCCTGACCTCGCAGGACCAGCGTTACCTGAGCGACGGTTTCATCGTCACCGAGAACGGCCGTTACGTGGGCCTGGGCACGGGCGAGCAGCTGGTGCGCTCGGTCACCGAGTTGCGCCTGGAGGCGGCCCGCCACGCCAACCCGTTGACCTCGTTACCGGGCAACATCCCCATCAGCCTGCACATCAAGCGCCTGATCGAGAGTCAGGGCGAGTTCGTCGCCTGCTACATCGACATGAACAACTTCAAGCCCTTCAACGACCAGTATGGTTACTGGCGCGGCGACGAGATGATCCGCCTGCTGGCGCGGCTGGCCGTGGCGCACAGCGATCCGCAGCGCGACTTCGTCGGCCATGTGGGCGGCGACGATTTCATGATCCTGTTCCAGAGCCACGACTGGGCGCAGCGCTGCGAGCGCATCGTCGATGAGTTCGCCCAGCAGGCACGCGAGCTCTTCGACGAGGCGGCCCGCCTGTGTGGCGGCATCCACGCCGAAGACCGGCACGGGGTCATGCGCTTCTTTCCCTGCACCACGGTATCCATCGGTGCGGTGCAGGTCGGCAAGCTGGCCTTTCGCGATGCGGAGGAGGTTGCCACCCAGGCCGCGCTGGCCAAGCGCGAGGCCAAGCTCGCGGGCAGCGGCCTCTTTGTGATGCCGCGGCGCGCGACGGTCCCGGCCTGAACAGCAGGCGCGGGCCATCGGCCCGGTCACCGATTGTTCATGGCACGGACATGCCGCGGTCACATGACGCTTCCATGATCGTCCCAACAAACTAGCGGGGTGACCATGAAAGTATCAGTGATCGGTGCGGGTTATGTGGGCCTGGTGACGGCGAGCTGTCTGGCCGATATGGGCCATGAGGTGGTCTGCATGGACAGCGATCCGCGGCGCGTGGAGTTGCTGCGTTCGGGTGTGGTGCCGATCTACGAGCCCGGGCTGGACAGCGTGATCCAGCGCAACACCCGCGACCAGCGCCTGTTTTTCACCACACGCCTGCCCGATGCGCTGGAAGCCTGCGAGGTCCTGTTCATCGCCGTCGGCACGCCGCCGAAGGAAGATGGCTCGGCCGATCTGGTCCACGTGCTGGAGGTGGCGCGCCAGGTGGGTCACAGCGTGACACGCCCGCTGGTCGTCGTGAACAAATCCACTGTGCCGGTGGGCACGGCCGAGCGCGTCGGTGCGGTGCTAGCCGAGGCCCTGGCCGAGCGGGGCCTGTCCTCGCTGCCTCTGGTCGTGATCTCCAACCCCGAATTCCTCAAGGAAGGCGCGGCCATCGACGACTTCATGCACCCGGACCGTATCGTGATCGGCTTGCCCGCCGGCGCCCCCGGCGAGATGGCGCGCGCCGCCATGACACGCCTTTACGCTTCGCTCAATCGCCACCACGAACGCACGGTCTGGATGGATGTGCGCAGCGCCGAGCTGACCAAGTACGCCGCCAACGCCATGCTGGCTGCGCGCATCTCCTTCATGAACGAGATGGCCAACCTGGCCGACCTGGTGGGTGCGGACGTGGATGCCATCCGCCGCGGCATCGGCAGCGACAGCCGCATCGGCCCGAGCTTCCTCTACGCTGGCACCGGCTATGGCGGCAGCTGCTTTCCCAAGGACACGCGCGCCCTGATGCAGACGGCACAGCAGCATGGCAGCCAGATGCAGCTGGTGGAAGCCACCGAGCGTGTCAACCAGGCCCAGCGCCAGATCCTGGCGCGCCGGGTCATGGCCCACTTCGGCGGTGATCTGCGCGGGCGCCGCTTCGCGCTCTGGGGCCTGGCCTTCAAGCCGCAGACCGACGACATGCGCGAGGCCCCCAGCCGTCACCTGATCCGCCAGCTCATCCTGCGCGGCGCCGAGGTGGTCGCCCACGACCCGGTGGCCATGGAGGCGGCGCAGGCCGTGCTGGCCGAGGACCTGGCCGACATTCGGGACGGCTTGTCGCGCCTCACCCTCGTGGGTGACGCCATGTCCGCGCTCGACGGCGCCGACGCCCTGCTGGTGGTGACCGAGTGGAAGCTGTTCCACAACCCGGATTTCGGGCTGATCCGCCAGGCCCTGCGCCATCCGCTGATCATCGATGGCCGCAATCTCTACGACCCGCAGCAACTGCTGGAGCAGGGCATTGCCTACCAGGGCATCGGCCGGCGCAATGCATTGGCCAGCCAGGCGGTGCCCGGCGTCCGCCTGGCCGCCGACCTGGCCGCCGAGCTGGCCGAGAGCGCCCCTTCCATGGCGAATGTCTAGGCAGTTGCCGCGCGGCTTCGGGTGGCTCATGGCCACCCAGTTTCTTTCCTCGCTGGCCGACAACGCGCTGCTCATCGTCGCCATCGCCCACCTGCAGCACCTCGGCGCGCCGCTGTGGTGGGCGCCGCTGCTCAAGTTCGCCTTCACCCTGTCCTACGTCCTCCTGGCGCCCTTCATCGGCGCGCTGGCCGACGCCGTCTGCAAGCGCAGCCTGATGGCCTGGATGAACGCGCTCAAGCTGCTGGGCGCGCTGGCCCTGCTGTATGGCGTGCATCCCATGTTGGCCTTTGCCCTCGTGGGGCTGGGGGCCTCGGCCTATGCGCCGGCCAAGTACGGCCTGCTGACCGAGAGCGTGCCGCCCGCCGCGCTGGTGGCCGCCAATGGCTGGGTGGAGTCGACCGTGGTGCTCTCCGTGCTGCTGGGCACGGTGCTGGGCGGCGGCCTGATCTCGCCGCTATGGCTGGGCTCCACTGCGGTGGGCTGGGCCGGCAGCCTGTGGCCGGTGGCGGCCGGCGCCTCCTCGCCCGCGCTCAACGTGTCCCTGCTGCTGGTCATCAGTCTCTACGCGCTGTCCTCGCTGTGCAATCTGGCCATCGTGCCCAGCGGCAAGTCTTACCCGGTGCGCGACCGTGCGCCCCTGCGCATGCTGGCCGACTTCCGCCATGCCAACGCCACGCTCTGGCGCGACCGCAGCGGCGGCCTCTCGCTGGCGGTTACCACCACCTTCTGGGGCATCGGGGCCATGCTGCAGTTCGCCGTGCTGCACTGGGCCGTGCAGGTGCTGGGCCTGAGCCTGGACCGGGCCGCCTATCTGCAGGGCATCGTCGCCGTCGGGGTGGTGGCGGGCGCCGTGCTGGTGGCCAGCCGCCTGCGCCTGCGCCACGCCACCAGCGTGCTGCCCCTGGGGCTGCTGATGGGCGGGCTGATGGCGTTGACCGTCTGGGTGCCGGACTGGACCTGGGCCGTGCCCTCGCTGCTGCTGGTGGGTGCGCTGGGCGGCATGCTGGTGGTGCCCATGAACGCCTTGTTGCAGCACCGCGGTCACCGCCTGCTGACGGCGGGGCAGTCGATTGCCGTGCAGGGTTTCAACGAAAACCTCAGCGTCCTCGTCACGCTGGGGCTCTACGCGGGGCTGATCGCCCTGCAGGTGCCGGTGCAGATCATCATGGGACTGGCCGGCCTGGGGCTGGCCGCCTTCATCGGGCGCAGCCTGTGGCAACGCCGCGGGGCGCCGGGGCGGCGCTCTCTTTTAGGCCATCTGCTGCGGCGCGATTGAGGGCAGGCGTTCGTCGCCGGCCATGCTGGTGGCGATGGCCAGCTTCATGACACTCTCGATCTGCGCCACGATACCGGCCCAGTCGTTCTGCCTTGCTGCGTCGCGCGAGGCCCTGCGCAGGCGCTGCAGCAGGGCGCCGTCCTGCACCAGCTCGACCAGCTGACGCACAAAGGCCTCGTCGTCGTCCATGGGCGCGAGCAGGCCGTTGCGGCCGGCCTGGATATTTTCCGAAGCGGCGGCATAGTCGAAGGCCACCACGCCCAGTCCGCTGGCCATGGCCTCCAGCACCACGTTGCCAAAGGTCTCGGTCTGGCTCGGGAAACCGAAGAGGTCGGCCGAGGCGTAATGCTGCGCCAGGGCCGGGCGCGCCAGCGTGCCGGTGAAGATGGCCTCGGGCGCCAGCGCCTGCAATTCGGCGCGCATCGGGCCGTCGCCCACCAGCACCAGTTTCAGGTCGGGTCGTAACAGCCGCGCCTGGGCGTAGGCGCGCACCAGCAGTGGCAGGCTCTTTTCCTTGGCCAGGCGGCCCACACACAGCAGCACCGGGGTGTCGGGCCCGGCACCCCAGCTGGCGCGCAGCGCCTCGCTGCGGTGCACCGGATCGAAGATGCTGCTGTCCACGCCGCGCGCCACCACCTGCAGGCGTTCCAGGCCGGCAGCGCTCAGGCGATCGGCCAGGCCGCGCGTGGGCACCATGGTGCACAGCGTCTGGTTATGGAAGCGCCGCAGGTAGGCCATGATGGGCTTGCTCAACCAGCCCATGCCGTAGTGGCTGCTGTAGGCGTGGAAATTGGTGCGGAAGTCCGAGGTGACCGGGATGCGCAGCTTGCGCGCCACGCGCAGCGCCGACCAGCCCAGCGGGCCTTCGGTGGCGAGGTGCACCAGGTCCGGCCGCTTGAGCGTCCACAAGGGTTCGAGCTGGCGGCGCGAGGGCAGGCCCAGCTGCAGGTGCGGGTAACGCGGGATGGGCATGCCGCGCATGAGCACGTCGCCCGATTCGCCCGCCGGGGCTTCGCTGGCCTGGCGCGGGCGCACCAGCTGGACCTGGTGGCCGCGCTCGCGCAGGCCCTCCACCACGCGCTGCAGCGTGAGCGCCACGCCGTTGATCTCGGGCGGGTAGGTCTCGGTGACCACGGCGATGCGCAGATGGGCCTGCGCCGGTGGCAGGTCTTCGACCAGGATGTCGGTGGTGTCGGGTTTCATGCTGACATCTTGGCGCGCGTTTATCTCAGTTCGATGACAGCGACGGTCGCCTGGCTGTGAACGCGCATGAATTTTTGATGACAGGGGCTGCGCTGTCATCGACTTTTCATGAAGCGGGCCGAGCATGCGCCCTGGGCGTGGCCTCTCCACGTCCAGCATCTTCGATACAAGGAGCCTCCGTGAGCCAATTTCTGCAAGCCCTGAAGGTCCAGCGCTGGGACGACCACCGCTATTACCACCACAGCCGCATCAACCAGTCGCTGCACCTCATCAGCGCTGTGTCCTTCCTGGTGGCCTATGCCTTCCTCTTCATCCAGCCGCCCGTGGCCGCTCTGATCGCCTGGCTGATCTCCATGGTCTCGCGTCAGTCGGGTCACTTCTTCTTCGAGCCCAAGGGTTATGACGTGGTGAACCACGCCACCCACGAGTACAAGGAAGAGATCAAGGTGGGCTACAACCTCAAGCGCAAGGTGGTGCTCATGGCCGTCTGGGCTGGCCTGCCGGTGGTGCTCTGGCTGCAGCCAGACTTTTTCGGCCTGCTGGAGGCGCACACCCAGCCCAGCGGCTACGTGCTCAACGTCGGCTGGCTCTGGCTCTGGCTGGGGGTGGGTGGCCTGGCCTTCCGCGTGCTGCAGCTGGCCGTGACCCAAAGTCTTTACACCGGCATCGTCTGGGCCACCAAGATCATCACCGACCCCTTCCACGACATCCTGCTCTACTGGAAGTCGCCGCTGTACCTGCTGCAGGGCGAGCTGATCGCCAAGCCCGAGCACCTGCACGAGGAACGTGCCGAGCACGAGGCTGAGCTGGCCCGTCACCAGGCCTGATGCCATGTTCCCGGTGCGGCGGGTTCCGTCGCACCGGGTTTTTTCTTTCCTAGCGCCACAGATGGCGCAGCATTTCCCGCAACAGCCCGCGCTTGATGGTCTTGTTCGTCAGGCCCGGGGCCTGCCACCACCAGCCGTCGCGCTGCATCTGCAGACCGGCCTGCACACAACGCTCCAGCATGTCCTCGAAATCACTTTCGCTGAAGTTCAGGCTGAAGATGAAACGGCCCGTGCCCACCCAGCTCAGGGCCAGGCCATGATCGCGCAGGTAATACTGAAGCATCCAGTTGTAGCGCGAGGGGCGGGTGTAGCTCAGCGTCCAGACACTGCTCATGTTCGCGGCCTGCAGCGGCAGGCCTTCGGCTGCCATGCGGGCGTTGAAGCGTTCACGTCGCTGGTCCCAGGTGCGGTCCAGGTCAACGTAGATCGCGCGCACCTCGGGCGTTTCCAGCCGGCGCAGGAATTCGTTCATGGCGCCCATCACATAGGGGTGGGCATTGAAGGTGCCGCGAGCAAAGCAGATGTCGGCCGGCTTGTCCTCGCGGAAGCGTTGCATCAGCGCCTGTTTGCCGCAAACCACGCCCACGGGCAGGCCGCCGCCCAGCGTCTTGCCGTAGGTGACCAGATCGGCCTGCACGCCGAAGTACTCCTGCGCGCCGCGCGCCGCCAGGCGGAAGCCCAGGAAGACTTCGTCGAAGATCAGCACGATGCCGCGCGCGGTGCAGACCTCGCGCACCTGCTGCAGCCAGCGTGTGTAGGCCGCGCGGTCGTAGCCCGCGCTGCGGCTGCTGTCGAGCAGGGTGGAGTCGCCAGGCGCGTTCTTGTTGGGGTGCAGGGCCTGCAGCGGGTTGATGAGCACACAGGCGATGTCACGGCGGGTGCGCAGCACCTTGAGCGAAGCCTCGTGCATGTCGCGCAGGGTGTAGGTCTCGCGCGGGGGCAGGGGGTTGCCCGGGCCGGGCTGCACGTCTTCCCACCAGCCGTGGTAGGCCCCGCAGAAACGCACCAGGTGGCGTTTGCCCGTGTGGTAACGCGCCAGGCGCACGGCCTGCATCACGGCCTCGGTGCCGCTCATGTGGAAGGACACGGCGTCCAGCCCGCTGATCTGCTGCAGCCGCGTCACGTTGTCGGCCACGCAGGGGTGGTAGGCGCCGAGCACGGGGCCCAGGTCCTGCGCAATGCGCGCGCCCGCCGCGATGCAGGACTTGTAGAAGTCCATGCCCATGACGTTCACGCCATAGGAGCCCGTGAGGTCGATGTAGCGGTTGCCGTCCAGGTCCGTCACGCTCACGCCTTCGCTGGACTGCACGAAGCCACCCACCTGCAGGTGCTGGCGCAGGTAAGGGCTGAACTGGTAGGGCACGCGGTAGGCGCCGGTGAAGCGCAGGTCCGGCAAGCCTTCGCGCGCGGCTTTGGTCAGCGCGATCGACTGCGGCGCCTTGGCCTGCAGGCGTCCGGCCAGGGCAAAAAAGCCCGCGCGCCGTTGTTGCACCACCTCATCCGGTGCGCCGTCGCACGCAAAAAAGGTGGCCTCGTCGTAGGCGTAACCCGGAATCCAGCGCGCCATGCGCTTGGCCATGCGCGAGTGGCCGGCCAGCGAAGGGTGCTTGGCGCGCGAGAGTTCCAGACGGCGCTTGAGCGCGGGCAGGGTGACGCCAACAGCGCCGGCGATCCAGGCAAGTTCGTAAGTCATGGTCTTTCGGTTTCCTTTTGGGCGGCCGTGTGAAACGACGATGACTCTTTGTATTCAAACCATTTGACAGGCATGTGAAAACCAGATGACATTCAAGACATTCCGCGACCGCCTCCTGCAACAGGAAGGCCTGAACTTCGTGCTCACCAACCGCCTGCCCCGCGTGGCGCTGACGCGTTTCATGGGCCGCTTCAGCAAGGTGCGCCAGCCGCTGGTACGCAGGGCCTCCATTGCCCTGTTCAGGTTTTTCGGTGACCTGGACCTGAGCGAGGCGAAGAAACAGAGCTTCGACAGCCTGCACGACTGCTTTGTGCGTGAACTGAAAGAGGGCGCACGGCCCTTCGACGCTGACCCCCGGCTGGTCTGTAGCCCTAGCGACGGTATCGTGGGTGGCCACGGCCGTATCGAAGGTGACGAACTGCTGCAGATCAAGGGCATGCCCTACAGCCTCACCGAGCTGCTGGGTAGCGCTGAGCTGGCCGAGCAACACCAGGGCGGCAGCTACGTCACTCTGCGCCTGCGCGCCAGCATGTACCACCGCTTCCACGCGCCCACCGACTGCACGGTGAAACGTGTCACGCACATCCAGGGCGATATGTGGAACGTCAACCCCATCGCGCTCAAGCGCGTGCCGCAACTCTATTGCCGCAACGACCGTGCCGTGATCGAGGCCGAGCTGGCCTCAGGCCAGGCGCTGACCATCGTGCCCGTGGGCGCCATCCTGGTCGCCAGCGTGCGACTGCATTTCCTCGACCTGAACCTGCACCACGACTACCGGGGCGAGCAGGTGATTGCCTGTGATGCACCGCTCAGGCGCGGGCAGGAGATGGGCTGGTTCGAACATGGGTCGACCATCGTGGTGTTGGCGCCGAAGGGCTTGGGTCTGATGGAGGGCATCGGGACCGGGACGGAGGTGAGGGCGGGGCAGGCCTTGCTGCGGCAGGTTTGAGGAAGAACGGCACCGCACCAGACAGTGGCGGTGCGGGCTCGGAAACATTGCGGGGTTTGTCGGCTTATTATTTGGCCGGGTTGGTCGCGGACGCGGGAAAAACGCTGTGCCTACAAGCACTTGCGTCCGTCCGGTCTTGTGGCTGCGAGCGCAGCGCCGATGTTATGCCGCACTTTTGCGGGGTTTCATGGTTTGTTATGAGCGTGGCCCTAGGCTATATTTGTGAGAATTATTCAAACAAAACAAGCACTTAGCTTGCAGCAAGGGAGGCTCCATGGGCGGTCGAACGGTTCGTCGGAGGGTTGTCCGCTACCGCGGGCCTAATGGAAAATAGCGTCTATTTCTCCTATATTCCCTTCACAGGATCCAAGTGTCTGTGGCGGAGAGAGGGTAAGGGGAACCGGAATCGTTGTGAAGATTGACCTTGACCGAGCGCGGCAAACCGCTTTCACTTGGTGCTGGATGACTGTGTCCCTTTTCCCGCACACGTTTGGGAGACGCAATGAACCGAATGTTGGTCACCTGGCTCCTTTTGGGGGCGCTCTTTAGCGGCTGCGGGAGTAGTACAAAGCCGCTCGCGGAAGGCGCGCTAGAACTGCGCCGCGAAGAATTGGCTGTCTCGATGCTCGTCGTCAACCTTCGAGATATCTATAACGAGCCGATGGAATTCGTGCACAACGGTGGCATCGGTTGGAAGGAGCGGTACGCGCGCGTGGCGTGGTGGATTGCCTCGAACGAGCCGCCCGACGTCCTTGTACTCCAGGAGATGCCAGGTTTTTGGCGTGACGGCCTTCTTAAGGATTATGAGGCGGCGCAATACCTAATCGATCAGATCAACCTACGCCGCCCGCCCACGCAACAGGTGACATACCGAGTCGCATACCTGCTCTCCCACAAGCTTGGTGGCGGTTTTGCAACCTGGCCGATTGGGGAAAGGTTTTACGGAGGCCTCCCAGCGCGGGGCGGCAGGGCGCTGTTGTACCGCCCGGACAAGCTGAGAAACACTCAGAAAGATGCGGGCAGGCCCTTCGACACCGTCGGGAATTCCGCCTCCGAACTAATGAACAGCTTGCCGTGCTGCGATGTGAGGAGTACGACGGCTGGTCTTCCGGACCGGGCGTTCTGTCAGTTAATAGACGGCCCTCTCGTAACCGCGACTTCGCCGATGGAACCCATCCCTCCGCCCCGGGCCACTTGTGCGACGCCGGCAGGTGCCGCCTTCACTCGCCGAAACATGAGTACTCGCGACGCCCCGGCAGGGAATATGGAAGCCGTGTTCAGCCGGCTCGAATTGGTGAATCAGCCGGGGAATTTCGTTCACCTCTACAACGTTCACAGCTCAAACGAGGCAAATAGCGTTGCCACCATGATCCAGCTGGTCAACGACATGGAGGCGCGCTTCTCGGCGGTCGGGGGCCGGTTGTACCCGCCGATTTTGGCCGGGGACTTCAACCTCGGCAGGCAGGACATTGAAGTGACGGCGTTCTTTCCGCGCTTCGGCATTCTTCATTGGTCCCCAGAGGTAATGGGAGTCTTGATCGGGACTGAAGCAGCCTTTCCCTCAAAGCAAAAGGTGATCGTACGAGGAGTTCGAGAGCTTCCCGGTGAGCCCGATTCAGGATGCAAACAGGTAGGTGTCTGGACGGTGCCAACGAGCTCCTTGACCTTGTGGTCAGATCATTGTGCGTCCATTTATTTCCGAGTTCTTCCGGTGTACGACCGGCCGAATTAGACGGCAATTTGGCGACAGGCGTCGGCCACACGCGGAAGTCCTCGCCCTGCCTGATCGAACCGGGTCTTGGGTAATGCTTGCCGGACAATCGGGGACAGACTACGATTTCCCGCGTGAACATTGCAACAGGATTGCACCTTAACCAGCCTGCACACACCCGTCAAGCCAGGGTCTAAAGGGGTCGAAGCCCTTTTTGCTTTTGGGCTAACCCTGCGGTCTACCGGACGCTGGGCGATAAAGCCGCGCAGCGCCGGTGACTTCTACGTTACCCATGATGCTTTTTCATCTTCATCGGTCCCGCCGCCATCTGCTTGGGGCCCTTGCCCTCGCCGTCTTACTGTCCGCCTGCAGCAAGCGTGCCCCCAAAGCCCAACCGCTGCCCGCAGGTAGCATCGTGCTGGCCCTGGGCGATTCGCTGACCTCGGGCGTGGGGGCCTCGGCAGACACGGCTTACCCCGCGGTGTTGCAGGCGCTGACCGGCTGGCTGGTGGTGAACGGCGGTGTCTCGGGTGACACCACAGCCCAGGCGCTGGCTAGGCTGCCCGCCCTGTTGCAGGAGCACCAGCCCGCGCTGGTCATCGTGAGCATCGGCGGCAACGACTTGCTGCGCCAGATGAGCGCGACCGGGGCCAAAAACACCCTCCGCGAGATCTGCCGCACGGCCCGGGCTGGTGGTGCGCAGGTGCTGCTGGTGGGGGTGCCCCAGGTCTCGCTGCTGGCGGCCGGCACGGGCAGCCTGAAAGACCACCCGCTGTACGCCGATCTGGCGGAGGAGCTCAAGCTGCCTTTGCACGCGGACGGCTGGGCTGCCGTCTTGTCCAACCCCAGCCTGCGTGCCGACAGTGTGCATGCCAACGCCCAGGGCTACCGCCAGTTTGCCGAAGGGCTGATGCAGGCGCTGCGCCGCGTAGGTTGGCTGGCCTGAAGGCCGGCGCGACTCGGCCTGCGTGTTGCAGATTTCAGATATAAATAAGCGCTTGCCCAAAGCATGGGAGGAACACGCGATGACCGTCTGGCCATGGTGTCAAACCTCTTCCCGTGCACTCTCCAACGCGCAATCAAGGGGAATCGCACATGAACATCTTCCGAGTTTTTCTTCTGCCTCTGCTCCTCATCGCCAGCTTTGCGGCCTTGGCCCAGGATGCCCGCGAACGCGGCTTCATCCGCAGGGGCATGTCCGAGGGCGAAGTCCTCGTGCGTGTGGGCAAGCCGGATCATGAATCCGTGGTCTCCAACAACGCCCTCAGGGGCTTGCCCGAGGAGAAGACCTGGACCTACTTCCCGCATGCGCAGGATCCGGACACCTTGACGGTCATCACTTTCAGGTCGGGGGCCGTGGTCGAAATCGAGCGCAAGATCTCGCGCTAGGCCGTCGGGGCGCCGTCGGCCTCGGCGCTGTTATCGGCCAGGCTCAGTCCGCGTTCAGGACATCCAGCGTCCAGGCCGTCTTCTGCCAGGCCTGCATTTCCTCTTGCAGCAGATACGCCGACTGCGGGTACTTGGCGACCCAGTCGGCGCGGCAGTCGAGCCGCACTTCACGCTCCCCATCCCAGTCCAGGCGCAAGCCCTGCAGGTCAGGATCACGCCGCGCATGGCAGAGGATGACGGCCAGGCGCAGGGCCAGCAGCTGCAACACGAAGGCCGCGTCGTCGAACGCCAGGTCCAGCTTGCGCAGCTTGCCGCGGTGGCCCAGCACGAGCTGGCCCAGGCGGTGCAGTTCGTTCATGGTGAAGCCGGCGGCGTCGGCGTTGTCCAGGATGTAGGCACCGTGCTTGTGGTAGTCGCTGTGCGAGATGGCGCTGCCGATCTCGTGCAATTGCGCCGCCCAGCCCAGCTTGCGCAGGGCGCGTTCCAGTTCCTCGGGTTCGCCTGGGCCGGCCAGCTGGCGCAACAGGTGGTGCGCCACCTGGCTCACGCGCCGGGCCTGGGCCGGGTCGGCGTTGAAGTTGCGCGCCAGCCGCGCCACGCTGGTGCTGCGCTGGTCGCTTTGTTCGTGTTCGCGGTCCAGCAGGTCGTAGAGCGCGCCGTGGCGCAGCGCGCCCTGGGCCACGTGCATTTCCTTGATGCCCAGCAGGGCAAAGAGGGCGCGCAGCACGCTGACGCCGCCGCCGATGACGGCGCGCCGGTCGTCCTTCATGCCGTCGATGCGCAGGCGCTCGGCGCTGCCGGCCTTGAGCAGGCGCTCCAGCAGCCAGTCCAGGCCTTCCTGCGTGATCAGGCCTTCGGCCCAGCCGGCAGCCTGCAGGACATCGCCGACGGCGCCTACCGTGCCTGACGAGCCGTAGGCCAGGTCCCAGTCTTCGCGCCGACAGCTGGTGAGGGCTTCGTCCAGCACGGCCTGGGCGGCGACTTCGGCGGTTTCGAAGGCTTCGGCGCTGAAGGTGCCTTCGGGGAAATAACGCATGGACCAGGCCACGCTGCCCACGCGGTAGGAGTCCATGAAACGCGGGCGGTAGCCCTGGCCCAGGATGAGTTCGGTGGAGCGTCCGCCGATGTCCACCACCAGGCGGCGTTCGTCCGACTGCGGCAGCAGATGGGCCACGCCCTGGTAAATGAGGCGCGCTTCCTCGCGGCCGGAGATCACGTCGATGGGAAAGCCCAGGATCTTCTGCGCGCGTTCCAGGAAGACTTCGCGGTTGCGGGCTTCGCGCAGGGTCTGGGTGGCGACGGCGCGCACCTGGTTTTTCTTGAAACCGGCCAGGCGTTCGGCAAAACGGCCCAGGCAGTCCCAGCCGCGCTGCATGGCATCTTCACCGAGGTTGCGCTCGGCGTCCAGGCCGTTGCCCTGCCGCACGGTCTCCTTGAGGTATTCACGGCGCTTGAGCAGGCCGTGGTCGAGCTGGGCGATTTCAAGCCGGAAGCTGTTGGAGCCCAGGTCGATGGCGGCGAGTTCGGTTCCGTTTTTCATGCGCGGGGCGAAAGCTGAGTCGGGGTGATGGTACCCGGCTCCCAAACTTGTGAAGAAATCGTAGCGAGCGGCCCAACGCAGCGACGGGCAAGCGCAGTAGATTTATTCACAGGTTTCAGCCGAGGATGCGGCCGTCAGCGCTCAGCATGCTTTGCGTCACATAGGCCCCCATGCGCCGTTGCGCCTGGTGGCTGATGCGAAAACCGCCCAGATCGAGCGTGCCCTGCTTCTGGAAGGCCTGCAGCACCTGGGCCCGCGTGGCGCCGGGCTCCAGGGTATTGAGCACCTCCTGGGCATACCGCGCGGCGATAAAACCCGACAGGCTCTGCGGCGTCGGCGGCTCGTCGAACAGGCGCGCCAGGGTGTGGCGGTAGGCGCGCACGATGGGCAGGCTGGCGGTGACCATGGGCACGACCTGGGTGGCCATGACCGGGGTATTGCGCGATTGTCCCAGCTGGTTCAGGGTCTGCAGGTTGACGTCGGCCAGGCCGATGACATAGCGCTGGCGATCCTGCTTTTCCAGCCCGAGCGTGAACTGGGCCAGTTCCGGCGTGCCGCCGATGAAGAGCAGGATGGGAGGGGTCTGCGCTGTCAGCTGCTGGCCCAGGCGCTGGAGCGTGCCTTGTGGCGCGTAAGACTGGAGGCGCAGTTTCAGCCCGGTGGCGATGCGTTCGACCTCCGGCTGGTACAGGGACTGCTCCGATGCAGAGGCAAACACGGCGCCCAATTCGGGCACGCCGATGATGGCCAGCGATTTCAGCGCGTGGCCGATCTGTTCCTGGCGCGAGGCGAAGATGGCGAACGTCCGGTCGTTGCCGGGCGAGGTCTCGTCGTGCAGCCAGGGGGCCACGTGCGCGATGTCCAGCGGGTCCTGCTGCATCAGCCTTACCAATTGGGCGGCCGCGCGGTCACCCGCGGTGCCGCACAGGGCCAGGCAATTGGGCAGTGAGCGCACGGTGTCCAGGGCCAGTCTCAGGCCGCCCTGGCTGCCGTCAACTTCCAGCACGGTGTGCTGGACCGGGCGGCCCCGCCAGCCGCCCCGGGCGTTGTAGTCCTGCCAGGCCCCGCGCGAGCCGATCAGGAAGTCGCGCGACACGTCCAGCTGGCCCGGGGAGGCGTCGACGATCTGCACGATTTCCGGGACACGTGCAGCGACCGCCCTCGACGGCTGGGCATGTGCCGGCAGGCTGGTCAGCAGGGCGCTGGCGCAGGTGCCCAGCAGGAGCTGGCGGCGGTGCGGGGAAACGGCTTGGGGCATGGGGGTGCTCGCTTGCGAGGGAGGAAAGGCGAGGGCCCAGCTTAGGGAGACTCGGTGACTCTTTCGTGACAGAATTACGACACCCTTGGGGCGCGGCTTCTTTCGCCTTGTCATATGGATGACATAAAAGCTTCTTAAAGTGACTTCATCTCCAACCAACCCCAGGAGCTTTTGATGACAACGACTTTCAAACGTGCACTTTTCGGCCTGAGCGCCGCCGCCCTGCTGACGGTGTCCAGCCTGGCTTCGGCCCAGGACGTGACCGGCGCCGGCGCCAGCTTCCCGGCCCCCCTGTACGCCAAGTGGGCCTCTGAATACAACAAGGCTTCCGGCGTCAAGATCAACTACCAGTCGGTGGGCTCCGGTGCCGGCATCCGCCAGATCGACGCCAAGACCGTGGACTTCGGCGCTTCCGACATGCCGCTCAAGGACGAGGACCTGGCCAAGAAGGACCAGGTGCAGTTCCCCACCGTGATCGGTGGTGTGGTGCCGGTGGTGAACATCCCCGGCATTGCTGCCGGCCAGCTCAAGCTGACGGGCGCGCTGATTGCCGACATCTACCTGGGCAAGATCTCCAAGTGGAACGATGCCGCCATCAAGGCGATCAACCCCGGCCTGAACCTGCCGGATGCAGCCATCGCCCCGGTGCGCCGTGCTGACGGCTCGGGCACCACCTTCATCTTCACCAACTACCTGAGCAAGGTCAGCACTGAGTGGAAAGACAAGGTCGGTGAGGGCACCGCCGTGAACTGGCCCACCGGTGCCGGTGGCAAGGGCAACGAAGGCGTGGCCGCTTTCGTGGGCCGCCTGCCCAACTCGATCGGTTATGTCGAGTACGCCTACGTCAAGCAGAACAAGATGGTCTTTGCCCAGATGAAGAACAAGAACGGCAACTTCGTTTCGCCGGACGACACGGCCTTCAAGGCTGCGGCAGCCGGTGCCGACTGGGCCAAGAGCTTCTACCAGATCCTGACCGAGCAGCCTGGCAAGGATGCCTGGCCCATGACCGGTGCCACCTTCATCCTGATGCACAAGACCCAGGACAAGCCGGTCAATGCCGCTGCCGCCCTGAAGTTCTTCTCCTGGGCCTACGCCAACGGCGACAAGATGGCTGACGACCTGGACTACGTGCCCATGCCCGCCAGCGTGAAGGCTGCCATCGAGAAGTCCTGGAGCCAGATCAAGGACGCTTCGGGCAAGGCCATCGCGTTCAAGTAAACCAAACTGAAACACCAGCACGTCATGAGTTCATCCACGTCTGCGTCACCGTCCCGAACCGGAGCCTGGTTCGATGTCCTGTTCGGCTGGCTTGCAAAAGGCGCGGCGTGGTTGACTCTGGCGCTGCTGGCCAGCATCCTGATTTCCCTGCTGGTCGGCGCCTGGCCGGCCATCGAACGTTATGGTCTGGGTTTCCTGACCAGCCCGGTGTGGGACCCGGTGCAGGAGAATTTTGGCGGCCTGGTGATGATCTATGGCACCCTGGCCACCTCCTTTATCGCGCTGCTGATCGCCGTTCCGGTCAGTTTCGGCATCGCCCTGTTTCTGACCGAGATGTGCCCGGCCTGGCTCAAGCGCCCGCTGGGTACCGCGATTGAACTGCTGGCGGCCGTGCCGTCCATCGTCTACGGCATGTGGGGCCTGCTGGTGTTCGGCCCCATCCTGGCCCAGTACGTGCAGACGCCGCTGCAGAAGCTGTTCAGCGGTGTGCCTTATCTGGGCGCCCTGGTGTCAGGGCCTCCGGTGGGTATCGGCATCCTGTCGGCCGGCATCATCCTGGCCATCATGATCATCCCTTTCATCGCGGCCGTGATGCGCGATGTGTTCGAAGTGACGCCGCCGCTGCTCAAGGAGTCGGCCTATGGCCTGGGCTCCACCACCTGGGAGGTGGTTTCCAAGGTGGTGCTGCCCTATACCAAGGCCGGTGTCGTGGGCGGCATCATGCTGGGCCTGGGCCGTGCCCTGGGCGAGACCATGGCCGTCACCTTTGTCATCGGCAACATGAACCAGCTCAATACGCTCAGCGTGTTTGATGCGGCCAACAGCATCACCTCGGCCCTGGCCAACGAGTTTGCCGAGGCGGCCTCCGGCCTGCACCAGGCTTCGCTGATCTACCTGGGCCTGGTGCTGTTCTTCATCACCTTCGTCGTGCTGACCCTGTCCAAAATGCTGCTGCAGCAGCTCAAGAAGAGCGAGGGAGCCAAGTCATGAACGCACAAGACCGGGCTCGCAGCGTCGCCTATCAACGCCGCAAGCGCGTCAACATCCTGGCCCTGACGCTGTCCCTGGGCGCCATGGTCTTCGGCCTGTTCTGGCTGTTCTGGATCCTCTGGGAAACGCTGCGGTTGGGCGTCGGTGGCCTGGCCTGGGCCACCCTGACGCAGATGACCCCGCCGCCCAACGAGGCGGGTGGCATCGCCAACGCCATCTACGGCTCTTTCCTCATGGTGTTGCTGGCAACCTTTGTCGGCACGCCCATCGGCATCATGGCCGGCATCTACTTGGCCGAGTACGACCCCAAGGGCTGGCTGGCCGAAGTGACGCGTTTCGTCAACGACATCCTGCTGTCGGCGCCCTCCATCGTGATCGGCCTGTTTGTCTATGCCGTGGTGGTGGCGCGCTTCAAGACCTTCTCCGGCTGGGCCGGTGTCATGGCCCTGGCGCTGATCGTGATCCCGGTCGTGATCCGCACCACCGAGAACATGCTGCAGCTGGTGCCCTCCGCCATGCGCGAGGCCGCCTACGCGCTGGGCACGCCCAAGTGGAAGGTCATCCTGATGATCACCCTGCGTGCGGCGCGTGCCGGTGTGGTCACGGGCGTGCTGCTGGCGGTGGCGCGCATCTCGGGCGAGACGGCGCCGCTGCTGTTCACGGCGCTGAACAACCAGTTCTGGACCTCTAACCTCGGCGACCCGATGGCCAGCCTGCCGGTGACGATTTTCAAGTTCGCCATGAGCCCGTACGAGAACTGGCAACACCTGGCCTGGGCCGGCGTGCTGCTGATCACGGTCACCGTGCTCGGGCTCAACATACTCGCGCGCGTGCTGACGCGCCACAAGGGCTGAGACCCGGGACCAACCTCATGTACACCAGCGAATTTTCTGCAAGGCAAACCATGGAACCCACTTCCACCCCGGCCGCCACGCATGCCCCGAAGATCTCGGCGCGTGGCCTGAACTTCTTCTACGGCAAGTTCCACGCGCTCAAGGACATCAACCTGGATATTCCGCAGAACAAGGTCACGGCCTTCATCGGCCCCTCGGGCTGCGGCAAGTCCACCCTGCTGCGTGTGTTCAATCGCATGTACGAGCTTTATCCCGACCAGCGCGCCGAGGGGCAGGTGCTGCTCGACGGCCAGAACCTGCTGACCAGCAAGGAAGACGTGGCCCTGCTGCGCGCCAAGGTCGGCATGGTGTTCCAGAAGCCCACGCCTTTCCCGATGTCGATCTTCGACAACATCGCCTTCGGCATCAAGCTGTTCGAATCGCTCAGCGCCACCGATCTCGAGGAACGTGTCGAATGGGCCTTGCGCAAGGCCGCTCTGTGGAACGAGGTCAAGGACAAGCTCAAGCAGAGCGGCTCCAGCCTGTCGGGTGGCCAGCAGCAGCGCCTGTGCATCGCGCGCGGCATCGCGATCAAGCCTGAGGTCCTGCTGCTGGACGAACCCTGCTCGGCGCTGGACCCGATCTCCACCGCCAAGATCGAGGAACTGATCACCGAGCTCAAGGACGACTACACGGTGGTGATCGTCACGCACAACATGCAGCAGGCGGCGCGTTGCAGCGACTACACGGCCTATATGTACCTGGGCGACCTGGTGGAGTTCGGCTCTACCGAGCAGATGTTCTTCAAGCCCACGCGCAAAGAGACGGAAGACTACATCACCGGCCGCTTCGGCTAAGGAGGAAATGCACATGCCCGAAAAACACCTCTCCACCCAGTTCGACAGCGAACTGAGTTCCATCTCCAGCCGCGTCATGGAAATGGGCGGCCTGGTCGAAGCCCAGGTCCAGCAGGCGGTCCAGGCCCTGGGCCAGTTCAACGCCGACGAAGCCCGCCAGGTGATCGAACTGGAACACCGCGTGAACACCATGGAGGTCGAACTCGATCACGAGATCTCCTCCATCATTGCGCGCCGTCAGCCCACCGCGCGCGACCTGCGCCTGCTGATGGCCATCTCCAAGGCCATCGCCAACCTGGAGCGCGCCGGCGACGAGGCCGAGAAGATGGCGCGCATGGTGCTGTCCATCATTCACAGCGGTGCGCCGCGCGCCCTGCCGGCCTCCGAGCTGCGCACGGCCGCCGACCTGGCCGCAGGCCAGCTGCGCAAGGCGCTGGATGCCTTCGCCCGGCTCGACACCACGAACGCCGTGGCCATCCTGAAGGAAGACGATCTGATCGACAGGGAGTTCGACAGCTTCGTGCGCGTGCTGATCACCTACATGATGGAAGATCCCCGCACCATCTCGCCCAGCCTGGACCTGCTGTTCCTGGCCAAGGCCATCGAGCGTGTCGGCGACCATGCCAAGAACATCGCCGAGCTCATCATCTACATCGTCAAGGGTGCCGACGTGCGGCATGCCTCCATCGAAGAGATCGAATCCGTCCTCAAATGAAACAGCCTGCTGTACTTGTGGTGGAAGACGAGCCGGCCATCGCCGAGCTGATCGCCGTCAACCTGCGCCATAACGGTTTCCAGCCCACCGTGGCGCCCGACGGCCTGACCGCGCAGCGCGAGATCGACGCGGTGCTGCCCGACTTGGTGTTGCTGGACTGGATGCTGCCCGGCGAGAGCGGGCTGAGCCTGGCGCGCCGCTGGCGCAACGATCCGCGGACCAAGGCCGTGCCCATCATCATGCTGACAGCGCGCGGTGACGAGGCCGACCGCGTGGCCGGCCTGGACGCCGGTGCCGACGATTACATGGCCAAGCCCTTCTCCACCAAGGAGATGCTCGCGCGCATCCGCGCCCTGTTGCGCCGCCGCGCCCCCGACCAGGGGGTGGTGACGCTGGAGATCGGCCGCCTCAAGCTGGACACGGCCACGCACCGCGTGAGCTACGCGGAGCAGGCGCTCAAGCTGGGCCCGACCGAATTCAAGTTGCTGCAATACCTGATGAGCCACGCCGAGCGCGTACACAGCCGCGGCCAGCTGCTCGACAAGGTCTGGGGTGACCACGTCTTCATCGAGGAACGCACGGTGGACGTGCACATCAAGCGCCTGCGCGAGGCGCTGGGCGAGGCGGCCGCCATGGTGGAGACCGTGCGTGGCGCCGGCTACCGCCTGTCAGCACAACCCGTGCCGGTGCCTGCCGCGCTGCGCGGCTGAGATCGGTCCCGTTCCCGGGGTCGTCGTTTCATGCTCTTGCATCTCGTACTTTTTCTGCTGCTCCAGATTCTGGGTGCGGTGATCGGCATCTGGCTGGCGCCCGAGGCGCTGCAGATCCGGGGCGGGCTGGCCGGCATGCTGGTCATGGGCCTGCTCTGGGTGCTGGTCGATTTCACGCGCGGGCTGCGGGTGCTGCAGTGGCTGCGCAACGGCGACGTCTCGGATGTGCCGCTCAAGCTGGGCCTGTGGGGCGAAGTCGCCGAGCGTGCGCGCCGGCTGTTGCGCCAGCGCGAACATGAAACACGCGACAGCGATCGCCGTTTGCAGGATTTCCTGGCGGCCCTGCAGGCTTCACCGAACGGGGTGGTGCTGCTGGACGCGCATGGACGCATCGAATGGTTCAACCAGACGGCCGCCCAGCATTTCGGCCTCGACTCGGGTCGCGACCTGCTGCAGCACATGGTCAATCTGGTACGCGATCCGGCTTTCACGGCCTATGTGTCCGGGGGGAATTACCAGGCCAGCGTGTTCATGCAGGGGCGGGCCCACAGCAGTGCCCATCCCTCACGCCTTTCGGTGCATCTGCATGACTACGGCGAGGGTCGGCGCCTGCTGCTTTCGCGTGACGTCACCATGTTCGAGCAGGCCGAGGCCATGCGTCGGGACTTCGTGGCCAACGTCTCGCACGAGATCCGCACACCGCTGACCGTGCTCTCGGGTTTTGTCGAGACCCTGCAGACCCTGCAGCTGGACGCCACCGAGCGCGCCCGCTACCTGGACCTGATGGCGCAGCAGGCCGGGCGCATGCAGTCCCTGGTGAGCGATCTGCTGATGCTGTCCCGCCTGGAGGGCAGCCCCTTGCCCGGGGCTGCCGAGTGGTCGTCATTGCCCGCGCTGATGGGGCAGGTGGAGCAGGAAGCACAAGCCCTGTCGGCGGTGCTGAATCCGCCCATGACCGGCCCCGCACAAACGCTGGTGTTCGAGCCGGCCCCGGCCCGTGAACTGGCCGGCACGCCTTCGGAGCTGCACAGCGCGCTCTCCAACCTGGTCAGCAATGCCGTGCGTTACACGCCGGCCGGTGGCGAGGTGCGCTGCGGCTGGCTGGTGCTGGAGGACGGCCGCGTGGAGTTTTACGTGCAGGACAGCGGTCCGGGCATCGCGCCCGAACATATCCCGCGCCTGACCGAGCGTTTCTACCGGGTGGACCGCAGCCGTTCGCGCGACACCGGCGGCACTGGCCTGGGCCTGGCCATCGTCAAGCACGTGGTGCAACGCCATGGCGCCGAGTTGCGCATCGAGAGTACGCCGGGCAAGGGCTCGCGCTTTTCCATCCTGTTTCCGGCCAGCCGGGTTCGCCCGCTGTCCTGAGCGTCAGCCGCCGTTTAGGCTGGCGATGTCAGGGGCGGCGTTCACGCCGCAGCACCTGCCAGATCATGAGCCAGAAGCTCAGGGCCGCGAGGGCCAGCGCCGCGGCGCCGGCCATCCAGAAGGCCGCCGGTGTCTGTAGCGCCGGCCAGGGGCCGAGACCGCGATAGGCCAGCAGGAAACCGCCGTACAGGCCCAGGCCCCACAGCAGCACGGCATAGATCAGGAAGGGTGCCAGCGTGATGCGCCAGCAACGCAACACGAAGATGGCCAGGGCCTGCAGGCCGTCGAACAGGTGGTAGATCGCGGTCCAGAACAGCAGCGGCACGGCCAGCGCCACCACCTCGGGACTGCTGGCATACAGCCGGGCCAGCGGGCCGCGGACCAGCACCAGCGTGGTGGCCAGCAGCACGGCGCTGCCCAGCACGAGCACGAAACCCACGCCCACCGCATGACGTGCCTTGCCCGCGTGGCCGGCGCCCAGCCAGTAGCTGGTGCGTGCGCTGGTCGCGATGCCGATGGCCAGCGGCACCATGTAGAGCACGGCGGCCAGGTTGGCGGCGATCTGGTGGCTGGCGGCCGCGGTGGTGCCCAGGCGCGCCACGAACAGGGCCATCAGCGTGAAGGAGGTCACCTCGATCAGGATGGTCAGGCCGCTGGGGACACCCAGGCGCGCGAACGCGGCGAGGACTTTCCAGTCGGGTCGATCGGGTAGACGCCAAAGCTGGTAGGGCGCATACAAGGTGCGCGTGCGCAGCAGCCACAGGGCCAGGGACAGCATGGCCACGTGCACGACCAGCGTGGCCCAGGCGCAGCCTTCGGCCCCGCGTGCCTCCAGGCCCAGGCCGCCGAAGGCGAACCAGATCGAGAGCGGCACCTTGACGAACAGCGAACCCAGCTGCAGCCAGGTGACCAGCTGGGGCTTGCCCAGGCTCTGGTTGAAAGTGCTGTAGAGCCGGAACATCAGCGCGGCCGGCAGGGCCAGTGCCAGCACGCCCAGGTAGGCCTGCACCTCGGCGCGCAGCGCCGGCGGCACGTCGGCCCAGTCCAGCAGGAAACCCGGGTTGAGCAGGATGGACAGGCCGACCAGCACCAGCGCGAACCAAAGATAGAGGGCCTGGCGCAGGGAGTGCCCGAGCCGTGCGGGCTGGCGGGCTCCGTGCAGCTCGGACCAGACCGGCAGCAGGGCGGTCAGCACGCTCATCAAGCCGACGTACACGCTCATGTAGATGGCGGAACCCACCGACAGCGCGGCGAGCGAGGCCTCGGCGTAGCGGCCGGCGACGATGGTGTCGGTCACGCCATAGGCCATGGTGGCCAGCTGGCCCACCAGCACGGTGCCCGCGTGGCGCGCGATGGTCTTGAATTCGGGCACGGGTCAGCGCGCGGGCGCGGCCGGTGAAACCGTGATGCGGCGGTAAATGGCCAGGTCTTCTTCGCCTTCGCGCGGGTGGCCCAGTTCGCTATGCAACTGCCACTGCGCCGGGCTGACGATCTCGGGGGTCTGCCGCACGATGCCCCGATCGATGACCAGCCAGTTGCAGCGGGCGCTGTCGTTGGCCGGCTCCAGGCGCAGGCGGGTATGCAGTTGCATGGCCGCCAGCTGGCCGCGGGACAGACCGAAGTGGGCCACGCAGCTGTCCGGCTGCACGGTGGCCTCGACGCGACGCACCAGGGGCGCATAACTGCGGGCGAAGTCCAGCGCCGGCATCCACAGCGTGGTCAGCAGCAGCCAGCACAGGGCGGCACCGCCGGCGGGCAGCACCATGCTTTTCCACAGTGCGGCGGGGTGCCGGCCAATGCGCCACTTCACCAGCCAGCCCCAGGCCAGCGTGGCCAGGGTGGCGAAGACGAAGGGCAGGATGACGAAGCGCGGCTCGAAACCGGGCAGCAGTCGCGCCACGTTGGCGGCGGGCTGGGGCGGGAAGCCGGTCAACATGGCGACCCAGACCACCCAGATGACGAGCGCACAGGTGGTGAAGAACAACAGCGTGAACCAGTCGATCAGGGCGGAGACGCTGCGCCCCAGCGTGGGCAGGGCGAAAGCCGCCAGCGTGGCCAGGGCCGGCAAGGCCAGCAGCAGGGCCCGGTCCCCGGCCGGCGTGATGAGCGTGGCGCCCAAGGTGATCGCGGTGTACCACAGGGGCAGCGACAGATGACGGCTGGGCCGGCGGTCAAAGAGCTGGCGGCGCCAGCGCCACAGGGTCCACAACACCAGGGGCCAGGCCGGCCAGGTGAACCAAAGCATCAGGCTGCCCAGGCCATGCCAGGCAGCCCAGGTGGGCTCGGGCAGGCCGATGCGCCAGCGCCAGAGGTCAAGCGCGCTGGCCAGCACGGCCACGCCCACGGTCAGCACCAGCAGCCGCTTGAGGTCGCGCCGGTAGTGGCTCGCATTTTCCAGGGCCTGGCTGCGGTCCAGCACATGCGCCAGCAGGGCACCCAGGGCCAGCAGCAGCGCCATGGAAGGGCCGCCCGAGAGGGTGAGGCCGGTCAGACCGACCAGGGCCGAGAGGGTCGGCGTCCAGCGCCGGTAGGGCATGGCGGCGAAGGCGTAGAAGCTCAGCGCCGTGAAGCACAGCTGGGCCAGCGCGGGGGTGGTTTCGTGCGAGAGCTGGGCCAGGCCCAGGCAGGCGATGAAGGCCAGCATGCCGCCATCGGCCATGGCGCGGGCGTAGTCATTGGGCCGGGCTTCACCGCCGAAGGCGAAGGCCACGGGCTGGGCCCGCGGGCTGCGCGCCAGATAGTAGATGCCTTGCCACACAGCGATCAGGGTCAGGCCCAGCATGACAATGAAGGGCAGGCGGGCGGCGAAGTCCGCCGCGATCCAGGACGGCGCCAGTTGCAGCGCCCAGGCGCCCAGCCAGTAGGGCAGCAGGGCGTCCACCTCCGGCGGTTGGCCCAGCAGCGTGGGGGCCAGCCAGCTGGCGCGGCCGGCAGCCAGCTCGGCCATGTAGCCGTAGGCGGTGATGTCGGCGCTGCGCCAGGGATTGCGCCCGATGAAGCCGGGGAGCAGATAGGCCAGGGCGAAGAGCCAGAGCGCCAGGTGGGGCAGGCGGCGCACGGCGCCTTGGGCGACGATGGCGGGGCTGGGCTGGTTCACGCTGGGATCATGCCAGAGGGCACAAGGGGTTCAGTCAAAGAAAAGGGCAGCGCGGCGTACCGGGCTGCCCTCGACTGGAAAACAGCCGCCAGATTACTTGGCAGCGGTCTTGCCGAAGCGGTTGCGGAATTTCTCCACGCGGCCGCCCATGTTGTCCACGGACTTCTGGGTACCCGTGTAGAAGGGGTGCGACTCGCTGGAGGTGTCCAGCTTGAAGAGCGGCAGTTCACGGCCGTCTTCCATCTTGATCATTTCCTTGGCGTTGGCGCAGGAACGGGTCACGAACTTGAAACCGTTGGACAGGTCCACGAAGCAGACTTCGCGGTAGTTCGGGTGGATGCCTTCTTTCATGATTCTTCCTCTAGGTGCGGGAGCCGGGCCGGACCATCCAGCCTACTTTCCGCGAAAAACGCAAATTATACAAGCAAATCAAGGACTTGCGCAATATTGTCAGCCGCCGCGACGCATCATGTCGAAGAACTCGTTGTTGTTCTTCGTGGCGCGCATCTGCTTGAGCACCATTTCCATGGCCTCGATCTCGTCCATGTTGTAGAGGAACTGGCGCAGGATGCGGGTCTTCTGCAGGATTTCGGGCTGCAGCAGCAGCTCTTCGCGGCGGGTGCCGCTGCGGTTGAGCTGGATGGAGGGGAAGACGCGTTTCTCGTACAGGCGGCGGTCCAGGTGGATTTCGGAGTTGCCGGTACCCTTGAACTCTTCGAAGATCACCTCGTCCATGCGGCTGCCGGTGTCCACCAGCGCCGTGGCGATGATGGTCAGGCTGCCGCCTTCTTCCACGTTGCGGGCGGCACCCAGGAAACGCTTGGGGCGCTGCAGGGCATTGGCATCCACACCGCCGGTCAGCACCTTGCCGGAGGAGGGCACCACGTTGTTGTAGGCACGGGCCAGGCGGGTGATGGAGTCCAGCAGGATCACCACGTCTTTCTTCAGTTCGACCAGGCGCTTGGCGCGCTCGATCACCATCTCGGCGACGTGCACGTGGCGGGCGGCGGGCTCGTCGAAGGTGGAGGCGATCACCTCGCCCTTGACGGTGCGCTGCATCTCGGTCACTTCTTCCGGACGCTCGTCGATCAGCAGCACCATCAGGTAGCTGTCGGGGTAGTTGGCGGAAATGGCGTGCGCGATGTGCTGCATCATCACGGTCTTGCCGCTCTTGGGCTGCGCCACGATCAGGGCGCGCTGGCCCTTGCCGATGGGGGCAATGATGTCGATGACACGGCCGGTGATGTTTTCCTCGCCCTTGATGTCCTGTTCCAGCTTCATCTGCACCTTGGGGAACAGCGGCGTCAGGTTCTCGAACATCACCTTGTGCTTGTTGGTCTCGGGCGAGCCGCCGTTGACCTTCTCCAGCTTGTTCAGGGCAAAGTAGCGCTCGCCATCCTTGGGCGTGCGCACCTCGCCTTCGATCATGTCGCCGGTGTGCAGGTTGAAACGACGCACCTGGCTGGGGCTGATGTAGATGTCGTCGGTGCTGGCGGTGTAGCTCGAATCCGGGCTGCGCAGGAAGCCGAAGCCGTCGGGCAGGATCTCCAGCACGCCGTCGGCAAACACCTGTTCACCGGTCTTGGCGCGCTTCTTGATGATCGCGAACATCAGCTCCTGCTTGCGCATGCGGCCGGTGTTCTCGATTTCGAGGGCCTCGGCCTGCTGGAGGATTTCAGATACGTGCAGTACCTTGAGTTCGTTTAAGTGCATGGATGGAGCCCCAGTGGGGTGTGGCTATCGATCGGGGGGGTGTGCGACTGAGCAGACGCCGGGGTCTTGCCAGCCGGGAACTCGAACCGGTTCAGGATGGAACCGGCGATTGCAGGAGATTATGACAGGAAAAAAGGCCGCCGCGCAGTATTGCGTCGGCGGCCCTGTTCAGAGCGGATCGGGTGGCCTCAGGCCAGTTGCTGGTCGATGAAGGCGGTCAGCTGGGCCTTGCTCATGGCGCCGACCTTGGTGGCGGCGAGCTGGCCACCCTTGAACAGCATGAGCGTGGGGATGCCACGGATGCCGAACTTGGCGGGAATGTCGCGGTTCTCGTCGACATTCATCTTGGCCACCTGCAGCTTGCCCTGGTAGGTGCCGGCCACTTCGTCCAGGACGGGGGCGATCATCTTGCAGGGGCCGCACCACTCGGCCCAGTAGTCGACCAGCACGGGCTGGCTGGACTTGAGGACGTCGGCTTCGAAGGACGCGTCGGAAACATGCTTGATCAGGTCGCTGGCCATGAGGGCTCCTTGTTCGATGTGGCAATGCGGCTACAGTTGCGGCATTGTGACAGAAACCACGGATTTTCGTTGGCAACAGTGGCTTGCCGGCATCGAGGCCCACATGCGCGCACGCGCCGCGCACCCGGCCCGCACCGTGGTCCTGCTGCCCTATGCGCAGCTGATGCCGCAGGCCGCGCGCCTGTGGGCCCGTCTGCACCCGGACGGTTTTGCGCCGCGCTTTGAAACCACGCAGAACTGGTGCCGCAGCCTGGGCGGGCACCAATCGGCCCCCACCGATGTCAGCTTCGATGCCGCGCTCGACGTGCTGACGGCGCAGGCGCTCCTCGAGCAGGCCGGCCTGGGGGCCCGCGCGCAGGCCGCTACCCTCTTGCTGCTGGAAGCCGCACAACAGCTCGCACCCCTGGCTGCGGCCGTGCCGCCGGCGCAGCGGGCCGCCTGGGCCGTGCAGGCCCGCACGGCGGCCATGACCGGCATGGATGCCGGCGCCCTGGCGCTGGAGGTGGCCGTGGCGCAGCTGGCCGTTGCCTGGGCCGCAAATTCTTCCTATCCCAGTGATGTGCTTTTTGAATCGCGCGTGATCGAGTCCACCGACTGCCTGGTCGCCGTGCCCGGGTTCCAGCCCGACCCGCTGCCCGCGGCCTTGCAATCGGTCTGGGGCGATCGCATGCTCGTGCTGGCGTGCGAGGCGGCGCAGGTTCCGCCGGCCACGCCGGCCCTGCATCGCGCGCGCGACGCGCAGGAAGAGGCGCAGCTGGCCGCCGCCTGCGTGCTGCGCCATCTGCAGGCCGGGCGTGCGCCGGTGGCGCTGGTCGTCACCGACCGGGCGCTGACGCGCCGTGTGCGCGCCATGCTGGCCGGACAGGCGGTGCAGATCCGCGACGAAACCGGCTGGAAGCTCTCCACCAGCCGGGCCGGGGCCCAGCTCATGGGCGCCTTGCGTGCCTGCGCCTGGAATGCCAGCAGCGACGCCGTGCTGGACTGGCTCAAGAATTCT
>JAXMMJ010000098.1:0-99371 GCA_034366585.1 Hylemonella sp.
GCCGCCATCCCGCTGAATATATTTTTGGAAGAATTCAGCGTCACGGTCACGTAAGGTGAGTCGAAATCGATCTTCCGTTCCCGCAAAAGTATCGCCTTCCTCATAAATCCGTTTTGTGATTTGAGGACGAAGGGCCGAAGATACATTGGCCCGAATTGCTGCCAAAAGGAGGGTTAGTGTTGTTAAGCGCTGCTGTCCATCCACCACATCGGCATCGGGTGTTTCGCCCTTTATTAGGACAATGCTGCCAAGAAAGTAACTTGGCATGTCGGCTACTTGGCCGGGATTTGCGTCCACAAAGCCAAGTAGATCTTCAATCAGTTCATTGGCCTGCTCGGGTGTCCATGAGTAAGGCCTTTGATAGTCTGGGATTCGAAATACGTAGTCGTCACTGAACACCTTCTGAATGGGCTGTTCATGCGCCGTTAGACTTTTTGACACTCTGTCTCCCTTGCGGTTTTATTGTTACTTCCCCCAACTATCCTTCAAACCGGTGACACGGTTAAAGACGGGCTTACCCTTGCGATGGTCCTTGCGGTCCGCCACAAAGTAGCCATGCCGCTCGAACGGGAACTTGTCGTCCGCCTCCGCGTGGGCCAGTGAGGGCTCCACATAGGCCGTGACGATCCTCGAACGATCAAACCGCGGGGTTGCGTACGGTGGACCCAGCCCAGTTCTGGGTGGGTAGCTTCAGACCCTGCGCGGCAAGCTGTTTTTGGGCCTGCTTGGCGGCCTGCGCCAAAGCCTGAACGACCTTGCCGTGTTCCGTTGCTGGTTGAGCCGAAGCGGTGCTCTTTACTGCGCGAGTCGTTTTAGATTGAGCCATTTTTCAGGTTCCTCCACATAGGCAGTGACGGTCTTGAGGCTCTCAGGGTTCATGCTGCAGCCAAGGTCTTGAATACCTGCTTCAAGACCTTGGGTTGCTGTTCCGCGATGGTGATCAAGGTGCGCGCCGCGCCTGAGGGCTGGCGTCGGCCTTGTTCCCAGTCTTGCAGCGTGCGGATGGAGACGCCGAGCAGATTGGCAAACTCCGCCTGCGACAGGCCGGACTTCAAGCGCGCAAGGGTGACGGCAGGCACTTCGACGCGGGCAACCACTTTCCCCTTGCCCGCTTTCAACTGACGAACGGAGAGCAGCAGTTCGGCGCCAATGTCGCGTTTGGCATCGCGCGCCAGCAATTGTTTTTCAGTCATCGGCATTTTCAATCTCCTGCTTAAGCTGCTTCAACACATCGGCGGGCACGTTGTCGCGGGCGCTTTTGCCATAAATCAGAATCAACCAGATTTCACCATTGGCGAACCGGTTGAAATACACCACGCGAACGCCGCCGCGTTTGCCCATGCCTTTGCGTGACCACCGCACTTTGCGCACGCCGCCCGACCCAGGGACCACATCGCCCGCTTCGGGCGTATGGGCCAACCACGCTGCAAACTCGCCTCTTTCGTCTTCGCTCCAATAGTCTGGCCACAAGTCTTGGAACAAGGGGGATTCGACGATGGTCAGCATTGAGGTTTGATTATACGGCAATGCCGTACTTTTGAACTACTTTCCCCAACTATCCTTCAATCCGGTGACACGGTTAAAGACGGGCTTACCCTTGCTATGGTCCTTCCGATCCGCCACAAAGTAACCATGCCGCTCAAACTGGAACTTGTCGTCCTTCTCTGCCTGGGCCAGTGAAGGCTCCACATAGGCGGTGACGGTCTTCAGGCTGTCCGGGTTCAGGCTGGCCAGGAAGTCCTTGCCGCCGGCATCGGGTTGCGCTTCGGTGAACAGGCGGTCGTACAGGCGCACCTCGGCGGCCACGCCGTCGGCCACGGCCACCCAGGTGATGGCGGCCTTGGCCTTGACGCTGTCGGCGCCCGGGGTGCCGCTCTTGGTGCCGGGGATGACCTTGGCGTGCACTTCGGTCACCTGGCCCGCCGCATCGCGTTGGCAGTCGGTGCACTCGATCACATAACCGCCCTTGAGGCGCACCACATTGCCGGGGAACAAACGCTTGTAGCCCTTGGGCGGCACCTCTTCAAAGTCTTCGCGTTCGATCCACACCTCGCGGCCGATGAGGAAGCGGCGCAGCGCGGGGGCCACCTGGCCTTCTTCCACGTGCGGCAGGGCGGGTTGGGTGCATTCCTCGGTGTAGTCGGCACTGCCAAAGGCCTCGGCCCAGTTGGTGAGCACCAGTTTCACCGGGTCCAGCACGGCCATGCCGCGGTGGGCCTTGCTCTCCAGGTCTTCGCGCAGGCAGCCTTCGAGCGTGGAGTAGTCGATCCAGGAATAGTCCTTGGTGACGCCGATGCGTTCGGCGAAGAGCTGGATGCTCTCGGGCGTGTAGCCGCGGCGGCGCAGGCCGACGATGGTGGGCATGCGCGGGTCGTCCCAGCCGCTCACGCGTTTTTCCGTCACCAGTTGCGCCAGCTTGCGTTTGCTGGTGATCACATAGGTGAGGTTCAGGCGCGCAAATTCGTGCTGGTGCGGCAGCAGGAAAACGTTGGGGCGCTGGCCGTCCAGCGCGTGGGCCAGCAGGGGGGTGAACTGCGCGGTTTCTTTCTTCAGCAGGGCGAAGAAGGCGGGCAGATCGTGCAGCACGGCGTCGGGGTTGTGGCCCCACTTGGCAAACATCGTGCGCAGCTGGCCTTCGGCGGCGCTGGCAAACAGCTTGTCGGCATGGTTGTGGCAGTGCAGGGCAAATTCCTTGCCGGCTTCCAGGCCCTGGCCTTCGATTTTCTCGATCAGTTCCTTGGCATGCGCAAACTGCGGCGCGCGCAGGATGGGGACGATGCGCTCCAGCGTCCAGTCATAGAAGGGGCGCTGGTCTTCGAACTCCAGCGTGCAGATGCTGTGGGTGATGTTCTCCAGCGCGTCCTCGATGGGGTGGGCGAAGGAGTACATGGGGTAGATGCACCAGGCGTCACCCGTGTTGTGGTGGGTGGCGCGGCGGATGCGGTAGATGGCCGGGTCGCGCAGGTTGATGTTGGGGCTGGCCATGCTGATCTTGGCGCGTAGCACCATGGAACCATCTGCATGCTTGCCGGCGCGCATTTCGCGAAAGCGGGCCAGGTTCTCGGCCGGGCTTCGCGTGCGGTACGGGCTGTCGGTGCCGGGTTTGCCGAAGTCGCCGCGGTTGGCGCGCATTTCCTCCGGCGTCTGCTCGTCCACATAGGCGTGGCCGGTTTCGATCAGGTATTCGGCGGCGCGGTACATGAAGTCGAAGTAGTTGCTGGCGTAGTAGAGGTGGCTGTCGCCATGCGCCTCCCAGCCGAAACCCAGCCACTTGACCGCGTCGGTGATGGAGTCGACGTACTCCTGTTCTTCCTTCTCGGGGTTGGTGTCGTCGAAGCGCATGTGGCAGACGCCGCCGTAGTCACGCGCCAGGCCGAAGTTCAGGCAGATGCTCTTGGCGTGGCCTACGTGCAGGTAGCCGTTGGGTTCGGGCGGGAAGCGGGTGCGGATGCGGGCCGGGTCGGCCACGCTGCCGGCGGCCTGTTCGTGTTCGGTGGCGGTGCCGGGGGCATGGCCCCAGCGGCGGCCGCTGTAGGTGCCGGCGGCCAGGTCGTGCTCGATGATCTGGCGCAGGAAGTTGCTGGCTTTGGCGGGGGCTTCTTTGTTCTCGGGGGTGCTGGGCTTGCTCATGAGGCCATTTTAGATGCCGCTCCCCGGGCCGTGCGGGCTTGCTACCATGGGCGCCACAGGAGGGCTCTTCATGTCCGAGGAAGCGCAGAACGTCAGCGTCACCGTCTCCCAGGCCGATCTGCAGGCCGCCGTGCACGACGGGCTGATCACCGGCAGCCAGTCGGCGGCGCTCTGGGCGCGCTGGGGGCAGCAGGTCCGGCAGCCGGTCACGGCGCCTGCCGGGCTGGCCCCGGGGCCGCGTTTCGGTTTCACCAATGTGCTGTATTACTTTGGCGGGATGGTGGCCATCGGGGCCATGACGCTGTTCATGACGCTGGGCTGGCAGCAGTTCGGCGACTGGGGCCTGCTGGCCATTGCCCTGGCCTACCTGGTGGCCTGCCTGCTGGTGGCGGACAACCTCAAGGGCCGGGGGCTGAACACGCCGGCCGGCATCCTGGCCACGCTGGCCGTGTGCCTGGTGCCGCTTGCGCTGTGGGCGCTGCAAAGCGGCCTGGGCCTGTGGCCGCCGGGCGGGCCCAGCAGCTACCGGGCTTATCACACCATCATTGACTGGCGCTGGCTCACGCTGGAGTTCGGCACCCTGGCCGCCGGGGTGGTGATGCTGTGGCGCTACCGCCTGCCTTTCATGGTGATGCCCATCGCGGTGACGGTCTGGTACATGTACATGGACGTGGCCAGCCTGTTGATGCAGCAGGCCGGTTTTGAATTCAAGTTCATGCGCGACATGTCCCTGGTCTTCGGCATAGCCACCTGCCTGATCGCCATGTGGGTGGACACGCGCAGCCGCCTGGCGCAGGGCGAGTGGCGGCAGGACTTTGCCTTCTGGCTCTACATCTTCGGCGCCCTCATGTTCTGGGGCGGCCTGAGCCTGCAGAACTCGGGCTCGGAGCTGGGCAAGGCGCTGTACGCGCTGATCAACGTGGGCCTGATCTTCGGGGGCGCGGCCATCGGGCGGCGGGTGTTCACGGTGCTGGGCGCCTTCGGGGTGGCGGGTTACCTGGGCTACCTGTCGCACCGCGTGTTCCAGAACAGCATGCTGTTTCCGTTTGCGCTCACTCTCCTGGGGCTCGCCGTGATTGCGCTGGGGATCTGGTGGCAGCGGCATGAACACGCCATCGAGGCGCGGCTGGGGGGCTGGCTGCCGGCGGGCTTGCGGCCGCGCTGAGCCCGGTCCGGGGTGGACAGGCTGCGCAGGCCTTGTTAGCATCCCGGCATGTTGCAGTTTTTAGCAAATTTCATGATGTGGGCTGCCCTGGCGGCCTGTGTGAGCAGCCCTGCCTGGGCGCAAAACGCCGGGAACTGGGGCGGCCTGCCCAAGCGGCCCTTCCTGGCCATTGATGGCCAGGCGCACTCGGACGAGGCGTCCTACATCGTCCTGACGCCGGACGATCGGCGGGCCGTGACGGCAGCCTACGACGGCAGCGTGCGGGTGTGGGACGTGCAGACCGGTGAGATGCTGCAGCGCTTTTTCCTGCCCAGGGGGGCGCCCATCAGCAACCTGTTGCGCGGGCTGGCCATGGCGCCAGACGGTCAGCGCATCGCGGTGACGGGTAACAACATGCGGCGCGCCATCGTCATCCTGTCGCTGCAGACGGGGCGGATCGAGCGTGTCATCACGGGCACAGAGAATTCGTCCATCCTGGCCTGGTCGCAGGACGGTCGCTTCCTTGCGGCGGGAAAGCCGGGCGTCCGGCAGGGGGTGAGCGTCTACTCGGCGGCCGACGGCAAGGAAGTGTTCCGGGATGCGGACTTTCCCAGCGCGGTGACGGGGCTGGAGTTCCGCGCCGACGGTGCCTTCTACGCTGCCAGCTGGGACAACCGCGGCCAGACCATCGTCAGGCTTTACAAGCCCGACGCCGGGAGTTTCCGCGAGGCGGCGCGCAAGACGCCGCGTTGGGGCGACTATCGCAGCCACTGGGATGCGGCGGGCAAGACCATTTTGCTCGGGGCGCACACCCGCCTGGACGGTGAGACGCTGGAAGAAGTGACACACGCACTGAACCGCTCGGGCATGCCGCCCAACGTGTTTTTCTCCCGCGTGGTGCAGGCGCCCGAGGGCGGCCAGTTCTTCGGCACGACCTGGTCCCTGCACAGCGGGCAGGGCTTCCTGCGCCGCTGGGCTGGCGCGCATATCGTCGACAAGACCGATCAGCTGCGCCTGCCCGATGCCAAGGTGACCGATTTCGCCGTCACGCGCAAGGGCGAGGTGGTCTACCTGACGGAACAGGGCACGGTGGCCATGGTCGACGCGGACTTCAAGCTGGCGTGGCGCGTGGCGGCCGATGTGGCCGACTTCCAGCGCCGCTCCCAGGCGCTGAAGGTCACGGAATCGGGCCTGGTGTATCTGCCGGTGCCCGGTGATGACGGCAAACGCGATGTCGCCTTCAACCTGGCCGAGCCGGGCTACACCTCGGCGCAGCGCCTGAAAGTGTCGTGGAAAGAGCCCTCGACCAGTGGCCGCGGTGTCGGGGTGCTGGCCTGGGAGGGGACGGCGAACGCTACGGTCAATGGCGCGCCCCTGCCCCTGGTCGGCAAGACCGAACGCTCGCTCAGCGTGGCGGCGCACTCGACCGACGGGCATGTGGCCGTGGGCAGCAACTGGGAACGGCTGTACAAAATCTCCGGCAAGGGCGAGCAGCTGTGGATGAAGTACCTGGGCTCGGATGTGCTGGCGGTGAACCACATCGAATCACGCGATCTGGTCGTGGCGGCGACGGCCAACGGCATGCTGTGGGTGTTCCGCTGGTCGACCGGGGAGCAGGTGATGTCCTACTACCTGCAGCCTGCCAGCAAACGCTGGATTGCCATCAGCAGCCAGGGCTACTACGAGGCCAGTGTGGGAGCCGAAGATTCGGCCGGCTGGATTCTGAACCCCACGGCCGCGCGCGCCGCCGACTTCATGCCCATGTCGCGTTTCCGCGGCACGCTGAGGCTGGAGGGGCTGGCGGGCAAGGCCTGGAGCCTGCGCAGCGAACGGGAGGCCGTGGAGGGCCTGAAGCCGCAGTTGGCCCCGGCGCAGCCCGTGCCCGTCACCGCAACAGCGCCGATGCCCGTCGCACCCATCGCAGCGACAACGCCGGCGCCTGCTATGGCGGTGGCCGCACCGCCTGCGCCGCCGATCGCGCCCGAAGGCGCTGCGGTACAACCCGCGCCGGAAACCTTGGTCATGTCGGCCTCGGCCGTATCCCTGGAGGCCCTGCCGCCGCGCATCGAGATCGTCGCGCCGGGTTACCAGGTGCGCTCCGACACCCGGCAGATCAGCATCCGCTTCCGCGTCATCTCGGCGCCGGAAGCGCCTGTGACCCAGGTGCGCACCCTGCTGGCCTCGGGCTCGAGCGCACAGCGCAATCTGGCAGTGGGGGCGCGCGCCCAGGACAACGGCGAGCGCGAGGTGACGCTGGAGATTCCGCCCGAGGATACGGACATCCGGCTGATTGCGGAGAACCGTTACGGGGCGTCGGTGCCGACGGTGATCCGCGTGAGCTACACCGGCCCCAGGCCGGGCAGCGGGCAGGGCGACCTGTACGTGCTGGCCGCGGGGGTGTCGCGCTACGACAACCCGGACTACAACCTGGGCCTGGCGGCCAAGGACGCGCGCGACTTCGTGGAGACGCTGCGCAAGCAGCGTGGCGCGCAGTACGGCGAGGTGCATGTGCGCCAGCTGCTGGACCAGGAGGCTTCACGCCCGGCGCTGGAAGCCGGGCTGGAGTGGCTGCGACTGAGCATGAAACCGCGCGACACGGCGATCGTCTTCCTGGCCGGGCACGGCTTCAACGATGGGCCCACGTACTACTTCATGACCCGCGACGCGAACCTGCAGAACCTGTCCCAGACGGCGCTGCCGTTCACCGCCTTGCGCTCCACGCTGACGGCGCTGCAGGGGCGGGTGATGCTGTTCGTGGACACCTGCCACTCGGGCAATGTGATCGGCCGCATGACCACCCGCCAGGCGCGCGATTCGACCAGCGCGGTCAATGAGATGGCCAGTTCGGAAAACGGCCTGGTGGTCTTTGCCTCGTCCACGGGCGGGCAGTTTTCGCAGGAGAACGCGGAATGGGGGAACGGGGCCTTCACCAAGGCCGTGGTCGAAGGGCTGCAGGGCGCGGCCGACTTCAAGAAGCGCGGGCGCATCACCTACAAGGGGCTGGACGCCTATGTGTCGGACCGGGTGGATGAACTGACCCGTGGCGAACAGACCCCGGTGACACCGGTGCTGGCCGGTGTGCCGGATTTCGTGATCGCGCTGTTCAGGCGCTAGGCGCGGCGTGGGCGGGGGGGTTACGTCTTGTAACCTCCTTCACAAGCGCTTCGCAGCCGGACCGGGGGCGGCGGCGTTGAGGGTACAGGGCAGCCCACCGGCGGCCCCGTAAAGGAGAACCCTCATGACGAAACAAGCCAAATCTTCCGCTGCTGCCCTGGCCCTGGTGGCCGCACTGGGTCTGGGTGCCAGCGGCGCCGCCCAGGCCGGGCACAACGACGCGGATGTGTTCTGGTCCATCGCCATGTCGCAGCCGGGCATCCATGTCGGCGTGAGCAATATGCCGGCGGCACCGGTGGTGGTGTACGAACGCCCCCATGTGCATGCGCGGCCGGTGTATGTGCCGCCGCCCCGTGTGGTCTACCTGCCCCCGCATCCGGTGCACCGCGTGCACCCGGGCTACTACGGCCATGGCTACGGCCACTGGAAAGACCGTGACGAGCGCTGGGAAGGCCACCGTGGCGGCCGCGAGCATTTTGCGCGCAATGAACGTTACGAAGGCCGCGGACATGAGCAGGGCCGTGGTTATGGCGGCGGCAACGGCCCGCGCCCCGGTACAGAAGGCCATATGGGAAATCGCCGATAAGGAGTAACATGCCCTTGCGCTGCGGTCCTCCCCCGCAGCTGATCGTGCCTTTGCACGGTCATTACACGGCGCTCTTCGGGGCGCCGTTTTTTATGGCGCCGCCGTTGCGGCGCCGGCCTACATGGCCTTGAAGAGGTGGGCGTAGAGCCGGCTGACGGCCAGGCGCTCGGCGCTGCCGCGCAGCTGCAGGCTCAGGCGCCCCGACTCATCCCGCGTGACCTGCTCGATGGCGGCGGCGCGCACCACGGTGCCGCGGTGCACCTGCCAGAAGACCTGGGCGTCGAGCTGAGGCAGCAGGGCCGACAGCGGGGTGCGGATCAGGGCCTCCTGGCCGGCGGTGATGACACGCACGTATTTGTCGGCCGCCTCGAAATACAGCACCTCGTCCACCGGCACCATGCGGATCGCCATGCCCACACCGGCCTGGATGAGCCGCAGCGGCGCCGCAGCAGGCGCCGCGCCGGCGTGCAGCAGGCCGCGCAACTGGGTCAGCGTTGCTTCAAAATTGATAGCAGCCTGCGAGGCTTGCGTGCGACCGGCCAGCGCCTGCTGTACGCGGGCCACGGTCTTGTGCAGGCGGGCCGGCTCCACCGGCTTGAGCAGGTAGTCCACCGCCTGCGCCTCGAAGGCCTGCATGGCGTACTGGTCGTAGGCGGTGACGAAGACCAGGGCGGGGAAGGGGCGGTCCTGCGGCCATTCGTCGGCCAGCCGGGCAGCGGCGTCCAGGCCGCTGAGGGCGGGCATGCGCACGTCGAAGAAGAGCACGTCGGGCTGCTGCTGCAGGGCCTGTTGCACGGCGCTGGCGCCGTCGCCCGCCACACCCACGATGCGCAGTTCGGGCCAGGCGCGCGCCAGTTCGGCCTGCAGGGCCTGGGCCAGCAGGGGTTCGTCTTCGGCGATGAGGGCGCGGGGCGGGTTCATGCGGCGGGGAAGCTCAAGGTGACGATGGTGCCGCCGCCGGGCGGGGTGGCCAGGTCCAGCGCGGCCTGCGCGCCGTAGGTGCTGAGCAGGCGTTCGCGCACCTGGGCCAGGCCGAAGCCGGAGCCCGCGGGGGTGGCGGCTGTGTAGCCCATGCCGGTGTCGCTGACCACCAGGGTGAGCACGGCGCCCTCGCGGCGGGCCGCCACGCGCAGGCTGCCGCCTTCCACCTTGGGCTCCAGCCCGTGCAGGATGCCGTTTTCCACCAGGGGCTGCAGCAACAGGGCCGGCACCGGCTGGGTCGCCAGCTCAGGGGGCAGCTCCAGGCTGTAGTGCAGGCGCGGGCCCATGCGCACGGCCATGAGTTCAAGGTAGTCGCGCAGGCGGTCGAACTCGGCCTGCAGGCTGTGGCTGGTGGCACGCGAGGCGGCCAGGGTGGCGCGCAGGTAGGCGATCATGCGGTCGAGCATGGCGGTGGCGCGCACCGGGTCAGTGGCGATGAGCGCGCGCAGATTGGCCAGGGTGTTGAACAGCATGTGCGGCTCAAGCTGCGATTCGAGCAGGCGCAGGCGCGCCTCATCGGCCTGACGACGGGCTTCGCCCATCTTGCGTTCGAGGTAGGCGCTTTTGCCTTTGCTATAGAAATAATAGCTTGCCGCCATCCCGGCGAGCAGGGTGATGAGGATGGAGCTGCGCAGCAGGGCCTCGCGGTTGGTGGCGTCCACTGCCTGCCAGCCGAAGACGGAACACAGGCGGTCGGCGATGGCGCTGCCCAGCAGGTAGCCCACGGCGATGGCGGCCACCACCAGCACGACGCCGTGCCAGCCCCGGGGCCAGCCGGTTTCTTCGCTGCCGGCGAGCACGTCGCGCCCGAAGTCGATGATGGCCCAGGTGATGCTGGCGATGAAGAAGGAATACACCAGCGGCGGGCCGACGGAGCGTTCGGGCAGGAAGGCGTATTGCAGAACAGCGACGAACAGTGCGAAGGCCAGCACCTGCAGGTAGGTGCGGCGTTTGTCGGGCCAGTCGGTCTTTTTCATGGTGCAGGGGTGGGGCGTACAGCGCCGCAGAGCGGTGCCGGCACAGGCATTCTAGGGTTGCAGGTGCTGGCGGAAGAAGCCGGCGATGCGCTGGTAGAGCGCGGGCAACTCGCTGCGGTCAAAGCCCGGCGGGTCGGCCAGCAGGCGCGCGATGCGCTCGGGCAGCTTGTCGGCCGGGGGCTGGGGCGCGAGCAGGGCGCCGTGGCCGCCCATGGGCAGCAGGGCCAGTTGCACGCAGCTGCTGCAGGCGGCCAGCACGGGGCCGCTGTGGAAAGCGGGCAGCAACCAGCGGTCCTGCCCGGCTTCGATCAGGGCCAGGGGGACGACCGGCCGGGCCAGACTGTCCAGGTCGAAGTCCACCGCGAAGGGTACGGCCGCGATGGCGGCGCGGATGCGCGGGTCGGTGTGGCCGTAGAGCGTCTCGTCCTGCAGTTTGTGGCGGATGATGATTCCGGCGATGCCTTGCTTGAGGCCGTCAAGCCAGCCACCGGTGAGTTCGCTGGCCCCGCCGGTGCAGGCGGCGAAGTCTTCGGCCAGGTGTGCCTCGCAGTGGTCGCGCAGGCGCGCGGGTGACCAGCGCCCGCCAGCCAGGGTCAGGGTGGTGTGGCCGCCGGCGGACATGCCGTAGACGCCGACGCGCTGCAGGTCGAGCAGGGGCGCGAAGCGCACGTCGCGGCCCAGCACGTCGATGGCGCGCGAGACTTCCAGCGGGCGCAGCTTCCAGCTCTCGGGGCCGATCTTGCTGTGGTCGCGCCAGTTGTCGCCGGCGTGTTCGGGCAGGGCGACGACAAAACCGGCGTTGGCCAGGGACAGGGCCAGATCGCTCTGCGACCAGGGTTCGCCCCCGGAGCCGTGCGAGAGCACGATGAGGCGGCCGTTGCCACGCTCGGGCGCGCCCTGCGGTGCGACGGATAGCGTGAGACGGCCGCGCTGCACGGCCTGGGCCGGGCTGCTGGAAGGGTAGAAGACGGTGACGGGGCCGTCGCCCTCGCTGCCGGGCAGTTCGTCCAGGCCCACGGCCGCCTGGGCGGCCAGGCCGATGAGGGCGCTGGCGGCCAGGAGGGTGAGACGCAGCAGCTGGTTCAAGGTGGAGGTGTTCATGGAGTGAGCTAGTGTCGTTGTTTACCAGGGATCGCGCTGGGTCATGAGGCGCTGGCGTTCCCTGTCCACCAGGCGCTCGTGCAGCTGGTAGCCGTGGGTGACCAGCAGCACCGCCATGCCGTGGATGGCCAGGCCCAGGCCCCAACCCAGGGCGGGGTAGACGGCCCAAGGGCGTTCCCCCAGGCTAGACAGGCCCGCGAGCAGCAGGTTGACCAGGATGTAGAGGCAGGCGTGGAAGTACCAGCCGAGCTTGGCCTTGGCGTGGCGGCGGGCCAGGCGATCGAGGTCGGCTTCAGGGTACGCAGGGTGCATGGTGGGCTCCAGGTGGGTGAAGAAAGGGATGGGGGGAGTGTTTCAGGCCAGGGCCAGCCACTGTTTCCAGAGCAGGTTGCCCAGGTAGCGGTTGGGCAGCAGGGTGAAGCTGCCGGCCACGATGCAGGCGACGACGTAGGTGATGCGCATGACCCGGCGGTGACCGGCGATGTCGCGCTGGGCCAGGTACCAGAAGGCGCCGAACAGCGCAAAGAAGACAACAGGGATCAGCAGGTGGATGGGCGTGTAGCCCTTGATGTTCACGATGGTGGTGCTGCGGATGAAAAGGGCGGAGAGGGCGGTGACGATCATCAGCGTGACCCAGGCGTAGCCGAAGGCGCGGTGCAGGCGCGGGCGCTGGGTGCGGCTTTGGCGCGCCCACAGGGCCAGCGGGCCGATGACGGTGGCCGCCAGCGCGGCGCTGAGGTGGATGGCGATCGTCGGGGTCAGTTCCAGGGCCATGGGGCTCTCCTTGGGGATTCGGTGAGCCGGACTGTGCGACGGCCCCGGCCGCCGGGCCAGCGCCGTGCGACGGAGGGCGCCGGGCGTGGCGCCAGATGCCGCCAGGCGGCGTGAACGGCGGGCGGGTTTGCCGCGTCTTTACACAAGCGACACCTGTCCACGGCACGGGATATGGCCTTCTTCCTACAATGGGCCACATGAAAAAGACATATGTGGCGGCGGGCGCAGTGGCATTGGTGCTGGTGGGTGCGCTGGGCTGGTGGTGGACGCAGCGCGGCGGCAGCACCGAAGTGCAGTACCGCACGGGCAAGATCGAGCGCGGGCCGCTGCAGTCGGCGGTATCGGCCAGCGGCTCGGTGAGCCCGGTGACGCAGGTGACGGTGGGCACCCAGGTGTCGGGCCAGATCAAGGACCTGTACGTGGACTTCAACTCCGAAGTCAAGGCCGGCCAGCTGCTGGCCGTGATCGACCCCGAGACCTTCGAGTACCGCGTGCGCTCGGCCCAGGCCGACGTGGACGCCGCGCGTGCCGTGGTGCTGACGGCCCAGGCCAATGTGGTGGCCAGCCAGGCACAGGTGTCGCGCGCCAAGACCGACCTGGCCGAGGCGCGCCGCACGCATGACCGTAACCTGATGCTGGTGGGCAAGGGTTTCATCGCGCAGAGCACGGCGGACCAGTCCAACGCCCTGGTGAACACCAGCGCCGAATCGGTGAAGGCGGCCGAAGCCCAGCTGGGCGTGACCGATGCGCAGGTGAAAAGCGCGCAGGCCAGCGTGGCCCAGCGCGAGGCGGCGCTGGCGCAGGCCCGCATCGACCTGGCGCGCACCCGCATCACCTCGCCGGTCAACGGCATCGTGATCAAGCGCGCCATCGAAAAGGGGCAGACCGTGGCGCCAGCCTGCAGGCGCCCGAGCTCTTCGTGATTGCGCGCAACCTGCGCGACATGCAGGTGGAGGCCAGCATCGACGAGGCCGACGTGGGCCGCATCCGCAACGGACAGAAGGCCAGCTTCACGGTGGATGCCTTCCCGGGCCAGACCTTCGAGGGCGCGATTTCGCAGGTGCGCAAGGCCGCGCTCAACGTTTCCAATGTGGTGACCTATGTGGCCGTGGTGACCTTCTCCAACACCGACGGGCGCCTGCTGCCGGGCATGACGGCCAATGTGCGCGTGGTGACCGACATGCGCGACAACGTGCTCAAGATGCCCAATGCGGCGCTGCGCGTGCGCATCGCCGGCGTGGAGCCGGCGGCGACCGCGGCTGCTTCAGCCTCGCCCGCGCCGATGGATGCGGCCTCGGCGCCGGCCGCCGCACCTGCTGCGCCCGCCGCGGCCGGCGCCGCCAATGCGATAACGGAGTTCCGCAACCGCCTGGTGCGCGAGCTGCAGCTGAACACGGCGCAGACGGAGAAGGTGGACGCCATCTACGCCAGCGCCCGGCCGAAGTTCATGGCGCTGCGCGAGCTGCCCGAGGCTGATCGCAGCAAGGCGCGCGAGCGCATCACCGCCGACATCCGCGCGCGCATCGCCGAGCTGCTGACGCCCGAGCAGAAAAAACGGTACGCCGAGATGCAGGCCGAGCTGGCGGGCCGCACCATCACCCGCGGGCGCATCTACGTGCTGGGTTCCGATGGCAAGCCGAAGGCGCTGAACGTGCGCCTGGGCATCACCGACGGCAGCCAGACCGAGCTGGTCGTGGGGCCCAACTCGCCGGAAGCGGCCGAGCTGAAAGAGGGCGCCAGCGTGATCACCGGCGTCAGCGGCGCGGCGGGTGGCACGGCGCGCCCGGGCGCCACCGGCCCGCGGATGATGTTCTGACATGATGCTCATCGAAGCGCGCGCGCTCAGCAAGACCTACACCATGGGCAACACCACCGTGCACGCGTTGCGCGAGGTGTCGCTGGACATCGCCGAGGGCGAGTTCGTGGCCATCATGGGGGCTTCCGGCTCGGGCAAATCCACGCTGATGAACATCCTGGGCTGCCTGGACCAGCCCAGCAGCGGCCAATACCGCCTGGCCGGCGAAGAGGTGGAGACCATGACGCCGGAACAGCTGGCCTCCATCCGTAACCGGCGCATCGGTTTTGTCTTCCAGCAGTTCAACCTGCTGCCGCGCACCAGCGCGCAGGAGAACGTGGAGCTGCCCATGGTCTATGCGGGCGTGAAGTCGGCGGAGCGCCGCGCGCGTGCGCTGGCCGCGCTGCAGACCGTGGGCCTGGGCGAGCGCTGGCAGCACACGCCCAGCGAACTTTCGGGCGGGCAGCAGCAGCGCGTGGCGATTGCACGCGCGCTGGTCAACAACCCGCAGCTGATCCTGGCCGACGAGCCCACGGGCGCACTGGACACCAAGACCAGCGAAGACATCATGCGCATCCTGGCCGACCTGAACGCCCGGGGCATGACGGTGGTGCTGGTCACGCACGAGGCCGACATCGCGGCCTGGGCGCGCCGCCGGCTGGTGTTCCGCGACGGGCAGATCGTGGAGGACGTGCGCCAGCCGGGGCACATCGCTGAGACGCCCGCGGAGGCCGCGGCATGAACTGGTTCGCCGCTTTCCGCACGGCCTGGCGCGCGCTGGCCGCCAACACGCTGCGCAGCATCCTGACCATGCTGGGCATCATCATCGGCGTGGCGGCAGTGATCACCATGATCGCCGTGGGCAGCGGCGCCACCGAGCGCGTGCAGGAACAGATGAAGGGCCTGGGCTCCAACGTGATGCTGGTGCTGCCGGGCAGCCTGTCCGCGGCCGGTGTGCGCCAGGCGGCGCAGACGCGCTCGCGCTTCACGGAAGAGGACGCCGAGGCGATAGCCATCGAGATTCCCGAGGTGCAGGCCTCGGCGCCGTCCTCCCGCACCACGGCGCAGGCCGTGGCGCAGAACGCCAACTGGAACACCAACATCTTCGGCACCACCAACGACTACCTGGAGGTGCGCGACTGGTCGCTGGAAAGCGGGCGCCTGTTCGAGGCGGCCGAGCAGTCGGGTTCGGCCAAGGTGGCCTGGCTGGGGCAGACGGTGGTGCGCGAACTCTTCGGCGACGACGACCCGATCGACCAGGTGATCCGCGTGCGTGGCGTGCCCTTCACCGTGGTGGGTGTGCTGGCGCGCAAGGGCCAGAACAGCATGGGGCAGGACCAGGACGATGTGGTCATCGTGCCCATGTCGACCTTTCGCAACCGCATCTGGAACGCGGGCGGCAACGTCAAGCGCATCTGGACCATCCACGTCAAGGTGCGCGAGGGCCAGAGCATGAAGCTGGCCGAGGAGAGCGTGCGCGAGCTGCTGCGCCAGCGCCTCAAGGTGCCGCCCGGCGGTGACGACACCTTCAATGTGCGCAACCTGTCCGAGATCCTGCAGGCGCAGGAAGAGGCCAGCCGCATCATGACGCTGCTGCTGGCGGCGGTAGCCGGGATCAGCCTGGTGATCGGCGGCATCGGCATCATGAACATCATGCTGGTCAGCGTGACCGAGCGCACGCGCGAGATCGGCTTGCGCATGGCGCTAGGTGCCCGCCCCAAGGACATCCTGGCGCAGTTCCTGATCGAGGCGGTGACGCTCTCGCTCTTCGGCGGTGCCCTGGGCGTGCTGCTGGGTGGGCTGGCGACCTGGGGCGTGGGCGTGCTGGCCGGCTGGAACGTGAACATGTCGCTCGGCGCCATCGCACTGGCCGTGGGTTTCTCGGCCCTGGTGGGGGTGTTCTTCGGTTTCTACCCGGCGCGCCGCGCCGCGCACCTGCTGCCGATCCAGGCGCTGCGTTACGAGTAAGGCTGTCACGGGCGTCCGGTAGACTTTGCCCTGCCTTACCGGGGCCGGAAAAACGGCCCCGCCCACGCTCGCCCGCCCCGCATGGCCTTGAAACCCCTCATGTCCTCCTTCCGCTGTTGCCGGCTCTGGCCGCTTGTCTTCGTGCTGGCCGCCTGGCTGGTGCTGCCCGCGCGCGCCGCCGGGCCGGTGGATGTGAGGGTCTTGCCCGCGGAGGCGTTGACGCTGACGCCGTTTGTCACCCTGCTGGAAGATCCCTCGGCCTCGTTGACACTGGAGGACGTGCGGGCGCCGGCGCAGGCCCAGCGTTTCGAGGTGCGGGATACGCAGGCAGCGGCCCTGGCCCTGGGCTTCACCCGCTCGGCCTACTGGCTGCGCCTGACGCTGCGTAACCCGGGCGAGACGCCGCTGCAACGCATGCTGGTGGTGGACAACCCGCGCATCTCCCATGTGCATGCCTATCTGCCAGAAGGGCGGGGTGTCTACCGCAGCATCTTCACGGGCAGCGACACCTCTTTTGAAACCCGGGTCTACCGCAACCGGTCCTTTGTGTTCCCGCTCACGCTGCCGGCCGGTGCCGAAGAGGTGGTCTATCTGCGTGTGCAGTCCACCATCGGCCTGCTGGTGCCGCTGCAGCTCTGGAGCCCGGAGGCCTTCCATGCCCACGAACGCAGCGACTACAGCCGGCAGGCCTGGTACTTCGGCATTGCCACGGCGATGTTCCTCTTCAACCTGATGCTGTTTGCCGCCCTGCGCGACCGGGTCTACGGGCTCTACCTGGCCTTTCTGGTCTTTGCGGTGGCCACGGTGGGCATAAAAAACGGCCTGACGGGGGAGTTCCTCTGGGCGGGCAACGGGCTCGGCTCCAATGTGGCCTACTGGAGCTGCGCCTCGCTGGCGCTGGCCGCCTTGCTGCTCTTCACGCGGCGCATGCTGGACACCCCGCGGATCCTGCCGCGTACCGACCGCGCCCTGCTGGGCCTGGTGTTGTTCTACCTGTGCACCTTGCCGGTCTACATGCTGGCGCTGCAGTCGGTGGCCCGAGCGGCCATTCTGTTCAATTTCCTGACGGTGCCTGTGATCCTGGGCGTGGCGATTGCCGCTGCCGTGAAACGCCAGCGCAGCGCCTATTTCTTCCTGGTCGCCTTCGCCCTTCTCATGCTCGGCGGCGCCGTGACCACGCTGCGCGCCATGGGTGTGCTGCCGACCAATGCCTTCACGGTGGATGGCCTGCAGCTGGGCTCGGCACTGGACATGCTGTTGCTGGCCTTTGCCCTGGCCGACCGTTACAACACCTTGCGCCGCGAGAAGGGCAAGACGCAGAAGGCCCTGCTGGAGACGCAGCAACAGCTGGTGGAGACGTTGCGCAGTTCGGAGCGCGAGCTCGAACTGCGCGTCGGCCAGCGCACCGACGAGCTGCAGGTCCTCAACCGCAGGCTGGCGGCGCTCAGTCTCACCGACGATCTGACGGGCATTGCCAACCGCCGCCGTTTCGAGGAAGTGCTGGCGCAGGAATGGCGCAGGGCCCAGCGCCAGGGCCAGCCGCTGGCGCTGGCCATGGTGGACGTGGACTGGTTCAAGGACTACAACGACCGCTACGGCCACCCGGCCGGTGACGAGTGCCTGCGCCACATCGCTCGTGCGCTGGCAGACCTGGTGGGCCGCAGCGGCGATCTGGTGGCGCGGTATGGCGGCGAGGAGTTCGTCTTCCTGGCCCCGGTCACCGATGCGGCCGGGGCGTTGCGCATGGCCAGCCGGGTGGTGCGCGCGGTGCATGCCCTGGCGCTGCCGCACTCTCAGTCGCCGCTGGGGCGGGTGACGGTCAGCATCGGCGTGGCCTGCTTGCAGCCTGGCCCGCTGGATGAGCCCGAAGCCCTGCTGCAAAGCGCCGATGAGGCGCTCTATCAGGCCAAGGCGCAAGGCCGCAACCGCGCTGAACTCGCGCCGGCTCCGGACTGAATTGCTGTGCCGGGGCCGCGCTGGCGCACCGGGCACCTTGTCGAGTGCTGCGTTTGACAAGACCCTACCGCCGTTGAACATATTGATACAGGCCCTGTGGCTGGCCGCGGCAGAATAGGCGGGTCAGCAGATGAGGAAATCAAAGTGCCCAGGTTCAGACCCAGCGGCTGCGGATTCGAGCAGTCCATGCAGCAAGTCCAGCGAGTGGAGGACTTTCGCCAATTGCTCCAGGTCATCTCTTCCTACGTGGGCCGCAAGGTCAACCCCGAGGAGATCAAGATGGACCCCTACGGCATGGACCCGCGCAACCGATGGGACACCTGGGCGGTGATCCTGGTGGACGTCGGCCCGATCGGTTTCACCAACGCCTGCCTGGACCCCAACTTCAGCCCGGAGCAGAGCCAGTTCTCGGGGCTCGCGCCGCTCTAGGGCCTGCCGCTCGCGGCCGTCCCGTCGGCGGCCTGTTGCATGGAGCCCGGGGCAAGCGGGCTGCGCGCAGCCTTGATCCCCGGGTGGCGCGCCAGTCAGGCGCCAGGACCATCCCGATTGGATGGAGAATCGGGCTCCATGAGCAACACCCCCTCGACCGCCGCGCCGCCAGCTTCGCTGGGGTTCTCCTGGCTGGTGGGGCTGGGTTACGTGGTGTTGTTCGTGATGCTCGACTGGGCGAGCTACATCCGGCCGTTCCAGGGCCTCAACATCACGCCCTGGAATCCACAGGCGGCGCTCGCTGTCGGCTTGCTCCTGTGGAACCGGCGCTGGATCTGGCTGGTCTGGGTGGGGCTGCTGGTCGCTGAAGTGGTGGTGCGTGGCCAACCCACTGACTGGTTGGCACTGCTGACCTCGACCGGCGCGCTCAGCCTGATCTACGCTGCCATGTCCCAGGGGCTGACGACCACGCTGGGACGTCCGCCCGCGCTGGCGACACGACGCGATCTTCTCTGGTTCACAGGCATTCTGGTGGCCGGGGCACTGCTCAATGGGGTGGTCTATGTCACGACCTTGTCGGCAGCTGGCCTGGGGCCCACCGGCCCGATCTACGAAGCCATCATGAGGTTCTGGGTCGGTGATGCCGTGGGTCTGGTCGTCGTGCTGCCGATGCTGCTCGTCATGATGAATCCATCGCGTCGTGCCGCCCTCGTGGCATCCCTCCAGAGTCCGCGCTGGTGGGGCGTCACGGTCCTGCTGTGCCTGATGCTTTGGATCGGTTTTGGCCGGTCCGGGCAGGAGCACTACAGATACTTCTACCTGCTTTTCCTGCCGGTGGTTTGGATGTCCGCGCAGCTTGGGGTGGTGGGGGCCGTGCTTGCCTCCGGCCTTACGCAAATCGGACTGATCATTGCCGTTCAGTCGCTGCCTCACCAGGACCTGGCGGTGTTCGAACTCCAGGTGCTCATGGCGGCCATTTCCATGACCGGCCTGCTGCTGGGGGTCGTGGTGGATGAGAGAGCCCGGGCCGCCGTGGAGCTTCAGAGCAGTCTGCGGCTGGCGGCGGCCGGTCAGATGACGGCGTCGCTGGCGCATGAATTGAGCCAGCCGCTCACGGCCTTGAGCAACTACGCGCACGCATGTCAGATGCTGGCGGCCGAATCGCGCGGGCTGCGGGCGGAGGAGCGCGATCGCCTGGTCGAGGTGACCCGGCGCATGGTGGAGGATGCGGCGCGTGCAGGGGCGGTGGTCAAGCGTCTGCGCGACTTCTTCAGAACCGGTTCTACCCATCTGGAGGCTGTGTCGCCGGCCGCCCTCCTCGGTGAGGCGATCGATGCGCATACGCGTCGCGCCGACGTGCTTCAGATCCGGATGGAAAGCCGGATCGAGGAAAGATTGCCTGCGGTATGGATCGACCCGATCCAGATTGCCGTCGTGTTGCGTAACCTGATTGCAAATGCCATAGACTCCGCCTCTTCTGCGGGCAGGAGTGGGTACATCCTGATCAGCGCCGCGATCGCTGATGACGAATTGCGGATCGAAGTACAGGATAGCGGCCCGGGCGTTGACACCGCCCGCATGCAAACGTTGTTTGAGCCCGGCGCATCAGACAAGCCGGGTGGCATGGGCATCGGTTTGAGCATCTGCCGCGCGATCGTCGAGGCCCATGGCGGCAGACTCTGGGTGGAAACCGGGTCTGGCGGGCGTTTCTGCTTTACGCTGCCCATGGATAAGGAAGGTCGTTCCGGAGTGACACATGCATAAAGAGACGGTGTTCATTGTCGATGACGATGCCTCGGTCCGAGATTCCCTCTCGCTCCTGCTCAGCCTGCAGGGATATGTCTCGGCGTCGTTCGCCAGCGCTGAAGATTTCCTGAGTGCGCTTCAGCCGGATTGGCGGGGCTGTCTGGTGGTTGACGTCCGGATGTCGGGCATGTCCGGCCTGGAGCTTCAGCGCTGTCTGCGGGAACGCGGGCCGACCTTGCCTGTCATCGTCATCACGGCCCATGGGGATGTGGCCGCGGCCCGGCAGGCATTTCTGGCAGACGCGGTTGATTTCATCGAAAAACCTTTCGATGGAAAACAGATCCTCGATGCACTCGCGAAGGCCTTTACCGGCTTGCGGGCGGTGGCCAGCGCCCACGAGGAGATCGCGGAAGCGACCCCGGTACGAAGCCAGCTCTCGACACGTGAACGCGAGGTCATGAAGCTGATCGTCGAGGGCCTCCATAACCGCCATATCGCCGACAAGCTGGGCATCAGCCCCCGGACGGTGGAAGTCCACAAGGCGCGTGTGATGGAGAAGTTGGGTGTGCAAAACATCGTTGAACTCGTTCGCCTGGCAGACAAGGGCCTGATCTGAGAACCCGGTCAAACCGCCGCTGCGTCAGAGGCCTGCGTGATTCCCGTACGTGATACGCGTACGTTGGTGCCCGAATTTCCTTTTGTGCTGCTGATTGATAACCTCAATCCGTTCCGAGGTTCAGGGTGAAGATCTGACAACCTCTTATCCAACGGAGGTTCGGCGTGTTCGGCAGGCAAGGCGTATTCAACCGGGATGGCAGGCACTTGCGTGTCTCGGCAGGCTTATGAACCGGCTGTGGTTGGCGCTCTTGCCCGAGCTTCGGCAGTTCCCCCAGGAAAAGCAGGACGGGGCGCTGCAACTTGCGCGCGGCTGCGAACTTGAGCCCCTGGAACTCATCGGCATCGCGGTCTGGCTGGTGCCGGTGATGACACTCGCCAAGTACATCCTCAGCCAGGCATCCCTCGGCGAAGATGCCTTTGCGACGCTGGTGATGAACGTCTTTGTCGTTGTGCCGCTGCTGGCCGCGGTGTTCGCACCCATCCACATCCGCCGCCTGCGCCGCGGCCTTCGCAAGCAACTGACGCAGCAGGGACGGACGTGAGTGTGATCGAGTGGGTTGGCGCAGGGCTTTTCGCCCTGGCTCTGGTGCATACGTTTTCGACGAAATTCTTCGAACGGATGGCGCATCGCAGGCCGGATCATGCCGGCATCTGGCACCTGCTCGGCGAAGTGGAGGTCGTCTTCGGATTCTGGGCCATGGTGCTGGTGCTGGCCATGGCGGCCCTGCAGGGCACCCAGGCGGCCACCAGCTATCTTGATTCTCGGAACTTCACCGAGCCCATGTTCGTCTTCGCGATCATGGTCGTTGCCGGCAGCCGGGCCGTCCTGCAGCTGGCCCGAAGCAGTGTGAACGCCATCGCCCGGTTCGTCCCCCTGCGGGGCGGTATGGCGTTCTATTTCGTCGGGCTGTCGTTCGTGCCGCTGCTTGGCTCGCTGATCACCGAGCCCGCGGCGATGACCTTGGCTGCACTGATGCTGCGGGAGAGGATCTTTGGTGCCAACGCGTCGACCAAGCTGAAGTACGCCACGCTGGGTGTGCTGTTCGTCAACATCTCCATCGGGGGCACCCTCACGTCCTTTGCCGCTCCGCCGGTCCTGATGGTGGCTGCCAAGTGGAACTGGGACAGCTGGTACATGTTCGCGCACTTTGGCTGGAAGGCAGCGCTTGCCGTCGTGATCAATGCCCTGGTCACGACACTCATCTTCAGGGGCGAGCTTTCCCGTCTGTTGCGGACCGTGCCGGCGACCGAGCAGAATCTGCCCCTGTGGGTCGGCGGGCTGCACATCCTCTTTCTGGCGGGTGTGATTGCATTTGCCCACCATCCCGCCGTCTTCATGGGGCTCTTTTTGTTCTTCATGGGTTTTGCAACGGCATACCCGCAGTTCCAGGACCGCCTCATGCTGCGCGAGGGGCTGCTGGTGGCCTTTTTCCTGGCCGGCCTGGTCGTGCTGGGCGGGCAGCAGCAGTGGTGGCTTGAACCGCTCCTGCGGGGCATGGACGCCACGACCGTGTACTTTGGCGCCACGGTCCTGACGGCCGTGACCGACAATGCCGCGCTCACCTATCTCGGCTCCCTGGTCGAGGGCCTGAGCGACAGCTTCAAATACGCGCTCGTGGCCGGCGCCGTGACAGGCGGGGGCTTGACGGTCATTGCCAATGCCCCGAACCCTGCCGGCTTCGCCATCCTGCGCGGCAGCTTTGAAGACGAGGCCATCCACCCGCTGGGATTGCTCGTGGCGGCGCTGCCGGCGACATTCACGGCGATCCTGGCCTTCCAGCTGCTGTGACGCGTCCGGGGCGCTGACGCGCCTTGCGCTGCGCCGCCGGGCCGCCGGGCCGCGCGCGAACGCCGGCGATAATCCACGGTCTTCATTGGAGTCCCCGTGGATATCACCCTGCTGATCAAGGCCGCCCTGATGGGCATCGTCGAAGGCCTGACCGAATTCCTCCCCATTTCCAGCACCGGCCACCTGATCCTGGCCGGCGCGCTGCTGGGTTTCGATGACGAGAAGGCCAAGGTCTTCGACATCGCCATCCAGACCGGTGCCATCCTGGCAGTGATCCTGGTCTACTGGCAGAAGCTGCGCGCCACCGTGGTGGCCCTGCCCACCAGCCGGCAGGCGCAGCAGTTCACGCTCAATGTGCTGATCGCCTTTGTGCCGGCCGTGGTGCTGGGCCTGCTCTTCGGCAAGTTGATCAAGGCGCACCTGTTCACGGCCGAGGTGGTGGCGACGACCTTCATCATCGGCGGGTTCATCATCCTCTGGGCCGAACGGCGCCAGGCGCGCGCCGAAACCGCGCCGCGCATCCTGGACGTGGACCAGATGGGCTGGAAGGACGCCGTGAAGGTGGGCCTGGTGCAGTGCCTGGCCATGATCCCGGGCACCAGCCGCAGCGGCGCCACCATCATCGGCGGCATGCTGCTGGGCCTGTCGCGCAAGGCGGCCACCGATTTCTCCTTCTACCTGGCCATCCCCACGCTGATCGGCGCGGGCGCCTACAGCCTCTTCAAGGAGCGCGCGCTGCTCTCCATGGCCGACCTGCCCATGTTCGGCGTGGGCCTGCTGTTCTCTTTCATCAGCGCCTGGCTGTGCGTGCGCTGGCTGCTGCGTTTCATTTCCACCCACAGCTTCGTCGGTTTCGCCTGGTACCGCATCGTCTTCGGTGTGGTGGTGCTCGCCACGGCGTGGAGCGGCGCGGTGCGCTGGAGCGCTTGAGTCCCGGGCACTGAAGCAAAAGGCCGCGATTGCGGCCTTTTTTATGCGCTGTGGTTCTTGAGTTCGCGCACCCGCTGCAGGTTCAGCAGCGCAGCTTCGATGGCTGCGGCCGTGGTGATGGGCTGCTCCATGGGGAAGAGGTGCGAGCCGTCCAGCATGCTGATGCGGCCCTTGGTGACCTTCTCGGTCATGGCCATGCCGACCTGTTTCATCTCCACCGAGTGGCTACCGCCGATGAAGGCGGCCGGGCACCTGAGCGGGTGGCGCTTGAGCAGGTTGTCCAGGTGGTGGGGGATGGTGTTGTAGATGGCGGTCTCGACTTCGCGCGTGAAGCTCAGCACGCGCTTGCCGTCCTCGTCGTGCATGCCGTGTTCCACGTAGTCGCGCAGCACCTGCTCGTCCCAGTGGGCAAAGGCCTTCTTGTGGCGCAGGTGTTCGAAGGCGGTGTCCACGTCGGGCCAGCTGTTGCGGCGCGCCTTGCTGATGGCGCCGGGCGAGACCGCGCCGATGAGCTGGGTGCGCTTGGCCACGTTCACGCTGGTGGCGCGCCAGCCGCCCAGGATGGGCGAGTCGATCAGCAGCACGCCGCAGGCGAGTTCGGGGTGGCGCGCGGCGGCCATCAGGCTGAGGAAACCGCCCAGCGAATGGCCGACCAGGAAGGCGGGCTCACCGCTCTTGTTCACTTCGGCGGCCGTGAAGTCGGCCAGCTGCTGCACCAGGTGCGGCCAGTTGCTGGTGACGGGGTAGCGCTCGTCGTGGCCGAACTTGTCCACGGCCTTGACCTTGAAGCCGCGGCGGCGCAGCTCGGCGAAGAGCACGCGGTAGGTGCTGGCCGGGAAGCTGTTGGCGTGCGAGAAGACGATGGGGGGCAGGTGGGAATTCATGGACGGTCTGCGAGTTTCTTCAGGGCGTAGAGCGCATCGAGCGCGTCGCGCGGACTCAATTCGTCGGGGTTGATCTCGGCCAGGCGCGATTCGACGGCGCTGGGCGTCGTGTGCTCTTCCGCGGGCGGTGCGGCAAACAGGTCGACCTGGGCCTGGCTTTGCGAGGCGCTGGTTTCCAGCGCTTCGAGCGCGTGGCGCGCATGGTTGACCACGGCCGCGGGCATGCCGGCCAGGCGCGCGACCTGGATGCCGTAGCTGCGACTGGCCGGGCCCTGCTGGATCTCGTGCAGGAAAACGATGTCGTGGCCCGATTCGGTGGCGCTCACGTGCACGTTGACGGCGGCGTGGTGCTTGGCCGGGAACTCGGTGAGCTCGAAGTAGTGCGTGGCGAACAGGGTGTAGGCCTGGGTCTTGTCGTGCAGCTGGGTGGCAATCGCGCCGGCCAGGGCCAGGCCGTCGAAGGTGGAGGTGCCGCGGCCGATCTCGTCCATCAGCACCAGCGACTGCGGCGTGGCGGCGTGCAGGATCTGCGCGGCCTCGGTCATCTCCAGCATGAAGGTGGACTGGGCGTTGGCCAGGTCGTCGGCGGCGCCGATGCGGGTGTGGATGGCGTCAATCGGCCCCAGCCGGCAGGCATTCGCCGGCACGTACGAGCCCATGGAGGCCAGCAGCACGATGAGCGCGACCTGGCGCATGTACGTCGATTTACCGCCCATGTTCGGGCCGGTGATGATCTGCATGCGTTGCTTCGGCCCCAGGCGCGTGTCGTTGGCGATGAAGGCGCCGGAACTCGTCTCGGCCAGGCGGGCCTGCACCACGGGATGGCGGCCGGCGGTGATCTCGATGCAGGGTTCGTTGGCGAACTGCGGTGCGCACCACTCCAGCGTGAGCGAGCGTTCGGTCAGCGTGCACAACACGTCCAGCGTGGCCAGGGCACGGGCCGTGCGCGTGAGCGCGGGGATGTGCGGCGCCAATTGGTCCAGCAGTTGTTCGTAGAGCCACTTCTCGCGCGCCAGGGCGCGCTCCTGGGCACTGAGCGCCTTGTCCTCGAAGGCCTTGAGCTCGGGCGTGATGAAACGCTCGGCGTTTTTCAGGGTCTGGCGGCGGCGGTAGTCTTCGGGCACGCGGTCCAGGTTGCTGCTGGTGATCTCGATGTAGAAGCCGTGCACCTTGTTGAACTGCACGCGCAGGTTCGTGATGCCGGTGCGGGCGCGTTCGCGGGTTTCCAGCTCCAGCAGGAAGCCGTCGCAGTTGGTCTGGATGGCGCGCAGCTCGTCGAGCTCGGCGTCCAGGCCGTCGTTGATGACACCACCGTCGCGCACCAGCGCGGCCGGCTCGGGCAGGATGGCGCGGGCCAGCAGTTCGGCGCAGCCCGCGGGCGGCAGCAGCTGTTGCGACACCTGCGCCAGCAGGCCGGCCTGGCCCTGCAGCACCGGCGCCAGTTGCTCTGTTTTTTGTAGCGTCTGTTGCAGGGCCACCAGTTCGCGCGGGCGCACCTGGCGCAGCGCGATGCGCGCGGTGATGCGCTCCACGTCGCTGCAACCCTTGAGCTGTTCGCGCAGTCTGGGCCAGGGGCCGCCTCTGAGTGCGCCGAGGGCGTCGAGCCGCTGCTGCGCCGGGGCGCGGTAGCGCGCGGGCTCCAGTAGCCAGCTTTTCAGCAGACGGCTGCCCATGCCGGTCATGCAGGTGTCGAGCAGGGAGAACAGCGTGGGGCTGTCTTCGCCGCGCAGGGTCTGCACCAGTTCGAGGTTGCGGCGCGTGGTCTGCGGCAGGTCGATCAGCTGGTCGTTGCGCTGCACACGCAGGTTGTGCACGTGGCTCAAGGCGCGGCCCTGGGTGTGTTCGGCATAGGCCAGCAGGGCGGCGGCGGCGGCGTGGGCCTGCGGCAGTTCCTGCGCGCCCCAGCTGGCCAGGCTGGCGGCCTTGAGCTGTTCGAGCAACTTGTTCTGGCCCAGCGCGCTGTCGAACTGCCATTCGGGGCGCAGGGCCAGGGCCACGCCGGTGTTTTGTTTGAGGGCCAGCAGGCGCTGCTCGAAGGCCGGCGTGCAACCCGCGCTGTAGATCAGCTCGCCCGGGGCGATGCGGGCCAGCCACTCGGGCAGCTCGTCAGGGCTGCATTCGGCCAGGTTCACTTCACCCTGGGTCACGCTGAGCCAGGCCAGGCCCAGGCTGTTGCGCGGGCCCTGGTGCACGGCCAGCAGCAGGGATTCGCTTTTGTCGCTGAGCAGGGCGCTGTCGGTCAAAGTCCCCGGGGTGACCACGCGCACCACCTTGCGCTCGACCGGGCCCTTGGCCGTGGCCACGTCGCCTACCTGCTCGCAGATGGCCACCGATTCGCCCAGCTTGATGAGGCGGGCCAGATACGTTTCAACCGAATGGAAGGGCACGCCGGCCATGACCACGGGCTGGCCGCCGGACTGGCCGCGTTGGGTCAGGGTGATGTCGAGCAGGCGCGCGGCCTTCTCGGCGTCGGCGTAGAACAGCTCGTAGAAGTCGCCCATGCGATAGAACAGCAGGGTCTGCGGGTACCCGGCCTTGAGGCCGAGGTACTGCTGCATCATGGGCGTGTGGAGGGCGAGATCGGCCGAGGTGGACATCCGGGCGAGTCTATCAACACCGGGCGGGCCGGCCCCGGCGCGGCGGCGTTTCGGGCCGAGGGCCTGCCGGCGCCGCTACACTGTGGGCCAACTAAAAAACGCAAGTGTTCATTCACATACGGGTGGGGGTTCCATGGGTTTGAGACTCAAATTCAATCTGGTGTTGATCGCGGTTTTCCTGGTCGGCTTTGCCGCGGCGGGCGTGATCTCGCGCCAGCTCCTGCAGGACAACGCACGCGACGAAGTGGTGCGCAACGCGCGGCTCATGATGGAGACGGCCCTGTCGGCCCGGTCCTACACGATTGGGCAGATCAAGCCGCTGCTCGACCCCCGGCTGGACGAAGTCTTCCTGCCGCAGAGTGTCTCGGCCTATGCCGCGACGGAAATCCTTTCGGCCGTGCAGAAGAAGCACCCGGGCTACAGCTACAAGGAAGCCACGCTCAACCCCACCAACCCGCGCGACCGCGTGACCGACTGGGAAGCCGACATCGTGCAGCAGTTCCGCCAGGACGGCGCGGTCAAGGAACTGATCTCCGAACGCTCCGGCGCCACCGGCCGCCTGCTCTACATCGCCCATCCCATCCAGATCACCAATGCCGCCTGCCTGGCCTGCCACAGCGTGCCGGCCGCCGCGCCGGCGAGCATGCTCAAGATCTATGGCGAGGCCAACGGTTTCGGCTGGAAGCACAACGAGATCGTGGGCGCGCAAGTGGTGACCGTGCCCATGGAGGTGCCCGTCCAGAACGCCGACCGCGCACTCAAGGCCTTCCTGATCTCGCTGGCCGGGGTCTTTGTGCTGGTCTTCGTGGTGCTCAATATCATGCTGAGCTGGATGATCGTGCGCCCGATCCGCAGGATGTCGCAGGCGGCCGACCAGGTCAGCACGGGTGACTTCAACGTGCCCGAGTTCGCCGAGGGCGGACGGGACGAGGTGGCCGTGCTGGGCGGCGCCTTCAACCGCATGCGCCGCAGCCTGGACAAGGCCATGCAGATGATCGACCGCGGCGAGTGAGCCCGGATCGCGGCACGGACATGGAAGACGGCGTGAAACCCGGCGGCACCGCGCCCAGGGCCTCGGACGTCGCGGCCCTGGAGCCGGGCCAGACCGTCTACGAATACCGCATCGACAAGGTGCTGGGCGGCGGCGGCTTCGGCATCACCTACCTGGCGCAAGACGTCAACCTGCAGTTGCCCGTGGCGATCAAGGAGTATTTCCCGGCCGACGTGGCGGTGCGCGGCGAGGACCGCTCGGTGCGCGTGCGCACGCCCGAAGGCGCGTCGCGATTCGACTGGGGGCTGGAGCGTTTCGTGGACGAGGCGCGGGCGCTGGCGTCCTTCCGCCATCCCAATATCGTGAAGGTGCTGCGTTATTTCAAGGAAAACGGCACCGCCTACATCGTCATGGACTATGAGTCGGGCGATCCGCTCAAGCACTGGGTGATGCAGCAGCGCGGGCTGGACCAGGCGGCCCTTCTACAGCTGGTCTACCCCCTGCTCGACGGCCTGGAGGCGGTGCACAAGCTCAACTTCCTGCACCGCGACATCAAGCCCGACAACATCTACATCCGCGCCGACGGCAGCCCCGTGCTGCTGGATTTCGGGGCCGCGCGCCGTGTCAGCGCCGACCACGACATGACCAACATCGTGAGCCCCGGTTTCGCGCCTTTCGAGCAGTACCACAGCAAAGGCAACCAGGGGCCGTGGACCGACCTGTACTCGCTGGGCGCGGTGCTCTACTGGATGACCACGGGGCGCAAGCCGCTGGAGGCCGCCGCGCGCGTGCGCGAGGACGCCATGCCCCGGGCCGTGGATGTGGCCAGCCGCGCAGCCTTCGGCGAGCCGCTGCTGCAGGCCATCGACTGGGCGCTGCAGCCCCATGAGAAGGACCGCCCGCAGAGCGTGGCGGCGCTGCGCGCTGCGCTGCGCAAGACCGAGTTCGCGCCCACCGAGCTCAGGACGCAGCTGAACACGCAACTCCACACCCAGGTGATGGACGGCGCGCGCAGCAACTCGCGCACGGGCGGCGAGGACCATTCGCGCAAGAACGTGATGGGCACCATCATGTTCCTGGACCTGGTGGCCTATTCGACACGCAGCGTGGACCAGCAGGTGGCGCTCAAGACCCAGTTCAACGAGCTGGTGAGCAAGGCCATCGACGGTGTGGATGCGTCCTCGCGCATCATGCTGGACACCGGCGACGGCGCGGCCATCTGCTTCCTGGGTGACCCCGAGGAAGCGCTGGTGTCGGCCCAGCTGCTGCGCGACCTGATGCGGCAGAAATACAGCCAGAAGCTTTCGCTGCGCGTGGGCCTGCACCTGGGGCCGCTGCGCATGCTTAAGGACATCAACGATCGCGTGAACGTGGTGGGCGACGGCATCAACGTGGCGCAGCGCATCATGGATTTCTCCACCGCGAACCAGATCATGGTCTCGCGCGCCTACTACGACGTGATCTCGCGCATCAGCGACGGTGCCGACGAGCTGTTCGAGTTTCTCGGCGAGCGCTACGACAAGCACCAGCGCGCGCACGAGATCTACCGCCTGCTGGACCAGCGCGGCGCCCGCCTGAGCCCGGCCAACGACGAGGCCACCACACTGCTGATGGCCGACGTTGTGCCCATCGCGGCCGAGGTGGTGCAGGCCATCGAGGCCGAGCTGACCCGGGCCATTGGCCCGCTGGCGCACGTGCTCATGAAAAAGAGCGTGTCCCGTGCTGCCGATGCGCAGGGCCTGCGCGAGCTGCTCTCGGTCTCCATCCAGGACCCGGCCGCGCGCGAGGCCTTCGTGTCGGGCAGCAGCAGCAGCCGCACGGGCGCGAACACCACCCTGCCGCCCGGCGGCCGCAGCAACCCCTCGGTGCGCAGCCAGCCGCTGACGCAGCCGATCACGCGCCCCTACTCCGGCAGCAGCACCAGCGGCCGCAGCAACGCGAGCGGGGTGTCGAACTTCGAGCCGGCGCAACTGGAGCCGCTGGAGCGCGCACTGAGCCAGCACATCGGGCCGCTGGCGCGCACCCTGGTGCGGCGCGAGGCCGCGAAGCATAGTGAGTGGGCGGCGCTGTTGCAGGCCCTGGCCCAGCAGATCGACAAGCCCGATGACCGCCAGCGCTTCATGGCGGCCGGGGTCAAGCTCGCGCGCTGAGTGTCAGGCCAGGCCGAGCAGCCTGGCCAGGCTTTTCTCGTCGCCCGGCGCCTCGATCATGAGGTGCTGCTCCAGTTCCCGCAGGTGCTGGTCCATCAGCTGGACGGCGCTTTCGGCGTCGCCCTTGGCGATGCAGTCCACGATGCGTTCGTGTTCGTCATGCTCGCAGGCTGCGTTGCCCGGGGGCTCAGTTAGATGCGGGCATTGCAGCTGACTGGGTTGACGCCTCAAGTGCCGCTGCTTTCAGCGGAGTCCCCTTTGATTCTCTTAATGAGACGCGCGAAAACAGTCTCTGTATGACCCTTTTGGGGGATGTGAATACCGCGCGCGTGTGGCTAGACTGTTGTCTTGTTCAAGGTCTAGGCGGTGGCACGATGAATAGAGACAGAGGAATATTGTGATGAAGAACCTGATCATCTTGGTACTTCTTCTGTTCTTGAAGGTGCATGCAGGCGAGGTGCAGTACGTTCTAGGCACGGTCGTCAATCTTCGAGAAGAACCCCGTGCGAGCGCCAGGATCGTCGCCAAACTGCCCATTGCGACCGAAGTTGAGGTTCTTGAAAGCGAAGGCTCTTGGCGCCGGGTCGTCACAAAAGCCGGCGATCAGCCAGACCAGAAGGGGTGGCTGGCGTCTGAATTCCTGACGAGCCAGAGGCCTACCATTGAGTCGATTCTGAAGTCAGCTGAGTCCGATGAACGCAAAGCCCGCAGCATGTGGGCAGGGCGGGCAGCGGCCCTGGACCGCTTGGCTGCGGAGGCTTTGAGGCAGCAGATGCCGCACCAGGATGGACGCAAGTTTCTTAACCCCTTTGTCGATCTGAACAGCGTCAAGCCACGGGGCATCTACAAGACCGAATCCGGCATCGTTTTTCGTACGGCTGCGGGCATCAAGATCTTTCATTCGGAAACAAGCTCCTGGAGCTATGGCGTGGCAACGCCTGAAAGCGTGTTTTCTGTGGAAACCTACAAAGGCCTCTTATGGGAGTCGTTTGGTCTATGGGGCATAGAGTTTCCGAAATGGTATCCGGTCGGGTCGTACACGAGCATAGAGGACGTGTCTGGTGTTGGCAACTCTTCATGGATGTTGGTGACACAGCCCAATGAGGGCGGCGGCTACGACGGGCAAGACGTGGTCGATACAAAATTGGGCAAGATCTATCAACTGCCCTACGACAGATTCACGTCATTGTTGGTGGACGGGAGCACGGCTTGGCTGGGCTCGGTGGATGGCGTCACGGCCATTGATCTGCAATCTCTGGCGCGTACCGATTACCTTACCCTGCCGGTAGGCAAGGGGGTGATCGACGCTTATGCATTGGGAAACAAGGTCTACTACGGTGTTGTGGATGCCGGTGCATTCATCGTTCATGGGGACGACGGTAGCGTAAAGCCGATCCAGGCGGTCAACCAAGCTGTGCAGCAGGGGTATCGCATGGAGGACATGGTCCTCCATGAGGAAAAGTTTTTCTTCTTGATGAGCTCGGTGGACAAGTCCGGATATCTTCGGAGGCAGAAGGCGCTCCTGGGTGTTCATGATCCGAAGACTGGGGTCACCCGGATGATTGATACAGGGTTGCAGTTCGCCGACAAGCTGAGAACCGATGATGGCCGGGTGTACGGATATGGCCATAAGGCGGAGTGGTACGAAGGAGGCCAGCGCGGCGATGTTACCGGGGGTGTATTCGAATACAGGACTGCAAACGGGAAGCTCGCCAAGCTGTCGGATCAACCCCTGGATTACTGGATCGTCAAGGATAGTGTCGGTCTGTTCGTGGAAGACGATGAGGGCGAGGTCTCAGATATCCAGCACAGGATGGGCGGCACGTACGTCCCGTACAGGCCCCTGCTTGTTTCCCGGTACGCGAGGGAGCAGGATCGTCTGGTATCTCTGAACGCAGAAGCGGAGATGATCTTCGAGGTGAAGGGCGATTTCTATGACCGTGTTCCTGACGGTAGAACTGAAGGCCTCAATTCAGTGCCCCTATTTGATTTTCAGGCATTCAAATCCACCGACCGTCGTCTTGAGACGATCGAACTGATCCGAGAGATGAGGAACTTCGAACGTCTGCGGGCTCAAGAACGGTCCAAGCGGATCGACAGCAACTTGTCAGCTTTGCTCGTTCGACCTGAGACCATCGTCATTCGCAGAGGAAAAGTAAAGATGGCACCGAAGCGAGAGATCGAACCCCAGGTTCAGCCGCTTTGATCGGTTGGCATCACCTCAAACTCTTGTTTCGCCGAATCTCTAACCTTCAGGACAATCCCAGCAAACGCGCCAGACTGTGTTCCTCGCCCGGCGCCTCGATCATGAGGTGCTGCTCCAGTTCCCGCAGGTGCTGGTCCATCAGCTGGACGGCGCTTTCGGCGTCGCCCTTGGCGATGCAGTCCACGATGCGTTCGTGTTCGTCATGCTCGCAGGCCGCGTTGCCCGGGGGCTGGTGCACGGCCACGATGAGCGAGCAGCGCGAGACGATCTCGGTCAGGTAACGCTGCAGGATCTCGTTGCCCGAGAGTTCGGCCAGGCGCAGGTGGTAGGCGCTGGCCAGGCGGGCCCAGGCCGGCTGGGCGAAGCGGTGCATGGCCTGGTGCTCCTCGCGCAGCTGTTCGCGCAGGGCCTTGAGGTCGCGGGCAGTGGCGCGTTCGGCCACCAGGCGCACGATGGCGGCTTCCACGGCGCGGCGCGCCTCGAAGATCTGGCGCGTCTCTTCGCGCGTGGGTACGGCCACGATGGCGCCGCGGTTGGGGCGCAGCTGCACGATGTGGTCGTGCTCCAGTTTTTGTAGCACCTTGCGTACCACTGAGCGGCTGACACCGAAGAGTTCACACAGCGGCGCCTCGGGCAGTTTGGTGCCGGGCTTGAGGCGCTGGCTCATCACGCTGTCGAAGACGGCGCGGTAGATGCGCTCTTCCACGTCGCCGCTCTCGTCGTTCCTGAGCAGCGTGTCTTCCATGCGCGGTGCGGCCGCGGCCTGGCGGGCCGGCGCGGCAGGGCGGGGTCGCCGGGCGCGGGTGGAGGTGTCAGTCGATTTCGGCATGCAGGGTACGGGCCAGTCGGATCAATGCCAGGTCGCTGCCTGCGGGCCCCAGCAAGGAGATGCCCAGCATATCACCGGAGGCGGCGCGCACCGGCAGGCTCACCTGCGGCAGACCGCTGAGGCCCGCAATGCAGGTGATGGCCATGGTGCGCAGGCGCACGGCGTCCACGTCGGCGGGATCGGCGTCGCGCCGCGGCGCCAGGCTGGCGGCCGAAGGCAGCACCAGCACGCCGTCCGTGCCGACGAGGCTGCGTACCTGGGCGCGCATGGCGGCGGCGGCACCCCGCGCGGTGGCGGCCGCCTCGGCCGTGATGGTGCTGGCGTTGTGCCAGCGCGCCGCAATGGCCGGGCTGAAGACGGGCTGTGCGTCGCGTATCCAGGCGCCATGGGTCCGCCAGCCCTCGTAGGCGCCGGCGGTCATATAGGTCTGGCGCCAGGCGGCCAGGCCCTGGGGTTCGGCGACGCGTTGCACTTCGGGCGCCACCGCCAGTTGCCGTGCCAGGGCGTCGCGCACGGTCTGCAGGGGCTGGGCGAAAACGGGGTCGGCCAGCTCCCAGGCGTCCTGGGCCACGAGCAGGCGGCGTGGTGTGTAGTCGCTGGCGGGCAGCAGCACGGCACCCACGCGTTCGAACACCTCGCCATCGGCCGCCAGCCAGGTGGCGGTGTCGAAGCTGGGGTGCAGGGGCACCAGGCCGCGGGCCGAGACCAGGCCGTGCGTGGTGCGCAGGCCCCACAGTCCGCAGTAGCTGGCGGGCACGCGGGTGGAGCCGCCGGTGTCGGTGCCCAGGGCGAAGTCCACCAGGCCGGCGGTGACGGCGGCGGCAGAGCCGCTGGACGAACCACCGGTCACGCGCTCCGGGTAGCGGGCGTTGAGGGGCGTGCCGTAGTGGAGGTTGTCGCCGTGCAGGCTGTAGGCCAGCTCGTCGGTCAGCACCTTGCCCATGAGGGTGGCGCCGGCGTCGAGCAGCTGGGCCACCACGTCGCTATGGCGCGTGGCCACGGGGTGGGTGGCTAGCCAGCTGGGGTTGCCGGCGCCGGTGGTGTGACCGGCCACGTCGAACAGGTCCTTGGCGGCAAAGCGCAGGCCGGCCAGCGGGCCGGTGGGCTGGCCTTCGACGACGAAGCGGCCGTGCGGCACCCAGGCGCCGACGCTGTCTGTGATGGGGAAGTTCATGTGTGGTCCTCGGGGTGCTGGCGGGCCAGGCCCTCCATGTGCTGGCAGATGGCGCCGGGGGTGGTGAACCAGACCTGACCGCGGTCGCGTGCGGCCACCAGGTGCTGCAGGGCGCGGCGCAGATGGCGCAGGCGGTAGGGCTGGCCCACCAGATAGGGATGCAGGGCGATGCCCATGACCAGGGGCTGGCTGCGCGACTGATCGAGCATCTCGTCGCAGTTGTCCACGATCATCTGCGCGAAGTCCTTGCCGTCGAGCTGGCGGCCCACGATCATGGGGATGTCGTTGAGCTCCTGCGGGTAGGGGATGGACCACAGGCCGCGGCCATCGCGCGTGCGCATGCGCACGGGCTGGTCGTCGTGGCACCAGTTGAGCGTGTAGCGGTAGCCGGTTTCGGCCAGCAGGTCGGGGGTGAGCCGGCTCTCGCTGATCCAGGGCGAGAGCCAGCCGCCCGGGGCCACGCCGCTGCGCAGCTGCATGCGTTCGCTGCACAGCTGCAGCAGCTCGCGCTCAGCCGCTTCGTCGAGCGCGCCCTGGCGTTCGGCATTGCTGTGACCGTGGCCCACGAGCTCGTCGCCGCGCGCCACGAAGGCCGCCACGAGTTCGGGGCAGTGGTCGTAGAGCGCGGTGTTGATCAGCGCGGCAGCGGGCAGCTTGAGCTGGTCAAACAGATCCAGGCAGCGCCAGGCGCCCACGCGGTTGCCGTATTCGCGCCAGGAGTAATTGAGCACGTCGGGCTGGGGCGAGGCCGGGCCGATCATGGCGCCCAGGCCTTCACCGAAGGCAAAGTGTTCGATGTTGAAGCCGATGTAGACCGCCAGGCCCGCGCCATTGGGCCAGCGGTAGTCGGGCCGGCGCGTGATGGGCCGGTAGGCAAAGCGCCCGTGGTCGGGCAGGGGGCCGAGGTACTGGGCTGGCATGGTGCTCGTGCGCCTCACAGCTGGGCCAGGCCGGCGCGCACCAGCAGCCATTCGGCGCTGTCGTTCCAGACGTCCATCTGCGTGATCAGCCCGTCGCGCACCACGTAGCGGTCCACATAACGGTTGCCTTCGAAGGGCGTGCCGTCGGGCCAGACGCCGTAGAGCGTGCCGCGGCTGTAGACCACGGTCTCGGCGGCCGTGCCGCCGGCCACCGTCTCGGTGGCCTCGATCTTTTTCTTGACCCACTGGTAACGCGTGGCGTTGAAGGCCGCGCACTCGGCGGGGGCGCGCATCTCGCGGCCGCCCGTGAAACGGATGCGCAGGCCGGGAGCCACAAAGCGGCTGGCCGACACCGGGTCCGGGATCATCAGCAGGCGCAGGTATTCGTCCACCACGGCGGCGGGGGAGGCGGGCGCCTCGGTCTGGTTCATGGTCTGGGTTTCCATGGTCGTTTTCCTCTCGTATATCCCCCTTTTGGTGCCGGATGCACCATCCGGAGCCGCCAGGGTTGTGCGATGCATGTGCTCGCAAAAGACATGCCATATTGTCGACAATATGATCATATATATGAAAACAAAGTAATTGCCATCGTGGCGACACTGGCACGCGACTTGCATGGAGGAAGGAGCCCGCGGGTCCACCCGCTTTCTGCCCATCCACTCACAGGAGTACTGCCATGAACCCTTGCTCTTTCTCCGCGACCCGTCGCACGCTGCTGGCTGCCGGCCTGGCCCTGGCGGCGGCCGGCCCGGCGCTGGCCAATGAACCCATCAAGATCGGCCTGGTGACTGCGCTGTCGGGCCAGTCGGCCCTGGCGGGCGAGGCCATCACGCGTGGCATGCAGGTGGCCATCGACGAGATCAACGCCAAGGGCGGCCTGCTGGGCGGGCGCAAGCTTGAGCTGGTGCGCCGCGACGACGAAGCCAACCCCGCCAAGGGCGTGGTGGCTGCGCGTGAACTGATCTACCGCGAGAAGGTTGCCGTGGTCTTCGGCGGCCTGGACACTCCGGTGTCCATGGCCATCGTGCCGCTGATGAACCAGGAGAAAGTGCCTTTCATGGGCCCCTGGGCGGCGGGCACGGGCATCACCAAGAACGGCGCCAATCCCAACTTCGCCTTCCGCGTGTCGGCAGTGGACGAGATCGTCGACGTGGGCATGCTGGCCTACGCGCAGAAGAACTTCAAGAGCGCCAAGCCCGGCCTGATCCTGGTGAACAACCCCTGGGGTGAGAGCAACGAGAAGGGCCTGAAGGCTGCCATGGCCGCCAAGGGCGTGACACCCGCCGGCGTGGAGAAGTTCGAAGGCAATGACGTGGACATGGTGCCGCAGCTCACGCGCCTGAAGGCTGCGGGTGCCGACACCCTGTTCATGGTGGGCAATGTGGGCCCCTCGGCCCAGGTGGTGAAGTCGCTGGAGCGCATGGGCTGGAAGGTGCCGGTGGTGTCGCACTGGGGTCCGGCCGGTGGCCGTTTCACCGAGCTGGCCGGCGCCATGGGCAAGGATGTGCACTTCGTGCAGACCTACAGCTTCTTCGGCAAGCAGTCGCCGGTGGGCCAGCGTGTGATCAAGGCCCTGATGGCCAAGTACCCCACCATCAAGGGCCCGGACGACATCTCGCCCGCCGTCGGCGTGGCCAATGCCTACGACGCCATGCACCTGACGGCGCTGGCCATCCAGGCTGCCGGCTCCACCAGCGGTGACGCCATCCGCCAGGGTTATTACAAGATCGACAAGTACGAAGGCCTGATCAAGACCTACGTCAAGCCCTTCACGGCCGAGGTGCACGACGCGGTGCAGTCCGGCGACTACGTCTGGGCACAGTTCATCGACAACCGGATCGTCCCGGTAGGAATGAACTGAGCTGCGTCAGCAGCGAAGGCAACGCGGGTCATCGTCTGCTGAGGACGGACCCGCTTTTTTGGGTTTGAAGAGGACGAGATATGTCGGAGTTATCCGCGCTGGTGAGCGGCCTGGGCCTGGGCAGCATGTACGGGCTCATGGCCCTGGGCTTTTACGTGACCTATGCCGTCAGCGGCACGGTCAACTTTGCCCAGGGCAGTTCCATGATGCTGGGCGCGGTGCTGACCTACACCTTCGCGCAGACGCTAGGCTGGCCTGCGTGGGCAGCGGTGTTGCTGGCCCTGGCCCTGTGCGCGGTCTACGGCCTGCTGGTGGAACTGCTGGCGGTGCGGCCCTTTGTGAACCGCGGGTCGGACGCCTGGCTCATGGCGACGGTGGCACTGGGCATCGTGCTCGATAACGTGGTGATGGCCACCTACGGCAAGGAGCCGCGCAGCCTGCCGTCACCGCTGGCGCAGTCGCCGCTGGAGGTGGCGGGCGTTGGCCTGGGCGTCTACCCGCTGCAGCTGCTGATCCCCGTGGTGGGCCTGGCCTTGGCGGCCGTGCTGCACACCCTGAGCCGACGCACGCGCTGGGGCACGGCCATGCTGGCCGTGGTGCAGAACCGTGCGGCCGCGCGCCTCATGGGCATCCCGATCCGGCGCGCGGTGGCGCTGGCCTTTGCGCTTTCGGCCCTGTTTGCGGGCATCGCCGGTGTGCTGATCGCGCCGCTGACCAATGTGCATTCCGACATGGGCACGCTGTTCGGCCTCAAGGCCTTTGCGGTGGCCATCCTGGGCGGCATCACGAGTGCCTGGGGCGTGATGCTGGCCGGTCTTCTGTTCGGTGTGGTGGAAGCCTTGATCACCGCCACGCTGGGTTCGGGCTACACGCAGATCCTGACCTTCGCGTTGGTCATCGCGGCGCTGGCCTGGCGGCCCAACGGCCTGTTCGGCCGGGCGGAGGTGAAGAAGGTATGACCCCCTCGTTTGTGAAACGGCCCCTGCTGGGCCTGGGCACGCCGCTGCAGATCCTGGCGCTGCTGGTGGTGCTGGCGCTGGGCGCGGGCCTGGCGCTGACGCTCAACGGTTACTGGGTCTTTGTGCTGGCGCAGGTGGCGCTGCTGACCCTGGTGGGTGTGGGCCTCAATGTGCTGGTGGGTCTGAGCGGCCAGGTGTCTTTCGGTCACGTGGGTTTCTACGCCATCGGTGCCTACACGGTGGCCATCCTCACCACCAAGGCGGGCATGAGCTTCTGGCTGGCCTGGCCAATCGCAGCTGTGATCGGTGGCGCGTGCGGTGCGCTGCTGGCGGTGCCGGCGCTGCGTGTGAAGGGGCCGTACCTGGCGATGATCACCATCGCCTTCGGTTTCATTGTCGAGAACGGCATCATCGAGGCCGGCGCGCTGACCGGCGGGCAGAACGGCATCATGGGCCTGACGGCACCGGCGCTGGGTGGCCTGGCCCGGGGTGAGCGTGCCGTGGCCCTGCTGGCCATTGCCGCCGCCGGCCTGGGGCTGGCGGCCTATGCCTGGCTGGCGCGCGGCACCTGGGGCGCGGCCATGCGCGCGGTGCGCGACGCCGAGACCGCCGCCGAATCCGTGGGCCTGAACCCGCTGGTGATCAAGACCGTGGCCTTCGCCGTCTCCGCGCTGTGCGCGGCCGCGGCGGGTGCGCTGTTCGCGCCGCTCTCGGGGTTTGTCACGCCGCATACCTTCGGTTTCCTGCAGTCCATCCTGTTTGTGCTGGTGGTCATGCTGGGCGGTGCCGGCTCCGTCACCGGCCCGCTGGTGGGCGCGCTGCTGGTAGGCCTGCTGCCCGAGCTGCTCTCGGGCCTGGAAGAATTCCGCCTGCTCTTCTTCGGCGTGCTGCTGCTGGTGGTGCTGTGGGTGGCACCCGGCGGGGTGGTGGGTGGCTTGCAGCGCCTGCGCGCCCGCTGGCAGGCGGCCCCGGTCAACGTACCGCGTGTGCAGACGGTTGGCAGCCTGGCCTTGCCGGCGCGTGCGCGCCTGGGCCTGCAGGCCCAGGGCCTGAGCATGCAGTTCGGTGGTGTGCGTGCCGTGTCCGAACTGAGCTTCGAAGCGCGGGCCGGCGCGGTGACCAGCCTGATCGGCCCCAATGGCGCGGGCAAGTCCACGGCCCTCAACATGCTGGGCGGTTTTTACCTGCCCACGGCGGGCGCCTTTGCGCTGGGTGCCGAGCCCCTGGCGGGCCGCAGCGCCATGCAGATCGCGCGCCGTGGGGTGGCGCGCACCTACCAGACCTCACAACTCTTCGGAACCTTGAGCGTGCTGGACAACGTGGTGCTCGCCATGCAGCGTGGCCGCCTGGGCCCGCTGCTGGGGGCGGCGCGCCGTCATGCGCCCGCGCACACGGCGCGTGCGGCCGAGCTGCTGGCTTTTTGCGGTTACACCGGTGACCCGGCCGCGTTGGCCGCGGACCTGGCCCATGTGGACCGGCGCCTGGTGGAGATTGCCCGCGCCCTGGCCACCGACCCCGAGGCCCTGCTGCTGGACGAACCGGCCGCCGGCCTGTCACGCGAGGACAAGGAGCGCCTGGGCGCGCTGTTGCGGCGCATCGCCGTGGCGGGCATCACGGTGCTGCTGGTGGAACACGACATGACGCTGGTGATGGGCATCAGCGACCACATCGTGGTGCTCGACGCCGGTGTGCGTCTGGCGACGGGAACGCCGGCCGAGGTGCAGGCCAACCCGGCGGTGCAGCAGGCCTATCTGGGTGAATCACTCGCGAGCGAAACACCGGCGCGTGATGTGGACCGCAGCGCACGGCCCGAGATGCTGGGTGTGGGGGCGCTGGTGGCCGGTTACGGCGCCGAGCCCGTGCTGCACGGCATCGATCTGCAGGTGCGACAAGGGGAGGTGGTGGCCCTGCTGGGTGCCAACGGTGCGGGCAAGTCCACGCTGATGAAGGCGCTGGCCGGTCTGCACCGGCCCGTGCAAGGCGGCATCCACCTGGAGGGCCGCGAGCTCAAGAACCTGGGCGCCGAGCAGGTGGTAGCCCAGGGTGTGGTGCTGGTGCCCGAGGGGCGCCAGGTCTTCCCCGAGCTCAGCGTGCTGGACAACATCCGCCTGGGGGCTTTCCTGCACCCGGCCGATCGCGATGCGCGGGTGGAGGAGCAGCTGCAGCGTTTCCCGCGCCTGCGCGAGCGCCTGCACCAGCGTGCCGGCCTGCTCTCGGGTGGGGAACAGCAGATGCTGGCGATTGCGCGTGCGCTGATGTCGCGCCCGCGTATCCTGCTGCTGGACGAGCCCTCGCTGGGCCTGGCGCCGAAAATCATTGCTGAGCTGTTTGCCGCGCTGGACCAGCTGCGGCGCGAGGGCATGACCCTGCTGCTGGTGGACCAGATGGCTGGCCTGGCCCTGGCGCTGGCGGACCGCGCCTATGTGATCGAGGGCGGGCGTATCGTGGCGCAAGGCACGGCGGCGGAGATTGCCGCCGATGGCGCGCTGGCCCAGGCCTATCTGGGTGAGCAGGTGGGACATCACTGAGACTTCATTGGGAAGAGGGAACGAACATGGCGATGGAGATCAATGCGCCGGCCGTGCTGGCCGAAGTCACTGCGGCCTTCGCGCGTTACGAGGACGCGCTGGTGCACAACAAGGTGGAGGTGCTGGACGAGCTGTTCTGGGACAGCCCGTTTACGCTGCGTTACGGCGTGACCGAGAACCTCTACGGCGCGGCCGAGATCCAGGCCTTCCGCGCCAGTCGTCCGTCGACCGGTCTGATGCGTGAGCTCACGCGCACGGTGATCACTACCTATGGGGCCGATTACGCCACGGCCAACACCGAGTTCCGCCGCGCCGGCAGCACGGCCATCGGCCGCCAGAGCCAGACCTGGCTGCGCACGCCCGAAGGCTGGCGCGTGGTGGCCGCGCACGTCAGCCTGCTGGCCGCGCCGGCCGTGCCGGTGTCGACCCGCTGATCAGCGCGACGCGTAGGGGATGGCGGCCAGGCACAGGCAGGCCACGCTGCTCAGGCGCAGGCGCAGCGGCAGGTACCAGCCGGGCAGGGGGTGCAGACGCGCCAGGCGTTTGTCCTGCACGTATTGCGCGACGAAGGCGACGATCAGCAGGGCTGCGGCCAGCACGGTGCCTTGTGCCAGCAGCAGGGGCAGCAGCAAGGCAAGCCAGCCGGCCAAGGCCGGTACCACGCTCCAGAGGTAGAGCGGTTGCGCCTGGCGGTCCTCGTTGGCGCCCATGGCAAAGGCCCAGTGCAGGGCGCCCACAAAGCTCAGGATGACGGCGCCGTAGGCCAGCAGGGCCTGCTGCCAGACTTCTCGGTGTACCGGATCGGCCAGCGAGCCCCCGGCGCTGAGGGCAAAAGGCAGCAGGCCGCCATACCCCAGCCAGGCCACGCTGGCCGGCAGGCGCGTGTTGGCCGCACTCATGGCTGGCGCTGGCTGCGCGCCAGTTCGTGGGCGCGCAGCTGGTCCAGCGTGACGTAGTCCAGCGCGCGCAGGTGTGTGCATTCGAGCACCACGGGCGGCGCCACACCGGCCTCCAGTGCCTCTTTCCAGCGCAGGGCGCACAGGCACCAGCGGTCCCCGGCTTTCAGACCGGGGAAGCGGTACTCGGGGCGCGGGGTGACGAGGTCGTTGCCGCTGGCCACGGAAAAATCGAGGAAGGCCTGGGTCAGGCGCGCGCAGATCACGTGCGAACCCAGGTCGTGCGCGTCGGTCTTGCAACAGCCGTCACGGTAGAAGCCGGTGAGCGGATCGTAGGAGCAGGGCATGAGCTCGGAGCCCAGGACGTTCAGGGTGGTCATGGCCGGAGCTTATGGCAAAACGCCTCGTCTGGCACGCGTCCGGGTATCGCGCGTTCAGGCCAGGGTGCCGACCTCGCCGCGGCGTATGGCCCCCGCGCGGGCCTGGATCGCGCCGCGCTCGGCCTCGTCCAGCCGGGCCAGGTTCCTGACCTGCAGAGCCGTACGCGGGTTGCGCGCCAGCAGGGGCTCGTGGCGCAGCAGGAAATCCCAGTACAGCGTGGTGACGGGGCAGGCACGTTCGCCGGTGCGCTGGGCCGGGTCGTAGCGGCAACCCTTGCACAGCGGGCTCATGCGTTCGATGTACTTGCCGCTGGCGATATAGGGCTTGCTGGCCATGAGGCCACCGTCGGCATACTGGCTCATGCCCAGGGTGTTGGGCAGCTCGACCCACTCCACCGCGTCCACGTAGACGCCGAGGTACCAGGCGTGCACCTGCTTCGGTTCCACGCCATACAGCAGGGCGAACAGGCCGGTCACCATGAGGCGCTGGATATGGTGCGCGTAGCCGTGCTGCAGCGTCTGGGTGATGGCGTCGGCCAGGCAGGCCAGGTCGGTGCGGCCAGTCCAGTACCAGGCGGGCAGGTCTTCATGGGCGTCCAGCGCATTGCCCTCGAGGTACTGCGGCATCTGCGTCCAGTAGATGCCGCGCACGTACTCGCGCCAGCCCAGGATCTGGCGGATGAAACCCTCGGCGCTGGCCAGCGGCACCTGTCCGGCGCGCCAGGCGGCTTCGGCGGCGGCCACCACCTCGCGCGGGTGCAGCAGCTTGAGGTTGAGGGCCGCAGAGAGGTGGGCGTGGTAGAGCCAGGGCTCACCCGGCCAGATCGCGTCTTGCCAGTGGCCGAAATCAGCCAGGCGTTGCGTGATGAAGTCCTGCAGCGCCTGCAGGGCCTGCGCGCGCGTGACGGGCCAGGCAAAACTGTCGAGTTCGCCCGGGTGGTGGGCAAAGCGCTGCTGCACCAGGGCCATGACCTCGCGTGTGATCGCGTCGGGCTCGAAGCGGCTGCGCGGCGGCACGAAACCCGGGCCCTGGGGGCCGAAGGCCTGGCGGTTGTCGGCGTCGAAATTCCACTGGCCGCCCGCGGGCTGGTCGCCGTCCGTCAACACCTGGTGTTTGCGGCGCTGCTCGCGGTAGAAGTACTCCATGCGCAGGCTCTTGCGCCCTTGGGCGTGGGCGGCAAATTCGCGCACCGTGGTGTAGAAATGCCGGTCGTCGCGGATCTCCAGCGGGAGGCCCGCGGCGGCGGCCGTGGCTTGCAGGGCCTTGAGCACGCGCCAGTCACCCGGTGCGGTCATGACGAGTTGCTGTGGTTGCAGGTCAGCGAGGTCATGCGCCAGCTGTGCGGGCAGGCTGCCCCGGTTGCCGGTCTCATCGAGCCGCACGTAATGCAGCGGCCGGCCGGCCTGCACCAGGGCCTGGGCGAAATGGCGCATGGCGCTCAGGAACAGCGCGGTGCGGGGCTTGCTGGAGAGGATGTGGGTGGACTCCTCGGCCACCTCGGCCATCCAGACGCGGTCCTGCGCCGGATCGAAGCCGTCAAAGGCGGTCGCCTGCAGGTCGAGCTGGTCGCCCAGCACGAGGACGAGCGTACGCAATGCGCTCATGGGGCGGGCCGGGAGGGGCGGGCCAGGCGGCAGGCGTCGGAGCAGTACTTGACCTGTTCCCAGTTCTTTTCCCACTTCTTGCGCCAGCTCATGGGGCGACCGCAGACGCAACAGGGTTTGCTGGGCAGGGACTGCTTGTTGCCTTTGAAGTCTTTGGACGGGGTCATGGCCTGCGGGAGGATGCGCTGTGCAGCGATGAATGTAGCGCCTGCCCGGTTTTCCCGCTCCCGCCCCCCGCATGACCCTGTGCCGCCGCCGGGGGCTGGTGGATGCGGCAGGAATACCGGCTTTCAGGACTTATTCCCGCGGTTCCGTGGGGTGCCTTGGCCCCAACTCGATTAACATCGTCCAACACTTCAGGGCAGCATCCAGGGGCACAGCCGGCAGGCTCTGCGCGGGGATGCTGCCGACCGGCACGTTTCATGGGTTCTGCTGACGACAAGGACGAGATCACGCGAGTGCGCGCGCAGCTGCGCGAGGCTGAGCTGCGCTTGCAGGAGCGCGAGCGTGACTGGGCCTTGCTGGAGAGCCAGCGCCGCCATACCGAGGCCTTGTTCACCGCCGCCTTCGACGAAAGCCCGGAAGCCATCGGCCTGTCCCGCCTGGCCGACGGCCTGATCGTCGATGTGAACCAGGAGTGGCTGGCCCTCACCGGGTTCAAGCGCGAAGAGGTGATCGGCCACACCGTGGTGGAGATCGGGCACTGGCCCGACCAGGCCAGCCGTGAAGCGGCCGTGGCTGCTTTGCGCGTCAGTGGCCGCCTGCGCGACTACGAGGCCATCGTCCGTCTCAAGGACAAGGGCAAACGCCTGGTGCGTCTCAATGGCACGCTGATGGACGTGGGTGGCGAGAAGCACATCCTGATGTACATAAAGGACATCACCACCGAGCGCATGGCCGAGGAGTCGCTGCGCGCCGGCGAGCTGGCGCTGGAGCAGGCGGTGGACAAGCTCAACCAGCAGCTCGCGCTGTACGAGCTGACCGAGAACCTGGCGCGCGTGGGCTCGTGGCTGGCCAGTGCCGACGGCCAGGCCATCACGTTTTCTCCCGGCCTGCGCCAGATCACCGGCCTGCCGCCGGGCCCACCGCTGACCAGTGTGCAGGCGCGTTCCTATATCCATCCCGACGACCTGTCGCATTTCGTCGAGATCCGCCAGCGCATGGACGGCACCAAGCTGGAATATCGCGTGCTGCGCACCGATGGCACGATCCGCTGGGTTCGATCAAGCCTGCATCGCTACACCGGCCTGCAAGGCCAGACGCTGGATTTCGGCCTGGTGCAGGACATCACGGTCGAGCGGGCGGTGACCGAAGCACTGCAGGAAAAACTGGATTTCATCGAAAAGCTCACCAGCCGGGTGCCCGACGTGCTGTTCCAGTACCAGCGGCGGCAGAACGGGCAAGTCAGTTTTCCCTTCATCAGCGAAAGTGTCCGCAACTACTTCGGCGTGGTTGCGGAAGATGTGCGTCGGGATGCGCGCAAGCTGTTTGCCAAGGTCGAGCCGGATGACCTGCCCGATCTGTTCGAATCCATGCGTGAAGCGCACAAGGACGGCGCCTCCTGGCAGCATGAGTTCCGGGTCTATTCGCCGGATGGGACCCAGCACTGGTTGCGCGGCAATGCGGTGACCCTGCGTGAAGCCGACGGTGAGTTGTCCTCCTACGGTGTCTTGCGCGAATTCACCAAACGCAAGATCGCTGAAACCCAGCTGGAGGAGAGCGAGGCGCGCTTCCGCAGCCTGACCGATCTCTCCTCGGACTGGTACTGGGAGATCGGCGAGAACTTCCGTTTCACGAATTTCGTGGGCTACCGCGACGGCAAGTCCATCATGACCCGGGACGAGAGCCTGGGCAAGACACGCTGGGAACTCGGCGCGCTGAACCTGAGCCCCGACGACTGGGATGCCCACCGCCGTGTGCTCGAGTCGCACCTGCCGTTTCGCGACCTGGAACTGCAGCGGCTGGATGCCGATGGCAAGCCCTATTGGGTGGCCGTCAGCGGCACGCCCATCATCGACGACCAGGGGCAGTTCCGTGGTTACCGCGGCATCGGTCGCGACATCAGCAAGCGCAAGAACGCCGAGGACGAGACCCAGCGCCTGGCCTTCTATGACACCCTGACCGGCCTGCCCAACCGGCGCCTGCTGATGGACCGGCTTTCGCATGCCCAGGTCACCAGCGCGCGCAGCAAGCGCTACGGTGCGCTGCTGTTCATCGACCTGGACAATTTCAAGGACCTCAACGACACGCTGGGCCACGATGTGGGCGACCTGCTGCTGGAGCAGGTTGCCTTGCGCCTGGTCTCCTGCCTGCGCGAGGGTGATACGGCCGCGCGTTTCGGCGGCGACGAGTTCGTGGTGATGCTCGAAGACCTGAGCGAGAGCGACGCTGATGCCGCCGGCCAGGCGGAGCTGGTGGCCGAGAAGATCATCAACCGGCTCAACGCCCCCTACGAGCTGGTGGGTCGCCAGCACAACAGCTCGCCCAGCATCGGCATCACGCTGTTTTCCGGTTCCTCGCTGGGGGTGGACGAACTGCTCAAGCGTGCCGACGTGGCCATGTACCAGGCCAAGGCGGCCGGGCGCAACACGCTGCGTTTCTTCGACCCGCAGATGCAGGCCACGGTGCTGGCGCGCGCCGCGCTCGACGCCGACCTGCGCATGGGCCTGCAGCGGGAGGAACTGCTGCTGCACTTCCAGCCGGTGGTCGACGCCTACAACAAGATCGTCGGCTACGAAGCGCTGCTGCGCTGGCGCCATCCCGGGCGCGGTATGGTGTTTCCGGGTGAGTTCATCACCCTGGCCGAGCAGTCCGGCCTGATCCTGCCGATCGGCCAGTGGGTGCTGCGTTCGGCCTGTCGCCAGCTGGTGGCCTGGTCCGCGCAGCCGGCCACCCGCAAGCTGAGCCTGGCGGTCAACGTGAGCGCACGGCAGTTCCGCCAGGCCGATTTCGTGCCCCAGGTTCTGGCCGTGCTGGACGAAACCGGGGTCGATCCGCAGTATCTGAAGCTGGAGCTGACCGAGAGCGTGCTGATCAGCGACGTGGAAGACGCCATCCGCAAGATGGGCGCCCTGCGCGAACGCGGCGTGCGTTTTGCGCTGGACGATTTCGGGACGGGCTACTCATCGCTGAGTTACCTCAAGCGCCTGCCGCTGGACCAGCTCAAGATCGACCAGAGTTTCGTGCGCGATGTGCTGACCGACCCTAACGACGCGGCCATCGTGCGCACCATCCTGGCCCTGGCGCAGAGCATGGACCTGCAGGCCGTGGCCGAGGGGGTGGAGACCGAGGGGCAGCGCCAGTTCCTGCTGGACAACGGCTGCACCGTGTTCCAGGGCTACCTCTTCGGGCGCCCGGGGCTGTTGGGCCTGCCCGTCCTGCCAGCGTAATCCGCGCCCGGGGGCGGATTATTCGAACGCGCCCTGGTCGCGTTCGTCGCCGTTGCCGTTCCCGTTACCCGACGACAGGCTGAGCTTCTCGGCGTTCTGGCGCGCTTCGGCTTTCTCGCCGGCACCGGCGAACTTGCTGTACTTGTGCAGCAGGGGCACGAGCTGGCCGTAGATGCGCGGGGCGCCGGCCAGGCATTCCTTCTGTTCCAGGAAGTCGGACTCGCCCGTGAAGTTGCCCACCAGGCCACCGGCCTCGGTGACCAGCAGCGAACCGGCAGCCACGTCCCATGGGCTCAGGCCGGTTTCGAAGAAACCGTCGGTGAAACCGGCGGCCACATAGGCCAGGTCCAGCGCGGCGGCGCCCGGGCGGCGCAGGCCGGCGGTACGCTGCATGACGTCGCTCATCATGGCCAGGTAGGCCGGGAAGTTGTCGCCCTGGCGGAAGGGGAAACCGGTGGAGATCAGGCACTGCGAGAGCTGGGTGCGCTTGCTCACGCGGATGCGGCGCTCGTTCATGTAGGCGCCGCGGCCCTTGGTGGCTGTGAAGAGGTCGTTGCGCGAGGGGTCATAGATGACGGCCTGCTCGACCTTGCCACGGACGGCCAGCGCGATGCTCACGCAATAGACCGGGAAGCCGTGGATGAAGTTGGTGGTGCCGTCCAGCGGGTCGATGATCCAGACGTGGTCCGAATCCTGGGCGCCGCGCGTGCGACCGGTCTCCTCACCCCAGATGGCGTGGCCCGGGTAGGCGGTGAGCAGGGTCTCGATGATGGCCTCTTCGCTGGCGTGGTCCACCTCGGTCACAAAGTCGTTCACCTGCTTCTGCGAGACACGCACGGCCTCGACGTCGAGCGCAGCGCGGTTGATGATGGCGCCGGCGGCGCGGGCGGCCTTGATGGCCACGTTGAGCATGGGGTGCAGATTGGGGGACGACATAAATTGTGGAGGCGTTGGGGGCACGGACGATGGCACGGGCCCTGGAAGCTGAAGAGCAGAAAGCCGTTCCGGCGATGCGGGCGGCGACAATAGGGCCAGATTTTACCCGCACTGCCCGTTTTCCATGCAAACCACCCCTTTCCGTACCCGTTTCGTGCTGATCCAGACCAGCCACGCCGGCAATGTGGGCGCCGCCGCGCGCGCCATCAAGGTCATGGGCTTCGACGAACTGGTGCTGGTGGCACCGCGCTGGGCCAATGTGCTGCGGCGCGAGGAAACCATCCAGCGTGCCAGCGGGGCGCTGGACGTGCTGGAAAACGCCCGCATCGTCGAGACCCTGGACGAGGCGCTCGACGGCATGACCCACCTGTGCGCCACCGCCATGACCCCGCGCGACTTCGGCCCGCCCACGCGCGCACCGCGCGAGCACTTCGCCCAGCTGGTGCAGACGGCCACGCCCGAGGCCGGCGCCCAGGGTGTGGCCTTTCTCTTCGGCTCCGAGCGCTTTGGCATGCGCAACGAGGACGTCTACCGCTGCCACGTGGCCCTGAGCATTCCGACCAATCCGAAATTCGGCTCGCTCAACCTGGCCTCGGCCCTGCAGGTCATCGCCTATGAGTGGCGCCTGGCGCTGGGCGGGTTCGCGGTGCAGGAGGCCACCGCGCCGGTCGTGCGAGCCGATGCGCCCCAGGTGGCCGGGATGCTGGCCCACCTGGAACAGGCCCTGGTGGCCGTGAATTTTCTCGACCCCGAGGCGCCCAAGAAGCTGATGCCGCGCCTCAACAGCCTCTTCAACCGCGCGGACCTCACGCAGGAGGAAATCCATATCCTCAGAGGTGTCGCCAAGGCCATGCTGGAGACGGCCGAGCGGGCCAAGAAGTAAACTGCTCGTATGTTTGCCCGCCTCCGCTCCGACATCCAGTGCATCCTCGACCGCGACCCGGCCGCCCGCAGCGCCTGGGAGGTGCTGACCTGCTACCCGGGCCTGCACGCCATCGTGATGCACCGCTGGGGCCACTGGTGCTGGACCCACGGCCTGAAGTGGCTGGGGCGGTTCATCTCGCACATCGGCCGCTGGCTCACGGGCATCGAGATCCACCCGGGTGCGAAGATCGGCCAGCGTGTCTTCATCGACCACGGCATGGGCGTGGTCATCGGCGAGACCGCCGAAGTGGGTGACGGCTGCACCATCTACCACGGTGTCACGCTGGGTGGCACCTCGCTCTACAAGGGCACCAAGCGCCATCCCACATTGGGCCGCGACGTGGTGGTGAGCGCGGGCGCCAAGGTGCTGGGCGGTTTTGAGGTGGGCGACGGTGCCAAGATCGGCAGCAATGCGGTGGTGATCAAGCCGGTGCCGGCCGGCGCCACGGCCGTGGGCATTCCCGCGCGCATCATCCCGTCCAAGGCCGGCGAAAGCGCCGACGTGACCGCGCCCGAGAAGAAGTTCACGGCCTACGGCATCACGCAGGACGACGATCCGCTGAGCCAGGCCATGAAGGGCCTGATCGACAACGCGGGCTCGCAGGAGCACCAGATCGCCCTGCTGTGGCAGGCCATCGAGAAGCTGTCCTCGGGCAAGGCGCAAACCGACTGCGTGCCCGGTGACGCCGCGCGTACCGAGCACTTCGAAAAAGACAAGCTCAACCAGCTGGTCGGCAAGTAGGCCGCGGCTTCAGGTCTTGCTGGCCCAGCGTGCGCCCAGCACGTTGATGGCCAGCCCACCCATGACGAGGGCCGCGGCGCCGAGTTTCCAGGCCTGCAGGGGCTCACCCAGCAAGAGGGCCGATGAGCCCATGCCGAAGACCGGAATCAGCAGCGCCATGGGCGTGATGGTGGCGGCCGGGTGGCGCGCGAGCAGCCAGCCCCAGGCACCGAAGCCGAACAGGGTGTTGCCCACCGCCTGCCAGACGATGGCGGCCCAGGCTGCCAGGCTGGCGCGCGGCAGGGCTTCGGTGATGGCAGCGGGCCCTTCGAACCACAGGCTCAGCACCAGAAGGGGCGGTACGGCAAAGACCGAACTCCAGACCATGAAGCCGAGCATGTCGACCTTGCCTATGCTGCGCGCGAGCACGTTGCCGCAGGCCCAGCACAGGGCGCCGCCCAGGGCCAGGACGAGGCCCAGCGGCGTGACGTCCGTGTGGGTCTGGTGGAAGCTCTGCCAGGCGATCAGCGCAAAACCCAGCGTGGCCAGGGCCAGGCCGCCGAACTGCAGGCGTGGCATGCGTTCGTGCTGCAGCCAGGCCACCAGCAGCAGGGTCATGAAAACCTGCGACTGCATCAGCAGCGAGGCCAGGCCCGGCGACACATCGTTGCGCATGGCCAGGAAGAGCAGGCCGAACATGAAACCGATGAAGACCCCGTAGCTAACCAGATAGCGCCAGGCCACGGCCGGGCGCTTGATGAAGAGCAGCCAGGGCAGGGCGCTGAGTGCAAAGCGCAGGGTCGCCAGCAGCAGCGGTGGCAGCTCGGTCAGGCCGAACTTGATGACCACGAAGTTGGTGCCCCAGACCGCGACCACGGCCAGCGCGAGCAGGAGGTGCGAGACGGGCACGGGCTCAGCCGTTTTTGGGCGGGCGGATGGCCGACTTGGGACGGAAGGCCTTGCAGACCTCGTCGTTCGTTTCCATGTACGGGCCGCCGATCAGGTCCACGCAGTAGGGCACGGCGGCGAAGATGCCGGCCACGATGGATTTGCCCTCGGCATCCTTCAGGCCTTCCAATGTTTCCTGAATGGATTTGGGTTGGCCCGGCAGGTTGATGATCAGCGACTGGTCGCGGATCACCGCGACTTGGCGCGAGAGGATGGCGGTGGGCACGAACTTCAGGCTGATCTGGCGCATCTGCTCGCCGAAACCCGGCATCTCCTTGTGCGCCACGGCCAGCGTCGCCTCGGGTGTGACGTCGCGCAGGGCCGGGCCGGTGCCACCGGTGGTCAGAACCAGGGAGCAGCCGGCGTTCACCAACTCGATCAGCGTGGCGCTGATGCGGTCTGTTTCGTCGGGGATCAGGCGCGGCTCGAAGCTGATGGGGTTCTTCAACGCGCGGGTCAGCCAGTCCTGCAGGGCGGGCAGGCCCTTGTCTTCGTAGACGCCGGTCGAGGCGCGGTCGCTGATGGAGACGATGCCGATCTTGATGGGGTCGAATGTGGCCCCCACGCTTGCCACTGCGTGTGCTGCGCTGCCCCCCGAGGGGGCGCTCGCGCCTTGGGTCGGCCCGGCGGCGCTCAGGTTGTCACTCATCGTCGGCTCCGGTATCCGGGTCGTCGCCATCTTCGGCGTCGACCGAGGCCAGCAGTTCACGCACCAGCTGGAAGACTTCGCGGTAGGCGCGGCCCTGGCGCGGGGCCAGGCCTTGCGAGACGGCGGCCTTGTCGGCGGGGATGGCGTCCTTGCGGGCCTGGCGCACCAGGGCGCGCAGCTGCTGGGTGTCGGTCTGCGGGAAATCCTTGATCCAGGCGGCCACGGCCTCGTCGTCGGCGATCAGTCGATCGCGCCATTGTTCGGCGGTGTGCAGCAGGGCGGTCTCGCGGGCCGAGGGCATGTGCTGCTCGACCAGGGCGGCGCGCGCGGCGTCCAGCACGGCGGGGTCGAGCTGGCGCATGAGCTTGCCGACGAACTGCATCTGGCGGCGCTTGCCCTCGAAGTTGGTGATGCGCTTGGCCTCGGCCATGGCCTCCAGCAGCTTGTCCGGCAGCTCCAGCTTGGCCAGCAGGTCGGCGCGCAGGTTCAGCAGGGATTCGCCCAGCTTCTGCAGCTCGGTGCTCTCGCGCTTGAGGTCGGTACGGCTGACGTCGGTGTCGCCCCGGAGTTCACGCTTGAGCTCCAGGTCGAGTTCGCTGCCTTCGGCGACGAACTGGCCTTTGACGTAATAGCCTTTTTTGGGTTTGCGGGACATGAGTGGGGTGAATTCGTTATGCCGCAATGCCTGCGTACACGGGCAAGTATCATAGCCTTGCCATGAATAAACCCGATCCTCGTGCCGAAAGCGGCTTCAGCTACAGCCGCGCCTATTTCGAAGAACTCGTGGACGCCGCGCTGGCGCACGCCAAAAAGCTCGGCGCCACCGACGCCGGGGCCGAGGCCTCCGAGGGCTGCGGCCTGAGCGTCTCGGTGCGCAAGGGCGAGCTGGAGAATGTGGAGCGCAACCGCGACAAGTCGCTGGGTGTGACCGTCTACCTGGGCCAGCGCCGCGGCAATGCCAGCACCTCCGATTTCTCGCGCGCCGCCATCGAACAGACCGTGCAGGCGGCCTACGACATCGCGCGTTTCACGGCCGAAGACCCGGTGGCCGGCCTGCCCGACGCCGAAGACATCGCCTCGCACGCCGACACGCAGCGCGAACTGGACCTGTTCCACCCTTGGGCCATCGACAGCGCCCAGGCCGCCGAACTGGCACGCGCCACCGAGGCCGCGGCCTTTGCGACCGACAAGCGCATCACCAACAGCGAGGGCGCTGCGGTGTCGGCCCAGCAGTCGCATTTCTTCAGCGCGCACACGCGCGGTTTCCGCGGGGGCTACCCCAGCTCGCGCCATTCCATCTCGGTCTCGCCGATTGCCGGCAAGGGTGCCGGCATGCAGCGTGACTACTGGTACAGCTCGCACCGCCACCCCGAAGACCTGGCCCTGCCTGAAGCCATCGGCCGCTACGCGGCCGAGCGTGCGCTCAGCCGCCTGAAGTCGCGCAAGATCAGCACCCGCGAAGTGCCGGTGCTGTTCGAATCGCCGCTGGCCGCCGGCCTGCTGGGCGCACTGGTACAGGCCCTGAGCGGCGGGGCCTTGTACCGCAAGAGCTCCTTCCTGCTCGACTCGCTGGGCCAGCAGGTGCTGCCGGCCCATATCGACCTGCTGGAAGATCCTTTCCTGCTGCGCGGCAAGGGCAGCTCGCCTTTCGACGAGGAGGGCGTCAAGGTCCAGCCGCGCTCGGTCATCAATGCCGGGCGCGTGCAGGGTTATTTTCTGAGCAGCTACTCGGCGCGCAAGCTGGGCATGAAAACCACCGGCAATGCCGGCGGTTCGCACAACCTGATCCTGAGTTCGCGCCTCACGAAGGCGGGCGACGACCTGGACGCCATGCTGAAAAAGCTGGGCACCGGCCTCTTCGTGACCGAGCTGATGGGCCAGGGCGTGAACTACGTGACGGGCGACTACTCGCGCGGGGCCAGCGGCTTCTGGGTGGAAAAGGGCCGCATCGCCTACCCGGTGGAGGAGATCACCATCGCCGGCAATATGAAGGACATGCTTTTGGGCATCACGGCCGTGGGGGCCGATGCCTACAACTACGGCGCCAAGACGGTGGGCTCCATCCTCATCAACAGGATGAAGGTGGCGGGCAGCTGAGGCCATGGGCACCCAGGGACCGATCAAGTGGGCGCGCCTGTTTCAGCCGCGCCATCCGCTGTTCTGGATGATCATGGCGCTCAATGGCCTGTCGGCCGTGCTCTCGTGGATTGTCCAGAGCAAGCCGCTGAACAATCTGGGATTGGGCCTGGTCCTGCTGTTCCTGATCGGCAATGCCGTGGTCAGCATGTGGCTGGGCTGGCGCCTGCTGCGCGAAACCCCGCCGGCTGACGACGCCACGTCCGGACGCTGAACGGCGACCGCCGGCCGGCGTGCCGCGACGCCCAGGAGCCGCTTCTTATTCGAGCTGGATCTTGGCCTCGGTCACCACGGCCTTCCAGCGGGCGCGTTCCTGGTTGAAGAACTTGTCCTGCTCATCGGGGCTCATGGTCACGACTTCCGCGCCCTGGGCGGTCAGACGGCTGCGCACCTCGGGGCTACGGATGACCTGGATCAGGGCGGCGTTGAGCCTGTCCACCACAGCCTTGGACGTACCGGTGGGCACCAGCACCCCTTGCCAAGTGCCCGATTCAAAGCCTTTCAGGCCCTGCTCGGCCAGCGTGGGGATGCTGGCCACCAGGGGCATGCGCGTGGCCTTGGAAATGCCCAGCACCTTGAGCTTGCCGCTCTGCACATGGGGCAGGGTGGCCAGCATGCCGTTCATGGTGACCTGGGTCTGGCCGGCGATGGTGTCGGTCACGGCCTGCACGCCGCCCTTGTAGGGGATGAAGGCCCACTCGGCGCCGCTGGCGCGCTGCACGGACACACCCGCGAGGTGCGGTGCGCTGCCCGTGGCGGTGACGGCGAAATTGAGCTGTGACTTCTTGGACAGGGCCACCAGTTCCTGCAGATTGTTGGCCTGCACCGAGGGGTGGACCACCAGCATGTGCGGCGAGTAGGCCAGCATGGTCACGCCGCGCAGGTCCCTGGACGGGTCGAAGGGCAGCTTGTAGATCGAGGGGCTGATGGCCAGCGCGCCGGTGTCGCACAGCAGCAGGGTCAGGCCATCGGCCTTGGACTTGGCCACCAGGTCGGCGCCGAGATTGCCGTTGGCGCCAGCGCGGTTTTCCACGATCACGGTCTGCTTGAGCAGCTCCGACAGGGGCTGGCTGATCGAGCGCGCGATGATGTCCGAGGAGCCGCCGGGCGGATAGGGCACAACGATCTTGATGGTGCCACTCTGGGCGGCAGCGCCCAGGCTCAGGGCCGCGAACAGCGCGCCGAGCCAGGTCTTGCAGAAGGTGGACAGCATGGGAATCTCCTGGTGTGTTGGCGAAAGTTTGGTACCTGGCCGTGGGCTTAAGTCACTGGTGCGGGATTGAAGAGCACCAGGGCGTTGTGCAGCTTCCACTGCTCGGCCCAGGTCTTCTTGCGGCCGCTGGCCACGTCCAGCATCAGCTGGAACAGTTCCCAGCCCACTTCCTCGATGGTCTTGTCACCGTCGGCGATGGTGCCGGCGTTCACGTCCATGAGGTCGTGCCAGCGACGCGCCAGGTCGCTGCGGGTGGCGACCTTGATCACCGGGCATTCGGCCAGGCCATAGGGCGTGCCGCGGCCGGTGGTGAAGACGTGCAGGTTCATGCCGGCGGCCAGCTGCAGCGTGCCGCAGATGAAGTCGCTGGCCGGGGTGGCAGCAAAGGTCAGGCCCTTCTGGCGCAGTTTCTCGCCAGGGGGCAGCACGCCGGAGATCGGTGAGCTGCCCGATTTGATGATGGAGCCCATGGCCTTTTCCACGATATTGGACAGGCCGCCCTTCTTGTTGCCAGGGGTGGTGTTGGCGCTGCGGTCCACGCGACCGCGCTGCAGGTAGGCGTCGTACCAGGCCATCTGCTGGATCATGGCCTGCGCCACCTCGGGGGTGGTGGCGCGCGAGGTGAGCTGGTCGATGGCGTCGCGCACCTCGGTCACTTCCGAGAACATCACGCTGGCGCCGGCACGCACCAGCAGGTCGGTGCAATAACCCACGGCCGGGTTGGCGGTGACGCCCGAGAAGGCATCGCTGCCGCCGCACTGCACGCCCACCACCAGCTCGCTGGCCGGCACGGTGACGCGCCGGCGGGCGTTGAGTTTTTCGAGGTGATTTTGGGCCGTCCCCATGATGGAATCGATCATGGACATGAAGCCGATGTGCGCCTCGTCCTGCAGGCAGACCACGTCCAGCGCCTCATCGGCACCGCGCTGGTCCGTGATGGGGATGCTGCCCGGGGGCAGCAGGCGCTCGGGCTGCAGCTTCTCGCAGCCCAGGCTGACCACCATGACCTCGCCGCCGAAGTTGGGGTTGAGGCTGATGTTGCGCAGCGTGCGGATGGGAATCTCGGCGCCCTCGGCATCGATGGCCACGCCGCAGCCGTAAGTGTGCTCCAGGCCGATCACGTCGTCGACGTTGGCGTATTTGGGCAGCAGCTCGGTCTTGATGCGCTGCACCGCGAAGTCCAGCACGCCGGCCACGCACTGCACGGTGGTGGTGATGGCCAGGATGTTGCGCGTGCCCACCGAACCGTCGGCGTTGCGGTAACCCTCGAAGGTGTAGCCCTCCAGCGGGGCCTGGGGCTCGGGCTTGACCGTGGCGATGGGCAGTCCTTCGAGCTCGCGCGCCGTGGGCATCTTGAGCAGGCGCTCGTGCACCCAGCTGCCGGCCGGGATGTCCTTGAGGGCATAGCCGATGGGGATGCCGTAACGCAGCACGGCGCCATCGGCCGGGATGTCGCGCAGCGCCACTTTGTGGCCCTGGGGCACCTGATCGCGCAGGGTCGGCCCCGCGGGCAGCACGGTGCCGGGGGGCAGGCCGCCGTCGTTGGCCACGATCGCGACGTTGTCGCGAGCGTGCATGGAGATCAGCAGGGGGCGGCGTGGGGTATCAGCAGCATTCATGGGGTCTTCAGCGCAGGTCGATCATCTCTATCCAGTTGGGGCCTTGGCCCAGCGGCAGGCGCGCGCCGGGCGTGAGCCGGCCGCTGTCGCGGTCGATGCGGTAGAGCGTGACCGCGTTCGATAACTGGCCGGCCGCCAGCAGCCACTCACCCGAGGCATCGATCTGGAAACCGCGCGGCTGCTGTTCGGTGGCCTGGTGGCCCACCAGGGTCAGCATGCCACTTTCCGCGTCGACGCGCCAGATGGCCAGGGTGCTGGAGGTGCGCTCGCTGGTGTACAGGAAACGGCCGTCGGGGCGCAGGTGCAGGTCGGCCGCCCAGGCCTTGCCGGCAAACCCCGGCGGCAGGGAGGGCCAGTGCGCGCGGCGTGTCAGCGTGCCCTGTTCGGTGTTCACGTCGAGCAGCTCCACCGTGGCGTCAAGCTCGCCCAGCAGGTAGGCCTGGCGACCGCCGGCGCGCAGCACCAGGTGGCGCGGGCCGCTGCCAGTGCGCGCGGCCATGGCGGCCGTGGGGTTGGGCGTGAGCTGGCCGCTGGCCGCATCAAAGCGCCACTGCATCACCTGGTCGCTGCCGAGGTTGGTGACATAGAGGTTGCGGTTGGCGGCATCGGGAATCGCTGCATGCGCGTTCTTGCCTGTGGCCAGTACCTGGCGGGCCGGACCGGGTTGGCCGTCGCTCGACAGCGGCGAGACGCTGATGCGGTGGCCGCCGTAGGAGGCGGCAAACAGCCAGCGCCCGCTGCGATCGGTGGCGATGTTGGCCATGCTGTCGGGCAGCGGCGCGCTGCCCAGCGGTGCGAGCTGGCCGCTGGCCGGGTCGATGCTGAAGGCCAGCACGGTGAAAGGCTCCGAGCGCAGCGCGGCATAGAGCACGCGCTGGTCGGGGCTGAGCGCCAGGGGCATTACCGTGCCGCCGACGGGCATGGTCTGCAAGGTGCTCAGGGCGCCCGTGCTGCGGTCCAGCCTGAGCACGCTGATTTCGCGGCTGTCGGCGTTGGCCACATAGGCCACGGACGTGGTGGAAGCGCAGCCTTGCAGCATCAGGAAACCCGCGACTGCGGCTCCACAGAGGAGTCGGTGCAAAGACATGGAAGCCGGCTCCTTGAGGTTTCCGGGTTCATTTCATCAGGCCCGGCAGCCACAAGGAGAAGGCCGGCACATAGGTGACCAGCAGCAGGCAGACCCCCAGGGCGCCGTAGAACGGCGCGATGGAGCGCATGACCTGCCCGACCGATATCTCCCCGATCGCGCAGCCCACGAACTGGACGGAACCGACCGGTGGCGTGTTCAGGCCCAGCGCGCAGTTGATCAGCATGACGATGCCGAACTGCAGCGGGTCCATGCCGAACTGCATGGCGATGGGCATGAAGATGGGCGTGCAGATCAGGATGGTGGCGGCCATGTCCAGGAAAGTGCCCAGCAGGAACAGCAGCACGTTGATCATCAGGAAGATGACCCAGGGCTCGCTACTCACGCTCTGCATCAGCTCGCCGGTCTTCTGCGGCACCTCGTACAGCGCCATGAAATAACCGAAGGCGGCCGAGATGCCGATCAGCAGCAGCACAACGCCCGTGGTCTTGCAGGCCTTGGCACAGGCCTTGAGGAAGTTCTTCCAGCTCAGCGAGCGGTAGACCACGGTGGTGATCAGCAGCGCCCAGGCCACGGCGATCGAGGCAGACTCCGTTGCCGTGAAGACGCCCGAGAGAATACCGCCCAGGATGATGACGACCACCAGCAGGCCCGGCATCGCCGCGGCGAAGGCCAGACCCACCTCGCGCCAGCCCGGGAAGGCACCGTGCGTGGGGTAACCGCGTTTCACGGCCACCCAGTAGGCGGCGGCCAGGTTGCACAGCGTCAGCAGGATGGCCGGGATCAGGCCGGCCAGGATGAGGCCGACGATGCTGATCGAGGCGATGCCCGAGGTGGCCAGCGTGAAGATGATCAGGTTGTGCGAGGTCGGCATGATGGCGCCGACCAGGGCCGCGTGGGTGGTGACGTTGACCGCGTAGTCGGCGTCGTAGCCCTCCTTTTTCATCAGGGGGATCATCACCGAGCCCATGGCCGAGACGTCGGCCAGGGGCGAACCGGCGACACCACCGAACAGCGTGCAGCCCACCACGTTGCTCATGCCCAGGCCGCCGCGCACGTGGCCCACCAGGCTGTTGGCGAAACGCACGATGCGCTCGGCGATGCCGCCGTAGAGCATGAGCTCGCCGGCGAAGACGAAGAAGGGGATGGCCAGGAAGCTGAAGACCTGCATGCCGCCGACCATCTTCTGGAAGACGACGGCCACGGGCAGGCCGGCCGCGATGATGGTTGCCACGGAGGACAGGCCGATGGCAAAGGCCACGGGCACGCCCAGCAGCAGCAGGACGGTGAAACTCAGGGCGAGGATGGTCAGTTCCATGCGGGCACCACTTCCTTGCCTTGCAGCAGCGCTGCGATGTGTTCAATCGAGAACAGGACGATCAGGATGCCGGCGATGATCAGCGGCACGTAGTCGATCCCGTCGGGGACGGGGAGCATGGGTTTTTTCTCGGACCACTTGGCGGAGGCCCACAACCAGCCGCCCTTGGCCATCAGCGCACCGAACAGGCCCACCAGCGCGTGGATCAGCAGCTCGATGCCGCGCTGCCATTTCGGCGGCAGCAGTTGCACCATGGACTCCAGGCCGATGTGGCCGGCATCGCGCACGCCGACCGCCAGGCCGAAGGCCGTGACGAAGAGGACGAGCAACATGGCCAGGGCTTCGGCCCAGGTCGGTGTGTCGTTGAAGACGTAGCGGCCGATCACCTGCCATTGCACGCACAGGATCACGGCGAGCAGTCCGATGATGGCCAATCCCAGGCTCAGGCGCGAGAGCCAGGCGCAGATTTTTGTGTACATGTCTGAGAGTCCGGGGAGTTATTTCAGGGCTGCCGCGGAACCGGCTTCGCCGGGCCGCTGGCAGCGCCCCCTTGAGGGGGAGGCGCCATTGGCGCCTCGGGGGTGGTCTTTATTTCGTGTCCTGTACGGCCTTGACCAGGCGCTTCATGTCGGGCGTGGTCATGAACTTCTCGTACACCGGGCCCATCACGGCCTGGAACGAAGCCTTGTCGACCTCGATGATCTGCGCGCCCTGGGCCTTCACATTGGCCAGGGACTTGGTTTCCTGCTCGTCCCACTTCTTGCGCTGGAAAGCTACCGATTCCTTGGCGGCTGAGCGGACCATGTCCTGTTCGGCCTTGGACAGCTTGTCCCAGGTGATCTTGGACATCAGCAGCATCTCCGGCGCCATCGAGTGCTCGGTCTTGGAGTACATCTTGACGGCTTCGGCGTGCTTGGCGGTGTCGAAGGAGGGGATGTTGTTCTCGGCCGCATCAATGAGGCCGGTCTTCAGGCCGGTGTAGACCTCGCCGTAGGGCATGGGCGTGGCGTTGGCACCCATGGCGCTGACCAGGGCCACCCACAGGTCGGACTGCTGCACGCGGATCTTCAGGCCCTTGGCATCGGCCACGGTCTTGATCGGCTTCTTGGCGTAGATGGAGCGCGCGCCGCTGTCATAAAAGGCCAGGCCGATGAAACCGGCCGACTCGCAGTTCTTGAGGATTTCCTCGCCGATCGGGCCGTCCAGCGACTTGCGCATATGGTCCACCGAGCGGAACAGGAAGGGCATGGTGGGCACCTGCGTCAGCGGGCAGATGCCGTTCATGGGGCTGATGTTCACGCGGGTCATCTCCAGCGCGCCGATCTTGACCTGGTCGATGGTCTCCTTTTCGGAGCCCAGGGCGCCCTTGTTGAAGACCTTGATCTTGTGCTTGCCGCCGCTCTTCTTCTCGAGCAGCTCGCTCATGTACTTGACGGCCACCACGGTGGGGTAGTCGTCGGCGTTGTGGATGTCGGCCGAGCGGAACTCCAGGGCCTGGGCGGCGCTGGCCAGGCCGAGCGCGGCCAGCAGGGCGATGAGGGTACGGGGGGTGGCTTTCACGTTTGTCTCCTTTTGGTTGGGGGTGTGAAACGGGGGGAAGGGATGCGCTCAGCTCTCGAACGGGCCTTGCTTGACGAAGCCGCCGCCCTGGTAGATGGCGACCGGGTCCTTGGCGTCGATGCGGGGCTGGCGGGCCTCGACCGCGGGGCGGAAGCGCTCCGAGCTGTCTTGCGGGCGGTAGCCGACGTGGCGGGCCTGGGTGTTGTCGTACCAGGCCGTGGTGTTGTCGCTGATGCCATAGATGATGCTGTGACCGACGATGGGCGCCGTCAGCGCGGACATGACCAGGCGCTCCAGATCGTCGTAGCTCATCCAGCTGGCCAGCATGCGCCGGTCTTTGGGTTCGGGGAAGGAGGAGCCGATGCGCAGCGAGACCGTCTCGATGCCGTAGCGGTCCCAGTAGAACTGGGCCAGGTTCTCGCCGAAGGCCTTGGACAGGCCGTAATAACCGTCGGGGCGCATGCGCACCTCGGTGCCGATCACCTCGTCCTGGCGGTAGAAACCCGTCACGTGGTTGGAGCTGGCGAAGACGATGCGCCTGGCGCCGTGGCGGCGGGCGCCTTCGTACACATGGTAGGTGCCCAGGATGTTGGCCGGCAGGATCTCTTCGAAAGCGTGTTCGGTCGAGATGCCGCCCAGGTGGACCACCGCATCGACGCCCTTGAGCAGGGCATCCACGGCCTTTTTGTCTTCCAGGGCCGCGGGCATGACTTCCTCGCCGGGGCCGGCCTGGCCGAGTTCGGCGATGTCCGACAGGCGCAGCACATCGCAGTAGGCCTTGAGGCGGGCACGCAGTTCCTTGCCCAGGCCACCGGCGGCGCCGGTGAGCAGGAGGCGGCTGAAACGAAGAGGGGTGGGGTGGGCGGTCGGCATGAAAATCTTGGCGCGGGTGCTGGGGTGGATCGGCTACAGTGTTGTTACGACTTGCATTTTGTCGTCAGTTGTCATACAACTATCTTCCTTGATGCGAACCGATCTTGTCAATCTCAAAATACCTGGGGTAAACCCTGATGAGCTCTAGCCTCCCGCCCGTCCAACGTCGCCGGCCCCGCACGCTGGCGCTGGAACTCGTCGATTCCCTGGGCGACCGGATCCGCGACGGCCGCATCGTCCCCGGCGACAAGCTGCCGACCGAGGCCGCCATCATGGAAGAGTTCGGCGTGAGCCGCACCGTGGTGCGCGAGGCGATCTCCAAGCTGCAGGCCTCGGGCCTGGTGGAGACGCGTCACGGCATCGGCACCTTTGTCGTGGGACTGGGCGATGGCGCGGCCTTTCGCATCGCGCCCGAGCAGATCGCCACCCTGCATGACGTGATCGCCGTGCTGGAGCTGCGCATCGGCCTGGAGACCGAGGCGGCCGCCCTGGCGGCGGCACGCCGCACCGAGCGCAACCTGGCGGAGATGCGTTCGGCGCTCGATGGTTTTGCCGCCGCGCTGGCCGAGGGGCGCGATGCCGTGGGCCCCGACTTCCAGTTCCACCAGGAAATCGCCCGCGCCACCCAGAACCCCCACTTTGCCGAGCTCATGAGCACCCTGGGCGCCATGATCATCCCGCGCGCCCGCCTGGGGGCGGCCGAGGGCGTCAGTGAGGCCCAGCGCAGTTACCTGCTGCGCGCCAATGCCGAGCACGAGAACATCTTCGATGCCATAAGCAACCAGGATTCGGATGCGGCCCGCGCGGCCATGCGCACCCACCTGGCCAACAGCCGGGAGCGCCGCCGCCGTGCGGCCGTGCTGTCAGCCGACCCCGCTGGCAAGTAGCTTTTCTGGTCTTTTCCGGGATCTCGGGACCCGAAAGGGGCTTGGACAAGACGTTTCTATGTTGTATGATGACTGACAACAAAAGATCTGTCCTGTCTTTTTTGCCCTGACTTCCGGAGACTCACCATGCAAGCCCAAGAACTCAAATCCATCATGTCCAGCGGACTGTTGTCCTTCCCGCTGACCGACTTTGACGCGCAGGAAAACTTCAACCCCAAGGGTTACGCGGCCCGCCTGGAATGGCTGGCCCCCTATGGCGCCAGTGCGCTGTTCGCCGCCGGCGGCACGGGTGAGTTCTTCTCGCTGACGGGTGACGAGTACACCCGCATCATCAAGACCGCCGTCGACACCTGTCGCGGCAAGGTGCCCATCATCGCGGGCGCCGGCGGCCCCACGCGTTTTGCCATCCAGTGCGCGCAGGAAGCCGAGCGCGCCGGCGCCCATGGCATCCTGCTGCTGCCGCACTACCTGACCGAAGCCGGCCAGGAAGGCCTGATCGCCCATGTGGAGCAGGTCTGCAAGAGCGTGAAGTTCGGTGTCATCGTCTACAACCGCAACGTCTGCCGCCTCACGCCCGAGTCCCTGGCCATCCTGGCCGACCGCTGCCCCAACCTGATCGGCTTCAAGGACGGCATCGGCGACATCGAGCTCATGTCTTCCGTCTACATGAAGATGGGTGACCGTTTCGCCTACCTGGGCGGCCTGCCCACGGCCGAGGTCTACGCCGCGGCTTACAAGGCCCTGGGCACCCCCGTGTATTCATCGGCGGTGTTCAATTTCATCCCCAAGACCGCGATGGACTTCTATCATGCAGTGGCCAGGGACGACATGGCCACCCAGCACCGCCTGCTGCGGGAATTCTTCATGCCCTACCTGCAGATCCGCAACAAGGGCCAGGGCTATGCCGTGAGCATCGTCAAGGCCGGCGCCAAGATCGTAGGCCACGATGCCGGCCCCGTGCGTGCGCCGCTGACCGACCTGAAACCGGCCGAGATGGAAGAATTGGCCGCGCTGATCAAGAAGCTGGGCCCGCAGTAAATCCGTTCCTCATCACAACGAAGGAGACCACCATGAAAAAGTTTCTGTCCCTGCTGGCACTGACCGCCGCCACCTGCAGCGCCTGGGCCTGGCCCGACAAGCCCGTCACGCTGCTCGTCCCCTTCCCGCCGGGCGGCTCGACCGATCTGATCGCCCGCACCCTTGCGCCCAAGCTGCAGGAAAAACTGGGCGGCACCTTTGTGGTGGACAACAAGGCCGGCGCGACAGGCTCTATCGGTGCCGGCCAGGTGGCCCGTTCGGCGCCCGACGGCCATACCCTGCTGGTGGCCTCGCTAGGCCCCTACGTGATCACGCCGCACCTGATCAAGGTGCCCTATGACGCGCTCAAGGACTTCGACTACATCACGGTCGCCGTGCAGGCGCCCAACGTGCTCGTGGTGCCCGCCGCCTCGGCGCACAACTCGCTGGTCGACGTGCTGGCCTACCTGCGCGCCAACCCGGACAAGATGACCTTCGCCTCCTCGGGCAACGGCAGCAGCGACCACCTCACCGCCGAGCTGTTCTGGCAGCAGACCAAGACCACCGGCATCCATATTCCTTATAAGGGCGGCGGCCCGGTGATGAACGACCTGCTGGGCAACCAGGTGGATTCGTCCTTCATGAACATCAACACCGCCATGCCGCAGATCAAGGCCGGCAAGCTCAAGGCCCTGGCCATCACCAGTGCCCAGCGCTCGCCGCTGCTGCCCAATGTGCCCAGCCTGGAAGAGTCCGGCATCAAGGATGCCAACGTCTATTCCTGGCAGGCCATCGCCGCGCCCAAGGGTCTGCCAGCCGACGTCAAGGCCAAGTTGCACGCCGCCATCGTGGCCGGCCTGAACGACCCCGCCGTCAAGCCCAAGCTGCTGGACCTCGGCTTCGAGATCGTGGGCAACACGCCGGCGCAGTTCACGGCCTACCAGGCCGCGGAATTCGCGCGCTGGAAGCAGCTCATCACGAGCCGCAAGATCTCCGCCGATTGATCCTGGCCCGCGTCCGCCCGCCCCGACCGGGGCAGGCGAACGCGGGCTGTTCCTGTTTTTGCGATTGCCCTCATGTCCACCGCCTCCACCCCCCTGGTCACCGAGCTGCGCGTCATTCCCGTCGCCGGCCGTGACGGCATGCTGCTCAACCTCAGCGGCGCCCATGCTCCCTTCTTCACGCGCAACCTGCTGATCCTGCGCGACAGCGCCGGCCGTACCGGCGTGGGCGAAGTGCCCGGCGGCGAGAAGATCCGCCAGACCCTGGAGGACGCACGTCCCCTGGTGGTGGGCCAGCCCATCGGCGCCCACCAGCGCGTGCTGCAGCAGGTGCAGCAGAAGTTCGCCGACCGCGATGCCGGTGGCCGTGGCCTGCAGACCTTTGACCTGCGCACCACCATCCATGCCGTGACGGCCATCGAGTCAGCCTTGCTGGACCTGCTGGGCCAGCACCTGGACGTGCCCGTGGCTGCATTGCTCGGTGAAGGCCAGCAACGCGAGTCCGTGGAGATGCTCGGGTATCTCTTTTTCGTGGGTGACCGTAAGAAGACCGATCTGCCCTACGCGAGCGAACCCGGGGCGGACAACGCCTGGTTCCGCCTGCGCCATGAAGAGGCGATGACTTCCGAGGCCGTGGTGCGCCTGGCCGAAGCAGCGCGTGAGAAATACGGCTTCAACGATTTCAAGCTCAAGGGTGGTGTGATGCGCGGCGACGAAGAAGTCGACGCCGTGATCGCCCTGCACGAGCGCTTCCCGCAAGCGCGCGTGACGCTGGACCCGAATGGCGGCTGGCTGTTGAAAGACGCGATCCGTCTGGGCCAGCGCATGCGCGGTGTGGTGGCCTACGCTGAAGACCCCTGCGGTGCCGAAGACGGCTTTTCAGGCCGCGAAGTCATGGCCGAATTCCGCCGCGCCACCGGCCTGCCCACCGCGACCAATATGGTGGCGACCGACTGGCGCCAGCTCAGCCATGCGCTTTCGTTGCAGAGCGTGGACATCCCGCTGGCCGATCCGCATTTCTGGACCATGGCCGGCTCGGTGCGCGTGGCGCAGACCTGCCGCGACTGGGGCCTGACCTGGGGCTCGCACTCCAACAACCATTTCGACGTCTCGCTGGCCATGTTCACCCATGTGGGTGCGGCTGCGCCCGGCAAGGTCACGGCCATCGATACACACTGGATCTGGCAGGACGGCCAGCGCCTCACCAAGGAGCCGCTGCAGATCGTGGGCGGCCACGTGCAGGTGCCCAGGAAACCCGGCCTGGGCGTGGAACTCGACATGGTCGAGGTCGAGAAGGCGCACCAGCTCTATCTGCAGCACGGCCTGGGTTCGCGCGACGACGCCACGGCCATGCAGTACCTGATCCCCGGCTGGAAGTTCGACAACAAGCGTCCCTGCATGGTGCGCTGAACCCTCTATGACTATGAGCACCCACTTTTCTTCCTACAACGCACGCACCGGCGAGGTTCTGGACACGCTGGCGGCTTCCACGGCCGCTGACATCGACGCTGCTGCTACGGCCGCCGCCGCCGCCTTCCCGCTCTGGCAAGCCAGCAGCGGCGTCCAACGCGCCACGCTCTTGCGTGCCCTGGCTACCGGTCTGGAAACCGGTCGTGAAGCCCTCGTGGCCCTGGCCGACCAGGAAACCGCTTTGGGTCCGGTGCGCCTCAATGGCGAGCTCGACCGCACGGCTTTTCAGCTGCGCCGTTTTGCCGACATCGCCGAGCGCGGTGTGCCTTTCGAATTCCTCGACGATCCCGCCGTGGCTGGTGGACCGCCTGCGGGCCATCCCGCCATGCAGCGCTGGGCTGTGCCCTTAGGCCCCGTGGCCATGTACGCGGCCAGCAACTTCCCCTTCGCCTTCTCGGTGTTGGGTGGCGACACGGCCTCGGCCCTGGCAGCCGGTTGCTCCGTGGTGATCAAGGGCCATCCGGGCCATCCGCAGCTCACACGCCAGACCTGGGCGCTGATCCAGCAGGTGCTGGCCGCGCAGAAGCTGCCCTCGGGCCTCGTGGGTCTGGTGCAGGGCGCCAGCAATGACGTGGGTGTGCAGCTTGTGCGGCACCCGGCCATCGCAGCGGCAGCATTCACGGGTTCCACGCGCGGTGGTGCCGCGCTGGCGGCCGAAGCCGCGGCGCGTCCGCGCCCGATTCCTTTCTACGGCGAGCTGGGTTCCATCAACCCGGTGATCGCGCTGCCGGCCGAGCTGAAGGCCAAGGGTGCCGAGCTGGCCACCACGCTGGCCGGCTCCATCACCCTGGGCTGCGGCCAGTTCTGCACCAACCCCGGTGTGATCGTGCTGCTTGACGCCGGGCAGGCCGATGCCAAGGCGGTCAACGATGCCTTCGTGCAGCAACTGGGACTGGCCCTGGCCGGCCAGAACCCGCACGCCATGCTCACGCAGGGCATGCGCAAAAACTTCGATGCCGGTGTGGCCCATTGGGGTGAGGCCGGTGCCACTTTCGTCGTGCACGAGGTCGCCGCTGCGGGCCAGCCGCCGCGTCCGGTGCTGGCGCAGGTGAGCGCAGAAGCTTTCATGACCAAGGTGGCCCTGCGCGAAGAAGTCTTCGGTCCCAGCAGCCTGGTGGTGCGCGCGGCCAGCGTGGCCCAGGCCCTGCAGGTGCTGCAGGCCGTGGGCGGCTCGCTGACCGTCACCGTCTGGGGCGCGCAGGCCGAGAGCGCGGATGTGCAGGCGCTGGTGCGCGGTGCCATGGCCATTGCCGGCCGGGTGCTGTTCGCCGGTGTGCCCACGGGTGTGGCCGTCACCGCGGCCCAGCAGCATGGCGGCCCCTGGCCCAGCAGCACGCGGCCCGAGAGCACCTCGGTCGGTGATGCGGCGCTGGTCCGTTTCCTGCGCCCGGTGTCCCTGCAGGATGCGCCGGCCTGGCTGCTTGCGCGTCAGGGCCGGCCGCTCTGATCTGATTTGATCTGATTCAGCCCCAGGTCCGTGCCAGGGCCTGGGCGGCTTGTTGCAGCCGCGGCAGCTTTTCGATCGCCTGCGCCAGCGACATGCGGGCCACCGGTGCCTGCAGCGCCACCGCGCAGCGCGCGCCTTGCCCGTCCGGGCCGCGCACCGGCACGGCCACGCAGACCAGCCCTTCGACGAATTCCTCCGCGTCCACCGAATAGTCTTCTTTGCGGATGCGCTTGAACTCGGCGTCCAGCGCGGCGCGTGTGGTCAGCGTGGTCGCGGTGTGGCGCTCCAGCGGCAGGCCGTCGAGCAGGGCATTGCGCTGCGCGGCCGGCAGATGGGCCAGCAGCAATTTGCCGCTGGCCGAGCAGTGGATGGGCACGCGCGTGCCCGGCCGCAGGTTGAGCTGCAGCGGGAAGGCCGATTCGATGCGGTCCAGGTACAGCACTTCGCTGCCCGAGAGTGCGGTGAAGTTGCAGCTTTCGCCCACGTCGGCCACCAGCTGGCGCAGCACCGCGTGGCGCACACCCTGCTGCGTGCTGCCGGCCAGCGCGGCTTCGGACAGGCGCAGCAGGCGTGGTGCCAGCGCATAACGGCGCCCGTCGGGCTCGCGCACCAGCAGTTCACCGGCCTCCAGTTGCGCCAGCATGCGGTGCACCGTGGGCTTGGGCCAGCCGCTGGCCGCCACGGCCTCCGCCAGGGTCAGCGCGCGGCCTTCGCGCACCAGCACTTCCAGCAGGTCGAAGAGGCGCAGGCCGGGGGAGGGTGTTGATTTTTCCGTCATGAATCTCTGATTTCGAGACGAATTAACAAAATATTCCGGAATATTCTCGCACTCTCTTACAGTCCAAGACAAGCCTTAAAACCAGAACATCGCTACCAGAGACTCCATGCCCGTCGTTTCCCTGCCGTTTCGCAATGCCGTGATCACCGGTGCCTGTGGCGGCCTGGGCCAGGCCCTGGCGCGCGAGTTGCTGGCCGTGGGCGCGCAGGTGGCCCTGGTCGGGATGAACCGCGAGGTGCTCGAAGCGCTGGCGGCTTCGGCCCCGGGCTGCTGCGCCATCTACACACCCGACGTGGCCGACAGCGTGGCCATGCAGGCACTGGCGACCGACTGGATACAGCGCGCCGGTGTGCCGGACCTGGTGATTGCCAATGCCGGCGTGGCCGGCGGTTTCGATACCGCCGAGGCCGGTGACCTAGCCGTGATGCGTCGCATGCTGGAGATCAACCTGCTGGGCCCCGCCACCACCTTCCAGCCTTTTGTGGCGGCTGCGCGTGCGTTGCCGCAGGCGCGTTGCGCCCTGGTCGGCGTGGCCAGCATCGCGGGCTGGCGCGGTATGCCGGGCAACGGCGCCTACTGCGCGAGCAAGGGCGGCTTGATCCGTTACCTGGAGAGCCTGCGCGCCGAATGCCGCGGCAGTGGCCTGACCGTGCACACGGTCAGCCCCGGTTACCTGCGCACGGCGCTCACCGCGGGCAACCGTTTTGCCATGCCGGGGCTCATGTCGGCCGAAGACGCTGCGCATGCCATGTTGCTGGGCGTGGCGCGCGGGCGAGAGCACATCGTGCTGCCGCGACGCATCGGCTGGCTCTCGCGCCTGCTGTCCTGCCTGCCGGCGCGCCTGCACGACCGCCTGCTGCGCAGCCAGCCGCGCAAGCCGCGCGCGGGCGAGGCCGGTGCCACCCCCATCCCCGGTTTGAATCCACCGCCCCGGCCTTGAGCCGGTGGCCACACCCTCACCATTTCCCAGAACGATTACGAGACACTCCGACCATGCCTGTTGATTCCCCTGCCACCGTTCCCACGCAAGAGATGATCGCGCTCATCGGCGCCGGCCCCTCGGGCCTGGCGGGCGCACGCAATCTGCAAAAGCTCGGTATCCCTTTCCAGGGCTTCGAGGCCTATACCGATGTGGGTGGCCTGTGGAACATCGACAACCCGCGCTCCACTGTCTACGAGTCGGCGCACCTGATCTCCAGCAAACGCACCACCGAGTTCACCGAGTTCCCCATGCCCGAGGGCACGGCCGACTACCCCGGCCACCGCGAACTCTGCCGTTATTTCAGCGACTTCGCCGACCACTTCGACCTGCGTCGCCACTACCGTTTCGGCGTGCGCGTGCTGAAGGTCGAACCGGTCAGCGAGCACCCCGACACCTTGTGGCGTGTGACCATCGATGCCGGCAACGGCCGGCAGGAGACCGCCGAATACAAGGGCGTGATCATCGCCAACGGCACGCTGGCCGAACCCAATATGCCGCGCTTCGAAGGGCGCTTCGACGGCGAGCTGCTGCACACCTCGGCCTACAAACAAGCCCGGCAGTTCACGGGCAAGCGCGTGCTCATCGTGGGCGCCGGCAACTCGGGCTGCGACATCGCGGTGGATGCGGTGCACTACGCGCAGAGTGTGGACATCTCGGTGCGGCGCGGTTATTACTTCGTGCCCAAATACGTCTTCGGCAAACCGGCCGACACCCTGGGCGGCAAGCGCCCGCTGCCGGCCTGGCTCAAGCAGAAGGTCGACAGCACCGTGCTCAAGTGGTTCACGGGCGACCCCACGCGCTTCGGCTTTCCCAAACCCGAGTACAAGATGTACGAGTCGCACCCCGTGGTGAACTCGCTGATCCTGCACCACCTGGGCCATGGAGACATCCACGTCAAGCCCGACATCGCGCGTTTCGAGGGCCGCACCGTGCACTTCAAGGACGGATCGCAGCAGGACTACGACATGGTGCTGGCCGCCACCGGCTACACCCTGCACTACCCTTTCATCGCGCGCGAACACCTGAACTGGCAGGGCATGGCGCCGCAGCTTTACCTCAACATCTTCACGCCGCGTTTCCAGCGCCTGGCCGTGCTGGGCATGATCGAGGCCAGCGGCATCGGCTGGCAGGGCCGGTATGAGCAGGCCGAGCTGGTGGCGCGTTATTTCAAGGCGCTGGACGGGCAGAAACCGCAGGCGCGTGCGCTGCAGGCCGCCATGGCCGGTCCCGCGCCCGATATGTCGGGCGGCTACAAATACCTCAAGCTCGAACGTATGGCCTACTACGTCCACAAGGACACCTACCGCGCCGCCGTGCGCCGCGCCGCGGCCGCTTTGGTCTGATACAGGGAGACACCATATGCTGCCGGTCGACGAAATACGCCTGAACTTCAACCCCGCTTCGCTCATGGTGCTCAACGCCGTGCTGGGTTTCCTGATGTTCGGCATTGCGCTGGACACACGCGTGGAGGATTTCAAACGTGTCGCCAAAATGCCCTGGGCCATGACGGTGGGCATTGCCGCGCAGTTCATCGTGCTGCCCGCGGTGACCTATGTGCTCACCCTGCTGCTGGATGTGGGCCCCAGCATCGCCCTGGGCATGATCCTGGTGGCCTGCTGCCCGCCGGGCAATGTGAGCAACATCCTCACGCACCGCGCACGCGGCAACGTGGCGCTGTCCGTCTCCATGACGGCCATCTCCAATGCGATTGCCATCGTGGTCATGCCGCTGAACTTTGCCTTCTGGGGCAGCCTGCACCCGCAGGCCTCGGCCCTGCTCAAGACCATCGCGTTGGACCCGGTCGAGATGGTGGGCCACATCGTGGCCATCATCGGCCTGCCCTTTGTGCTGGGCCTGCTGTGTGCGCACCAGCTGCCCAACTTCACCCAACGCGTGAAGAAGACCGTGCGCATCGTGAGCTTCCTGGCGCTCATCGCATTCATCATCGGCGCCATCGCCGGCAACTGGCGCTTTTTCCTGGACTACGTGGGCCTGGTGCTGCTGGCCGTCGTCCTGCACGATGCCCTGGCCTTCGGCACGGGTTACGTCTGCGCGCGCCTGACCGGCCTGCAGGACTACGACCGCCGCGCCGTGAGCATCGAGGTCGGCATCCGCAATGCCGGCCTGGGCCTGGTGCTGATCTTCAGTTTCTTCGGCGGCCTGGGCGGCATGGCCGTGGTGGCCGGGGTCTGGGGTTTCTGGGACATCATCGCCGGCCTGGCCCTGGCCAGCTGGTGGGGGCGCCGCGCGCCCGTGCCAGCCCCGGAGGAGCTGCGCGCATGAGCATGAACGCTACGCCGCGCGCGCGGCGCATCCTGGTCACGGGGGCCGACGGCTTCCTGGGGCGGGGTGTGATCGCCGCCCTGACACGACGCGACGAAACCGACGTAGTGCTGGCCCTGGATGTGCGCGAGGTTCCCATGCAAAGGCGCGAGGCCGGCGTGCTCTACCGCCAGCTGGACGTGCGCGACCCGGCCCTGCGGGCCACCCTGCGCGAGCACGCCATCGACACCGTGGTGCACCTGGCCTCCATCGTCACGCCCGGGCGCGACTCCAACCGCGCCTTCGAATACGACGTGGACGTGAACGGCACGCGCAATGTGCTGCAGGCCTGCGTGGACGAGGGCGTGCGCCATGTGCTGGTGTCTTCCAGCGGTGCGGCCTACGGTTACCACGCCGACAACGCGCCCTGGCTCACGGAAATGCATGCGCTGCGCGGCAACGAGAGTTTTGCCTACGCGCACCACAAGCGCCTGGTCGAGGAAATGCTGGCTGACTGGCGCCAGAAACACCCGGAGCTGGCGCAAACCGTCTTTCGCATCGGCACCATCCTGGGCGAGCGGGTCGACAACCAGATCACCGCGCTGTTCGAGAAGCCCCGCCTGCTGGCCGTGCGCGGCAGCGACAGCCCCTTTGTCTTCATCTGGGACGAAGACGTGACGGGCGCCTTTCTCCATGCCCTGGAAGGCGCCACGCCCGGCTGCTACAACCTGGCCGGTGACGGTGCGCTCACCATCCACCAGATCGCCCTGCGCCTGGGCAAGCCCACGCGCGTACTGCCGGCCTGGCTGCTGATCACTGCGCTGGCCATCGGCTCGTGGCTGGGCCTGACCCGCTATGGGCCTGAGCAGTTGGACTTTCTGCGTTACCGGCCCGTGCTGCTCAACACTGCGCTCAAGCAGCGCTTCGGTTATGTGCCACGCAAGACCAGCGCCCAGGCACTGGACGCCTTCATCGCCGCGCGGGAGCGCCAGGGGCGCCCGGTGACGCGGAGCGAAGCCGCGTGACCCAGCGTGCCCTCTCCACCGGGGACCTGCTGCGGGTCCTGGGCGTGGTCGTCATCTGGGGCCTGAACTTCGTCGTGATGAAGATGGGCCTGCAGTCGCTCAGCCCCATGCTGCTGGGCGCGCTGCGTTTCACGGCGGCCTCCCTGCCTTTCCTGCTTTTCGTGCCGAGGCCCAACTTGCCCTGGACCTATGTCGTCGCCTACGGCCTGGCGCAAGGCGTGGGCCAGTTCGGCTTCCTGTTCCTGGGCCTGAAGCTGGGCATGACGGCGGGCATGGCCTCGGTGGTGATCCAGACCCAGGCGCTCTTCTCGCTGTTGATGGCGGTGATGCTGCTGGGCGAGCGCGCGCGTGGGTCGCAATGGCTGGGCCTGTGCATTTCCCTGGCGGGCCTGTTCATGATCGCCGGCGCCCACGGTGAGGGTGCGCAGCAGATGACGCTGGCGGGGTTCATCCTCACACTCGGCGCGGCCTTCATGTGGGCGGTTTCCAACCTGGTCGCCCGCAAGGCCGCGCAGGCAGGGCACTACGAGGCTTTCCCCTTCATCGTCTGGAGCAGCCTGGTGCCCATCCTTCCCTTCTTCGCACTCTCCTGGTGGATGGACGGTCCGCAGCAGATGCGCGCGCAACTGCTGGCCTTCGACGGCAAGGCCCTGTTCGCCGTGCTCTACCTGGCCCTGCTGGCCACGCTGCTGGCCTACAGCCTGTGGACGCGTCTGCTGCAGCGCCACCCGGCGGGTCGTGTCACACCCTTCTCGCTGCTGGTGCCCGTGGTGGGCCTGGTGGCTGCCATGGCCCTGCTGGGCGAACAGCCCAGCGCCCTGCAGTGGGCGGGCACCGTGGCCGTGCTCTGCGGCATGCTGGTCAACCAGATGGGCGGCTGGTGGGCGGGGCGGCGCTGAGCTTGTGGCCATATCCCCCGTTTGGGGGATAGGTTGTTTGATGGGCGAAATTTAGAATCGAACAATGATCGGCGTTCGTTTTCTTCCGAGAAGCTGCCCGTTCGTGATCAACGTTAAATTCCACAGAGACGAAACATATGGATGAGAAGCTCTTGGCAGTACTGATTGGCGTAATTTCTGGCGCCATCGGTTACTGGGTCACAACGTTTTGGATGAAGCCGATACTTCAGTATCGCGAACTTCGCGTGAAAGTTTTTGCCGATTTCATCTTCTACGCGCAGGTTGTGAATGCAGAGGGGCTAAACGATCGGATGAAAGCTCTGTATGAGCAGCGCATCACATCAAATCGTCGGAATTCGGCAGACCTCGCTGCGTGTATCACCGAGCTGCCTTCTTGGTACCGGTGGTGGCTACATAGAAAGGGCCAAGCTCCAGAGAGGGCGGCGACCCACCTCATAGGCTATTCAAATACTACTGAGTATGAGCAAGCTACCAAGGTAATGGGGGTCATCAAGAAGACGCTCGGTTTCAAGGGGGATGACAGATGAGGGTGGTGAGACCTAACTATTTGGACCAACGGTGTGGCCTAAGGCTGTACCAAGCCTCAGAGTTTGAGGCTGAAACACTATGGACAATCCTGTCGTGTCATGACTTTGCCGCTCGACGACCTCGCCGACGCCAACCTCCTGCAAGCCCTGCGCGAACATGCGCGCTGGCAGGAGCCCTGCACCTGCGTGGAAGAGGGCGGTGTGCTATTGATGGCCGGAGCAAATGCCTTTCCCGGGGCTTTCCGCAACTGTGTGGTGAGGGTCGATGCAAGCGTGCCCGCTGCCGAGGTGCTGCTGCGGGCACAGGCCTTCTTCACAGAGCGAGGCCGGGGTTACACGCTGCTGGCCCGGGCCAGTCGTGACGCGGACCTGATCACCGCGCTACAGGAAAAGGGGTTGACACCGCTGGCCGACAGCCCCTGCATGCTGATCGAGCAAGCCGTCGAAGAAGCGAAGGTACCGGCCGGTATCCGCATCGAGCGCATGACGGAACTGCGCCATGTACAGGACGCCGTGGCCATCAACGCCGAGGCCTACGAGGCGCTCAAGCTGCCGGCGGCCGAGACGCGGGTGTTTTTCGGGCGGCCGCAGGAAGTGCTGTCGCCCAGGATGGTGGGTTTTGTGGCTTACCGCGACGGCGTGCCGCTGTCCACGGCGCTCACGCTGCTCAGCGGCGAGGGGGCAGGGGTCTACTGGGTGGGCACGGCGGCCGCGGCGCGGCGCTCGGGTCTGGGTGAGTTGTGCACGCGGCTGGCGACCAATGCAGGGTTCGCTGCCGGTGCGCGGGTGGTGACGCTGCAGGCCAGCCCCTTTGGCGAGCCGATCTACCAGCGGCTCGGTTACCGCACGTACGACCGGCAGTTGCGTTTCCGTTTCCCGGCGCCGGTGAGCGCCGGGACCTGAACGTTCAGCCGGCCAGCGCGGCCTTCACGGCGGCGGAGACCTGGCCCATTTCGGCCTTGCCGGCCAGGCGGGTCTTGACCACGCCCATGACCTTGCCCATGTCGCCAGGGCCCTTGGCGCCGAGTTCGGCCACGATGGCCTTCACTGCGGCCAGCACTTCATCGGCCGAGAGACGCTGGGGCAGATAGGCTTCCAGCACCTTGATCTCGGCGCTTTCCTTGTCGGCCAGGTCCTGGCGCGCGGCCTGCACATAGGCGGCGACCGAGTCCTTGCGCTGCTTGATGAGCTTGTCGATGATGCTGACGACGTTGGTGTCATCCAGCGTGACGCGCTCGTCCACTTCCTTCTGCTTCATGGCGGCCAGCAGCAGGCGGATGGTGCCCAGGCGCTCGCTGTCCTTGGCGCGCATGGCGGCCTTCATGTCTTCAGTGATCTGGTCTTTGAGGGACATATCTATCTCCGGAAAAAACAAAACCCGCGCCTGGCGTCCCGAGCGCGGGTTGTCTGATGTGCAGTGAGGTCGGGGACCCCAGGACGATCAGTACAGCTTCTTGGGCAGCTGCATCGAGCGGATGCGCTTGTAGTTGCGCTTGACGGCGGCAGCCTTCTTGCGTTTGCGCTCGGACGTCGGCTTTTCGTAGAACTCGCGGGCGCGCAGGTCGGTCAGCAGGCCCAGTTTCTCGATGGTGCGCTTGAAGCGGCGCAGAGCCACGTCAAACGGCTCGTTTTCTTTAACACGGATGGTCGTCATTACGTCATGGTTTCCGAAATGTGCGGACAGAGGGTGGGCAGGAGATCGGGCCTGCACGCCGTGAATCGCGAAGTGCCCCGCCTGTAACTAGTATTTGGCCGGCGGGGCTATGCCAGCAAAGTCAAGCATTATAGCCGGTTGGGCCAGCCGGGCAACTGCCCGGCCGGGCCCCAAAACCCGGGCCGCCAGCGGCGGCCTGCCTCCGGCCGGGGGCCAGCGACCCACACGAGGTGGGGGAGCGCGGGGGCAAAGCCTTAATGCGCCCCTTGGGCGACGGCCATGCCACAGGCATGGCCGCTCGCCCAGGACCATTGGAAGTTGTAACCGCCCAGCCACCCCGTCACGTCCACCACCTCGCCAATAAAGTACAGCCCCGGCTGCTTCTGGGACTCCATGGTCTGGCTGGACAGTTCCCGCGTGTCCACCCCGCCGGCCGTGACTTCGGCCTTGGCGTAGCCCTCGGTGCCGGTGGGCGTCAGTTCCCAGCGCGAGAGCTTCTCGGCCAGGGCGGCCAAGGCCTTGTCGGCGGCCTCGTTGATCGGGCGCGCCCAAGCCGGGTCCTGGCTGGTCCAGGCTTCCGCCAGGCGGCTGGGCAGCAGGGTGGCCAGTTCATTGACGATGAGCTTGCGGGAACGCAATTTGGCGTCGTGCAGCAGGGGCAGCAAGTCGCGGTCCGGCGCCAGGTTGATGCGGATGGGGGTTTGCGGCTTCCAGTAGCTGGAGATCTGCAGCACCCCCGGGCCCGAAAGGCCGCGGTGGGTGAACAGCAGGTCTTCCAGAAAGGTTGTTCTTTCCTTTTTCGTCCCGGTCTCGATCTGCACCGGCAGGGCCAGGCCGGCCAGGCCCGCGTAGGGCGCCCAGGCCGCGCCGTCGAAGGTCAGCGGCACCAGGGCGGGGCGGGTTTCGACGATCTTCAGGCCGAACTGCTTCGCGATGCGGTAGCCGAAATCCGTGGCGCCGATCTTGGGGATGGACAGGCCGCCGGTGGCGATGACCAGGGACTTGCAGCTGACGGGGCCCTGGTCGGTGTCGAGTTCGTAGCCCCCGGCCCCATGGCGCACGGCCAACACGCCGCAGGGCTGCCAGCGGGTCACGCCACCTTTCTCGCACTCGCGCAGCAGCAGCTGGATGACGTCGTCGGCCGAGCGGTCGCAGAAGAGCTGGCCCTTGTGTTTCTCGTGGAAGGCGATGCCGGCCCGCTGCAGCAGGGCGATGAAGTCGGCCGGGGTGTAACGGCTCAGCGCCGAGCGGCAGAAATTCGGGTTCTCGCTGATGAAGTGCTTGTGCGGCTGGCGCACGTCGATGTCGCGGTTGGTGAAGTTGCAGCGCCCGCCGCCCGAGATGCGGATCTTCTCCGCCACCTTGGGGGCGTGGTCGATGACCAGCACCCTGGCGCCGCGTTGTCCGGCCACACCGGCACAAAAAAGGCCGGCGGCGCCGGCCCCGATCACGACGACGTCGAAGCGCTGCATCAGCCTTTCCAGGTGAAGGGAAACTTCAGCTGCTTGAAGAAACCGTTGGGCACGTAGTCACCCAGCACGCCGTAGCGCTCGGGCCAGAGCTTGGTGCTCTTGACGGCCGTGCCGAAGAGGTAGTCCAGGAAAGCGAAGTGCGCCGCGTAGTTGCGGTCCAGCGCTTCCTTGTCCTGGCTGTGGTGCCAGTGGTGGAAATTGGGCGTGACGATGATGTAGCGCAGCGGGCCCAGGCGCACGCTGACGTTGGCGTGGTTGAACACGGCCTGGAAGCCGACGATCACGATGTAGGTGTCGATGACCTCTTTGGAAAAGCCCAGCACGAAGATGGGCGCCAGCACCAGGGTGCGGGTGATCAGCAGTTCCAGGATGTGCTGGCGCGAGCCGGCCAGCCAGTCCATGCTCTTGGCGCTGTGGTGCACGGCGTGCAGGCGCCACAGCAGGGGCACCTCATGGTAGGCGCGGTGGGTCCAGTACTGCACGAAGTCCGACACCAGCAGGATCAGCAGCACCGCCGCCACGAAGGGCAGGTCGCGCACCCAGGCCTGGATGCCGTCGGCCGCGGCCCAGCCGAACAGGCGGTGCACCAGCAGGTTGGTGGCCAGCAGGATGAAACCCACCACCATGTGGTTCACGATGAAATGGTGCAGGTCGGTCTGCCATTCGGGGCGGAAGACGGGCTGGTCCTTGCGCAGGGCGAAGAGCTTCTCGACAAAGATGAAGATCAGCGAGGAGCCCAGCAGGTCCAGGATGAACCAGTCCAGGCCGATGTAAGGGGTGTTGTCGGCGAAGTCGTTCACCGGCACCTTGTGGCCGCCCAGCAGCGCGGTCAGCGCCACCAGCAGGAACGCAAAGGCCGAGAGCCAGCGCGAACGGTTGAAGAGCACGTTGACCAGCGACAGGCCGCCAGCCACCACCATGGCGATGAACATGATGGTGCGCACCGTCTCCACGTTGTAGCTGCGGCGCAGCTCCGGCGTGGTCAGGTACTCGGGGAAGAGAAAGGCCAGCACGCCCAGGAAACAGAGGAAGGCCAGCGCCAGGGCGATGACGCCTGTGACCAGGCCGGAGCCGGGTTTGAGTTCGCCGGCGCCCTCGGCGAGTTCGTTGAGCTCTTTCAGCATGTCTGTCTCCCCTGTGGTGTGTGGCCGTGGCGCTCACCACGGCTTTGGGCAGCAGTGTAGCGCCGGCCCGGGGCTGGGCGAGCGACCTGGGCGCAGCGCCGTCAGGCGGCGAGCTTGTTGCGGTCGGCCAGCACCGCGGCCTTGCGCGTGAGGCCGTCGATCTCGCCCGTGATGTCCGACAGCACGTTGGCCACCACGGCAAATTCGCGCCCATGCTGGCCGGCGCGCGCGGCCATGATCTGGGCGTTGAAGCTCACTACCTTGGCTTCCTTGGCCACGCTCTGGATGTCGCCCACGATGCCGGCCAACTCCTTCATCATGGCATCGGACTTGGCCCGGGTGATGTCGTCGAAGGCCGTGGTCGCGGTGTTGAGCGCCTCCAGGATGCGGTCGGTGTGGCCCACCAGCTCGATCAGCGATTCGGCCACGCCGGGCGCCTTGCGTTCGATCTGCTCCAGCGTGCGGCGCATGAGCTGCATGAATGTGTCGATGACGGGGCCCACACCGCGCACGCCCTCGTAGGTGGCCTGGATCTTCTGCGCACTGGCCGGCTCCAGCTGGCGGGGCGTGGCCAGCAGGTGCTGCTGGCTTTCCGTGAAGATCTGCAGACTGCGTTGCGCGGCTTCGAGCTTCTGGGCATCGCCGCGCGCGGCCAGCAGGGTCTGCAGGATCATGCGCTGCGAGAGCATGCGCTGGCGCGCTGCCAGGTTGACCAGCGACAGGCCGTTGATGTGGGCCGGCAAGGCCTGCGTGCTGGTGGGTGCGCGCGGGGTGAAGGGTGTGACAGCGGTAGTGGGCTTGTAGTTCATGTCGGGGACCTGCAGGGCGGGACCCGATGGCCCCGTTCAAGTACCCCAAGCAAGCCTTGGGCCAGCCTGCTGCAGCTGCAAGACGCCTTGCAGCACGTCGCCCACGACGATGACGCAGGGGCTGCCGAGCTCTTCACGCACCAGCGTGGCGTGCAACTGGTCCAGTGTGGTGAGCGCATGACGCTGCGTGGGCAAGGAGGCGTGCTGCACCAGCGCCACCGGTGTGTGGCCGGGCAGGCCGCACAGCAGGCCCTGTTCGATCTGCAACGCACCGCTCACGCCCATATAGATCACCAGCGTGAGGCGGGAGGTCTGTGCGGTGGCGGCGATGGCCGCCCAGTCCGGGCCGCTGCCGCCGGGTTTGGCGTGGCCGGTGAGGAAGATCACGCCCTGCGCATGCTCGCGGTGGGTCAGCGGTACGCCCAGGCTGGTGACGGCGGCCAGGCCCGAGGTGATGCCGTTGACCACGTCCACGCGGATGCCGGCTTCCTGCAGGTGTTCCACCTCTTCGCCGCCGCGGCCGAAGATGAAGGGGTCGCCGCCCTTGAGGCGCACCACGTGCTCGCCTTCCTGCACGGCGGTGATCATGAGTTTCTCGATGAAGGACTGCGGGGTGGAGGTGCAGCCCCCGCGTTTGCCCACGTGCACGATGCGCGCCGTGGGCGCGGCATGCGCCACGATGGCCTCGTTGACCAGGTCGTCGACCAGCAGCACGGTGGCGCGCTGGATGGCCTTGAGGGCCTTGAGCGTGAGCAGTTCGGGGTCGCCCGGGCCCGCACCGACGAGTGTGCAGGAACCGGTGAGGGGGAAGGTGTTCGTGTGCATGTCCTGGCCTTGCAAGTTTCAGGCCGCCTGCTTCAGCGGCACGACGCGGCGCACCAGGCGTTGCAGTTCGGGCACGCAGGAGCCGCAGTTGGTACCGCATTTCAGCGTCTGTTGCAGGGTGGCCAGGCGCGCACTTTCGCTACCGCTGCATACCGCCAGCGTGGACTCGATGGCGTTCTCGTCGACGTTGAAGCAGGTGCAGACCTGGCGGCTGCGCGCGGGTACGGCCACCGGGGCCTGGGCGCCGGGCAACAACAACAGGCGGCCGTAGCTCTGGGCCGGCAGTTCCTGCTGCAGCAGGGAACGTATCCAGGCCTCGGCGCGCGTGTCGCCGGCCAGCAGCACGGCCCGCAGCGTGGTCTGCTCGCCCTCGCGCTGCAGACGCGCGGCGCGGTGCTGGCCGCGCTTGCGGTCGGCGTAGCGCAGCGTGCCGGCCTCGTCCAGGCCCAGCAGCTGTTCGATCTCGGCCAGCAGCTCATCGGGCACGGCTTCGTGCGCGGCTGCACGGAACAGCACGCCGGTGCGCTGCGCGCCGCCGCTGCCATCCAGCGGCGCGGCATTGCCAAAGGGCACGCAGCTGGCAAAAGGAAAACGCACCATCAGGCGGCGCAGTGCCTCGCGCGCGGCCAGGGCGCGGTCGGCGGGCAGCCAGGCCATGGCCAGCAAGGTCCAGGGCAGTTCGGCCTTGAGGATCTTGACGGCCGCGTGCTTGAGCTCGGGTTGCTTGGAGCTGGGGCAGAAGGCCGAGGTGGTCAGCGCGTTGACACCGGCCAGGGGCAGGCCGGCGCTGCTCATGCCGCTGAGGTATTCCGCGCCCCAGTGCATGGCCATGAAGACCTGGCCGCTGGCCAGTTCCTCGCTGGCCTGCAGCGGCACCAGGATGGAGCCGCGTTTGCTGGTCACGTGCACCAGCTCGCCTTCGGTGAAGCCACGGCGTGTCATGTCGCCGGGGCTCATCTGCACGCAGGGCTCGGCCACGTGGCCGAAGAGGCGGCCCAGGGTGCCGGTGCGGCTCATGCCGTGCCACTGGTCGCGCAGGCGGCCGGTGGTGAGTGCAAAGGGAAAGCGTGATTCGCGGGGCTCGGCCACGGGTTGGTAGAGCGTGTTGGCAAATCGTGCGCGGCCGTCGTCGGTGGGGAAGATGCCGTCTTCGTAGAGGCGGGACTTGCCGGTGGATGCGCCTTCAGGCTGGGGCCACTGTCGGGGGGCGGTCTCGAGTTGCGCGTAGGACATGCCGGTGATGTCCAGGTCGCGCCCGCGTGTGGACTCACGGTGTTCGTTCCAGACCGCTTCGGGGCTGTCGTAAGCGAAGAGCCCGGTGCGCGCGCCGATGCCCAGCGCTTCGAGCCGGCGCGCGAAGTCCACGCCGATCTGCCAGTCGTGCCGTGCTTCACCGGGCGCAGGCACGGCCGGGCGCACGCGCGTGATGCGGCGTTCGCTGTTGGTGACGGTGCCGTCCTTCTCGCCCCAGGTGCTGGCGGGCAGCAGCAGGTCCGCGTAGTCGCAGGTGGTGGGGGTGGCAAAGGCCTCCTGCACCACCACGAACTCGGCGCGCTCCAATGCGCGGCGCACGGTGGCCAGGTCCGGCATGCTTTGCGCGGGGTTGGTGCACGCTATCCACAGCGCCTTGATCTCGCCGTCGGCCGCGGCCTGGAACATCTCCACCGCGGTCTTGCCCGGCTTTTCAGGAACGGAGGGAATGCCCCACAGCGCCGCCACTTCGGCGCGGTGTTGCGGGTTCGCCAGGTCGCGGTGGGCACTCAGCAGATTGGCCAGACCGCCGACTTCGCGCCCGCCCATGGCATTGGGCTGGCCGGTCAGCGAGAAGGGGCCGGCGCCGGGTTTGCCGATCTGGCCCGTGGCCAGATGCAGGTTGATCAGGGCCGCGTTCTTGGCCGTGCCGCTGCTGCTCTGGTTGAGGCCCTGGCAGTAGAGGCTCAACGTGGCTTTCGAGGTGGCGAACAGGCGCGCCGCTTCGTACAGCGTGTCCTTGGCGATGCCGCAGGTTTGCGTCACCATGTCGGGCGTGTAGTCGCGCACCGTGGTTTTAAGTTCCTCGAAGCCGCGCGTGCGCGTGCTGATGTAGTTGCTGTCGGTCCAGCCTTCCCACAGCATGAGGTGCAGCATGCCGTTGAAGAGCGCCACGTCGGTGCCGGGCTGGATCTGCACAAAGAGGTCGGCCGTGCCGGCGGTGTCGGTGCGGCGCGGGTCCACCACCACGATCTTCAGGCCCGGGCGGTTCTTTTTGGCTTCCTCGATGCGGCGAAACAGGATGGGGTGGGCCCAGGCTGCGTTGGAGCCGGCGATGAAGAGGCAATCGGCGTGGTCCACGTCCTCGTAGCAGGCTGGTGGTGCGTCGGCGCCCAGGGTCTGCTTGTAGCCGGCCACCGCACTGCTCATGCACAGGCGCGAGTTGGTGTCGATGTTGTTGGTGCCGATCAGCCCCTTGGCCAGCTTGTTGAAGACGTAGTAGTCCTCGGTCAGCAGCTGCCCGCTCACGTAGAAACCCACGGCGTCGGGGCCGTGTGTGCGGATGGTGTCGGCAAAACGGGTGGCGGCCAGGTCCAGTGCGGTGTCCCAGCCCAGGGGCTGCGGCGCTGCGCCGCGCTGCAGGCGCTGCATGGGCTGCAGCAGCCGCGTCTGCGCGATCACCTCGGGCGTGGCGGTCAGGTGCAGGGTGGAACCCTTGGAGCACAAGCGGCCGAAGTTGGCCGGGTGGTCTGGATCACCGCGCACACCGATGATCTGCTCGCGCCGCGACTCGATGATGACGCCACAGCCCACACCGCAGTAGGGGCACGTGGAACGAGTTTCCTTGTGCATGCCGCGCTCCACTGTCCTCAGGCGCAGGCCGTCTTGCGTGTGCAGGGCCCGGCCACCGGCGGCTGGATGTCCAGCGCCAGGGTGGCGAGCTCCTGGCCGTCCAGGTGCACCACGCCGTCTTCCACCTTCACGGCAAAACGCGGCGTGCTGCCCTCATCGGGCGCGCGGGCACAGCCCGTGTCCAGGCCGATGGTCCAGTTGTGCAGGGGGCAGGCCACGCTGGTGCCGAAGACGATGCCTTGCGAGAGCGGGCCGCCCTTGTGCGGGCAGCGGTCGAGCAGGGCGAAGACCTGGTCTTGGTCGTTGCGGAACACGGCCACGGCCATGCCCTCGGGGCGGGCCACACGGCGCGAACCGAGCACGGGGATGTCGTCGACGCGGCAGATGGGTTTCCATTCGTTCATTTCTTGCTCCTCAAGCTTTCAGGCCGGCGTAGAGGCCGGTGATGCGGTCCATGACACTCAGCAGGTTTTCGCTGGTCACGAACATGTCGGACAGGGCCTTGGGGCCAGCGCTGTTGATCTCTTTGAGGGCCATGTCGAAGAACAGCCACTGGTTGTCGGCCAGGGCCAGCTGGTCCTTGATGGGGTTGGTGGCTTCGGGCGCGTTGCGCAGCAGCTCCATGGCCGAGAGAAATTCGGTGCGTGCCTTGGTGATCTCGGCCTGGGCTTGCGCGGGTTCCACCTTCAGGGCCGCGGCGTAGAAATACTTGGCCATGCGCTGCGACAGCATGCGCTGACGCCCCGCCACGTTGACGAGTTTGCCCACGGGCTTGCTGGTGACGGCCTCGTACTGCACCGTGCCTTGGTGGGCCAGGGCCAGTACGCGCGCGTCGGTGTTGAGTAGGCCGCCGGCACCGTCGCGTGTGGGGTGGCTGCCCACCAGCGCGCCCTTGTACTCGCTCCAGGCGCCTTCGAGATCCGCATAGGTCTTGCGCAGTTCGGCGTTGGGCGCGTAGGCCTTGAGCTCGACCAGCTGGCGGTCGAACAGGGCCATGGAGCGGTCCAGGATTTGCTGGGCCGAGTTGCTTTCGGTCTTGTGCACCATGGCCAGCCAGGCCTTGGCCATGCGCTGCGACAGCATGCGCTGGCGGCCGGCCTTGTTGATGGCGTCGTTCACGTCCAGCACCTGGGCCTGCAGGCCCAAAGGCGTGGCGCTGGCCAGCACGAGCAGGTGGCGGCGTTTCATGCCGTGACTCCTTCGACCTTGATCGGGATGAACTGGCGCGTGTCGACGCGGGCCTTCTCGCCCTCGAACCAGGGATCGGGCTCGCCGTCCAGCGCGAACTGCAGGCGCTCCCACAGGGCCTTGCGGCCTTCGTGGTCGTCCAGGATCTTCTTCTTCACATAGTCCAGGCCCACGCGGTTCACGTAGTGCACCGTGCGCTCCAGGTACCAGCCTTCTTCGCGGTAGAGCTGCATGAAGGCGCCGGTGTACTCCAGCACTTCCTCTGCCGTCTTGAGCTTGGTGAAGAAGTGCGCCACCTCGGTCTTGATGCCGCCGTTGCCGGCGATGTGCATCTCCCAGCCGGAATCGACGCCGATGATGCCCACGTCCTTGATGCCGGCCTCGGCGCAGTTGCGCGGGCAGCCCGAGACGGCGAACTTCACCTTGTGCGGTGCGTACATGCGCCACATGGCGCGCTCCAGGTCCTTGCCCATCTGCGTGCTGTCCTGCGTGCCCATGCGGCACCATTCGCTGCCCACGCAGGTCTTCACCGTGCGCAGGGCCTTGGCGTAGGCGTGGCCGCTGGGCATGCCGATGTCGTTCCACACGGCCTGCAGGTCTTCCTTCTTGACGCCCAGCAGGTCGATGCGCTGGCCGCCGGTAACCTTGACGGTGGGGATCTTGTACTTATCCACCGCGTTGGCGATGCGGCGCAGCTCGTCGGCCGTGGTCTCGCCGCCCCACATGCGCGGGATCACGCTGTAGGTACCGTCCTTCTGGATGTTGGCGTGGCTGCGTTCGTTGATGTAGCGGCTTTGCGGATCGTCCTTGGCCTCCTTGGGCCAGCTGGAGATCAGGTAGTAGTTGACGGCCGGGCGGCAGCTGGCGCAGCCGTTGGGCGTTTTCCAGTTCAGGCTCTTGAAAACATCGGCAATGGTCAGCAGCTTGCTGGCCACGATGGCCTCACGCACCGCCTGGTGGCCGTGTTCGGTGCAGCCGCACATGGCCTTGGTCTTGGGCGTGGCCGAGTAGTCGCCGCCGGCGGTGAACATCAGGATCTGTTCCACCAGGCCGGTGCAGGAGCCGCACGACGCGCTGGCCTTGGTGTGCTTGCGCACCTCGTCCAGCGTGAACAGGCCTTTTTCCTTGATGGCCTTGCAGATCGTGCCCTTGGTCACGCCGTTGCAGCCGCAGACCTCGTCGCTGTCGGCCATGGAGGCCGCCTTGCTGTGGCCCTCGTGGCCGGCATCGCCGATGTTCGATTCGCCGAACATCAGGCGGTCGCGGATGTCGCCCACGCTGCGGCCGTCGCGCAGCAGCTTGAAGTACCAGCTGCCGTCCACGGTGTCGCCATACAGGCAGGCGCCCACCAGCTTGTCGTCCCGGATGACCAGCTTCTTGTAGACGCCGCCGGCCGGGTCGCTCATCACAATCTCTTCGGTGTTCTCGCCGCCCATGAAGTCGCCGGCGGAGAACAGGTCGATGCCCGTGACCTTGAGCTTGGTGGAGGTGAGGGAGCCGGTGTAACGGCCGATGCCGAACTGCGCCAGGTGGTTGGCCAGCACCTTGCCCTGCTCGAACAGCGGGGCCACCAGGCCGTAGGCAATGCCGCGGTGGGCCGCGCATTCGCCCACGGCGTAGATGCGGGCGTCGGTGGTGGTCTGCAGGGTGTCGCTGACCACGATGCCGCGGTTCACGTGCAGCTTCATGCTCTCGGCCAGCGCCGTGTTGGGGCGGATGCCCACGGCCATCACCACCAGGTCGGCCGGCACTTCCGTGCCGTCCTTGAACTTCACGCTCTTGACGCGGCCGTCTTCGCCGCCCACCAGCTCCTGCGTCTGCGCGCCGATCAGGAACTGCATGCCGCGGTCTTCCAGCGACTTCTGCAGCATCTTGCCGGCCACGTCGTCGAGCTGGCGTTCCATCAGCCAGGGCATCACGTGCACCACGCTGACCGTCATGCCGCGTTTCATCAGGCCGTTGGCCGCTTCCAGGCCCAGCAGGCCACCGCCGATGACCACGGCATGCTTGTATTTGGCGGCGGCTTCGATCATGGCCTCGGTGTCGGCGATGTCGCGGTAGGCCAGCACGCCTTTGAGCTCCTTGCCCGGCACGGGCAGGATGAAGGGGTTGGAGCCGGTGGCCAGGATCAGGCGGTCGTATTCGGCGCTGATCGTCTCGCCCTTGGCATTCTTCGCGTGCACCACGCGCTTGACGCGGTCCACCTCGGTCACGGTCCAGCCGGCGTGCAGGGTGATGCCGTTGTCCTCGTACCAGGCCCAGTCGTTCAGGACGATGTCTTCCAGCTTCTGTTCGCCGGCCAGTACCGGCGATAGCAGGATGCGGTTGTAGTTGGGGTGGGGCTCGGCGCCGAAGACCGTGATCTCGTACAGCTCGGGCGCAATCTTCAGCAGTTCTTCGAGCGAGCGCACGCCGGCCATGCCGTTGCCGATCATCACCAGTTTGAGTTTTTTCATCACAAGCTCCGTCGATCCAAATCAAGCAAGAAACAAAAAAGGCGTCCACACGGTGCCTGCTGGGTGCAGCGCACGTGGGGACGCCTTCGTCCTGAGATCATCCGCTGCGCCGTTGCACCGGATGAGTGAATGGGGGCCAGCTTTGGCCGGGTACGCCTGAAGCGATGCAAGGGTCGTGCCAGCTTGCTTGGTGGAGGAGCGAGGGCGCAGAATGCACCAACACCGGCATCAATCTTGCGGAACGGTCAGCATGAGCTTTGAAATGGACATCGGCTACACCTCGCTTGCAGGTGCCAAGGCCGTCAACGAGGACTTTGCCGGCGCCATGCTGCCCGAAGACGGGCGCGAGGACATGGGGGTGATCGCCGCCATTGCCGACGGCGTGAGCGCCGGCGGCCTGGGCCAGGAGGCCGCGCAGACCACGGTGGCCACATTGGTGCGCGATTACTACAGCACGCCCCAAACCTGGGATACCACGGTCGCGCTGGACCGCCTGATCGCCGCGCAGAACACCTGGCTGGCCGCCACCAACCGCCGGCGTGCGCCCGCCACCGGCATGACCACGCTCACCGCCCTGGTGCTGCGCGGGCATTCCTACACCCTGGCCCATGTGGGCGACACGCGGGCCTACCTGCTGCGCGAGGGGCAGGTGACCCAGCTCACGGTGGACCACGTCATGCCCCACCCCGATTTCCGCCACCAGCTCATGCGCGTGGTGGGCGCGGAAGACCGCCTGGTGGTGGACTACATCCAGGGCGACCTGCAGGTGGGCGACGTCTTCATCCTGCTGAGCGACGGCGTGCACGGCTCGCTGCGTCTGCGCCTGCTCGCGGAAATGGCCGAACTGGCCAACGCGCAGCTCATCAGCGAAAGCCTGGTGCAGGCCGCCATCAAGGCCGGCAGCAACGACAACGCCACCGCCCTGGTGGTGCGTGTGCTGGGCCTGCTGGACGCCACGCTGCAGGACGTGAGCCGCAGCGCCCAGGCCCTGCCGGTGCCGGTGCGCCTGAAACCGGGCGAACTGATCGACGGCCTGCGTGTGGAAGAGGTGGCCGCCGACAACGGCATCAACCTGATCTACAAAGTGCGGGACACCCACACCCAGACCGACTACGCCCTCAAGACCCTGCATCCCTCGCGCGCCCACGACCCCGAGGAATGCGCCATGCTGGCCCACGAGGCCTGGCTGGCGCAATGCATGCAGACCTCACGCGCGGCCGAGCACCTGGTGCGCCTGCACGAGAAGCCGCCCGCCGGCAAGGGGCAGACCGCCTTCTACCTGCTCTACGACTGGCACGCCGGCGAAACCCTGCAACAGATGCTGGCGCGCCAGCAGCGTTTCAGCCCGGCCCAGGCCGTGGCCCTGGCCACCCAGGTGCTCAAGGCCCTGGGCCGCCTGCACCGCCAGAGCGTTGTGCACCGCGACATCAAACCCGCCAACCTGCACCAGGGCGAAGACGGCGTGCTGCGCCTGCTGGACCTGGGCGTGGCCCTGAGCGGGCGCGAGCCCGAGGCCATGCGCCGCCTGCACGCGGGCACGCCCAGCTACATCAACCCCGAGCAATGGGGTTTCACCGTGCGCGCCGGCGGCATCGACACCAGTGTGCCGCCCGAAGACCCCGACGCCATGAGCGACCTCTTCGCCCTGGGTGTCACCTTCTACCAGCTGCTGGCCGAGGGCAAGCTGCCCTACGGCGAGGTGCTGCCCTACCAGAGCGGCCGTTATTACCGCGACCCGACGCCACCGAGCCGCCACAACCCCGAGGTGCCCATCTGGCTGGACCACGTGGTGTTGAAAGCCGTGGCGCGCGACAAGCGCCAGCGCTTCGAGACGGCCGAGGAGTTTCTGCTGGCGCTGGAGCGCGGGGCTTCACGGCCGTTGACGGCGCCGCCCGCTTCACCGCTGCTGCAGCGGGACCCGACCTTTGTCTGGAAGCTGCTGTTTGGGGTGAGTGCTCTGTTCAATGTGCTGCTGGTGTACTGGCTGCTGTTTTTGCCGAAGTAAGAAAGTCGGCTCTTTGGGGATGCCTCCCATTTAAGGCAATGCAGGCGGCAAACTTTGTTTGATCCCCCATTTGGGGGATAGGCTCAGGCAAATGCGCTGGCTAGAATCCGACGACGCTCTCCAAGGGCCATGGCCTGCAGGCTTGGTTGTTCGGCAATATCCCGTTTGTTCCGATGCGTTTTCTTGTTCTCAGCGCCATCCGGCTGTATCAGCGTCATATCTCTCCCTACAAGGGGTTCTGCTGTGCCTATGGCCTGCACACCGGGCGTGGGAGTTGTTCGGCTCTCGGGTTCCGGGCTGTCCGGCGCTATGGCGCGATCAATGGCCTTAAGGTCTTGCGCAATCGGCTATTGCTATGTGGGGTGGCTCATCGTCGCTATGGCCCCTCACGCGCCAGGCCGCATCGCAGCCAGCGGGGTGATTGCGATCTGAGCTGTGATCTGCCGGTGGATGGAGGCTGTGATGTGCCTGATCTGAAGACATGCCGTGTGTCCGATGCGCTCAGTTGTGCCGATGGCTGTAGTTGCGATTGGCCTAGCCGAGATCGAGACAAGAGGGGCAAAGAGAAAGATATCTACATTCCACCCAGAGTCAGTTTGTGAGGTGATAGCCGGGCATATGCTTTTCGACGGGCTGGTCTGTAAGGGGCGGCTTGATCGGCTGGGTCGATCGGACTGGGTGCCGGAATGTCAGTCTTGTGTCGAAACTCGAGGGGGGTTTTCGTCGTAGGGAATGGATCACGCTTTAGACCGCAGGGGTTGAGAGCCGGTGACCACCTACAAGGAGCACCCTATGAAGAACTTTCTGGCCATTTTCCTGGGCACCCCCGAAGCCGCCGAGCGCTCAGGCTGGAACGCCTTGAGCGAAGCTGTCCGGCAGGAGCGCACCCAAGCCGGCATCCAGGCCTGGCATGCGTGGATGACGTCCAACGCCACATGCATCGTGGAGTCTGGCGGGCCCATCGGCAAGACCAAGCGGGTGTCGGCATCTGGCCTTGTCGATGTACAAAACGCCATCTGCGGTTATGTGGTCGTGGCAGCGCAAACCCATGAAGTGGCCGCCAAGCTGTTCTTGAATCATCCTCACTTTGCGATCTTCCCCGGCGAATCCGTCGAGATCATGGAGTGCCTGCCCACACCCGGAATGGGGTGAGCCTTTCTCACGACGAAAAGGGGCACGCCAATGGCGTGCCCCCTTTGTTTAGCCAGCAGTGGCGGCTAACAGGATCAGGCTGCGACGGCTGCCTGGTCCTGGTTGGCGGCCTTGCGGGTGGCGGCCTTGAGTTGCAGGGTGGCGCTGTCCAGGGCTTCGGCCTTCTTGGCATCGCCCATGGCCACGCCTTCGGCGCGCACATAACGCACGTCGGTGATGCCGAAGAAGCCGAACACCGTCTGCAGATAGCTTTCCTGGTGTTCCATGGCGCGGCCACCTTCGCTGGTGGAGTACACACCGCCGCGGGTGGAGGCCACGATGACCGTCTTGCCGCCGGCCAGGCCCACGGGGCCGGTCTCGGTGTACTTGAAGGTGCGGCCCACCTGGGCGACGCGGTCGATCCAGGCCTTGAGCTGGCTGGGGATGCTGAAGTTGTACAGCGGCGCGCCCACCACGATCACGTCGGCGGCCAGGAACTGGCTCACCAGCGCTTCGGACACAGCGTTTTCACGGCGTTGTGCGTCCGTCAGGGTGGCGGTGGCCGGCAGGCGGAAACCCAGGGATTCGGCGCTCAGGTGGCTGGGGGCCTCGGCGGCCAGGTCCAGGTAGTCCACCGTGGTGCCGGGGTGCTGGGCCTGCCATTCGGCCACGATGGTGCGGGTCAGCTGGCGCGAAACGGAGTTGTCGCTCAGGATGCTGGAGTCGATGTGCAGAACTTTCATGGGGGTCCTCATAAAGCAGGTTGTCGATGTTGTTATTCTGAAGATGATGCGAATTAATGACTAGACGGCTTTATTGAGTTACATTGTTCTGAAAATAGGACAATAGAGGGCCGTATGCAGGATCTCAACGACATGCTGTATTTCGCCGAGGTGGCCGAACGCGGCGGTTTTGCCGCGGCCAGCCGGCACCTGGGCATCCCCAAGTCCAAGCTCTCGCGCCGGGTGGCCGAACTCGAAGGCCGCCTGGGCGTGCGCCTGCTGCACCGGACCACGCGCAAGCTCTCGCTGACCGACGTGGGCGAGCACTACCTGCGCCATTGCCTGGCCATGCGTGATGCGGCCGAAGCCGCCACCGAAGCGGTGGAGCAGGTGCAGACCGAGCCGCGCGGCACGGTGCGCGTGGCCTGCCCGGTGACGCTGGCGCAGACCACGGTGGGGCCCATCCTGCCGGCTTTCCTGGCGCGCTACCCGCAGGTGCGCGTGGACATGCGCGTCAGCAACCGCGTGGTCGATCTGGTCGAAGAGGGGTTTGACGTGGCGCTGCGTGTGCGCGTGAGCCTGGAGGAGAGCCGCAGCCTGGTGGTCAAGCATCTGGGGGTGACGCAGACCGTGCTGGCGGCCAGCCCCGCGCTGCTCCAGCGCCAGGGCCGGCCGGAGCGGCCTGAAGACCTGGCGCGCATGGACACGGTGGCCATGTCCGGCGTGGATGGCCGGTCCACGCTGGTGCTGCAGGGGCCGCAGGACCAGACCTTCACGCTGGCGCATAGCCCGCGGCTGCTGGCCGATGACCTGCTGACACTCAAGTTCGCGGTGGTGCAGGGCACCGGCATGGGTTTCCTGCCGGACTACATGTGCCGCGAAGAACTGCTGGACGGGCGCCTGGTGAAGGTGCTGCCGGACTGGGCGCCGCAGCCCGGCATTTTTCACGCGGTGTATCCCTCGCGCCGGGGCATGGTGCCCGCGGTGCGGCGTTTCCTGGATTACCTGGGTGACTTCATCGAGGCCGAAGGCGATCCCTTCGCCGTGTCGGCCGCGACGGTGCGTTGAGGCCGCGCGATCAGGCGCTGCGCGCTCTGCCGCCTTTCTCAGCCCAGGTGCGGGTCCAGCGGAGCTGCATCACGCGTGTCATGCTCAGCACCAGGAGCGAGAGCAGGGCGAAGAGGGTGAAGCCCCAGAAGTAGGTGCCGGTGTATTGCTTGGACAGGCCCATGGCGTTGGGCACCAGGCCGCCGCCCAGGGCACCGATCTCGCCGATCATGGAGCCGGCCACGGCGGTGCTCAGCGGCCAGCGCAGGGGCACCAGCTGGAACAGCGCGCCGTTGCCCGCGCCCAGGGCGGCGAAGCACAACATCATGAGCAGGGTGGTGAGCACCAGCGAGCCGCCGGCCAGCCCGCACAGCAGCAGGGTGATGGTGACGATGACGAGCACGGCGGTCAGCGTGTTGATGCCGCCCCAGTGGTCGGAGATCCAGCCGCCGAAGATGCGCAGCGCCGCGCCCATGAAAGCGGCCAGCATGGTGAGCTGGCCGGCCTGCACCTTGCTCACGCCGAACTGGTCGTAGTAATAACTCGGCAGGAAGGTGGTCAGGCCGATGAAACCACCAAAGGTGATGGCGTAGATGATGGAGAAGGCCCAGCCGTCCTTCTCGAACAGGCAGGCGATGTGGTCGCGAAAGCTGGCGTGCTTGTCCACGTCGTCGGGCTCGCGCGCGATGAAGACCATCACCAGCACGGGCAGCAGCAGGCCCAGCGCCGCCAGGCCGTAGACGGCTTTCCAGACGTAAGCCTGGGCCAGTTGCGGCGCCAGCAGGGCCGAGACCGAGGTGCCCACATTGCCCGCGCCCACCAGGCCCATGGCCAGGCCCTTGTAGCGCGCGGGGAAGGAGCCCGAGCCCAGCGAGAGCGCCACGCCAAAGCTCGCGCCGGCGATGCCCAGCAGCACGCCCATGGCCAGCAGGTCGTTGAAGGACTCGACGAAGAAGTAGCCGTAGAGCAGGGCGATGGCGATGCCGCCCATTTCCACCAGGGTGGCGTTCTTGCGCCCGATGTACTGCGCCAGGATGCCCAGGGGAAAGCGCATGAGCGCGCCGGCGAAGATGGGGATGGAGAGCATCAGCCCGATCTGCGCGGGGCTGAGCTGCAGCGATTCCTTGATGAAGGGCGCCATGGCGCCGTTGGTCACCCAGACGCCGCAGCAGTAGGTGAAGTACACGAAGGAGGCCAGCAGCGTGGGGCTGTGGCCGGCCTGGAGGAAGTTGCGAAAGCTGTTCATCGTGCTTGTCCGTGGGCCAACAAAAAAGGCGTCGACACGTGCATGGCAGCAGGGCTGCACACGTGTGGACGCCTTCGTCTGGAACGATCCGGTGCGTCTTTGCACCGAATGCGGGATTTCAAGCCGGCTTTGGCCTGTTCATCTCACTGCAAGCAATATCTGCGCCCAGTTATGGGGAGCCTGCGCGGTGCCGGGTTGCTAATACCAGGGACACCGCGGAACCGGCTTTGCCGGGCCGCTGGTGTCGCCCCCTTGAGGGTGGGAGCCGCGCTCAGGCGCGGCACGGGGGTGTTTCTGTCTACGCTGCCTTTTCCACGTGCGCCTGGCGCGTGTAGAGGAAGTCGATCACGGCTTTGCGGCAGTTGATGTAACGCGGGTCTTCGGCCAGTTCCACCCGCTTGCGTGGGCGCGGCAGGTCCACCGCCAGCACCTCGCCGATGGTGGCGGCCGGGCCGTTGGTCATCATCACGATCTTGTCGCTCAGCAGCACGGCCTCGTCCACGTCGTGCGTGACCATGACCACGGTGCTCTTGGTGCGCGCCACGATCTCCAGCAGTTCGTCCTGCAGCTTGGCGCGGGTGAGTGCGTCCAGCGCGCCGAAGGGCTCGTCCATCAGCAGCACCTGGGGTTCCATGGACAGGGCGCGGGCGATGCCCACGCGCTGTTTCATGCCGCCCGAGATCTCGCCGGGGCGTTTCTGTGCGGCGGGTGTCAGGCCCACCAGGGCCAGTGCGGCCTCGGTGCGGGCCTTGAGCTGGGCCTTGTTCTCGGCGGCGGCGCCCGTGCTCTTGCTGGCGGCACCGAAAACGCGTTCCACCGCGAGGTAGACGTTCTCGTAGCAGGTCAGCCAGGGCAGCAGCGAATGGTTCTGGAACACCACGGCGCGCTCGGGGCCGGGGCCGGCGATCTCGCGGTTGGCGCACAGCAGGGTGCCGTTGGTGGGTGTGGTCAGGCCAGCGATCAGGTTGAGCAGGGTGGACTTGCCGCAGCCCGAGTGGCCGATCAGCGCCACGAACTCGCCCTTGGCGACCGTGAGGTTGATGTCGCGCAGCGCGGGGAAGGAGCCCTTGGCGGTCTTGAAGGTCTGCTCGACGCCCTGGACCTCGATGTACTTGGTGCTCAGTGATTCGTTCATGACGGACTCCTCAGTTCTTGACTTCTTCGAAGGTGAAGGCGGTGGCCAGCTTGATCAGCGCGAACTCGAGCACCAGGCCCACGATGCCGATCACGAAGATGGCGATGATGATGTTCTTGACGTTGAGGTTGTTCCACTCGTCCCAGACCCAGAAGCCGATGCCCACGCCGCCGGTCAGCATCTCGGCCGCGACGATCACCAGCCAGGCCGTGCCCACCGCCAGGCGCACGCCGGTCAGCATGTAGGGCAGCACGGCAGGGAAGAGGATCTTGGTGACGATCTTCCATTCCGAGAGCTGCAGCACACGCGCCACGTTCATGTAGTCCTGCGGCACGCGCTGCACGCCCACCGCGGTGTTGATGATCATGGGCCAGATGGAGCAGATGAAGATGGTCCAGATGGCCGCCGGGTTGGCGCCCTTGAAGACCAGCAGGCCGATGGGCAGCCAGGCCAGCGGCGAGACCGGGCGCAGCAGGCTGATCAGCGGGTTGAACATGCGGCTCAGGAAGGTGAAGCGCCCGATCATGAAACCGGCCGGGATGCCGACGATGGCCGCCAGGCCGAAGCCCAGTGCCACACGTTCGAGCGACATCAGCACGTTCCAGCCCACGCCCTGGTCGTTCGGCCCCTTGCGGTAGAACGGGTCGCTGAAGACGTCGAGGGCCTGCTTGAAGGTCTCGACCGGGCTGGGGATGCTGCCCTTGCTGGTGAGCGACACCAGGGCCCAGATCCCGACCAGCAGGGCCAGGCCCAGCACCGGCGGGATCACGCGCTGCCATAGGCCGCGCCAGTCGTAGCCCGGCGTCTTGGTGGCCTCCGCGGCGGGGGCTGTCGGGGTCGCTGCCTTTTTCCCGCCGGTGGGCGGGAGGGGAACGGGGGTTGCCCGTTCCAGGGGGGTATGAAACACGGCGCTGACCATGATGGGTTCCTCTTTCCTATTCAGTTGAGGACAGAACAAGCCTGCGGCCTGGTCTGTCCCGCAAGGTTTCAGGCTTTGATCTTGAAACTGTCGGCGTATTTCTTCGGGTCCTTGCCGTCCCAGACCACGCCATCGATCATCTTGCTGGTGCGCATCACGTCCTTGGGCACAGAAGCCTTGGCGGCGGTGGCGGCCTGCTTGTAGATGTCGATCTGGTTGATCTGCTTGGCCACGGCCAGGTAGTCCGGGTGCTCTTTCAGCAGGCCCCAGCGCTTGTGCTGGGTCAGGAACCACATGCCGTCGGAGAGGTAGGGGAAGCTGGCTTTGCCGTCGTTGTAGAACTTCATGTGGTTGGGGTCGTCCCAGGTCTTGCCCATGCCGTCCTGGTAGCGGCCCAGGATGCGCTGGTTGATCGCGTCCACGCTGGTGTTGACGTAGCTCTTGTCGGCCACGGTCTCGGCCATCTTCATCTTGTTGGACAGGCTCGCGTCGATCCACTGGCCAGCCTCGATGATGGCGGCCGTCACGGCGCGGGCGGTGTTCGGGTACTTCTTGACGAACTCGCCGGTGGTGCCCAGCGCCTTCTCGGGGTGGTCCTTCCAGATGTCCTGCGTGGTGACCGCGGTGACGCCGATGCCGTCGATGATGGCGCGGTGGCCCCAGGGCTCGCCCACGCAGTAGCCGTCCATATTGCCTACGCGCATGTTCGCCACCATCTGGGGCGGCGGCACGGTGATGACCTTGGCGTCCTTCATGGGGTTGATGCCGGCCGAGGCCAGCCAGTAATACAGCCACATGGCGTGCGTGCCGGTGGGGAAGGTCTGGGCAAAGGTGTATTCACGCTTGTCGGTGGCCATCAGCTTGGCCAGGCTGGCCGCGTCCACCGCGCCCTTGTCGGCCAGCTTCTTGGACAGGGTGATGGCCTGGCCGTTGTTGTTCAGGCTCATCAGGATGGCCATGTCCTTCTTGGGGCCGGAGACACCCAGGTGCACGCCGTAGATCAGGCCGTAGAGCACGTGGGCCATGTCCAGTTCGCCGTTGACCAGCTTGTCGCGCACACCGGCCCAGCTGGCTTCCTTGCTGGGGATGATCTTCACGCCGTACTTCTGGTCGATGCCCAGCACCGAGGCCATGACCACGCTGGCGCAGTCGGTCAGCGGGATGAAGCCGATCTTCACTTCCTTCTTCTCGGGGGCGTCCGAGCCGGCGGCGTAGACGGCAGCGCGCAGGGCGGGGTCGATGCCGACGGCACCGACGGCGGCGGTCTGCAGCACGGCGCGGCGGCTGAGTTTGGCGTTCAGAAGATCAGGCATGAAAGCTCCTTGTGGCGATGAAGAAAACAAGAAAGGCGTCCTCACCGAGCCGGCGCGTCTGGATGACGCGGCCATGCTCCGTGGGGACGCCTTTGTCCGTACCGGCGGCCACATCCGCCGTTGGACGGGCTGCCGGTTGACCGTGAGTGGTCTTGTTAACTGCTATGCAAAGGGCGTGCCAGCTTCGGGGGTTTTTGAGTGCTACTGATTTGGTAGCTTTAAACCCATGTCTATCAATGGGTTATCGAGGTCCGTGCACTGAAGGGGGGTGATGCGCCGGAATGGTGCGGTGCACCAAAAAGAGATGCTGTGCGCTGCTCTAAAGCAGATCGGCCACGTCGAGCATGCGCTGCGCGACCTCGGCCAGTTTCAGGCCCCTGTCCATGGCGGTCTTGCGCAGCTTCTCGTAGGCCAGCTGTTCGCTCAGGCCCTGGCGCTGCATGAGCAGGCCCTTGGCGCGGTCGATGGTCTTGCGGTCCTTGAGCTCGGCGCTGAGCTCGTCGAGCTCGCTGCGCGTCTCGGCCAGTTCATGGCGCAGGGCCTGCTCGTGCTGGAAGCGCGCCAGGGCCACGTCCAGGATGGGACGGATGCGCTCGGCCGACAGGCCGGCCACGATGTAGGCTGTCACGCCAGAGGCCACGGCGGCGCGCACGTGCGAGGTGTCCTGATCGTTGGTGAACATGACGATGGGGCGCGGCGCATCGCGCGTGGCCATCACCACGTGTTCCAGCGCGTCGCGCGCGCCGCTCTCGGCGTCGACGATCACCATATCGGGTTGCAGCTGCGCCAGGCGCTCGTTGAGGAAGACGTCGGCCGGCAGCGAGGCCACCAGGTTGAAGCCGCTCTCCAGCAGGCCGATGCGCAGGCTGCGCGAACGATCGGCCTGCTGCAGGGCGTCTTCGTCCCCGGGGTCACCCACCCCCAGGTCCGAGGTCACCACCACGATACGCAAGGCTTCATTCATAGAGGGATCAACTTGCAAGAAATGCGCCAAAACACGGCGGCAGGTTTGCCGCTTGGCATAGAATTATCCCTGCTCCGGGGTGTTGTCCGCGCAAGTGGACAGCTGAGATGGTGGGAAGTGATCCCGATACCGAACCCGTGAACTTGACTCGGATCATGCCGACGTAAGAAGAGCTGTTTGCCAGGCCCCCGCCTCGCCACACCTTTCGGAGCACGCGCCCCCGGCGCACCAGGAAAGGTTTTCGTGGCAGAAGCAGTACACCCATCGTCGCAACCAGCATCGGGCATCGTTCCCGATCTGCTGGCGTTCATCGCGCGTCCGGATGCGGGGGATGAGAGCTTCAATGCCCTGGCCCTGCGCCTCTTCGCCCACCAGTTCCAGCACAACACCGCCTTCCAGAAGTTCTGCCAGCAGCGCGGCCGCACGCCGCGCACCGTGAAACACTGGCGCGACATCCCGGCCGTGCCCATCAACGGCTTCAAGGACCTGACGCTGAGCTGCACGCCGCCCGAGCGTTGCGAACGCGTCTTCATGACCAGCGGCACCACGCGCGGCGACGTCAAGGGCCGGCACTACCACCCGCAGTTGCAGGTCTACGACCTGTCCATGACGCTGAACTTCCAGCAGCGTTTCATGGCCGGCCGTGAGCGCATGCGCATGAGCATCCTCTTTCCCAGCGAACAGCTCATGCCCAACTCCTCGCTGGCGCATTACCTCGCACTGGCGCTGCACCAGTTCGGCACGCCTGAGAGCCGTTATTACCTGGACAGCGAGGGCCTGCAGCTGGACGCGCTGTGCGCCACGTTGGCGCAGGTACAGGCCAGCGGCGAGCCCTTCGCACTGCTGGGCGCCAGCTACAGCTTCGTGCACCTGATGGACGCGCTGCAGGCGCGCGGCCTGAGCTTCAAATTGCCCGCCGGCAGCCGCCTGCTCGACACCGGCGGCTTCAAGGGCCAGTCGCGCGAGATGGACATGGACCTGTTCTACGACGCGCTCGCCTCGACTTTCGGTGTGCCCCGCAGCGCCTGCATCAATATGTACGGCATGACGGAACTCAGCACGCAGTTCTACGACGCGGGCAACGCCGTGCTGCCGGCCGTCAAGTCCGGCCCGCACTGGATCCGCACGCGCGTGCTGGACCCGCTGACCGGGCAGGAGATGACCCGGGGCGAGCGCGGCATCCTGGCTCATACCGACCTGGGCAACTTCAATTCCGTCACGACCATCCTGACCGAGGACGTGGGCGTGGCGGTGGACGGCGGCTTCCTGCTGCTGGGTCGGGCCCAGGGTGCGCAGGCCAAGGGCTGCTCGCTGGCGGTGGATGAATTCCTGCGGGCGGCGCAGTCATGAAAATCACCGCGGGTTATTTGCCGGGGCTGACATCCAGCGAGGTGCAGTGGCACACGCTGGGCTTTGGCGCCGGTGCGCAGCAGGTCGATGTGCTGGTGCCGCATCTCACGCCAGTCCAGCTGCACACGCTGGCCGCGCATGTGCGCAGCCAGGGGCGCACGCAGCTGAAGTCCATGCCGGTCACGCAGATCATTGCCGCCATCGACCGCGCCATCGAGCGCCTGCTCAACCCGGCCGATCCTTACCGTCTGGAACTGGAGCTGCTGCTGCCGCGCATCAGTGGCTTCGACGCCGAGATGGTGCGCCTGGGCCTCAACGCTTACCTCAAGACCTTCCGCGCGCCGCAGCTGCAGCGTTTCGTGGCCGAGGACTTCAGCAACCCCAAGCTGCTCGACGAATTCCAGCCGCGTGCCAAGGGCGGCATGGCGCGCGCGCTCGGCCCCGAACTGCTGGTGCACGTCTGGGCCGGTAATGTGCCGGGCCTGCCGTTGTGGAGCCTGGTCTGCGGCCTCTTGGTCAAGGCGCCGGCCATCGGCAAGGTGGCCAGTGCCGAGCCGCTCTTTGCCTCGCTGTTCGCGCGCCTGCTGGCTGAGGTGGAGCCGCGCCTGGCCGAGGTGCTGGCCATCGTCTGGTTCAAGGGCGGCGATACGGCCAGCGAGCGTGCGCTGTTTGCCGAGGCCGACACGGTGCTGGCCTATGGCGGCAACGACACGCTGACGGCGCTCAGGCAGCAGGTGCCGGTGAGCACGCGTTTCCTGCCGCACGGCCACAAGCTCAGCGTGGGGCTGGTTTCGGCGGCCGCACTCAATGTGCAGCACGTGCAGGCCGTCGCCCGCGCCGCCGCGCTGGACGTGGTGCGTTACGAGCAGCAGGGTTGTTATTCGCCCCACACCTATTACGTGGCGCGCGGCGGCCGCGTCAGGCCGCGCGAGTTCGCGCAGCAGCTGGCCGGTGAACTGGCCGCGCTGCAACACAAGTTCGCGCGCCGCACGCTCACCCTGGAAGAATCGGCCAGCGTGGCCGGCTGGCGCCAGGGCCAGGAGATGCAAGGTTTTGCCGGGGCCGGCGTGGAACTGCTGGGGGATGCCAGTGCGGCCTGGTGCGTGGCCTACGCCGAGCAGGCCAGCGCCTTGCTGCCGGGCGCATTGAACCGCACGGTGCAGGTGCAGGCCGTGGACCACCTTGCAGACACGCTGTCCCTGCTGGCCGCACAACGCGAGGTGCTGCAGACCGTGGGCCTGGCCGCCGCGCCGCAGGAATTGCATGCGCTGGCCGAGCGGTTAGGTGCGGCCGGTGCCACGCGCATCTGCGCCCTGGGCCAGATGACCGCGCCCGAAGCCGGCTGGCACCACGACGGGCGTTTCAGCCTGCTCGACCTGGTGCGCATGGTCGAACTCGAACAATCGGCCGAGGATGCGGCCGAGGCCTACGCACCCTACCGCGATTGATATGAGTACCGCGCCCTTCCTCGACATGCAGCAGGTGAGCTACACCTTCCCTGGCTGGCCGCCGGTGGTGCAGGGCGTGGACTGGGATATTGCGCCCGGCGAGTTCCATTGCCTGGTGGGGCGCAGCGGCTGCGGCAAGACCACGCTGCTCAAGCTGGCGGCCGGCCTGCTGCAACCCGATGCCGGCGCGGTGAGCCTGCAGGGCCAGGCGATCCGCGCGCCCGGCCCGGGTACGGGTTTTGTGTTCCAGCAACCGACGCTGCTGGACTGGCTCACTGTGCTGGACAACGTGCTCTTGCCCCTGACCCTGCAGCGCACACCCACGGAAGCCGACCGTGCACGTGCCGAACAGTTGCTGGCGCAGATGGGCCTGGCGGCTTACCTGCGGCATCATCCGCGCCAGCTCTCGGGTGGGCAGCAGAGCCGCGTGGCGATCGCGCGCGCGCTGCTGCTCGATCCGCCCATCCTGCTGATGGACGAGCCCTTTGCCGCGCTCGATGCGATCACGCGCGAGGAGCTGCAGGCCGAGTTGC